>DASZZD010000044.1:0-105444 GCA_035545015.1 Phycisphaerae bacterium
CCCTGCCCGAAACCCCTGCCCCCGCGAAGATCCGTCCATACCGTCGGGATCGCCAGCAGGTGATATCCCGCATCCTCCTCGCTTCCGTTCGTCTTGGCGAACGCCTTCATCGACGCGCTCTTCAACCCTTTGAACCACTCCAGGTGCGCTGTCGCCAAGGCCTGAGCCGTCCCCTCCTCATCGCTCGGCAACGACATCGTCACCTCCCCCGTCTGGTTGTCCACCACGAACAATTGCGATATCCGCCCCTGCAACTGCTTCCACATGTCGTTGACCATCGTGTCATTGACCGGCTGCCCCCCCATGCTCGCGAACATGGCCGCCACGGCCCGCGCCCCGCCGCGCCCGTTGAACCGGTTGAACCTCTGCCGCACCCCCGGCTGGGTGCTCGCGGCGCCTGCCTTCGTCTCCGCCGTCTGCTCCGGTTGCGTCGCAGGCTGCGTCGCCGCCGACGCGTTGCGCAGCAAAATCCCCATGTCCGACACGATCGACTGATATTGCGTCTCGATTGCCGCCGATGTCTGCTTCCCGATCACCTCCAGCCGCGCCGCGCTCTCCTCCTGCGCCTCCCGCTGCGCGCCCGTGTACACCTGCCGCGTCCCCAGCACCACCCCGAAAATCACCACCGCCAACAACACCAGGTGCAACAGCAGCACCTTCGTCGCAAAGCGTTTTACAGCGTCCAGCATAAAATCCCTAATCGGCACATCGGCTTTCACAGGACAAGCCGAAGAAATCGCCCCCGACCTTAGTTGCCGGAACTCCCCCAAAACTTCCCGCCTTCACTCGCTTTCGGCAGTTCCTGTCCGAAATGAGGACGTTTTGTCCGACCTCTGCCTAACAGCCTCCCCCCCGCCGCTCTCCCCAACCCCCCGCGCCGCCCGCAAATACCCCTCATAATTCCCCCGCATCTCCGCCACCGAATCCCCCCCAAACTTCTCCACAAACGCCCGCGCCACCTCGAACGCCACCACGTTCTCCATCACCACGCTCGCCGCGCTGATCGCCGAGATGTCGCTCCGTTCCCATCCCGCCTCGCTCGCCTCCTTCGTCCGCAAATCAATGCTCGCCAACGGCTTGCCCAGCGTGCTGATCGGCTTCATCGCCCCCTTCACCACGATCGGCTGACCATTCGTCATCCCCCCCTCGATTCCCCCTGCATTATTCGTCTTTCGCACAAATCCCAGCGACGCCGTCTCCCGTTTCCCCGCATCAAACCCAATCTCATCATGCACCTGCGATCCCGGCCGCCGCGCCGCCTCGAACCCCATCCCGATCTCCACCCCCTTGAACGCCTGGATCCCCACCACCGCCGCCGCTATCCGCGAATCCAGCCGCCCATCCCACGTCAGAAAACTCCCCATCCCGACCGGACACCCGAACACATGGCACTCCACCACCCCGCCCGCCGTGTCCTTGGCCATCTTCTGCTGGTTGATGAACTCCCGCATCGCCGCATCCGCCGCCGCATCGGGGCAATACACCTCCGACGCGTCCCGCTTCGCCAAGAGCTCCCGCCAGTTCCCCTCGGTCACCTCAAAATTCCCCCGCGCCTCCCCCACGCTGCGCACAAACCCGAACACCTCCATCCCAAATTCCCGCAGCAGGCACTTGGCCAGCGCCCCCGCCGCCACCCGCGCCGCCGTCTCCCGCGCGCTCGCCCGCTCCAGCACCTCCCGGCAATCCGCCGTCAGCCACTTCATCGCCCCAGCGAGATCGGCGTGGCCTGGACGGGGGCGATACAGGGGGGGGGTCGCCCCCGCATCATCCAGCCGGTTATCCTTGTTCCTCACCACCATCGCCACCGGCGACCCAATGGTCCGCCCCATCCGCACCCCCGTGAGAAACTCCACCCGATCCACCTCAATCTTCTGCCGCCCCCCGCGCCCATATCCCCCCTGCCGCCGCCGCAACTCCGTATTGATCAACTCCCCATCCACCCCCAACCCATGCGGCATCCCCTCGACCAGCGCCACCAACGCCGGCCCATGCGATTCCCCAGCAGTGCGATACATCAATGTAGCCATAGGCCCCCCATTCTACTGCAAAACCCCGCGCCAGCCACCGCCCCCAATTTAACCGGTTGAACCAACACCCCCAATTTTTCTACGCTCCCCCCCTCACCGCCGCTTCTATCGCCGCGATATCAATCTTCCCCATCCCCATCATCGCCTCGAACGCCCGTTTCGCCGCCGCACGGTCCGGACTCGTAATCGCTTCCACCAGCGCCGCCGGCGTGATCTGCCACGAAATCCCCCACTTGTCCCGGCACCACCCGCACACGTTCGCCACCCCCCCGTTGCCCAGGATCGCATCCCAATACCGATCCGTCTCCGCCTGGTCCTCCGTCCTCACTTGGAATGAAAACGCCTCGTTATGCGTCACCTGCGGACCCCCATTCAGCCCCACGCACGGTATCCCCATCACCACAAACTCCACCGTCAACACGTCCCCCGCCTTCCCCGACGGATAATCCCCCGGCGCCCGATGCACCGCCCCCACCGACGACTCCGGAAACGTCCTCGCATAAAAACGCGCCGCCTCCTCCGCACCCCCGTCATACCACAGAAACACAGTATTCTTCGCCTGCGCCACAACACACCTCGCTCGCACGCCAACGCCTTCCCAGTGTACAACAATCCCCACCCCTGTCACCGCCCCCCCGCCCGGATCGCCACCGCAACCCCCCGACGCCCCCGCTGCTCGATGCCCCAGGCTTAAGCACGACGACGCGAAGGGATGAAGGATACAAAGCTGGGTTCAATTGGGGTATTGGTTCAATTGGTTAAATTGGGAGGGCGGGGGCGCGAATCTTTCGGCACGGCAAATCTCCCGCGCGAAGGCCGGCGTCGATTTCATTTTTGCGCAAGCCATCTTTCGAGCGGGGTCAAGGCCGGCCCGCGCCCCGCCCCCCCCCGCGCGTCCGGTGCAAGAGAAAGGGTGGCCCCGGCGTTTGGTTGTGGGGCGGCGGCGGGAATTGGCAGGATGGTTCTCGATGGAAGGATGCTCATGAGGCGAATTCTGGCGGCGGCGGCGTGTGTGGCGGCGGTGGCTTTGGCGGGAACCAGCGGATGTCAATCCTCCGCCGCGGGGACCGGGGATGCGGAGGCGACGCCGGGGACTGGTCACTCGATGACCATCGACCAGCGGAAGGCGTATGAGGCGCATCTGGCGGAGATTTTGCCGCCGGTCAAGTCGTTTTCGGACTGGCAGGCCAAGACCGGGGAGCTGCCGCCGGATTTTGCCGCCCTGCCCCGTTCGAACGAATTGCCCGACCCGCTCAAGTTTCTCAACGGCCGGCCGGTGAAGACGGCGGCCGATTGGCAGGCGCGGCGCAAGGAGATCATCGCGCTCGAGGAAAAGTATGACATCGGCAGCATTCCCCCCAAGCCGAAGCTCGACAGCGTGACCGTGCTGGACCCCGCGGCGGTCGAGGCGGCGGCGACGCAGGCGGCGGCGGCACGTGGGGCTGCCGGAGGCGGGCCCGGGCGGGGACGCGGCGGAGCGGCCGGACGCGGCGGGGTGGCAGGACGCGGCGGATTCGCCGGACGTGGATTCGGCGGCTTCGGACGCGGGGCCGCGGCGGCGCCCGGAAGCGTCACCAAAATGGTCGACCTCAAATATGGACCCGTCATCAACGGCGAGCAAATCACCACCCGCGTCACCCTGCGCATTCCCCCCGGAAAGGGGCCCTTCCCCGTCATGATCGCCGGCGGGGCCGACGTGACCGCCCGTGGCTACATTTCCTGCACCTTCCCGGGAAGCGTCGACGCCCCCCCAGACGTCGCTCGCTTTTATCCCGATTATGACTGGGGCTCCATGGCCCGGATGGCCTGGGTCACGCAGATGGTCGTCGACTATCTCTACACCCTGCCCGAGGTCGACAAAAGCAAAATCGCCATCACCGGCTATTCACGCAATGGCAAAATGGCCCTTATCACCACCGCCCTCGACCAACGCATCACCGGCTGCATCGCCGGAAGCACCGGCGTCGGAGGTATCTACACCTGGCGCGACGGCAGCGAACGCAACGGAAGCGAATCCATCGAATCCACCACCCGCTCCTTCCCCCTCTGGTTCACTCCCCGCCTGCGCTATTTCTCCGGACGCGAAGATCGGCTCCCCGTGGATGGAAACCTCTGGCTCGCCCTCTGTGCGCCCCGCGCCGTGATCGCCCTCTGGGGAGATAATGATGAGGTCTCCCAGTCCTGGGGAATGGAACACTCGGTGAAATCGGGCCAGACGGTATACGCGTTCCTCGGCAAGCCCAACGCCCTGGGCATGATGCACATCCCCGGTTATCACGGGGCCAACGATGTCGACCGGTCGTTCGAGTTTCTCAACATCCAGTTTGGCCGCGCCAAAGGCACGTGGACCGACGACTGGATGTTCCCCTGGGATTACGACAAGTGGCACGCGCAGGTGAAGGGGCCGGTGGCCAGGCCCGGAGGGGCCGCCAGGTCGGCGATCGATGGCGTGACCAACGTCGCGGACTGGGAGAAGCGAAAGGCCGGGGTTCTGGCGGCGGTCAACACGATGCTCGGGAGCGAATCGACGCTGGCGCATCCGTTTGCGCTGCCGAAGCTCCGGGATCCGAACGAGCCGGCGGCGGCGCCGCGCGGCGGTGGTTTTGGGCGGGGCGGCGCCGGCGGCTTCGGCGGGCGCGGGGGACGGGGTGGACGCGGTGGCGCGGCGGCTGAGACGGCTGCTCCCGAGCCTGCTCCCGCAGCCCCGAGCGCAGCGCCCTCCCACTTTACGCTCTCGGAGGACATCCGCAACAAAGCCAAAGGCCCCTCCTACGGCTGGCCGCAGCAAGAGGCGGCAAATGTGACGTCCCGCAAGCTCGCCTTCACGGGGGCCGCGGGGAACACGATCGTCGCCGATCTGTACATTCCCAAGTCAGCCGCGCCCGGCACCAAACTTCCGGTGGTGATCTGGGAGCATGGTTACTTTTATTCGCTGGGCTATAGCTGGGTGTACAACAGCTACGTGCATCCCATTCTGGCGCTGGCCAATTCCGGTTATGCGGTGCTGGCGTACGATCAATCCGGGTTTGGCTCGCGCATCAGTGAGGCCGCACCGTTTTACAACAGGTACCCGCACTGGTCGCAACTGGGCCACATGATTGGTGATACCGAGGCGGCGATCGACGCGCTGGGCAGGGATGACCAGATCGATGCCAGTCGGCTCTACCTCTACGGCTTTTCCATGGGCGGGGATATCGCCCTGTACACCGCGGCGCTGGACCCGCGTGTGAAAGGGGTGGTGGCGATCAGCGCGTTCACGCCCATGCGGACGGACACTGCCGATAAAGGCACGGGCGGCATTGCCCGGCTGTTCCGGGATAAGGACATCCTGCCGAACCTGGGCATCTATGAGGGACATGAAGCCAGCATCCCCTACGATTACGACGACCTTATCGCCGCCATCGCGCCGCGACCGGTCTACATCGTGTCGCCCACCCTCGATCGCTCGACGACTCCCGCCGACGTGCACAACGCCGTCGAGCACGCCCGCAAGATCTTCGCCCTCTACAACGCATCCGACAAACTCGCGATCGACGAACCGTGGGATTACAGCCGGCTTCCCGATCCCATCCAGGAACGCGCGATCAACTGGATGAAGACGAATATGAAATGAGCGGTGCCGGCCGCAGGTGAAAACCACGGTGAAAACCACGGAGGACACGGAGATCACGGAGGACGACCCTGAGGATTTGGGGGAAAGCTCCGTGTCTTCCGTACGACAATCGCGCCAATGCTTCGCCCCGCAACGGGATTCTTAGATCCCCAGCTTTCGTGTCTTTGGTGCCTTTTCGTGGCCCATTTACGTCGTCGTCGAAGCGGGTGGAGTGGTCGTCGTCCCTCCGTGTACTCCGTGTACTCCGTGGTTTTTTTGTTTGCAGCTCGCCGCGCTGCGTTCTCGGATGTTTAATTTGGCTTTGCGAAACGGGACGGTCTTCGCGCAAGGCCGGGCGTCTTCGCGCGCATGTCCGTTGATGCACGGGGCACGGGCGGGGAGAATGGGGAACGTTTTTTTCCAGGAGCTTTTATGGAACGCGGTGAGCTGGCGGGGCGGGTGAAGGCGGTGGCGTTGCTGGAGGGGGATTTCACGTTGCGGAGCGGGAAGAAGTCGCAGTTTTATTTTGACAAGTATTTATTTGAGACGCAGCCGGACATTCTGGAGGCGATGGGAAAGGAGATTGCTGGGCGGATTCCGGCGGGCACGGCGCGGATTGCGGGGCCGGAACTGGGCGCGGTGGCGCTCGCGGCGGCGGCGAGCCTCGCGTCCCGCTTGCCCTTCTTCATCGTGCGCAACGCGAAGAAGGACTATGGGACCAGCAAAACGATCGAGGGAAAACTGGAGCCGGGAGAAAAGGTCGTGCTGGTCGAGGACATCGTGACGACCGGCGGCCAGGTCATCGAGGCCATCAAGAACATCCGCGCGGCCGGAGCCCAAGTCGTCAAGGTGATCGTCGCGCTCGATCGGCTCGAGGGCGGCCGGGAAAATATCCTGCGCGAAGCCGAAGGGGTCGCCTATGAAGCGATATTGACGAAGGAAGATATGGGAATGTAGCCTCCCCCCCACAGGAAAAATCGGGTGTTGGTTCAACTGGTTCAATTGGGAAGAGGGGCGGTGATGGGTCATGGATGCGCGGATTGGCGAGCGTGGTAGACGGCGATTTCTTCCTTGAACTGATTGATGAGGCGTTTCAGGGAGGGTCAAGTCACGCACACGCGCATCGCTCCGGGATTGCGAACGGAGCGCCTCGTACTGCGCCTCCAGCCGCGCCAGCTTTCGGCGCGTATTGGCGAGTTCTTGTGCGGTGGCCAGCGTCACGGAATTACCTCGATTACACCCTTGGGATGGCCTTGGAATTAAGGAATGGAGGAATCAAGGTGGCCTTTCCCAACGAAGATCATGCAACAAGCGTTCATGGATTCTGCGGCGCGGAATATTTCCCGCCAAGGAACTCCGGAATCGGTTGCACCTGACCCGCGCGGTTGATGCATGCGATCGTGGATTCACCGGTGCACAGCAGAACGTTGCCGTCCAGGCGCCGCAGCTCGTAGGCGTGGTCGATGCGCACGTGCGTCTGCTTGATCACGCGCGTGAGCAATTCCAGTTCGTCATCGTACCGGGCGGGTTTTTTGAAATTGATCGCGATGCGCGTGACGACGAACAGCACGTCGCGCTCCTCCAGCTCGCGATAGCTCACGCCATACGCGCGCAGCAACTCCGTCCGGCCCATCTCGAAATAGGGAAGATACTTCGAGTGGTGCAGAAAGCCCATCGGGTCGCACTCCACGTATCGCACGCGAAACGTGAGGCGGCCTTCGACCGGCCCGGGCGGATGCCCGGCGCCGTTGTGCCCGTCCGGAATCATCAGGAAATTCCCGTCAGGCCCATGCCCGGCTCATCGTAAAACAGGCGCGCGAACGCGTCCGGATCGATGGTGCCCCGGAACCGTTCCACCCCGTCGACCAGGACCACCGGAATCGCCTCCCCGTATTTTTCCAGCAGTTCCAGGTCCTGCGTGATGTCGACCTCCTCGATGAGCACCGCCGTGCGCGCGCCGACGACGCGCTGCGCCACCTCCAGCGCCGCCTCGCAGAGGTGACAGCCGGGCTTCGACATGATGGTGATTCTGTGCATGCAGGGATTATAGGGTTTGAGGGCGAAGCGAGCCAGACAAGGCATGGCGCGAAACTTGTTTTGTAATTTGTTTATATACGCATGCGTTATTTACAAATTCGCCGCCGGAACGGATGAGCGGAAGGATTGCCCTCCTCAATCCAGCTTTTTCAGCCAGATGTCGCGCGCGGACACTTTCGTCGTCGCTTCAATTTCCAGCCCGATCAGCCCCGGCTGGTTGTTCGAGGAGTCCGGGTCATCGTCGATCATCACCGACATGAGCTGCCCGTTGATGATGTGCAGGAAGGTCCCGCCGCGCGCGATCACGATGTATTGGTTCCAGTCATTCTGCTTGATGAACTTGCCCAGGTCCGCCCGGTCGCCGATGGTCCCCATGAGGCGCCGCGGCCCCATGCCGAAGCCTTCAACCACCTGCCCGCGAAACGCCATGATCCGCATGGGCGTGTTCTCCGAATAAAACTGCCCGCTGTACATGGCGCTCGAATCGCGGCTGGGCCAGAAGTCCGCCTGCGGGCCGGTCATCATCCACGCGAGGTTGGTCGGCCCGGCGTTCGCGATCACGTTCGCCGGAATGGCGGTGAGCCACGGGATGCCCGTGTTCGAGCGATATTGGATGCCGCTCCCGCCCGAGCCTTCGATTTTGATTTCACACTTCAGGGTGAAATCCTTCGAGAGGCTGGTCCGGCAGGCGATGTAGGTGTTGCCGCTGGGATTCTGGGCCGTGGATTCGCCCACGATCGCGCCCTCCTCCACCCGCCAAAACTTCGGATTGCCGTCCCAGCCGTTGAGGGTTTTTCCGTCGAAGAGGGAGACGTAACCGGTGTGGTTGTTGAAGTCGTAGGGGAGGGGCTCGTGGAAGGAGCCGGAGACGAGCACGCCGTTGTTGGCGGCCAGTGCGCGAAGCTGTTCTTCATCGAGCTTTTCCGGCGAGCTTTGGAGGACGGCGAGTTGCTTGGCGCGCAGGCTGGCGAGGCCGGCTTCTTCGACGGCGAGCAGCTCCACCTGCTGCTGGACCACGTGTTCATCCTGCATTTCGGCCAGCGCCGCGTAGGTGACGCCGGTGCGGACGCGGGCGACGTCGGCCATCGTTTTCTGCTGGGCGCCGGTGAAATCGGTGAGGGCGGCGACCTGCCTGGAGGTCATGTGGGGAATCTGCGGCGCGTTGGCGAAACGCGGATTGGAGGCGGCGGCTTCGCGGTCGGCGAGGGCCTTGATCTGCTCGGAGGTGAGCGGCGTATCGGATTTTTGCAGCTTTTCGAGGCCGGCGACGCGGGCATAGGCGAGGGCGAGCTCGGCGGCGCTGACGGCGGCGAGGTTTTGCTGCACGTCCTTATCGTCGGGCGCGGGAGCGAATTCGGCGGCGAGCAGGTCGGTGCGGGCTTTGGCGAGGGCCTCGGTGGGCTGCGCGAGGGCGGTGGTCATGTCGGCGAGGGCGGAGAGTTGCTGGGGCGTCGCGCCGGGGAGCGCGCCGCGCCCGAAGCCGCGACCGCGCGCGGGTGGAACGGCGGACTGCGTTGCGGGCTGGGATGCGGAGGTGCGTTCCTGTCCCCAGGCGACGCCGAGGAGCCAGGCGGCGGTTGAGACGGCGGCGAGCGTGAGCAAGGTGGGCGCGGCTTTCATGCGGGACCTCGTGTCAGAGAGACGGGCGTATTTGGACCTGCCGATCATTCGTCGAAACTCAGTCGCCGAAGACCGGGCCGAGGAACGCCATGCTGGCCTCGGCGGCTTCGACGGGGCGATCGGGGCAGGTGTAAAGTTCAACGGTGAGGAAGCGGTCGTATTTGATGGATTGCAGGGCGGTCTTGAGGGCGCGCCAATCGAGCGTGCCGGTGCCGGGGACAAGGTGGTAGTGCTTGCGGCCGATGAGGTCCTCCACATGGCAGTTCCAGATCCGGCCATCCAGCAGCTTGATCGCCGCCGCCACCTCTTCCCCGATCACAACGCTGTGCCCGATGTCCAGGTTGGCGCCCAGCATCTTGCTCCCCATCCGGTCGATCAACTCCCGCAGTTCGCTCGCCCACTCCACCAGCAGCCCCGGCTCGCACTCAATCCCGATGCGTATCTTCAGCTTCTCCGCCGTCTCCAGAATCGGCAGCAGCCCTTCCCGCAGCGTCTTCATCGCCGCATCCGGCGGCATCGTCGGCAACGCCTTCCCGCTGGTGATGCTGATGTTCTCCGCCCCCACCGTCTTGGCGAACCACAGCGTGTTGTGAATCATCGCCGCCCGATCCGCTCGCAACTTCGGATTCGGCGAAATCAGCGACGGCTCGAAAAAGGGCTCCGGCGGCGCGTCAGACCAGTAGCCAAACGTGCAGTTCGCGTTGATGTTGCTCACCCCCAGCTTCAGCCGCTCCAGCTCCGCCCGCAGACCCGCCGCCTCCGCTTCGTCGTACCGCGCCGGATACCAGTGCGGCTTGTCAGCCAGGATCTCCACCCCCTTGTACCCCGCCCGGGCAATCGCGCGCATCGCGTCAAGCAGCGTATGCTGAACGAAGGCATTGGTCGAAAACGCTAGCTTCATGCCGTTACTGCTTTCTTCCCCCGCCGCCGCCTTCCCCGCTGAGAATCCTTTCAATCTTCTCCAGCTCCTCCGCGCACAGCGGCGCGCCCTTGACCCCCTCGACGTTCTCCCGGATCTGCTCCGGCTTGCTCGCCCCGATCAGAACGCTCGCGACGATCGAATGCCGAAGCACCCACGAGAGCGCCATCTGCGCCAGCGACTGCCCCCGGGCCCTGGCGACATCGTGAAGCCGGCGGATTTTGTCGAGCTTCTCCGGCGTGATCTGCGCGGGCTTCAGGAAGCCCCCCAGCGTCGCCCGCGAATCCGCCGGAATGCCGCGAAGATACTTGTCCGTCAGCAGCCCCTGCGCCAGCGGCGAAAAACAGATCAGGCCGATGCCGAATTTCTCCGCCACCGGCAGCAGCTCCGGTTCCATCCACCGTTCGAACATCGAGTATTTCGGCTGGTGAATGATCGGCATGTGCCAGTCATGCTCCCGCACGGCGGCCGCGACTTCCGCCGTCTGCCCCCCGCGATAATTCGAAATCCCCGTGTACAGCGCCTTGCCCGAACGCACCGCCTGTTCCAGCGCGCCCAGCGTCTCCTCGATCGGCGTCTGCGGATCCGGCCGGTGCGAATAGTAAATGTCCACGTACTCTAGCCCCAGCCGTTTCAGCGAAGCGTCCAGCGACGCCAGCATGTACTTGCGCGAGCCCCAGTCCCCGTACGGCCCGTCCCACATCGTATAACCCGCCTTCGTCGAGATGATCAGCTCATCCCGGTAGCGACCGAAATCCTCGCGCACGATCCGCCCCACGCGCTCCTCCGCCGACCCCGGCGGCGGCCCGTAATTGTTCGCCAGATCGAAATGCGTGATGCCCGCGTCGAACGCCGTGAACAGCATCCGCCGGCAATTCTCATGGAAGCCCGGCTCGTCCCCATGATGCCCCGCATCGGTGCCCGCCGCACCGAAGTTGTGCCAGCACCCCAGCGACACCGCCGGCAGCCGCAGCCCCGATTTGCCGCACCGGCGAAAAAATCCCTGGTCGGCATAACGCGTGGGGCTGGCGACATAATCGGTCATGGCATCTCCAGAAAACCAGACGCCTCACAATACCGGCCCACACCACGGCCGTCACGCGGGGGCGACATCAGCCTCCCGCTGCGGGTATGGTTCTCGATCCAGCTGAACCTCCGAGACGCGACCGTGAGGGAGCGTGGGGGTGGGGGGGAATGCCGCCATGGTGGGTGTTACTCGGAGTATGAACTACACCCTCCCGCCGATGAGTGGCTGAAGGGCCAACCCCGCATGGTGGGCACTCTCCCCCCCAAGGTGCCGTCGCATGAACTCCGGACGCCTTATCAATAAGTGGCGCAAGCCACGGCTGCGAGCTGTTACCGGCGGGCATACCCACACAACCGACGGCTCTGTCCTTCTCCCAGGCAGAGCCGTCGGAGGGGTGGGTGTTTGTACGGATACATACGCGGCGAGGTTCGTAATTCTGCGCAACGGTACCCCCAATTCCCCGAACTATTCGCATTTAGGAACACCCGCCGGGCCCCCGGCATCCGTACTAATGACTGTTAGAAGCACCGCCACCCACGCGTCTTAACAAGTGGAGGAACAACTTTTGGCCGAGGCTGTCGAGTCGCTGGTGGAGCGGTCGCGGGCCGGGAACGCGGACGCATTTGCAGAGCTGATCAGCCGTTACGAGCGGTCGGCCCTCGCGGTCGCCTATGGCTTGCTCGCCGATGGCCACCGGGCCGGCGATGCGGTCCAGGAGGCTTTCCTCAAGGCTTGGCAGGAGCTGCCTCGCCTCGCCGACGCCAAACGCTTCGGCGGCTGGCTCATGCAGATCGTCCGCAACGCCGCCCTCGACATCCGCCGCCGAAAAGCCGGGGCCATCGGACGGGCCCTTTCCAGCGGCGCCGAAATGCCCGATCTCGCGGCACGCAGCCCCGGCCCGGCCGCCAACGCGGAAGAACAGGAACGCTCCCGCCGCGTCCGCGAAGCCCTCGCCGCCTTGGACGAGCAGACCCGTGCCATGGTCACGATGCGCTACTACGAGGGATTGAGTTCACACGAAATCGGGGCGCTGCTGGAAGTCACGCCCGCCGCCGTCGACATGCGATTGAGCCGGGCGCGAAGCCGCCTCAAGGAAATGCTCGCCGAAGTCGTAATCGGCCAGGACGCGCCAGGAGAGCGATGATGATGACCATGATGGACAGAGAAGAACCGCGGGAAGACGCCCTGGATCGGGCGCTCGCCGGGCACCTGGCCGCCCAGCTCGATAGCCAGCGCGGGCGAGCCGCCGAGGCCTTTCGCGCCGCGCTCGCGGCCGGCGTTCTCAGGAATGGCCCCGATGCCGCCGCCGATCCCCACGGCCACGTCGCCCCCGCCATGCAGATCCAACGTCACGCCGTCCGGCGAACCATGTGGATGTGGGGCGGCATCCCCACCGCCCTCGCCGCCTGCGTCGCCATCGCCGTCGGTCTTCAGGTCTTCCTCGCACAGCCTGCCACTCGTCTCGCCCATAACACCGGCCCCAATCTCCAACTGGCCCCCGCCGCCATGGAAGAGAACCTCTGGACACGCGATGTCGATGGCGGAATGGTTGTGAGCGATCAGGGACCCATGAAGGTGCTCAAAGAGCAAACCGTGCGGCAGCGCCGCTGGGTCGATCCCCAGGACGGCGCCGTCTATAGCCTCACCGAGCCGGGCGAGAAGGTGGGCTATGTGCGAGTGAAACCGTTTTGATCGACGGGAGTGAGAAGTCAGAAAAGCCGGATGTCAAAACCGCCCGGGACACGCGGAACTGTCCAAGAGCGTTAACACTTCACGGGCAATCTCCGTGTCCTCCGTGTGTTCCGCGGTTTCATCCGGATTCGAAAAGCAGAAAGGGCGCGGGAAGAGGTGCGTTATGCGTAGGGCGTTTTCAGTCACGGCATTGGTGAGTTCCCTGGTCGCCGGATCGGCGCTCGGCGTGCCCGCCTTTGCCGCAAAAGGACGCGAGGAGGGGCAGGCCATGGTGCAGCAGGTTCATCAGGATGAGCAGGTCGCCCAGGCAATGCGCGGCTTGCATCGGCGGATGCTCGCCCAGGTCGAAACGCTCCTCTCACGCGCCGTCACCGATGCCGCAAACCCCCGGTCCGCCGCCGACGCCATCGGCGCGCCCGGCGGCGAAATGCTCATCGCCGGACCCGCACTGACTCCCGAAGCCCGACTCGCCGCCGCCGATCAGCCCACCGAAAAAGTCACCTTCCTCGGCGTCGCCACCGATCGCGTCTCCGCTGTGCTCGCCGAACAGCTCAATCTCGCCAGGGGCATCGGTCTTGTCGTGCAGTACGTCGAGAAAGGTTCCCCCGCCGATCAGGCCGGCCTCAAACTGCACGATATCGTGGAGAAATTCGACGACCAGTGGGTCGTCAACCAGGACCAGTTCTCCGTGCTCGTTCGCATGAAGAAGCCCGGCGATGAGGTCACGCTCACCGTCCTGCGCGGCGGACAGCGCCTCCCCGTGAAGGTCACCCTCTCCCAAAAGGAAGTCCCCCTCACGCCCGTCGGCGGAGATGCTCCCGGAACCCCGCCCCTCGCCCCCGGAATCGTCGGCCCGCAGGGAATGCTCGTCCCCGGTTTCCAGCTCCGCCCCGGCGCCGCCGCGGCGGGACGCGCCGGGACCGGGCCCGGATGGACTTTTCAGCGCACCAGCATGCACGTCAAGCCTGACGGAACGATCGAAAAGACCCTCGTCGATGATGACCTCAACATCGATCTCAAGCAGGCCGCCGATGGGAAAAAAACCCTCGTGGTCAAGGACCGCGCCGGCAAGGAACTCTACAACGGCGCCTACGACACCGCCGAGGATAAAACGCACGTCCCCGTCGCCGCCGCCGCCAAGGTCGCCGCGCTCGATGAGGGCGTGTCCCTGCAGCCCATGGGCGGCCCCGCGGGGCAGGGCCTTGCCACCACCCCCGGCCAAGGCGCAACCGGAACCGTCATGACCCGCGTGGACGATCAACACGCCATCGTGCTCGAAGTAAACGACGGCCACAAAAAAGCCACCGTCCGCGATCAAAAAGGCACCATCATCTTCGATGGACCCGTCGACACGCAAAAGCAACTCAACGCCATGCCCCCCGATGTCGCCGTCAAGGTCAAGGCCATGGAGGCCAAGCTGGGCGAATGACCGCTGCTCCCGCCTGGACCCGCCGGCCATCACACGCACGCCGCAAAAATCCCTGCCCCCGCGCCACGCCACGCGCACAGCCCACCTTCCCCCGTTGAACCCCCGCCCCTTTTGTCGTACCCTGCCTCGCTCGGCCACGCACCGCGCGCCGCCTTCCAGCCCACCCAGTCGAGGACCCTTCCCATGGCCACCCCCCCCCCCACCACCCCCACCTTCAAATCCGTCTCCGTCCCCGCCGATGGCCAGCCCATCACCATGGGCGCCCAAAACAAACTCAACGTCCCCGACAACCCCATCATCCCGTTCATCGAAGGCGACGGCACCGGCCCCGATATCTGGCGCGCTTCCGTCCGCGTCTTCGATGCCGCTGTCAAAAAAGCCTACAGCGGCAAAAGGAAAATCGCATGGATGGAAGTCTTCGCCGGCGGCAAGGCCTTCGACAAGTTCAAAACCGG
Source organism: Phycisphaerae bacterium (assembly GCA_035545015.1). Lineage (GTDB taxonomy): Bacteria > Planctomycetota > Phycisphaerae > WQYP01 > WQYP01 > CALCHA01. Next base: position 14,799 of record DASZZD010000044.1, read on the forward strand.
CACCCCCGAAGGCGACGCCAAGGCCTGGCTCCCCGATGACACCGTCGAAGCCTTCCGCCATTTCCTGGTGGGAATCAAAGGCCCCCTCACCACCCCCGTCGGCGGCGGCATCCGCTCCCTCAACGTCGCGCTCCGCCAGCTCCTCGACCTCTACGTCTGCCTCCGCCCCGTCCGCTACTTCAACGGCGTCCCCTCCCCCGTCAAAGCACCCGAAAAAGTCGACATGGTCATCTTCCGCGAAAACACCGAAGACATTTACGCGGGCATCGAATACAAGGGCGGCAGCCCCGAAGCCCAGAAAATCCTCGACTTCATCGCCAAAGAATTCCCCAAGGACTTCAAGAAAATCCGCTTCGGCACCCAGGACGCCTCCACCAACTGGCAGCAGCAACTCGAAGCTATCGGCGCGCCCCACCGCGACGTCAAACTCGAAGTCGGCATCGGCATCAAGCCTGTCTCCTACCTCGGCACCGAACGCCTCGTCCATTCCGCCATCGGCTACGCCATCAAGCACAAGCGCAAGTCCGTCACGCTCGTGCACAAGGGCAACATCATGAAATTCACCGAAGGCGCCTTCCGCGACTGGGGCTATAAAGTCGCTAAAGACTTCTACGGCGCTGTCGAAATCGACGGTGGCCCCTGGTGCAAAATCCCCGAAGGCAAGCCCGGCGCCGGCATCGTCATCAAGGACGCCATCGCCGACATCACCCTCCAGCAGGTCCTCACCCGCCCCGACGATTTCGACGTCATCGCCACCCTCAACCTCAACGGCGATTACCTCTCCGACGCCCTCGCCGCACAGGTCGGCGGCATCGGCATCGCCCCCGGCGGCAACATCAACTACCTCTCCGGCCATGCCATCTTCGAGGCCACCCACGGCACCGCCCCCAAATACGCCAACCAGAACGTCGTCAACCCCGGCTCCGTCATCCTCTCCGGCGTCATGATGCTCGAACACCTCGGCTGGAACGAAGCCGCCGCCGCCATCCTCAAAGGCCTCGAAACCGCCATCAACAACAAAACCGTCACCTACGACTTCGCACGCCTCATGCAAGGCGCTAAAAAAATCAAATGCTCCGAATTCGCCGACGAGATCATCAAAAACCTCGGCTAAGCCTTGGAGGTCACGCTTTTGACGCAGCAGGATCTTGGCAGAGTCCCGGATGCAGGAACCCTCCGGCAACTCCCCAACGGCCTTGAAATCATCCGCCGCATGAAACATGAGTGGCGGAGTGATCTTGTCAGGGCTACCCGGTGATAAACTGCGTTTGCGGACGGGCAAGAAATCAGGCAGTAAGTTTTTCTTAGCCTGGACCCTGCTTCGTCTGACCGATGAAATCGAACGACAAATTGCCGTCGCGGGCTGGCATCGCTCCGTTCCGTCCATACCCGCCAATGGACGTGCCCAGCCGTCTGAATGCCGCACTAAATTATGAAACCTCGATGAAACGCCTGCCCCTCCAACGGCGACGTATGGGGGTAAACCCCGAACGTGAGGTGCAGTGATGGCGCGGCGATATCAGGCGTTTACCCTCATTGAACTCCTCGTCGTCGTCGCCGTCATCAGCGTGTTGATGGCCATCATTCTTCCCGCGCTCAGCGGCGCCAAACGCCAGGCGCAGGCCACCAAGTGTCTCGCCAATCTCCATTCCATCGGCGAGGGGCTCACCACCTATTCCGCCTCCAACGACGGCTACGCTGTGCCCGCCTACAACATGCCCAAATGGGGAATCTCCACCGCCAAAGCCGGCGATTGCTGCGACGGCTGGGCCGCCATCCTCGATCACGATGGCTACGTGCCCTCCTCCGGCGGCCTGACCAACAACGTCTTTTTCTGCCCCAACACCGAGGACGTCTGGGGCATGGCCGAGGGGCAGACCGGTTACGACCAGCGCAAACCCGAGGGCTACCAGGACTGGCCCATGCAGTTCATCAACGCCGGCGGCGACTCGGGACCACAACAGGACCCCGCCCTCCCCATCGCCGGCTTCGGCTCTCCGCCCTTCGTCCACAACATCCGCTGCAGCTATTTCCTCAACGCGCAAAATCCCATCGGCGGCGCTCCCACCGCAGGCTCGCCCCCACCCTGCCCTTACTACACCCAAAGCGTCGGCTACGGGCCCTACGGCAATGGTCAATCCCTCGGCCTTGTCAAAACCACCATCTTCGCCCGCCCCGTCGCCCTCATCGTCGCCACCGACGGCATCTACATGGGCCGCCAAAGCGTCACCCGCCTCGGCGAAAATAACCGCCGCATCGGCTACCGCCATCCCGGTCCCGGCATCACCGTCAACGCTGGCGGCGCCCCCTACTCCACCCGCAACACCGTCTCCAACGCCGTCTTCGCCGACGGCCACGCGGAGGGCATCAAAGATCAGGACATGCCGCACGGCAACGTCCCGAGCGAAAACGGCGGCCCCTACAGCTTCCTCAATTCCAGGTAACCCCGCCCGCCGCCGAACCACGCCTGCCGCCGCCGGCCAAAGGGGCGCGCGAATGGCCGCGTTGAGAGCTTTCCCCGGCCCGCATAGAATGGAGGGCTTTGCAGCGAATCCCGAGGACGCCATGGCTGACCTGAAAGATAAAACCGTGCTTATCGTCGATGACGATCCCGATGTCGTCACCTTCATCACCATCGCCCTGCAGGAGCAGGGGGCCAAGGTGTTTCAGGCCGTCGATGGCAGCCAGGCCGTGGACGTTTGCGAGAAGGAGCAGCCGGACCTGGTGGTGCTGGACATGATGCTTCCCAAGCGTTCCGGGTTCCTGGTGCTCGAACGGATCAAGAAGGGCAAGCCCAAGGGCAGCAAGCCGCGGGTCATCATGATCACCGGCAACCTGGGCTCCCGTCATAAAACCTATGCGGAATCGCTGGGCGTGGACGATTACATCAACAAGCCTTTCCGCATGGACCGCCTGCTGACGAGCATCGAAAAAATCCTCAATGCTCCTCCCCCCGCGCCTCCCCCCGCCGGGGCTCCGTCCGCGCATTAAGGGCGAGAGGGAAAACAGCGTTGAGCGTTCCGGTTATGATGTCGCCACCGGCATCATCATCGGAGCCCCATGACCGAAACCTGGACATGCGCGCAAGGCCACACGTGGGAGAAGCCCGCGGGCGATGGCGCTGCGCCGGAAATGGCGGCGTGTCCGACCTGCGGCGTCACCAAGGTCCGCCGCATCAATCTCGACCCCGTCCCGATCGCGACCAGCCTGGCCCCCGCGTGTGCGGCGGAGGGTTCCGCGCGCGCCGCTCGACCGGGCAACGGGACCATGCCCTTCACGCTGGTGCGGCAGCACGCGCAGGGCGGCCTTGGCCAGATCAGTCTGGCGCGCGATGACGCGATCCAGCGCGAGGTGGCGTTCAAGCAGATTCTGTCCGTGCATGCCGACAACCCTGCGCTTCGCAAACGCTTTCTCTACGAAGCCCGCATCACGGGGCAACTGGAGCATCCGTCGATCGTGCCGGTGTATTGTCTGGGCGACGATGCCGAGGGGCGTCCGTATTACGTGATGCGTTTTGTGCGCGGGCGGACGCTCGATGACATCATCACGGAGAACATCGCCTCGCCGAACGCGATTGTTTTCCGCGAGCTGCTGCGACGCTTCATCGCCGTGTGCCAGGCCGTCGCTTACGCCCATTCGCGCGGGGTGATTCACCGGGACCTCAAGCCGTCGAACGTGATGCTGGGGGATTATGGCGAAACGCTGGTGCTGGATTGGGGTCTCGCGAAGGACATCAAAAACAAAACCGATCCCCCCAGCTTCACCGCCGCCGCCACGCTGGCGCCCGGCAATGGCGGCGCCCGCAAGCCGATCGAGAACCCGATGGCGACGCTGGGCAAGCCGGGCAGCGAGCTGACGCTCGACGGGCAGGTCATCGGCACGCCGGCGTACATGGCGCCCGAGCAGGCGTCCGGCCGCACCGATCTTCACGGGCCAGTCACGGACATTTACGCGCTGGGCGGGATCCTCTACAAAATTCTGACCGGCTCCAGCCCGACGCCGGCCAAGGGCGCCACGCGCGGGGGCGCGGCGGATCGGCTCACGTTTGTCGAATCGCCGCCGCCCTCGAAGCTGAATCCGGCCGTCGATCCCGGCCTCGAGGCGATCTGCCGGCGCGCGATGGCGACGGATCCCGCGGGCCGCTATCCGCGGGCGCTGGAGATGGCGCAGGAAATTCAGCGCTGGCTCGATGAACATCCGCTGTCGGTCCGCACGCCATCATGGTTCTCCCGCATCGCGATTCCCATCGGCCTGCTGCTGCTGGCGGCAATCCTGGCCGTCGGCTTTCTGCTCCTGCAACATCACCCGCTCTGAAGGTTCCGCGGGGGCGCGGGGGGGGCCGCATTCAACGGCGACGGCGACGGGGATTCCCACCAGGCCGCAGTGGCCGTCGGGGGCGGTGGAGCGGAACGTGGCCGCATCGCGGCGCCACTGCAGAATCCGATGTCCGCCGGCGTCATCGCCCGCGGCCACCGCCGCATCGACGCTGTAGTCGCCCGGGGGCAGGATGGGCATGGCGAACCAGAAGCGCACGGTGCGCTGCTCGCCGGGTTCGAGTGCCGGCGGCGGGTCCGCGGCGGCGCTGGTGTTCTGGCCGAAGAGCTGCTGTCCGAGCCGGTTTTTGACGTAGAAGCCGACGATCGGGCGTTGAATGCGTGACTGGGCGCGCAGGCGCACGACGACGCAGGCGCGCTCACCGCCGCTGGCCGCCGCCAGGGCCACCCGGTGGGCGTTTTCCAGGGCGACCGTTTCGATGTGCGCACCGCCGGTCCCGAACGTTGGTTCGTCGCCGGGGGATGCGGTCGCCCCGGCCGCTCCGGCGGTGGCGGCGTGATACGCCTCGCAGACTTCCTTGGCGCTGCCCTCGCGCACCAGTCGTCCCTGGTCGAGCCACAGCACGCGGGAGCAGAGCGCCGTGACGGCGACAGGATCGTGGCTGACCAGCAGGATCGCGCCGGGGCCGCCGCCGGCGGGTGATTCGCGGGTGAAGGCGCGGAGGAAGCGCATGCATTTCTGGACGAAGGCGGCGTCGCCGACGGCCAGGGCTTCATCAATGATGAGGATGTCGGCATCCACATGTGCGGCCACGGCAAAGGCCAGCCGGAGGAACATGCCGCTGGAGTAGGATTTGACGGGTCGGTCGAGCGCGTCGCCGATATCGGCAAAGGCGGCGATGGCGTCCATGCGCCGTTGCACGTCGCCGCGTGTCAGGCCGAGCAAGCGTGCGTTCATGAAGACGTTTTCGCGTCCGGTGAATTCGGGATGGAAGCCGGCGCCGAGTTCCAGGAGCGCCGCGACGCGTCCGCGGCGGTCGACGCTTCCGGCGGTTGGTTCGAGCGTTCCACAGGCGATTCCGAGGAGGGTCGATTTGCCCGAGCCATTGCGGCCGATGACGCCGACCGTTTCACCGCGGCGCAGGCGAAGGGAGACGTCGCGGAGCGCCCAGAGGCCCGGTTCGGCGGTTCGGAGGAGGCTGCGCAGGATGGCGCGCCCGCCGATTCCGGCGAAGGGGTAATATTTCCCCACGCCTTGCGCCCGCAGAAGGATGTCGTTGTCGGCGCCCATGGGCGCATCATCGCCGCGCGCGTGGCGCAATGTAAGGCCCCGGGTGAGCATCGGCGCGGCGATTTGCATCATGCGGTTTCCTCTTTCTTTCATTTGCCGTTACCTTCTTCGCATGACCAGCGACCCTGTTCCCGCTTCACCCGCGCCCGTTCCGGCGGCTTCGCCGGGCGGCGCTCCGCGCCAGCGCACGTGGAAGTCCTATCTTCTCACGCTGATCAAGCTGGTCATCGCGGTTGCGGGCATTTATCTGGTGGCGCGGAGCTTCACGTGGGAGGACACGGGGACGGTTCCCGCGGGGACGGAAATCCGGACGATCGCCTTCGTCAAAGACACGCCGGTGGCGGTGCTCTCCGAGCGGGCGCTGCCCGCTGCGCGTGAGATCCCCAGGGGCGCCGGAACGGCCCCCGCGCCGCGCGAGGTGGTGCTGGTGCGTTTTCCGTCCAGTCCCGTACCCTTGCGCGTTGACGGCAAGGAATACTCGCTGCCGATCGATGAGCATACGCTGCTTCCGAACAGCCATGTCGAACTGAACCTGCCGCGGGAAATCGAGATTCCTCTCGATTATCTGAAGGTGGAGAAAGGGGAGCGGATTCACCAGGGGTTTCATTCGCTGCTGCTGGAAACGCGCTCGCGGTGGTATCTGCTGCTGGCGGCGTGGCTGGTGCTGGTGACGCCGTTTTTCGTGACGGCGATCCGGTGGCGGAACCTGATGTTACCGCAGGGCATCCAGATGTCGCTGGGAACGGCGTTGCGGCTGACGTTTGTGGGGCAGTTTTATTCGATCCTGCTGCCGGGGATCACCGGGGGCGACCTGGTGAAAATCGTGTACGCGGCGCGGCTGACGGGGTCGAAGAGCAAGTCGTTCATCACGATCGTGCTGGACCGGGTGATCGGGCTGGTGGCGTTGATGGCCATTGCGGGGACGGCGGCCGCGGTGCAGCTTGTGCTGAACGACGCGGCGGGCAAGCCGGTGGATCCGACGCTGCTGCGTGTGCTGATCTTCATCGTGGCGGGGCTGGTGGGGTTGGGGGCGGGCGCGCTGGTGTACTTTTCGCACCGGCTCCGGCGGGTGACGGGGCTGGCGAAGATTCTGGCGCATCCGCGCATGCCGGAGTTCGTGCGTCATCTGGATGAAGTGCTGCACGCGTACCGGCATCACCGGAAGCTGCTGGTGTGGGCGTTTGTGATTTCGGTGGCGTCGCAATTTACGCTTCCCCTGTCGGCATCGCTGGCGGGCGCGGCGTTCGGGATGCACCTGCCGCTGACGTATTACCTGGCGTATGTTCCGATCGCGCTGCTGGCGGCGAGCCTGCCGATTTCGCCGCCGCAGGGTTTTGGGATTCTCGACTGGCTGATCGTGCACTTTTTCGTCGAGCGCGGCCCGGCGACGACGTCGCAGGCGATCGCGCTGGCGCAGGCGGTGCGTTTCCTGCCGATCCTGTGGAACCTGGTGGGGGCGTACTGGGTAATCCGGGGGGCGTATTCTCGGGAGGAGGCGGCCAGCGCCGGGCCGGACGGCGTGGGGCTGGCGACGGTGTCGGGTCCGGAGCGATCGGGATCGGCGTGAGGGGCGACGGGGTCGAGACCTGGGAGGAGAAGTGGCGTTTTTGTCGGCGAAGGGATGAAGGGCCACAGCGCTGCGAAGCCGCAACCAAAAAAACCACGGAGCACACGGAGTGCACGGAGGGACGACGACGCCCCCCCTACAAACGACGACGTAAATTGGCCACGAAAGGCACGATAAACACGAAAGATGGGATTGGTCAGGAATGCACATGGCGCGGGAGGTGGGGAAAAATTGGAAGAATTGGTGCGACTGGTTCAATTGGGGGCGGGGGCGGGCGGGCGAGGGGGGGGCCTGGGGGTTCCAGGTATTGAGGTGATGGGGTGATGGGGGGGGGTTAGTCTTCGAGGAGGCCGAGGACTTTGGCGCGGTTGATGGCGAAGAGGGGGCCTTTGGTGCCGGCGGCGGCGCAGCGGATTTCCATGACGGCGGCGAGGGGGTCGGGGAGGTGGTCGGGGTCCTGGGCGTGGAGGCGGCGGAGGAGGGAGCGGGCGCTGGCGGAGTCGTGGCCGGGGAATTCCATGCGGGTGTGGGCGTTGCCTTCCGGGGAGAGGATGAGTGCGACGCCTGCGCGGGCGAAGCGGCGGAGGGTGTTCTCGCGTTCTTCGTTGGGGACGAGGATGAAGGGGACGCCGTCGTGAACAACAGGGAGGGATTGCATGGATCGATCTCCGAACGAGAATGCGAAGGACGTTACGGGGCTAAGCATCGGATGAAAAACGGGGGGAGGCAACGCTGTTTCAGGGGTATCCCCTGATATCGGGAGGGCCGGGGGGCGGAGGGAGGGGAACTATCGGAATCACCGGCAGTTTTGCGGGGCGGGAGTGTTGCAAATTGCATGGAGGAATGGGGGGAGGAAGGGGGGCGAAAACCTAAAACACGAAACACGAAACGTGAAACATGAAACGTGAGACGTGAAATGTGAAACATGGGGGATGGCGGGGGGAAGGAGGTTATTCGGCTTTGAGTTGGAGGTCGTGGGTTTGGCCGTTGCGGAGGATGGTGAGGGTGACGGTGTCTCCGGGGCGGACGAGGTCGAGGGCGGCGAGGAGGTCGGCGCCGGAATTGACGTTGCGGCCGTTGACTTTCTGGATGATGTCGCCGAGGACGATGGAGCCGTCGGGGGCGCGGGTGGGTCCGAGGAGGCCGGCGCGTTGTGCGGGGGAACCGTCCTGGGTGCCCAGGACGGCGAGGCCATCGATGTGGTGGGGCGCGAGGAGCCGTTGGGAGATGGAGTCGATGTAGCGGATGCCCAGGCGTGCGCGGATGTAGTGACCGGTGCGGATGATGTCGGGGACGACGCGGTTGACGGCGTCGACGGGGATGGCGAAGCCGATGCCGGCCCAGGCGCCGGAGGGGGCGTAGATGGCGGTGGTGACGCCGACGAGTCGGCCTGCGGAATCAAGGAGGGGGCCACCGGAGTTTCCGGGGTTGACGGCGGCGTCGGTCTGGATGACGTCTTCGATGGGGTTTCCGGCGACGCCGGTGATGGTGCGTTTGAGGGCGGAGATAACGCCGGTGGTGAGGGTCTGGTCGAGTCCGAAGGGGTTGCCGATGACGAAGACGGATTGGCCGACCTGGAGATCGTGGGAGGTGCCCAGGGGCAGAGGGATGAGGTGGACACCGGCGGGGGGATTGATTTTGAGGACAGCGAGGTCGTGTTCGGGGGAGGTGCCGACGATGGAGGCGCTGTAAGAGGTCTGGTCATAGAGGATGACTTGAGCGGAGGAGGAATTCTGGATGACGTGGAAATTGGTGACGACGAAGCCGGTGTCATCCCAGATGAAGCCGGAGCCGGAGCCTTGGGGGACTTCGGTGACGGTGCGGTTGAAGGGGTTGAAGGCGCGGGTTTCGGTGGTAATGAAGGCGACGGAGGGGGAGGCGGCTTTGAAGATGGCGATGGTGGTTTTTTCGGCGTCCATGAGGTCGCCACGGGGGGTGATGGGTCGGGGGTTGCCGTTGGGGCCGTAGAAATATCCGCGGAGGATGGGCCAGGCATAGAAGAGGAGAGTGGCGCCGAGAAGTCCGGTGAGGATCATCATGAAGCAGCCGAGGCGGCGGATCTGGCGGACGTCGGAGGGGGGGGAGGACATGGGGAGATTGTAAGGGAAAACTCAAAACGCAAAACGCAAAACTCAAAACGTGGAGATAAAAGACGAAAGACGAAAGGGGGTGTGGCTCAGGTGTGGGTGTCCGTGCACCAGCGGCGCCAGAGGTGGCGGAGGGTGGATTCGAATCCCTGGGTGAAGGTTTTGGCGTCGGTGAGGGGGGAGGATTGGAGGGTGGGACGGAGGGAGCTGCGCAGGGCGGTGAGTTGGGGGAGGTCGGCGGCGAGGGTGGCGGCGAGGTCGAGGTAGGCGTCGGTGGTTGGGGCGAGGAAATGGGGGCAGTGTGCGGCGGCGAGGAGGGATTCGCCGACGCGGGCGCGGTGGGAGGCGCCGCGGAGGGCGATGACGGGGACGCCCATGGCGAGGGCTTCGCAGGTGGTGGTGGTGCCGTTGTAGGGGAAGGTGTCGAGGGCGATGTCGATGGCGGCGTAGCTTTGGAGGTGGTCGGTGTAGGCGGGGGCCATGGGGAGGAGGTCGAGGCGGTCGGCAGGGATCTGGCGGTGGGCGAAGTGGGCGAGCCATTGGTTGCGGACGGGATCGTCGATGAAGGCGGCGGCTTTGAGGTAGAGGCGGGAATTGGGGACGCGGTGGAGGAGTTGAGACCAGAGATCGAGCGTGAGGTGGTTGATTTTGGGGAGGGCATTGAAGGAGCCGAAGGTGATGTGGCCGCGGGTGAGGGCCGGGGGCGGGGAGACGGGGGGGAGATTGTCGGGGAGATCGAAGCAGAGGAAGCAGGCGGGGAGGCGAGCGAGGGCGGAGGTGTCGAGGTGATCGGTGAGGCCGGGGGGATCGGCGAGGGAGTCGGTGAGGCGGTAATCGATGGCGCGCAGGCCGGTGGTGTTGGGATAGCCCAGGTAAGAGATTTGGAGAGGGGCGGGCTTGCGAGCGAAGAGGCGGAGGCGTTCGCCGGCGGTGTGGCCGGCGAGATCGATGAGGATGTCAATGGCGTCGGCGCGGATTTGCTTTTCGGCGGAATCGTCGGAGAGGGCGGCGATGGAGCGCCAGTTGTTTGGGCCGACGCAGGCACGGAGGGCGGCGGTCATGTCGTCTTCGCGCCGGTCGCTGGCGTAGCAGAAGGCGTGGATTTGGGCCGGATCGTGATGGGCGAGGAGGGGCTTGAAGAACATGGCGACGGGATGCTGGCGGAGATCGGGGGAGACGTAGCCGACGCGGAGGGGGCGATCGGGGTCGGGAGTGTTGGGGAAAGTGATGGCTGGGACCGGGTAGCGTTCGCCCCAGCGCTGGTGCTCGGCGAAGATTTGTTCGGGGGTGCGATCGGGATCGTAGTTGAGGAGGAAGAGGAAGGTGCTGGCGATGACGTGATCGTCGGGGAAGCGGGCGCGGGCGGCATCGAGGGCGGCGAGGGATTCGGGGATGCGGCCGGCGAGATAGTTGGCGAGGGCGAGACCGACGGCGGCGTCGGAGGCGCGGGAGGAATCGAGGGCGCGGCGGTAGGCGTCGATCGAGGCGGTGGCGAAACCGCGGCAGAGAAGTGCGTGGGCAAGGATGATTCGGGTGGCGGAATCGTCGGGGCGTTGGTCGAGAGCGGCTTGGGCGAGGCGTTGGGCGAGGGAGAAGTTGCCGACGGCGTCGGCGCAATAGGCGAACCCGCGGAGAGCGGGGAGGTGATTGGGGAAGTTGCGGAGGACCTGCTGGTAGGCGTTTCCGGCGTCGACGATGCGGCCGGCGTGGAGGAGGGCGTCGGCGGCGGCGACGGCGTTGTCGGCGGAGGCGGAGGAGGCCTGGAGCACGTTTTTTTCCTGCGGAGGGGTTTCCACTAATTCGGGGGACTATGGAGCGCTATGGAGTTTGGTGTCGAGTTCCTGCCAGCGTTCGTAGAGGGTGTGGACGCGTTGCTGGGCTTGGGAAAGTTCGGCGTAGGCGGCGGTGAGGCGGACGTGGTCGGCGGCGAGGGCGGGGGATTCGGCTTGCTGCTGGAGCTCGAGGACGCGGGCTTCGGCGGCGTGGATGTCGGCCTCGATGGTGGACCATTCTTTTTGTTCTTTGAGGGTGAGGCGTTTGAGGCCGGTCTTTGAGGCAGGGGCGGCGGCCGGCGTTTCGGCGTCGGCGCTCGCGCGTTTGTCGGGGGATTCGGCGGGTGCGGGTTCGGTGCGGTTGCGCCAGGATTCGTATTGGAGGTAATCGGTGAAGAGGCCCCAGTTGCCGCGGCCGTTGAGACCGATGATGTCGGTGGCGAGGCGGTCGAGCATGAAGCGGTCGTGGGTGACCAAGACGAGGGCGCCGGGAAATTCTTCGAGGCTGGCTTCGAGGACTTCGAGCGAGGGGATGTCGAGGTCGTTGGTGGGTTCATCGAGGACGAGGACGTCGGCGCGGGTGAGCATGAGGCGGGCAATGAGCACGCGCGCCTGTTCGCCGCCGGAGAGCTCGCCGACGGGCCGATCGAGCTGTTCGTAGCGGAAGAGGAAGCGTTTGGCGTAGGCGGAGACGTGGAGGAGCTCGCCGTTGTAGAAGACGGAATCGGAATCGGGCGAGAGGGCGTGCTTGAGGAGCTGCCGGCGTTCGAGTTGCTGGCGTTGCTGGTCGAAGAAGACGATGCGCAGATCGTGGGCGTTCTTGACGGTGCCGGAATCGGGGGCGAGCTGGCCGGTGAGGAGTTTGAGGAGGGTGGACTTGCCGGAGCCGTTGGGTCCGAGGACGCCGAGCTTCATGCCGGGGGAGAGGGTGATGGAGAGTTTGTCGATGAGAAGGCGCTTTTCATGCCCCCCGCCGAGGGATTTGACGAGGTTGTGGGCGGCGATGAGTTTTTTGGTTTTGCGTTCGGTGGCGGAGAACTCGATGTCGACAGATTGATCGTTCGCAGTGCGTTGGCGTGTTTCGGCGAGGGTGGAGATCAGGGCGTGGGCGTCTTTGATGCGGGACTTGTTTTTGGTGCGCTGGGCTTTGGGGCCGCGCCGGAGCCAGGCGATTTCTTCTTTGACGCGCTCGGAGAGGGATTGCTGTTCCTTGGCCTGGGCTTCGAGGACGACCTGGCGGCGTTCGAGGAATTCGTCGTAGTTGCCGGCGACGGAGAGGAAGCCGCCCGTGAAGAGGGGGTTGATTTCGATGACGCGGGAGGTGACGTTTTCGAGGAAGTAGCGGTCGTGGGTGACGACGAGGAAAGCGCCTCCCCCATTACCCCCCCCGCTTCCACCCGCAGCACCGCTGTTGAGGAAGCGTTCGAGCCATTCGATTCCTTCGAGGTCGAGGTGGTTGGTGGGTTCGTCGAGGAGGAGGAGGTGGGGTTGTTTGACGAGTTCGCGGGCGAGTGCGGCGCGTTTTCGCCAGCCGCCGGAGAGGGTGCGGAGGTCGGCGTCCATGGGGGGAGCGCCGTCGAGGCCGAAGCCGATTTTGGTGAGGATGATGGCGGCGCGGGTGTGTTTTTCGTGGGCTTCGAGGTGTCCGGCGTGTTCGTCGCGGAGAGCGTGGACGAGTTCTTCTTCGGGGGTGGCTTTTTCGAAGCGGTCTTCCTGGGGGAGGTAGCCGACGCGGACGCCGCGGCGTGCTTCGAGGGCGCCTTCGTCGGGGAGTTCGCGGCCGGCGAGGATTTTGAGGAAGGTGGACTTGCCGGCGCCGTTGGGGCCGAACATGCCGATGCGTTCGCCGTCATAGAGTCCCAGGGTGATTCCGGAGAAGAGCCGGCGGCCGGAGAAGGATTTGGCGAGGTTTTGGGCGGAGAGGAGGAGGGGCATGGGGGTGAGGGCTCCGAAAAGATGTAGTTCCTTATGGTAGGGGAAATAGCGGGGGAATCCATGCTCGCGGGGGCGGGGGCTGGCCGGTAGAATGCCGCCGCATGAAACGAAGCATTCTGATGTTGAGTTGCGCGGCGGCGGCGTGGGCGGGGCTGGGTGGGTGCCAGTCGGATATTCGGCCGCTGCGGCCGATGGAGCAGGTGGCGTACTGGCAGTCGGCGGATGGGACGCTGCATCCGCTGGCGTCGACGCGTCCGGCGGCGACGATGGCGGCAAGCGCGCCGGCGACGATGGCATCGACGGCGCCGGCGACGGAGCCAGCCGGGCATGTGGTGATGCGGAAAGTCGATCCCAACCAGATGACGCGGTTCGTGTACAAGGCGGACTATGACAACATCTGGAAACAGTCGATCGAGGTGCTGCACCGGCTGGGGTTCATGCTGGATCGGCAGGACTATCGGGAGGGAATTCTGATCACGCAGCCGCTGATGAGCGCGCAGGTGGTGGAACCGTGGCGGCCGCAGCAGGTGAACCTGAAGGATGCGCTGGAGAACACGATCAACTCGCAGCGGCGGACGGTGCGGGTGACGATCGAGCCGGTGCCGGGGAAGCCGGATTTTTACCAGATCGGGGTGCAGGTGCTGGTGGATCGGCAGACGAACCCGACGGAGCAGATCGGGGGACCGGTGTTTGTGGAGGGGTCGGGATTCGGGGGCAACGCGGTGGCGCTGCGGTCGGACTACGTGCCGACGACGCCTGTGGCGCCGCAATGGGTGACGATCGGGCACGATCCGGATATGGAGAAGAAGATCATGGAGCGGCTGTTCAAGCGGATTTGAGGGGAGGTGCTTGCAATCCAAGCACGGCAACACTTCCGGTCGAGGCATCAGACTTAAACACGAAGGAATGAAGAGACCAAGGCCACGAAGGCGCTGGCGAGAATACGCGGCTTCCCTCTGAGTTTTGTACTCTTCTCAGATTTATTATTTGCGGGGAGGTGGGGAAAGTCCGCCTGCACCCAGTTCTTCGTGGTCTTCGGTCCTTCGTTACTTCGTGTTTTGGTCCGGGGCGATCGGTACCAAGCCCTGGAAATAAGGCCCCCCGCTTGCGCTGGCAGAGCGGGGGGCCATGGAGAGAAAACACCGTGACGGGCCGTCGGACACACTGCCAGGGCGGTGGTCTCTGGAATAAACGGGGGTTGAGGGATCGTGGCGGCGGGGCTTAACGGATAGCCCGGCGGCGGAGGAGACAGGCGCCCACGCCCAGGCCCAAAAGGGTGAAAGTGGCGGGTTCGGGGACGGGGTCGGTGGGGGGCGGCGGATTGGACGAGCCGAAGGGAACGAGCTCGACGTTGTCGATGACGGGTCCGGTGTAGATGCCGTTGGGGTTAGCGCCGACGGGGGCCATGGCGGCGAAGGAGATGTCGGTAGCGGAGGAGTTGGCGGTGAAGAAGAGGGTTTCGGTGACGTAGAGCATATTGTCTTTGGTGCGCGTGCCGACGAAGCTGGAGTAATCGACCTGGTTGAGGAGGGTGGTGCTGGATTGGACGGAGACGCGGAGCATCTTGGCCAGGGAGGCCTCGCTGGTGATGTTTTCAGGGTTAGCGGAGAGGTCGAAGGTGAGCTTGTACATAGCGCCGGCGCTGGTGCCGACGACCTGGCTGACGGCGCCGACGCCGGGGGTGCCGGTGAGATCGACGCTCCAGTTGCCATTGGCGGCCTGCCAGTAGGAGCCGGGGACGACGTCGACGGTGTTGCCGCTGATGGCCCAACCGGCGAGGGAGGTCTGCCCCGGGTGGAGCGTCACGAAGCCGTGGCTGTTGATGGGGGTGGCGGCGAGATTGAGCTGCTCGAAGCTGCCGTTGGCGAGAAGGGTGGCGCGGGCCGCGGGGACCGTGGCGACGGCGGTGAGCGCGGCGGCGCTGAGGATTGCAAGGGCGTTACGCATGGGTCTCTCTCCTGTTTTCTCTCCCAGCGGCGTCTCTCGTCGCCGCTGTTGTGTCGGCCGGGCGTTGGGGAACGGTGATGCTCCTTACGGCACGGCTGAACTACATGGAGTAAGCATGACTCGGAATTGCGGTCTTGCAAGCATTCGGGAGCGACTTTAGTAGGACATTGCAAAATTCCGGTTATCGAGACGTGGGAATGGGGGGCGGTCCGGAAATAGGCGGCGCGGCAGTGCTTGGGTAGCGGGGACACGGGGGGTCCGATAAGCAAATCGCGGCCCCGATAAAAAAAGGAAGCCCCGAAGGGCTTCCCTGGAGAAGATCATGAGAGGGTCTGGGCCGCCGCCGGACCGTTATTTGACGAGCACTTCGTTCTCGATGGTCGCGCGGAGCTTTTCGAGGGCCTTGTTCTGGATCTGGCGGACGCGTTCCTTGGTCACGCCGATGACGCGGCCGACTTCTTCGAGGGTCATGGCGGAGGCGTCCTGGCCACGGTTGATGGCGAAGCGCGCCTGGATGACGGTCTTTTCCACGTCGGAGAGATCAGCGCGGTTTTCACCGATGATCCGCTGGAGCTCTTCCACGGCATCCTGTTCAACATCCGCACGCTTGGTTTCCTGGTAATTCGAGCGCTCCATGGCGGGATCGAACTCCGTCGGGAAGGCCTGGCGATAGCGGGACGTCTTCATGGCGATGCGGCTGAAGGCCTTGAGGATCGCGCGGCAGGCGTAGGTACTGAACTTGAAGCCGCGGGCGATATCGAATTTCTCGATCGCACGGAGCAGGGCCATGTTGCCTTCGGAGACCAGCTCGCCGAAGTCGACTTCGCTCATGCGGGTGCGTTTGGCCATGGCGAGCACCAGGGCGAGGTTGGCTTGGGTGATGATTTCGCGGGTGGCTTTGACGCGGCCGTACCAGCGGGCGATTTCGCGGGCGCATCCCTTGCCGGGGTGGGTCTTGAATTTCTTGACGACGGCCTGGGCGCGGAGGCGGGCGTAGTTGTAGCGCAGGAAGAGGTGCTTTTCCTGTTCAGTCGTCAGGAGGCTGGAGGAAGGCGCGGACTGCCCGATCAGCTCATCATCCACCATGGGGTGATACCAACTTGTGGAGGCGGGGGCGATGGCCATGCCCTGATCGAAGAGCTCGCGTTCGGCGGCGGCGCGGCGGAAGAGGTCATTCTTGACGTAGTCGAGGTTGGCCGTGAGGGCTTCGATGACTTCTTCGCGATCGTCAACCGGGAGGCTGTCGATAGCCGCGCGTTGGCGAGCGGTGAGCTCGGGCCTGGGCAGGGGCTGCCCACGGAGAGCGGTGGTAAAGGGGGTAGGGAATGGGGTAGTCATGGTGGTCATAACCGAGGCTCCTTCCTGCCTGGCGTCCTAGGGTTCACTATAAGGTTCTTACGGAACAAACGGGGTACCCGTGCGTAGGAAACCGGGCAGAAAAACGGAATTTTGTAACTGATGGTTGCCATACAAGTTAGATCGTTGCGAGAAAAGGCGTCTGGCCGCGGGTCTCCGGGGCGGAGATGCTTGGCGGCGGGCGACTGCCAAAGCGCGTCGATCCGGAGAAATACGCGGCAACCGCAATTATTCGATGCAACAAATGTACGTTGGCTAGCAAATTTTCTGTGATTTTTGCAAAATTCGCAAATGGGTTGCCATAGGATGGGATGCTCAGAGGACCGAGGCCTGCCGAAATGGCGGGTGGAAGATACGTTTTGGCGTAGGGGGTGCCGCTGGGAGGGTGGTTTTTTTGCGCGGTCCTTCTTCCGAGCATGCTCAGGGGCTTGGCGGCCCTTTGCTGAGCATGACACGCCAACGGGAGGGCACACGGGGGTTCAGGCGGGGTCGGAGGAGGGGGGTGGGGCGGGGGGGGCGGTGGTGGCGCGGCGGGCGGCGAGTTGGCGGCGGAGGGTGCCGCGGAAGGTGGGGAGGCCGGCGGCGTCCCAGGCGGCTTCGATGCGCTCGACGAGTTCCTGGTTGGAGCGGCGGACGGTGGCGAGCCAGGCCTCGTCGGGGGAGCCCGGGGCAGCGTGGAGGTGGCGGTCGTGGGCGTCGACGCGCAAGAGGTAGTCGGGGGCTGCTGAGGCGTCGGGGGTGGCGGGGAGGGGATCGAGGGCGAGTTTCATGTGGGGATAGAGGGGCTGTCCGAGGCGGATGGCGCGGCCGAGGGGATGGAGTTCGTTTTTTTCGAGGAGGGAAGCGAGGGAGGGGTCGGAGAGGGGGAGATCGCCGGCGGCGAGGAGGGCGTCGCGTTTTTGGGAGGCGGCGGGAGGGGCGCCGTTGGGATAGGCGAGGTGGAGGTAGAGTTCCATGGCCTTGAGGAGCATAGGGGCAGAGAGGGGCATGAGGGCCTCAGGTTGATGTCCCGTCCCCCCCCCCCTCTACTGCTGAAGGGTGGAGAGGGATTGTATCGGACGCAGGGGAGAGCCGCGAGGGAGGATCGCGGCGGGAAAGGGATCGCCGGGTGCGAAAATTTGCGTGCAAAGCGCAAACCGAAGGGGCACCGTGGTGAAATCCGACATAGAATAGGGGAGAAAGGCTCGGAGGCGGCGGAAAGAAGTTATGAGCACGAAAGTACTAGTTGTTGAAGACGATCAGGAAATCAACGAGCTTCTCGGGGAGTATTTGTCCCTGGAGAACATGGAGTATCTGTCGGCGACGAGCGGTCAGGAGGCGATACACCTGGCGATGCGGGAGCATCCGGACGCGATCGTGCTGGACGTGATGTTGCCGGATATTGATGGGTTCGAGGTAGCGCGGACGCTGACGAGCCAGCGGTCGACGTATGACATTCCGATCGTGATCTTGTCGTGCATGTGCCAGGAGTGCGACAAGGAGAAGGGTTATGCGCATGGTGCGATGTTCTATATGAACAAGCCGTTCATGCCGGACGATCTGCTGGGGACGCTGCGGCAGGCGTTGGAGTGGCGGGAGATGCTGAAGCGGCGTCCGCCGATGGGGACGTTGATGCTGGGGGACGGGGAGGGGCGATGTTCGCAGGCGTTGCACCAGATGGTGGCGGATTTATTTGCGCGGACGGAGTTGCCGGACCCGGCGGTGGCGCAGATACGGGAGACGATGGAAACGTTGCGAGGGTGGATGGCGGAGTGGAACAAGGAGCACGGGTCGCATGAGGCGTTGCGTGTGGATTACAAGGTGGACGGTCGGGTGATGGGTGCGGTGCCGGGGGACCGGGGGACGGAGATGGGCCAGGCGGTGGAGTGGACGTTGTCGGAAGCGAAGCCGGGGATGCTGGCGGACGCGTTTTTCACGGCGGGGGTGACGGCGAACGGGGGCGGCGGGAGCGGGATTGGCGGGGGCGTGGCGGCGGCGGCGGGGGCGGTGGCGGGGGCGATCACGGGCTGGGGCGGAGGGACGCTGGTGACGCGTCCGCTGGCGCCGATAGCGCCGCCGGCGCGCTGGCTGCAGGTATTGGCGAAGACGGGGGCGTCGCGGTTTGAGAAGGATTCACGGTCGCATGTAGTGAAGTTTACGAGGCCTGCGGGGAGGGACGGGGCGGTGGTGAAGGGCTCGAGCGTGCCGGTGGTGGAGATCGATGGGAACAGGTATCCGACGCGGCTGCGGGATGAGGCGTTGGCGGCGAAGCAGTGATCTGAAAGAGAGACGAAAAACATGGCGCGGCATGGCCGCAACCAAAAATTAACCATGGAGCACACGAGGGCATGGAGGAAGGACGACGGCCCCCCCCACGACGACGACGTAAATGGCCACGAAAGGCACGAAGGACACGAAAGACGACGGCGGGAATTGTCCACAAATGGACACGAATGTGCACGAATGGACATCTGGGATTGAACGGAACAGGTTGTGTTGGCGGGTTCAATTGGGGTGTTGGTTTAATTGGTTCGATTGGGGGGGGAATCCGGAGCGGATGGAGGAGCCGTTCTGGCTGGCGATGATTCGGAGCGGGGCGATTGCGTGTCGGACGCGGGAGGCGTTTGAGGGGGTGGAGCATTTTTCACCGCCGGCGGTGTGGACGTTTCATCGGTTTGGCAAATCGATCAACGAGCTGCCGGACGGGCGGATCGTGGAGGTGGCGGGGGAGCATGAGGATTATTACGACCCGGATTTTCATATCTACAACGATGTGGTGGTGCATCATCCGGATGGGCGGATAGAGATTTTTGGGTATCCGGAGGAGGTGTTTCCGCCGACAGATTTTCACACGGCGACGCTGGTGGAGGATTATTTGTATCTGGTGGGGAGTCTGGGATACGTGGGGCGGCGGCGGATCGGGGAGACGCAGGTGTATCGGCTGCGGGTGGGGACCTGGGTGATGGAGCGGGTGGAGACGCGCGGGGCGGGGCCGGGGTGGATTTCGGAACACAAGGCGCGGTATGACGGGGCGGGGAAGATCGAGGTGTGGGGCGGGCAGGTGGCCGTTATGCAAGGGAACGAGGCGGTGCTCGTAGACAACGAGGCGCGCTGGGTGCTGGAGGTGGAGAAGGGAACCTGGGCGCGGGGGTAACGCGGGCGTCCCGCCCGCCATCGGCCGCAGCCGATAGGTGTGTGTATTTTCCAGTACCCTTCGAACTTGGTGGCGGATATTTCATCATTTGTGCTAGCGGTGTCGGCTGCGGCCGGTATGCGGGCGGGACGCCCGCGTTACGGGCGGGCGCTTTTTTGGAGAATTGCTATACTGCATGGATGGCACGTCCGCGCCCCGCCAATGTGGCGATTCGCAGCCGAGGGTACCTTCCGCATTGGGAAGCTCCGAACGCCACCTATGCAGTCAGCTTTCGCCTTGCCGATTCGCTCCCGCAGCATATTCTTGAAGCCTATCGACGGGAGCGGGAGGACATGGTTCGGACGGCCGATGCGATGAAGCGTCCGCTGAGCCAGTGGGAACAAGCTCGGATTGAGGAATTGTATTCAGAGAAGATTGAAGCTTACCTGGATGCGGGCTACGGGGAATGCCATCTGCGAAAGCCGGGAATTGCCGTCGAGGCCGAACCGCCCTTTTCCATTTTCACCTCCAGCGTTACGCGCTGCGTGCCTGGTGCATCATGCCCAACCATGTGCACGCGCTGTTGACGCCCAGCGTTGGTTACGCGCTGAGCGAGATTCTGCATTCATGGAAATCGTTCACGGCCAAGAAGGTAAATCGGCTGCTCGGCCGGACCGGGGAATTCTGGATGCCGGAGTATTACGATCACTTGATTCGGGATGAGCAGGATCTCGCGCATCATCGCGACTATATCCTTGGCAATCCTGAGAAAGCGAACCTGGGAGGTTGGTCGTATGTGGGGGCGCTGTAGCATGCTTCGGCCGCGAGTCAGGGGAGGGGACGGCCTGCGGGCCGGTGCGGGCGGGACGCCCGCGTTACAGGGGGGGTGCGGGCGGGACGGCCGCGTTACTCCAGGACGAGGTCGTCTTTGTGGATGACTTCGTCGTAGTAGGTGTCGGTGTGGAGGAGGGCGGGGAATTCGGTGGATTTGTGGCCGCGGATGAGGGCGAGGTCTTCGTGGGAGTAGTTGGAGAGGCCGCGGGCGAGGGGGTGGCCGGCGGGGTCGAGGATAAGGACGGGGTCGCCGGCGTCGAAGTGGCCATCGGCGGCGGTGATGCCTGTGGCGAGGAGGGATTTGTTGCTGCGGAGCGCGGCGGCGGCGCCGGCGTCGACGGTGAGGGAGCCCTTGGTGCGGGCGGTGAGGCCGATCCAGCGGGAGCGGGAGGAGAGGCGTTTGCCGGGGGCGGGGAGGATGAGGGTGCCGGTGGGTGCGCCGGCGAGGAGGTCGGTGATGATGTTGGGGCGTTTGCCATTGGCGATGAGGACGGGTTCGCCGGCGGTGCGGACGGTTCCGGCGGCGACGAGTTTGGAAGTCATGCCGCCGGTGCCTCGGGAGGATTTTTTGGCGTCATCGACGTTGGCGGAGGCGTCGTCGAGGTCTTGGACGAGGGGGATGAGGTTGCCGGCGGGATCGAGGAGGCCGTCGACGACGGTGAGGAGGATGAGGAGGTCGGCGCGCAGGAGGTGGGTGACCTGGGCGGCGATGAGGTCGTTGTCGCCGAAGCGTATTTCGGCGACGGCGACGGAATCATTTTCGTTGATGATGGGGACGGCGTGGTTTTTGTGGAGGGCGTGGATGCAGTTGCGGAGGTTGAGGTAGCGGGAGCGGTCTTCGAAGTCACCGCGGGTGATGAGGATTTGGCCGACGTTGAGGGCTCCGGCGTTGTGGGTGCGGAAGGCGTCGGCGAAGAGGTTCATGAGGATGGATTGGCCGACGGAGGCGGCGGCCTGGAGGGTGGGGAGATCCTTGGGGCGTCCGGGGAGATGGAGCTGGGTGACGCCGGCGCCGATGGCCCCGGAGGAGACGAGCGTGACTTGGATTTTATGGGCGTGGAGTGCGGCGACCTGCTGGGCAAAGTGGCTGATAAGGGCAGTATCGAGGCGGCCATTGGGATCGGAGAGGGCGTTGGTGCCGATTTTGATGACGACGGAGCGGACGCCTGCGAGGAGGGAGCGGCGGTCGGGAGGCTGGGGATCGGGAGCGGGCGTGGTCATGGGGAACATTTGAAACGGGTGGGCGGGGAAATACAACCCGAGCGAAGTGGCTGAGCATTTGGCACGGGTCTTGTTTTCGGGGAGGAGCGACGCTTCAGCGGTGAGTTGCACCTGGAAAGAGAGCGGGTTCTGGAAAATTCGACGGGTTGTTCTTTACCGTGCGGTCATCTTGGCCGATGGTCGCAGGGTTGAACGCGTAAGGGATAGCGGTTTGGGTGCAGCATGGGCAAGGCGGCGTTTTTTCTGATTGTGTCGTGGCTGGGTCTGGGGGTGGCGGCGATCGAGTGCATTTTGCACTTTTGAGGGGGAGGCGCGGAGGGGAGGGCAGGTCAGGGGGTGGTTTGGGTGAGGGTGGTGGGGGTGAGGGTGAGGCGGAGGGTGGCGGAGTTTTTTTGGGGGACGGTGAAGGTGGATTTGGTAGTGTGGCCGTCGGGGGTGGTGATGGAGATGTCGTAGGCGCCGTGGAAGGCGCGGGTGGAGATTTTTCCGTCGAGGCCGGTTTTTTGTTCGACGTGGGTATGCCAGGTGTGGTGGAGGAGCTTGTCGATGGCGGCGAGTGCGGGGCCTGGGGAGCCGTCGGGGTTTTCCATGCCGCCGGAGGGACCCCAGCCGTTGTTGGTCATGCCCCAGAGGTTGACGAAGTCGACGTCGGGGTGTGAGAAGGCGACGGTGAGGTAGCGGACGAAGTATTCGGCGCGGAGTTCGGGGGTCCACTGGCCGCGGCGGACGGGTCCGATGATGTTGTAGCCGACGGGGGGGAGGTATTCCTCGGTGAGGTGTACGCGGACGCCTTCTTTCTGGAAGCGGTCGAGGATCTGGTATTCCTCGCGGGGATCGGACCAGAGGCCAGCGGGGTTGTGTCCGTGGGCGCCGAAGAAGTCGATTTTGACGCCCTGGGATTTAAGCCACATGAAGTCATCCCAGCCGCGCCACTGGTTCCAGCCGCGGTGGACGCCGGGGCCGTCGCCGCTCCAGAGGCGGATGCAGTCGGACATGCCGAGCTTGATGTTGGGAAATTTCTGGTGGAGGAGCTTGAAGACTTCGGGGGTGAGGCGGAGGAGATTGCCTTCGTTTTCGACCTGCCAGTATTTGATGCGGTCGGCGTAGCGGCCAACGATGGCGAGGGCGTGCTGGTCGAATTCGGCCTGAGTGGGGTTGGCGCGGACATAGGCGGGCTGGATGCCGGAGAGGTAGTGATATTCGAGGGTCATGTGGTGTTGGGTGGCGAAGTCGACGTATTGGTCGAGGTCGCTCCAGCGCATGTTGTTGGGGGAGGGTTCGACGTAGCACCACTTGCCGGAGAAGGGGATCATGGAGGCGTTGAAGATGGTGGGTGCGATGTCGAGTTCTTTCTGGGTGACGGGGGCGGGTTTTTCGTCACCGCCGGGGATGATGTTGTTGGGTTCGAAGAAGCCCAGGGAGATGCCGAAGTGGAAGGCGTGGCTGGTTTGATCGAGGGTGACTTTGGCGTTCTGGACGGGGAGACCGGCGGCGTCGACGATCTGGAGAGTGAGGTCGGCCTTGCGGTATTTTTCGATGTTGTCGGCGACGGTGGTGTTCATGAACCGCTCCATGGCGGCCCATTCGACGGGGTTGATGACGCCTTTGGGGGGCTTGGGGGCATCGGCGACGACGGCGACCTGGGGCTTGTAGATGGTGTAGCGGGCGTTGGCGTGGGCGACAGCGAGGGAGCGTTTTTCGGCGGGGTTGTTAGGGAGGATGATGTAGGAGGCGTGGTATTTTTTGGCGAGGGACTGGAGGGCGTCGTCGTCGAGGGTGGCGAGGGAGTTGCCGCGGGCGATGAGGCGGGAGTCGTCGGGGGAGAGCATGAGATGGGGTTCGAGGTCGCGGATGCGGGCGAGCCAGTCGGGGGCGAAGGCGGCGGAGAAATAGAGCTGGGTGCCATCGCGCCAATCGCCGACGATGGGGCGGTCGGAGGAGATGCGGAAGTTGGCCATACCGGTGGTGGTGAGGAAGAGGGCGTTGGGGGGTGTTTTGGATTTGGCCCAGGCGGAGATGTCGGCGAGGGCGGGGTCGGGGGCGGGGGCGGCGAGGAGTTGGCTGTAGAGGGTGGCGGCGAGGATGAGGCCGGCGAGGGTGGCGGCGGCGCCGATGGCGGCGCGGGCGGCGCGCTGGCGGATGAGGGCGGCGACGAGAGCGACGGCGATGGCGATGATGAGTGGGAGCCATGCGAGGGTTTCGTGCCAGCGGGCGGGCTGGGCGCCGAGCCAGTCGTGGGAGAGGCCGGGGAGGGGGAAATTGATCTGGAGGTAGGCGAGCAGGGCGATGATGAGGGCGGCGGCGGCGATAAGGGACTGGCCCCACCAGAGGCGACCGCTGATGAGGGCGACGATGAGGGCGAGGGCGAGGGCGGCGGGGAGGAGGGGGAGGAGCGCGGGGATGGCGAGGGTGAGCAGGACGAAGATGCCGCCGGTGATTTCGGCGATGCGAGCGGGGAGGGAGAGCGTGAGGGGGTCGGCGGCGGTGCGGGATGCGCGGCCTGTCCAGCCGGCGCGGATGGCCATGACGGAGGCGTGGGCGATGTGGATGAGCATGAGGGCGAGGAGGAGGCGCGAGGCGCGGAAGGGCTGGAGGCGGATCATGGTGGGCCAGGGGAGGATTTCAGAGAAGAGATACCCGGCGGCAAAGAGTGCGAGGATGGCGGCGGTCATGAAGAGGGTGACGCGGGCGGTGCGTGCGGCGAAGCCGTGCCAGCGGACGGGGGCGAAACTCCAGGAGAGGACGAAGAGGGCGAAGACCAGGACGAAGCGCGGGAGATCGGGATCGCCGGCGGCCCACCAGGTGGAGGGGAAGGAGTGGTCGGCGGAGCGGACGCGCATGAGGTGGATCCACTGGGCGTCGAAGGATTGGTGTTGGGAAGCCATCTGGAGGAGGGTGGGGAGTGCGAGGAGGAGAAAGGCGGCGGCGGCGAGGGAGGTGTGGAGGAGCCAGCGGCGGCGGAGGGCGCGGGCGGCGGGATCGCGTCGCCAGGGGAAATCGGCGAGGAGGGCGGCGGCGAGCATGAGGAGGGCGTAGGCGGCGGTGAGGGCGTGGATGTTGAAGAGGATGCCCAGGAGAGCGGCGGCGGCGATCATGCGGCGGCGGTAGGCGAGGGCGAGGGCGAAGAGGGCGAGCGGGAGTGCGAAGTAGGTGTGGGTGAAGCCGGCGGAATAGAGGCCATCGCCGGCGAGGGCCTGGTGGTGGCCGGCGAGGAGGAGTGCGACGGCGGCGAGGGCGGCGGCGTGGGAGCGGAAGATGCTGCGGCCGAGGACGTAGACGGCGGCGAGGGTGAGGAAGCTGGTGAGGAGTTGGAGCGCGAGGTAGAGGGGAGCGATGCCGAAGGTGTGGGCGAGGGGGGCGAGTGCGCGGAAGAAGTAGCTGGGGTAGAGGGGCATGGTCTGGCGGACCATGTCGTCGTTGGCGAAGAGTGCGGGATTGGCCCAGGCCTTCACGAAGGCGATCTGGATGGATTGGTTGCCAACGCCGAGCTGGTAGCCGGCGATGGCGATTTGGGCGACGGCGAGGAGGAGGCAGAGGGCGAGGCCGATCCAGAGGGGGACGGCGGGTCGGGAGGGCGCGTGCGCCAAGTGAGGTGCGGCGTGGGCAGTGCTGCCCGCCGCCCCCCCCGCGCCCGCGGGATCCATCACGTTCACATCCATCTGTCCGACGACGCCCTTTCGTGCGTCATTACTACCTGCACGTCCCCCCGATTTGGTTACCCCCTGCGCCTTCCGATACGTTACCGTCGGGGCTTGGGACTCACGCGGTTGTGCGGTGAGGGTTGCAGGTTTTTGGCAACCTTTTGCGGAGGGCGGCGTTTTCGTTAGAGTAACAACGGTGAACGTATGACGCAGCATGCACGAAAACCGGCGGTGGCGGCGCTTCTGTTGACGTTGGCGGCGGGGGCTGCGGCGCTGGCGGGAACGGGGCAGTTTCGATCGGGGGGCGCGTCGAAGGATCTGGCGTCGCTGGAGAAGCGGATCGCGGGGCATCCGGATGCGGCGACGTGGAATGCGTATGGGGATGCGCTGCGTCAGGCGAATCGGGCGGGGGAAGCGGCGGAGGCGTATGAGCGGTCGCTGGCGCTGGATCCGGCGAATCGTGCGACGAAGATGAACGTGGCGTTGGCGCTGGCGCAGGCGAAACGGGGGGATGATTTTTTCGCGTATGTGTCGCGGCTGACGATGACGGATCCGAAGACGGCGGCGGATTTGATGAATGATCCGGCGCTGGGGCCGCTGCATGGGGATCCGCGGTTTCGGGTGGCGGCGGATTTGGCGCGGGCGCAGGCGGTGGACTGAGGGATAAATTGTCCACAAATGCGCACGAATGCTCACGAATGGGTCTTGGGGATTTTATTGGTGGGGATTGGTGTTCATTGATGGACGGTCGTGGGGGTTACCACATGGCCCAGGTTTTTTGTTTGAGGCGGGATTGTTCTTCGGGGGGGAGGTTGGGGAGGAAGGTGAGGTGGGTTTCTTTTTCGATTTGGGCGATGGAGGCGAGGAATTGGGCGGGGAGTTGGGTGGCTTTGACGGTTTGGGGCATGATGACGGCAAAGACGCGGGGCTCGGGGCGGGCGGCGGCGGGGGGCTCGATGAGGATTTTGTAGAAGGCTGTGGGGACGGCGATGCCGGCGGGAAGTTTGCGGGTGGGGCCGCCATTGAGATCGGCGAAGATGGGGCCGTCGATGATGAAGACGTCGCCGGGGCCGGCGGGATTGTCGGCGTAGACGAGTTCTTCTTTTTCGAGCGCTTCCCAGACTTTTTGATTGAGGACGGAGGATTGGGGGCAGATGTTGGAGAGGAGGAAGGTCTGGTGCTGGGCTTCTTCGCCGAAGCAGTGGGCGATGGCGGAGTTGGGGGCCATGTGACCGCGGTCGAAACCGGAGCCGGTGAAATCGTCGTGGGTGACGCGGGCGGAGGTGCGGGGGTCGGTGAGGAAGTTGCCCTTGGGGCGTTCGAGGTGGAAGGGGCGGTCGACGTGGATGACGTGATAGGCGACCCAGAGGGGGTCTTTGCGGGAGTCGGAGTAGCCGGAGATGTAGGCGAGGTTGGGGAGGACTTCGACGGGGCCGACATCGGGGGCGGCGACGGGGAGGCCGGCGAAGACGATGCCGTTTTCGGAGAGGAGGGAGGTGGAGGAGGTGGTGGCGATTTGCGTGGAGGCGGCGGGATGCTGCGCGCGGTAGAGGGCGATGCCGACGATGGCGACGATCATCAGCAGGACGATGAGAGCGGCGGCGAAGCGGACGGAGTCGCTGGCCTGTTGAACTTTGCGGCGTTTTCCCATGGGGCGCCACTGTCGCATGGGGATGCGGGTGCGTCAAAAGAGGGTGAGGGGTGGTGGTTCGACAAGGGCGGGGTGCGTCCGTAGAATCCGGCCAATTGCTATCCTTACTTTGGATCGGAGGCTTTATGGGCGTGATGCGCCGGGCCGGTGTTGCTGTTCTCGCGGCGTCAGTGGGGTTCTTTGCCGCCGTGGGGGTGCCGGCGTGCTCGTCGAATCATGCGGCGGACACGACGCAGCCGGCGTTGATTCCGTCGATCACGTCGCCGATCGCGGACGTGCCGGTGCCTGCCGGTTTTTCGATGACGAGCAATTCGACGAGCCAGGTGATTCCGTCATCGGGGTTGCGGTTTGTGGATCATCAGTACAAGGGGGATGATGACGTGCTGCCGGTGGTGCGGTTTTATCGGGATCAGTTGCCGCAGCGGGGGTGGACGCTGGTGGATCAATCGCAGTTGCACAAGGAGATCACGCTGCATTTCACGAAGAACAACGAGAATTGCGCGGTGACGGTGTGGCCGGGGATGTTGGACACGCACATACGGATCAAGATCGATCCGGCGGGGACGAGCTCGCCGAAGTGAGGGCGGGCGGCGGGGATTTTAGGGGTGTTATGGCGACACGGTGATCTGGGCGTCGCCGGTGGAGAGTTTGTTTTCGCCATCGGGGGTGGTGAATTTGCAATTTTCGACGCGGACGTTTTTGGCGTTGTAGATGCCGAAGGGTTTGTCGGCGGTGATGACGACGTTCTGGAGGAGGACGTTGGTGACGGGGGCTTCGGGGAGTCCCCAGATGAGGCCGGCGCGTTTGCCTTTGGCGACGGTGGCGGTGATGTTGGAGAAGGTGATGTCTTTGTAGATGGGGGTCTTGGGGCCGACGGGAGCGGAGGGGTATTTGGCGGCGATTTCGGGGGTGAGGTTGTTGAGGTCGCGGTATTCCTTTTCCTTGGCGTTGTATTCGCCATAGATGAGGATGGGGATGTTGACGTTGGTCATTTTGAGGTTGCGGTAGGTCATGTGCTGGACGGTGCCGCCGCGGTCGCGGTCGGACTTGATGCGGATGCCGCACTCGGTGTTGGTGAAGGTGCAATTTTCGACGGTGATATCGGAGACGCCGCCGGCGGTGGGGCTGCCGATGGAGACGCCGTGACCGTAGCCGTAGGTGCAGTTGCGGATGAGAACGTCGGAGGTGCCGCCGCCGCAGGTGAAGTTGTCATCGCCGACGCTGACGTTGCAGTTTTCGATGAGGACGTGTGAGCCGGAGACGTCGCAGGCGTCGGTGTTGTGGCTGGGGGTGTTGGGATCGGTGGAGGGCGGGGCGTGGATGGTGACGCCACGGACGGTGACGTTGGTGGAGTGGCCGCTGATGGCGATGTGGAACATGGGGGAGTTCTGCAGGGTGAGGCTGTCAATGAGGATTTTGTCGCAGCCGCTGAGGGCGATCATGCGCGGGCGGCGGGCGCTGGGGGTGGTTTTGGCGAAGGGCCACCAAGGGGCGCCCTGGCCGTCGATGGTTCCTTCGCCGGAGATTTCGACATCGTGGAGCGTCTGGCCGGTGATGAAGCTTTGGGGGTTGCGCGTGCCGCCGGGGTAGCGGTCGATGGGGAGCATTTTGAGGGTGGCGCCTTTGTCGAGTTGGAGATTGATGGTGCTGGCGATGCGAATGGGGCCGCTCAGGTATTCGCCGGCGGGGATTTCGACGGTGCCACCACCGGCGGCTTCGGCGGCGTCGATGGTGTCCTGGATGGCTTTGGCGTTGTCGGACTGGTCGTCGGCTTTGGCGCCGTGATCGGCGATGGAGAAGGTTTTTGCGGGGATCTGGGGGAGCGGCGGGGCTTTGGCATCGTCGGCGGCGCGGGCGGTGGAGGTTGAGCAGAAGGCGGCGAGGGTGAGAAGGAGGGGCAGTGTTTTCATGGCGGGCACTCCTTTGAAGACTGCTTGAGAGGTTCGAGGGCGGTTTTTTTCCTTCGGAAAAACATGGGCGGGACGCCCATGCCACATTTTGGTTAAGCGCGGAAGACGGCGCCGAGGCGTTTGCCCATGATCATGCTGGCGGAGACGATGGCGGCGATGAGGAAGAGCATGGCGACGACGCCGAGGGCGCAGGCGTTGCGGACGTTTTCGGGGCCGCTGGTGTCGTTGCCCAGGACGTAGATCATTTTGGTGATGGGGAAGGCGGCGGGGGATTGGGCGAGGATGAGCGAATCGCTGACTTCGAGCATGGAGAAGGCGAAGGTGAGGACGCTGCCGGCGATGAGGTTGGCCATGATGAGGGGAAGGGTGATTTTCACCATGACGCGCCAGGGGGCGGCGCCGAGGTTGGCGGCGGCTTCTTCGAGCGTGACGGAGGTTTGCTGGAGTCCGCCGGCGGCGCTGCGGACCAGGTAGGGCATGCGGCGGACGGTGTAGGCGACGACGAGGAGGAGGAAGGGGGACTGGATGAGGTATTTGCCGAGCCAGTCTTTCATTTCGGCGGGGGTATTGAGGCCGGCGTGGAGGCCGAGGGGCCAGAGGAGGTGGGTGAGTCCGCCGGCGAGCTGGGGGACGGTGGCGACGAAGCCAAAGGCCATGACGAGTCCGGGGACGGCGAGGGGGAGCATGGCGAGGGAGTCGAGGGCGAGGCGTCCGGCGACGCGTGTGCGGACGAGGACCCAGGCGATGGCGACGCCGAGGACGATGTTGATCGCGGTGGCGGTGGCGGCGTATTTGATGGAGTTGAGGATGGCGCCGTAAATCTCGGGGGTGTTGAAGACGGCTTGATAACCGGCGAGGGTGTAGCGGTTGGGGATAACGGTGCGGTACCAGCCGAAGGTGTTGGCGGGACCCCAGCCGGCGGCTTTTTCGGTGGCGATGGCGGTGACGCTGTAGAGCAGGACGCCGATGTGGGGAAGGAGGGCGAGGGCGGTGATGATGGCGAAGGGGGAAGCGGCGAGGAGGCCTTTGCCGAAGGAGAGGCGCCTGGTGGTTTGGGCGACGGCGGCTTTGCTGGTCATGGCAAAACCGCTGCGGCCGAGGGTGACTTTGCCGACGAGATAGACGGCGGTGCTGATGAGGAGGACGACGAAGACCTTGGCGTAGCCGAGGGAATTTTCGCCGCCGATGGCTTGGGCGACATCGTCCCAGATGGAGCGCGAGACGACGTGGGGGTAGGACATGAGGAGGGGGGTGCCAAGCTCGGTGAAGGCCCAGATGAAGATGAGGGTGGAGCCCGCGAAGACGCCGGGCATGGCGAGGGGGAGTGTGATGCGCCAGAAGTTGGTCCAGCGGCGGCCGCCGAGATTTTGCGCGGCTTCGAGCATGGCGGGGTCGATGTTGGCGAGGGAGGCCTGGAGGTTGAGGTAGGCGATGGGATAGACGCCGAGGGTGATGAGGGAGGCGAGGACCCAGAAGCCGCCCTTGCCGAGCCAATCGATGCCGTCTTTGTGGGCGAGGAGGCCGAGGTTTTGGAGTGCGACGGTGAAGGAGCCGAAGGTGCCGAGGAGTTGTTTCATGCCGATGGCGCCGACGAAGGGGGGGAGGACCATGGGGACGAGGACGAGGGAGGCGAAGAGTTTTTTGCCACGGAAATCGTAAGCGCGGCCGATGAGGGCGAGGGGGAAGGAGATGAGGTTGCAGAGGATGGTGACGACGACGCCGAGGGCGAGGCTGGTGAGGAGTTGGCGGCGGAAGGTGGCGTTCTGGAGGGCGGATTCGATCCAGAAGGCGGAGAGGTGGCCGCGGTCGAAAAAGGCGGCGGCGATGCCGCTGATGAGGGGGTAGATCATGATGGCGGCGAGGATGGCGAGGAGTGCGATGAGCAAGGCGTAGTGGCGGGTGGGGGCCCGGTCGTCTGCGCGGGCGCGGAGACGCGGGGTGGAGACGGCCTGGGGAAGGATGGGGCGTGGAGCGGTTTGGGTCATTGGGCGGCAATTTTAGCGGCATTGCGCGCGGCGCGAAACTGGGGCGATAGGGTTGATGTTTCGGGAATTGTTGCAGGTCGGAGAATCTGGTGTGGTTCGAACATGGGCAGGATGCCCATGCCACGTTTACTGGATTTGTGGATCGCCGACCTGGGGGATCACGAGGGTTTTGGTGGAATGGCCGTAGGTGAAGGTGATGGTGGCGGAGGTGCTGCAGGAGCCGAGGGGACCGTAGGCGAAGTCGGTGGCGCCGCCGGTGGCGGAGAGGGTGGTGCCCTGGAGTTCGCGTTCGGTGGTCATGTTGATGAGCATTTGTCCGCCGGCGACCATGGATTGGGGATAGGGGGTGGCGTCGTAGGAGGTTCCGTTGCTCATCCAGTAGACGGCGAAGGTGCTGGAGGCGGGGGTGAGGCGGACTTCGGCGGTTTTGCCGGTGGTCATGGCGAGGTTGCGGGCGAAGCGGAAGAAGGCGAGAGCTTCGCGGGAGGCGCGATCGGCGCGTTGGTTGGCCTCGAAGGTGGCGATGGTGTCGATGCTAATGACGGAGACGATGGAGAGGATCGTGATGACGATCATCAGTTCCATCGCGGTGAAGGCGCGGCGACGCCGTTGTGTGGCCAATAGGGACATACCGCCTCGATCAAAAGAGCAGGCGCTCTTGTGATGTTCATCGGACGGTCATGGCGGGGGCTTCACCGGGGGTCGTTCCTCGGACGGGCGGGCATCTGGTATGATGCGGGGATGAGTGAGGCTGCGTCCGATATTCCGCCGCTGCTCGAGGCGGCGCCTGTTCCGATAATCGGGGCTTCGGAGGTTCCGGAGCATTTGCGTCCGGCGGCTCCGTTCGCGGTGCGGGCGTGGTCGGCGTTCACGCTGGTGGTGGCGGGGACCCCGCTGATTATCGGCAGCATTCTGACGCCGAGTCCGGACGGGTTCGGGAAGCACCGGGGGCTTTTCGGCTTACCGCCGTGCGAGTTTTACACAGCGACGGGGTATCCATGTCCGACGTGCGGGTGCACGACGGCGGTGGCGCATTTTGCGCATGGGGAAATTGTGTCGTCGTTTCTGACGCAGCCGTTCGGGTTCACCTTTGCGGCGGTGGCGGTGGTGGCGGTGGTGATCGCATTGGTGGGGCTGGCGACGGGGAAGTATGTGGGCCCGGACCGGTTCACGCTGGCGTGGCACTGGCGGAAGCTGGTGTTCGGGGGGCTGGGGATTTTTCTGGTGGGGTGGATTTACAAGATCATCATCGTGCGCGGGGATTTCCATCCGTTTTAGAGGAAGCGCGGCAACACCCCGCTCGACGCCCCGGGCCTGAACGCGAAGGCACGAAGGGATGAAGGACCACAGCGCTGCGAAGCCGCAACCAAAAAACCACGGAGCACACGGAGTGCACGGAGGAACGACGACGATCCCCCCCCACCGACGCCGATGTAATTAGCCACGAAAGGCACCAAAGACACGAAAGTTGCGATCCAGGAATGTTGTTGCGGCGCGAAGAAGTGGCGTGATTGTAGTACGAAGGCGTTGGGGAGAATTACGCAGCTTCCCTCTGACGTTTGCCACCCTTTTGACTATCTTTTCAGCGGTGGTTGGTTTTGTTTGGCGGCTTTCGTGGTTGGCGGCGCGCCGGTACGATGGGCGGTCCGTGCAAACTCCCGTTTTCCCCGCGAGGTTTCCGCATGCACACACGCGTTTCCCGCCGGTTTGGCCAGTTGATGGTTGTCGCCGGTTTGATGGCGGTGCCGTTCGTATTTACCGGTTGCTGGTTTTTCGCGGCGAGCCGGGAAGTGAACGGCGAGAAGATTCCGGCGCAGTATACGGGGCTGGCGAATCAATCGGTGGCGATCGTGGTGTATGCGGACCAGGCGTCGACGGATGAATTTCCGAATTCGCGCGAGGAGATCGCCAATTTTCTGACGGCGGCGTTTCATAGCAAGATGCCGTCGGTGCGCCTGCTGGATCCGCGGGAGGTGATGAACTGGCAGGACGACACGCTGAACTGGAACGCGCTTGAGGAAAAAGACATCGGCAAACATTTTTCGACGGACCGGGTGCTGTACATCGAGTTGCTGGATTATTCGACGCGCGCCAACCAGGGGTTCGGCGATTTGCAGGGGCACATTCGGGCGGACTGCAAGGTGTTCGAGACGGATTCGCCGGGGGATTCGGCGGCGTGGAGCGGGGTGATCGACGTGCGCTGGCCGAAGGATCGGCCGCTGGATCCGACGACGGGGAGCGAGGTGGCGGTGCGGAAGCGGGTGCTGGAGGAATTTTCGAATGCGCTGGTGAACTGCTTCATGGAGCACCGGCAGTTCGATGAGAGCATCCGCGAGCAGGAAGAATAGGGATGGGTGCGGGCGCGGGGGGGCGCGCGTCGCCCCCGGGGCCGGCGCAGGGTTTTGATCGTTATGGAGCCGCCGCATGCTGCATTCTTTAGGCCGACTGGCGTATCGTTCCGGGGCCGTGGGGGCGTTGTTGTGCATAAGCGTGGCGGGCGGGTGCCAGGCGATGGCGCTTTTGAGCGGCGGCGGGAGCGTCGCGGCGCAGTACAAGCTGCCGAAGGAGAAGCGGATTCTGGTGTTCGTGGATCCGCGGCCGACGGTGAGGGCGCCGGTGAATTTTTCGACAGCGCTTGCGGACGCGATCGGGCAGCATCTTTACAAGTATGGGCTGGCGGATCACATCGTGTCGCAGGACCGGCTGACGGCGCTGCGTCGCGACAGCGCACGGTTCCCGCACATGGGGATTGCGGATGTCGCCCACGCCACGGACGCGGACGTCGTGGTGTATGTCGATCTGATCACGTATGACGTGAGCGCGATCAGCGACAATTCGATCGCGCAGGGGAACGCGCACGTGCTGGTGAAAGTGCTCAACGCCAACGGCGAGCGGGTGTATCCGAAGAATTCGCCCAGCGGCACGGAGATCGCGGCGGAGATCGAGCCGGCGTTTACCAGCGAGCGCGACATGGCGGCGGTGGTGACGGATTTGACCAACCTGCTGGCGCTGCGCGTGGGGCGGCTGTTCCAGAGTTACGACAAGGACGACCCGGTCCTGGCGAAATGATCCGGGCGGGCGCGGCGGGTGGGGAGGCGGAGCGTCACTGCTCCGCGACGGGGCGGGTGGCGGGTCCGACGGCGCGGGGCCAGATCGCGGGCGTTCCGGCGGGGATTTTCCCGGCGGCGTTGTCGACTTCCATTTTCACCTGGAACAGGCCGGCGGGATCGACGGCGGGATCGACGGAGGTGATCAGGGCGGGCGATTGCATGGGGGGATCGGTCTGGAGGGTGAGCATGACCTTTTCGCCGCGGGAGACGTGGCCGAAGAGACTGCGGGGGAGGAAGAAGACGGCGTTGAGCTTGGTGGTCTGGACGACGATGGCGACGGGGTTTTCGTCGGTCTGTTCGCCGGCGTGCTTGTTGACGCGCAGGACCATGCCGTCGAGCGGGCTGCGGATGGTCATCTGATCGAGGGTGGCCTGCTCTTTTTGCAATTCGACCTGGGCGGCGGCCTGCTTGGCTTTCTGGTAATCGAGGGAGATTTCGGCCTGGGTGACGGCGAGTTCCTTCTGCTTGCGCTCGGTTTCGTTGGCGCCTGTGCCGGCGCCCTGCACGCGCTGGAGGTCATTCTTCGCGTAATCGATCTGGGCTTCGGCGAGGCGCACCTCGGCGTCGTTTTTCGCGGCGAGCTGCGCGGATTCGACAGCGAGCTTCTGGAGGGTGTCATCGAGCCTGGCGATGACCTGGTCTTTTTTGACGGCGTCGCCTTCCTTGACGTCGACTTCGGAAAGCTGGCCGTGGATGACGGAGGGGACCTCGACGCGCGCGTAGGGCTGGGTCTGGCCTTTGAGCATCATCAAGCCGTTGACGATTTTGAAGGAGCCGACGTCGGGGGAGCTGGTGTCGCCGAGGCCGGAGGAATCGGAGAGGTGGGGGATGCTGCTGGAGGCGCTCGCGGCGTCGGGCAGGGAGCCGGCGGCGCGGGCGGTTCCCTGTTGAACCGCGGCGGTGAGGGCGACCAGCAATCCCGCCGCCGCGAGGAAGATACCGCTCTTTCGATGTTGTCTCATATGTGCTCCATCCGCCGCAATCATGAACCGGGCGCCTCCGGGATGGAGGCGGCGTTTCGCCAGGGGCTAAAGCTTCACCATGCGAAGCTGTCATTTTAGGCTTCGCGCAAGGCAGTTTCATGTCTTATCGACGCAATCGGCGGAATCTTTCGGGCGATTCGGGCTGGCCGGTGCGGTGGCTGACCACGAGGGCTTCCATGGTGGCGGCGACGGCTTCGAGTTGCAGATCGCGGCGGACGGTGGAAGCGGGGGCGGCGAAGGTTCGCAGGAATTCGCGCAGCGTTTCCACCACGGTGCCGCCGCCGCCTCCCGCACCGGTCCCTGCGGATCCCTCGTCGATCAAGCGTCCGCCGCCATCGTGAAAGGAGTAGGACTCGGGGGTCAATTGGGCCATGCCCTGGCCGAAGAGGAGGAGTTCGCGGCGGCCGCCGGGCATGACGGTGGCGGGGGCCTGATCGGACAGGGTGAGCGTGGCGACGGCATCTTCGGGAAAGCGGAGGGTGACGCTGACGGAGCCGCTGATATCGGCGAAGGTGTCGCGCAGGCCGACGCTACCGCGCGCGGCGCCATAGATGGTGGTGGGAACGTCGATGAGGTCGATCAGGGTCGCGAGCGCGTCCCAGGCAAGGACGCTCAGCGAGCGCACGCCTTCGCCGCCCGCCCCCTGAAGCGCGCCGATGGGACCGCCGGGGGAGCTTTCCGCCGCGTGGCCGACGGTGCGCGCCAGGGCGTGGTTCATGCCGAGCCACGCGCCGGCGGCGAAGCGGACGGGGCGGATGAAATCCTCCGCGCCGACGGCCTGCTTGTAGCCGAAGGTGTCGATCATGCGGGGCCAGATGTCGAGCAGTTGCGGGCGGCTTTCGAGCGCTTCGCCGAGGGTCTGGGCTTCGGCGACGGTTTCCACGGGCGGGCCGACGCTCATCACGCCGATCTTCTGCTGCACGCATGATGCCAGCAGTTCGATGGGCATGTTCGGGGGGCGGTCCATCACGAGCACCTGGGGGGCGCGTTCGTTGAGCATCAGGCGGAGGTCGTCATAGGCGGGAATGCGTTGCTTGTCGCCTGTGCTTCCGGTGATGCCGCCGGGTTCGGCGCATTGGTCGGAAAGGTCTTTCGCGAGGGCGAGCGTGCGGTGCGCCGCGGCGACGATGTCGATTTCGCCCGCCGCGCGCAGCGTTCGGGCGGCCTGGAGCCACTCGCGCTGGAGGGGGTCGATTCCGACAATCGCGGCACGAATCGCCATGGAATTCCGATCAGTGGATGCGTTGTCCGGGTTTGGCGCCGGTGTCGGGGGAGAGGACGAAGATGTCGGGGCCGCCCGGGCCGGCGGCGCAGATCATGCCTTCGCTGGTGCCGAATTTTCCCATGGTGCGCGGGGCGAGGTTGGCGCAGAAGATCACGAGGCGGTTGATAAGGCGCTCGGGGGTGTAGGCTTTTTTGATGCCGGCGAGGATGGTGCGCTGTCCGAGGTGGCCGACGTCGAGGGTGAGCTTCATGAGCTTGTCGGATTTTTCGAGTGCTTCGGCGGTGATGACGCGCGCCACGCGGAGATCGACGGCGGCGAATTGATCGATGTTGATGGTCGGCGCGAGGGGCTCGGCATCCGGATGTGCGGGTCCCGCTCCCGGGCCTGCGGCGGCCGTTGCAGGGCCCACGCCCGCCGGTTGATCCGCCACGGGTTTTGCGGGCACGGCGCCGCCCGACACCTGCCCGCCCGCCGCCGCTTCCGGTTTTGCCGGTTTCAGATTTTCCCTGGAGTCTTCCACCATCGCCTCGACTTTCTTCATATCCAATCGCTGTACGAGATGTTCAAACGTGCCGATCACGCGCGGCTCCGTGGCGTCCTGGATGTTCTCCCAGCCTTGCTCGCCGATGCCCAGGAAGCGCTCGACCTTCGCCGCATAGTCGGGGAGGATCGGCTTGAGATAAATCGTGAGGATGCGTCCGGCCTCGAGCGCGGCGGTGAGCACGCCGCGTGCGCTCTCGGGATCGGTCTTGATCATCTTCCAGGGCGCCTGGTCTTCGACGTATTTGTTGGCCAGATCGGCCAGGGCGCAGATCTGGCGGGTGGCCGCGGCGAAGTTGCGGGAGTCGTATGCGGCGGCGATTTCCTGCGAAGCGCCGCGGATTTGGCGGAGGATCGGGATGGCGTCCGCCGCGGAGACGCCAAGCTGATTGCGCAATTCCGGCTTGGCCAGGAGTTGGCCCCGGCTGAGCAGGTTCGCGAGCTTGTTGACCAGCTCGCCGTCGATGCGGGATTTGAAGTCCTCGAAGGAGAGGTCCAGATCCTGCGGCTCGGGGCCGAGCTTCGTGGCGTAGTAATAGCGCAGGTATTGCGGATCGAGATGTTTGGCGAAGACGGCGGCCTGAATGTAGGTGCCGTCGCGCTTCGACATTTTTTTGCCGTTAACGGTGAGGTGGCCGTGGATGGCGAGCTTCGTGGGCGTCGCCAGGCCGGCGGCATGGAGCATGACAGGCCAGAAGAGCGCGTGGAAATACTGGATGTCTTTGCCGATGAAATGCCAGCGCTCGATGTCCGGGCTGTTCCAGAATTCCTCGACGCCGGCCGGAGTTTCCTGGAGAAAATGTCCCAGCGACGCGAGATATCCGACTGGCGCATCGAACCAGTTGTAAAAGTATTTGCCTTCTTCGCCGGGAATCGGGAAGCCGAAGAAGGGGGCATCGCGCGAAATATCCCAGGCGCGCAGCGGTTCTTTGAACCAGTCGAGCAGCTTGTTTTTCACGGCCTCATCGACGAAGCCTTTGTCGTAGAGACCCAGCAGCAGGTCGCGTGATTTCTCCAGGTTCAAAAAAAGATGCCGCGATGATTTGAGCACCGGCGTCGCCCCCGACACGACGCTCACCGGGTTGATCAACTCGGACGGATCGAACGTCTTGCCGCACACTTCGCACGAGTCGCCGTATTGCTCCGGCGATTTGCAGTTGGGACAGGTTCCCTTCACGAAGCGGTCGGGCAAAAAGATGTTGGCTTTCGGATCGAAAAGCTGCTCGATTTCCTTGACGGTGATGAAGCCGCCGGCTTTGACGCGGTCGTAAATGCGGTAGGACAGCTCGCGATTGAGATCGGAGTGGGTAGTGCCGTAGAAATCGAAGGCCACGCCGAAGCGCTCGAAATCGTCCTGGTGTTCTTCGTGGAATTTCGCGATGTATTCCTCGGGCGAGACACCCTTCTCGCGGGCCTTGAGCATGATGGGCGTGCCGTGGGCGTCATCGCCGCAGACGTAGGTGACGGTGTTGCCGAGCAGGCGCTGGAAGCGCACCCAGATGTCGGTCTGGATGTATTCCACCAGGTGGCCGATGTGAATCGACCCGTTGGCGTAGGGCAGCGCCGAGGTCACGAGAATATTCCGCTTCCGCGCCATGCACGGCTCCATCTTCCATCCGCAGGGTGGGGGTCGCACGACCGCACCAGCCCCGCGATTCTAGCCCGCCTCCCGTGCCGCCGAAAGCACCGTCGCTGCGCGCAGAAAAAAGCCCGTGGATGGCTCCGCGGGCTTCGTCACTTGTCTTGCATCGGAAGCGGCCTTAGATCGCTTCGCCGCCTTGCACGCCGTCGGAGATTCGCACCGTGTTTTCGAGCGGCAGCACGAAGATTTTGCCGTCACCGACCTGGCCCTTCCCGCCTTCGCCGGAGCGTGCTCCCTTGATGATCGCGTTGATCGTGGGCTGCACGAAGTTGTCGTTGACGCCGATGTCCAGGCGGACCTTGCGGATCAGGTTTACCTGCATGGGCTGGCCGCGGAAATATTCCGTGTGGCCCTTCTGCCGGCCGTAGCCCTGGACGTCGGAAACGGTGAGGCGGAAGACTTCGACTTCGGTGAGGCACTGCTTGACGGCTTCGAGGCGGTGGGGCTGGATGATGGCGGTAATCCACTTCATGGACAGAACTCCTGCGGGTTGAGATCGGCGTCCGCCCACGTGGCGGTCGCTGCTGCTGTTCCAGGGAGCCACCCTGGGTTTCCTCGTCCATCGCCGATAGGTTGGCGATCATACTTGCCGCCGGTGGTTCCGGGAAGCGGACTTCGCATGCCCGGCCGCGGGGCGATCGTTAGTGCGTTCCAGCGGTATCGCGCCGGCGGGCGGTGGCTGTGGCGGTGGTGTCGACCGTGGCGGTTCCGGGGAGTTCGACGGCGGGGACGGGGACCTGTTCGAGCATCCAGCCCTGTTCGCCATGGATGGCGGCGTCCATGCCTTCGATTTCGGTGGTGCGGCTGACGCGGAAGCCGACGAGTTTGTCGGTGATGAACACGAGGATGATGGTGCCGATGACGGCGTAGGTGGCGGCACAGCTTGCGGCGAGGAGCTGTTTGCCGAACTGGCCGAAGGAGGCATTGGCGCCCTGGTCGTTGAAGACGGTGGAGCAGAACACGCCGGTGAGCAGGGCCCCGAGGAAGCCGCCGATGCCGTGAACGCCGAAGGCGTCGAGCGAATCGTCGTAACCGAGCTTGGCTTTGGCGAGCACGGCCATGTAGCACACGACGCCGGCCACAAGGCCGATAATGATGGCCGCACCGGGCGAAACGAAGCCCGAGGCGGGGGTGATGGCGACGAGCCCCGCGACCAGACCGGACGCCACGCCCAGCGACGTGGGCCGGCCGTGCTTGATCCATTCGGCGACGAGCCAGCCGATCGCCCCGGCGGCCGCTGCGACCTGCGTGGCGGTGAAGGCGACGGCGGCCAGACCGTTGCTGCCGCTGGCGGATCCGCCGTTGAAGCCGAACCATCCGAACCAGAGCAGCCCGGCGCCCAGGAGCGTGAGGACGAGCGAGTTGGGCTGCAGGACGTTGTTCGGGTAACCGATGCGCTTGCCGAGATAGAGGGCGGTCACCAGGGCGGAGAAGCCCGCGGAGATATGCACGACGGTGCCGCCGGCGAAGTCCAGCGCCCCGATGTTGCCCGCGCCGGCGCCGAGCCATCCGCCGCCCCAGACCCAGTGGGCCAGGGGGTTGTAGACGAGGATGGACCAGAGCAGCGTGAAGAGCACGTAGCCGGAGAATTTGATGCGTTCGGCGAAAGCGCCGGCGATCAGGGCGGGGGTGATGATGGCGAACATGCCCTGGAACATGACGAACACGAGTTCGGGGATGTGGGTGCCGGAGTGGATCATGCCGGGAGTCACCCCGCGGAGGAAGAGCAATTGCGAATCCCATCCGATGATCTTGTTGGCGACGCCGTGCGACTGGCCGAAGGCCATCGCGTAGCCGAGGATCACCCATTCCAGGCCGACAATGCCCAGGGCGGCCATGGAGTGCATCATGGTGCCCAGCACGTTTTTGCGGCGGACCATACCGCCATAGAAGAGGGCGAGGCCGGGTACCATGAGCATGACAAGCGCGCTGGAAGTGAGCATCCAGGCGGTGTCGCCGGTGTCAGCCGCTCCGGTCGTGGCCGAGGTGACCACCGGCGCGGGAGCGGTGGCTGTTTGCGCGAATCCGGCGTGAGCGAATGCAAAAATTGCGGCCAGACCCACAAAGGCCGGCAACACGCGTGTTGCGGTGCGAAAGAGTTTTTGAATCATGCTCGTTCCCTTCTGATCCTTTTTTCCGGGCCACTGCCCCGCCAAGAGCAGCGACTGCGTACATGGCGGGAGGCTAAGACAAACAGCGTACCTTGAAAACAGGCAGGCCGAAATTAGCTGTTGGGCTTATCCGTAAGTCCATAGTACAGCGTTATTAAAGGTAATAAATTGTCGGCGGATGGGCGGCGGGACTGGAGCAGGGCGTCGGGGCTAGTTGCACATTTTTTATGCAAACGCCAAGAAAAAGGGCTTCGCATTCCTGCAGATGAGATGTTGATGCTTAAAAAATGCGCAGGGCCGTTGACCGTATTTTGTTCAGCGACGCTTCCGCGCGAGGGGTCCGCTTGCCATCATCGCGGCGCGCAGCCGGCGAAGCTGGGCGTACACGCTCGGACTTAGCAGCAATCCCACGGCGGTGACGATTTCCAGCGGCAACGCCGGCGGCTTTGGCGGGCCAAAGACAAAGGCCAGGGCCTGCGGCACGAGAAGCAGCAGGCCGCACATGGCCGAGAGGATCGCCAGGGTGCAAAACAGGGTCGCCACCTTTTCATCCCGCGCCCGCCGGGCAAGGCCTGCCAGATGGAGGAGTATCCCGGCGATGCCGGTGGCCAGCGTCGCTCCGGCAAGCATCAGGCCCACCCCCTGCGGAAACCAGGAGAAACCGTTGAGCGCCAGCACCGACGCGGGCAGGCCGAGGGTCATGGCCAGCGGGGCCACGTTCGGCAGCCAGCGATCGCGCCGCAGGACGCCGGGCTCACGGAGCGTCACCAGCCAGGCACCGGGTATGGCGAGCGCCGCGCCGACGAGCAACACCGCCAGCAGGAGGTTCGAGAGGAAACGGAGATGCAGGAAGATCAGGAGGAGGATCAACAGCGGGGCGAGGACCAGGCCGCAGATCGCGCCGAGTTTGAGCAGCCCAAGGCCCAGCGCCACGCGGCGCACCCATCCGCCATCGGCCGCGGTGAGGCTGTCGGACACAAGCGAGCGGCCGATTCCCTGGCCGCATTCGGGGCAGCGGCCGTCCGTCGAGAGGCCGCGCAGGTTGTAGCCGCATGCCCGGCAGGGAACATCGTGGGTTAGCACCATGGCGTACGCCCCGATCCGGCAACGGCGCCCGCGCCGGCGATTCCGGCGGAGCTCACCGCTTGCCCAGCAGCAGCTCGATGGTCAACTGGTCGAGCCGTTCGTAAGGCAGGCCGCGCGCCCCGAGCGTTTTGCGGTTGATGTTGAGGCCGCGGAGCTTCGCCACGGATGCGGGGGAAAAATTCTGCACGAGGGCGTCAAGTTTTTCATCCGCCAGGTTGATCTGGGCGCGCAGCGATTGGATTTCCTTGTCCGCGTTGAATCTTTCCGCCTTTTCCTTGAGCAGCAGGTAGGTGCGGATGCATCCGGCGGCGAAATCTTTCACGCCGTCGTAATCTTCCGTGCGATAGGCGTGGGCGTCGAAATGCAGCGAGCCGGCGTACGCGTGGTCGGTCAGCAGTTTCACCAGGAAGAAGGCTCCTTTGATGTCGGCGGCGCCGAAGCGGAAATCCTGGTCGTAGCGGCCGGGGACCTGGTCGTTGAGATCGATGTGGAACAGCTTGCCGGCATCGAGGGCCTGAGCGACGTGATGGGCGAAATTCAGGCCGGCGATCGCTTCGTGGGCGACCTCGGGGTTGACGCCGACCATCTCGGGATAATCGAGCGTTTCGATGAAACCGAGCATGTTGCCGGTGGTGGCGAGGTAGATGTGTCCGCGCGGCTCATTGGGTTTGGCTTCCAGCGCGAAGCGATAGCCGTAGTTCTGCGACATCGAATACTGGCAGAGGAAGTTGAGGGCGTCGCGGAAATGCTTGAGGCCTTCGACGGGGTCTTTGCCGGCATCGGTTTCGGCCCCTTCGCGCCCGCCCCAGAAGACATAGGTTTTCGCGCCGAACTCCGCCCCCAGGTCCATCGCGGCCATTGTTTTCTGCACGGCGTAGGCGCGCACGCGGGCATCGCCGGAGGTGAACGCCCCATCCTTAA
This sequence comes from Phycisphaerae bacterium, assembly GCA_035545015.1. Classification (GTDB taxonomy): domain Bacteria; phylum Planctomycetota; class Phycisphaerae; order WQYP01; family WQYP01; genus CALCHA01. The sequence goes on from DASZZD010000044.1 coordinate 57,000, forward strand.
AGATGGGATCGCCGAACAAATTGGTCGTGGCCATGGGCACCTGGAGGCCGTTGTCCTTCAGCGCCTTGTGGAAGTCGCGGATGATGCGGGCGCGCTGGGCTTCGGTCGCATCGATGGGCACGAGATCGTTGTCGTGAAAGTTCACGCCGTAGACGCGGCCGCCGTTGGGGGTTTTGACGGATCCCAGGAGGTCGCAGAGTTTCATCGGCGAGAGCGGCGGGCGGACGGGCCCGCCGAAGGGATCGCGTCCGACGTTGCCGACCGTCCACAAGCCGAACGTAAATTTTTCCATCGCCGCCGATGATTTTGCCATGACTGATTCCTGTCTGATGCAGAAGCGGGCATCGTAGTAGGCGGGGGCGCTGCGGTAAATGGAGGCGGGGGTGAATCTGCGCTTCTCGCGGCGTGCAGGGGTCCGGCCTATAGTTGAGGCCGGTTGTGACTTCTTGTGAGTGCCACCGCTTGAGTGAACCCGCCGTCGCCGCCATGCCTGATACCGAAGCCGATCGCCACGCCGAGCGCGAAATCATTCTCCGCGTCACGTCCGCGGCGTGCTTTCTGATCTTCTTTCATGCGTACCTGCTGGCGCCGCTGATTCCCACGCTGGCCAGGGACCTGGCTTCCAGCGAATTTGCGGTCGGCTTGCTTGTGCCGGCTTACATGATTCCTTACGGCCTCTCGACGCTCGCTTATGGGCCGCTTTCTGATCGCATCGGGCGCAAGGTCGTGCTGCTGATTCTTCTGGGGCTGATGGTCCTGACCACCGCGGGCTTGGCCACTGCCAGTTCCATCGAACAACTGCTTCTCTGGCGCGTGATTGGCGGGGTGGCGACTGGCGGGGTTGCGCCGATCTCGTTGGCGTTGCTGGGCGATCTCTTTCCTTATGAAGAGCGCGGCCGGGCGATGGGGTGGATTTTCGGCGCTATCGCGGGCGGGCTGGCGTTCGGTTCGACGGTGGGGGCGCTGCTCAATCCGTTTCTCGGGTGGCGCTGGGTGCTGGTGGGGATTGCCGCGCTGATGGTGATCGTTGCGGTGATCGCCTTCCGTCACCGTCGCCTCTTGGAGGGGCGCGAGCAGGTTGAAGGGCCGGGGCATCCGATCGGCATCTTCGCCGTCGCGCAGAATTACGCGGCACTGTTTTCCACCTCTCGGGGGCGGTGGACCTACGGCTACATTCTGCTCAATGCGATGTTTCACTCCGGCATTTTTTCCTGGCTGGGCGCGTACTTCCATGACCGCTATGCCCTGGGCGACATCGGCGTAGGCCTTGCGCTGCTCGGATATGGCGTTCCCGGCATGCTGCTGGGACCTCTCATCGGCCGCGCTGCCGATCGCCTTGGACGCCGCCGCATTATTCCCGCGGGGTTGCTCGTGGGCGCTGTTGCCGCCGCCGCACTTGGCACGCCGCTGCCCCTTGCCCTGGCTGTTGGTGTCGTCACGATTTTGTCGCTGGGGTTCGACATGTCGCATCCGCTGCTGGCGGGCATCGTCACGACGCTCGATCGCAAGCGCCGCGGGCAGGCGATGGGGATGAATGCGTTCGTGCTGTTCATGGGCTTCGGACTGGGCTCGCTGATTTTTCAGGCGGCGATGCATCTGCCGGGGGAATTCACCGCAGCAATGCTGGCATTTGGCGTCATCGAAGCGCTCGCCGCCGCTTTGGGCCTACATGCTTTCCGTAAGGAAGGCCGGCGCGCGGAATAAACACGCCGTGACCGAGAGCGCGTTCAGCCAGAATAATCGTGACATATTTCCATGACACTGATACGATGACGGCCACTATTCTTGCAGGAGATTTTATGAAAATCGTTGTGGTCGTTGCATGGGCCAGCTTGGTATGCATGGGCGCGGGTTCCACGAGGGGCGCCGCTCTCACCCCCGGCGACATTCTTCTCAGTACGGGACAACTTGGTGCGCCCTCCGCAGTGTACGAATACACTCCAGGGGGAACGCTCGTGCAGACCTTCCCGGTCACCGCACCCGGTCCTGTCGATACCGCGGGCCGTGGCGTGTCTGTTGGTTCTGATGGCCAGATTTACCTCTATGATGGCACCTTTTCGCCCGCCCTCACCGTCATCAATCCGCTCACTGGCGCCCTGCAAAGCTACCGCGGCATCGGCTTCAGCACGGCAAACAATCTGACTTACGGTGGGGTGGCCGCTGTCGGCAACTATGCTTTTGTTTCCGACATGAACACCGGCGGATCCCCGGATACCGGTATCGTTCGATTCAATGTGACCGATTTCACCTCTGAGCGATTCGCTTCAGGCACGGAGTTCGAACGCGTTACCCTCGGTGAGGATGGATTGCTTTACGGCCTGAACGGAGACGGTTTTTCCGGCTGGCCCGAACTGTATGTCTGGAATCCCCAAACGATGGAACTTCTGCGGACCGTGGGGTTGGTCGGCGCTGATATCCGTGCAGTGGCGGTGGCCGCTGATGGCGAGATCTATACCACCGCGTTGGATGGTTATATCCGGGAATTCACGCCTGATGGCACGCTGGTAAAGACGCTGCAATCGAAAGATGACGGCTACGATATTGCCCTCCTGCCTTCGGGCGCCATCGTTGCCTCCGCATGGGGGACGGTTGTGGTGACGGATACCTCGCTCAATTCCTACTCCGAATGGAGCATTCCCACGGGCCCGCTCTTTGTCGCCTCGGCTACGTCACCTGTCCCAGAGCCCGCAACGCTCCTCCCCGCCGCTCTGGGTGCTGTGGGTATCCTGGTTTCCCGGCGCAGAAGGCGGAATTCTGAAATGAGGGTATTTCCTCAACGCTCTTAATTCCCTCCCCATCGGCAATGGATCCCTTGCCGGGAAACTGTCCGATGCGGCCATCCAGTACATTTGCGACGAACAATCCCACTCCTGAGCCGCTTTGCCACGGCACTCCCACCAGCACCGCGCCCGTCGCATTGCCCGGCGCCTACGCGACATCGTATACTCAACGCCCGTTCGCTAGGGGTGCCCATTCGCTCGCGCGAAGGGCTGAGAGCACACCCTCCGAACCTGACCCGGGTGATGCCGGCGTAGGGAAGCGAAAAATATCAGCCTGCCCCCGCGTCTCCACCCTCAAGCCCTACGTGCTCTCCGTGTACTCCGTGGTTTCTTCACGCGCCCGAAAAGGAGCGATCGCCATGATCCAACCGAACGTCACCGCCAAGCAGCTTTACACGCAGTACGAATTCGCCAGGGCCGGGCTGATCACGCCGCAGATGGTGCGCATCGCCCAGCGGGAAGCGCAGACGCCGGAGTTCATCCGCGGCGAAGTGGCGCGCGGCCGGCTTGTGATACCGGCGAACATTCGCCACCTTGCCGGCGCCGCGGGAAGACCCGGCAGCTCCAGCGCCATGGAACTTTCCTATGAAGAACCCCATCTCGGGCATCCGGGCGCGCGCGGCGATGCGCAAAACCTCTGGGTCAACCAGACCGTCACGCAGCGCTCGAAATTCATCAGCGATCCCGCCTATGCCAAGGGACAAAACGCCCCCAAACGCCTCGATCCCATGGCGATCGGCCGCATGGTCACCACGAAAATCAACGCCAATATCGGCGCTTCGCCGGTGTCGTCGGGCACGCACGAGGAAGTCGAAAAACTCAACTGGGCGCAGAAATATGGCGCGGACACGCTGATGGACCTCTCCACCGGCGGCAACCTCAACGAGTGCCGGCAGGCGATCATCGACCACTCCACCATTCCCATCGGCACCGTGCCGATTTACTCCATGATCATCGGCCGGAAAATCGAAGACCTCACCTACGACATCATCCTGAAGGAAGTCGAACGCCAGGCGCAGCAGGGCGTCGACTACTTCACCATTCATGCCGGCGTGCTCAAGAAACATTTGCCGCTGCTGAAAAACAGGCTTACCGGCATCGTCTCGCGCGGCGGCTCGCTGCTGGCCAAGTGGATGATCGTCCACAACAAAGAAAACCCCATGTACGAGCTGTTCGATGAAATCTCCGCCATCATGCGCCAATACGATGTGACCTATTCGCTTGGTGATGGGCTGCGCCCAGGCTGCTGCGCCGACGCGACGGATGCGGCGCAGCTTGCGGAGCTGAACACCCTCGGCGAACTCACCCTCCGCGCCCGCGAAGCCGGCGTGCAGTGCATGGTCGAAGGGCCGGGCCATGTGCCGATGGACCAGATCGCCCTCAACATGACGCTTCAGCAGCGGATCTGCGACGACGCCCCCTTCTACGTCCTGGGCCCTCTCACCACCGATGTTTTCCCCGGCTACGACCACATCACCTCCGCCATCGGCGCCACCGAAGCCGCCCGCGCCGGCGCCGCGATGTTGTGTTACGTGACGCCGAAGGAACACGTGGGCCTGCCCAAAGCGCAGGATGTCAAAGCGGGCTGCATCGCCTACAAAATCGCCGCCCACGCAGGCGACATCGCCCGCGGCATCACGGGGGCGCGCCAGTGGGACGACGACATGTCCAAAGCCCGCGCCGCCCTCAACTGGCCCAAACAATTTGAGCTGGCTTTCGACGGCGAAACCGCCCGCGCCCTCCACGATGAAGACCTCGAAGTCGACACCGACTTCTGCGCCATGTGCGGCCACGACTGGTGCTCCATGCGCATCAGCAAGGAAATCCAGGAATTCGCCAGCGGCAAGGATGAAGCATTCCAGCCCAAGAAAGTGGCGATGAAGAGCGAAGGCATCAGCGACGAAGGCGCCGAGTTGTTGAAGCAGCGCGGCGTGCTGACGCAGGAACAAATTCACGCCCTCGCGCATAAAGGCAAAAAAGCCGCCTGCCATACCGACAACGTCCAGGACGCCGAGGAAGCCAAGCTCGTCCAGCTCAACACCCTCAAAGCCCACGGCGTCGTCCTGAATGAGAGCGGCTTGTAACGCTCAAAGGTATTGTCTGGAGCAGCTTGAGGTATTACCATATTCCCATGACCATGTCCCTCAAACTCCCCCGCCCGCTCGAAGCCAGGCTCAACGCCGAGGCCCGCGCCCGCCGCATCCCCAAGTCCCGCATCGTTCGCGAACTCCTCGAAAAGCATTACAAAGCCAACGGCAAAAAACACCGGCCTACCTTCGGCGAAGTTGCCGGCGATCTGATCGGCTCCCTCAAGGACCTTCCCCGCGATCTTTCCACCAACCCAAAGTACATGGAAGGCTATGGCAAGTGAGCCCGCGGTCATCATCGACGCCGGTCCGCTGGTCGCCCTGCTGAGCGAACGAGATCACTTCCACGCCTGGGCCTCAGACACCGCCCAAAATCTGCCACTCCCCTTCATCACGTGCGAATCGGTCATTTCTGAAGCCTGTTTCCTTCTTCATCGAAATGATGCATCGGTCGATACGCTGTTCCATCTCCTGCACCGGGGTTCGGTGGAAATCGCCTTCGATCTACAGCGGGACACCCGTTCCATCTCCTCGCTCATGCATAAATTCTCCGGCCTGCCAAAAGGGAAGCACATGTCCCTCGCCGACGCCGCCCTGGTGCGCCTCTCCGAAATTCACCCGCACGCATCCGTCTTCACCACTGACGCGCACTTCAAAATCTACCGCCGCAATGGCCGCCAGCTCATCCCCCTCATCGCCCCGTGGATTCACTGACCCTCCAGCCTGATCGGAGCATCTCATGGGCCTCACCATCCATTACAAACTTCACGCGCCGAGCATCCATACCTTCTCGGGCGCCCAGGCGCTCGTCGCCCGCCTCCGCGACTTCGCGGCTGGCCTCGATTTCCAGGAATGCAGCGATCTCCAGCTCATCGAACAGTTCGACGATCCCATGCTCGTCACGCTCTTCAGCTACCTCAAGCCCTACAAAAAGGACGATGGCGAGGAATCCTTCCTCGAAGTCCGCCCCCTTCACCTCGCCCTGTTCGCCATCCAGCAGGAAGGCGCCGAAACCGCCACCTTCGGCCTGGCGCGCTTCGCCGACACCGGCGCCGACATCCGCGACCGCTCCATCGCCCGCCCCTCGAACCTCGGCCACGGCTATCACTGGTCACGCTTCTGCAAAACCCAGTTCGCTTCGCTCTCCAATGCCGGCGGCTGGGACAACTTCTTCAAAATCCACGACGGCATCTGCCGGATACTCGACCACGCCAAATCCCTCGGTCTCGATATCGACGTTCATGACGAAAGCGAATACTTCACCAGGCGAGACGTCCCCGCACTCAAACATGAAATCGACCGCTGGAACCAGCTCGTCGCCGCCTTCACCGGCCGCCTCAAAGACCGCCTCGACAAGCCGGGCGCCGTCGTCTCCCCCATCACCGACACCCCCGAGTTCGAGCACCTCGAGCACGAAGGCCAGGACATCCTCGGCGATTTCGACATCGACGAAATCGATTTGTCGGATCAATGACCGCCGCCCGCGCCATCTCGCGCGCCGCCATTCACGACTTCTTTTTCCCGCCCTTCTTGTCGTTGCGCTGCCGCTCCTTCACGCGCTGCCGCCCCGCAAACGCATCCATCATCCGGTCTATCCCTTCCTCCATCGCCGCTGTCGCGAGCACGTCTTCGAGAATCTGCGCCACGTCCGATTCCGGATCCAGTTGCATCGCCATTTCGGCGTACACCGCCGCCACCTCGAGGTTTCCGATGCCCACCATGTAGCGCCCCGCCAGGCCGATGAATCCCAGCACTTCGGAAATATGGAACCGCTTCCGCCCGGGATAGAGCAGGCTGATCTCCCACTTGTCCTCCATGATTTCCTTCACCTTGTCATACTGCCTGTCGCGCAGGAAAAACTCCGCATAATTCAGCCGCGCGAAAAGATAATCCGGATTCGCCTGATACGCCCGCTCCGCGATCGCCCGCGCCTCGGCCTTCCGCCCGGTCAGCGCATAGGCCACCCCCAGGTAATTCATCAGCCGTGCCGCCGTCGGATACTTTTCGAGCCACTTTTCCAGCTCGGGAATCATCTTCGCCGGTTTCTGCCGGATAGCGCGATACGAATCCATAAGGAATTTCTGCAACTCCGGCGGTCCCGTGATCCGATCGTCGTCGTCTGACATCGCCGTCGAAACGATTTCATACGACGTCAGCCGCGGCCTCTTCTCCGCCCCTTCCCCCGCATCTTCCTCCGCCTCCTCTTCAGGCTCGCCTCTTTCCTCGTCCGCCTCCGAAAACAGATCCCGAATGTCGGCATTCACCTCCTCCGGATCAAACGCCTCCGTATCCACCCTCTCCCCCGGTTCGATCCCCATCCATTCCCGTATCTCCTCCCGCCTCGAGGTCTCCTTGCCCCCAGCCGCCGGTTGATTGATCAGCGCCACCTTGTCCATCCATCCCCAGGGCCCGCCGCTGTCCTCCATCGGCGCCCGCCGCGCACCCCCCGTGCAGCGCGGATACTCCACCCCCGCCTGAGCCTCCTCGATCCGCTCCACCAGCACCTCGTGCCGCCAGTCGTCGCCGAAATCATACACATACAGAAACTTCGTCTTCACCGCCGGCGCCGCCTCCGCCAGCGTCACGTTCCATTCATCCTCCGCCTCCTCCAGTTCCATATCCGGATCGCTGTACCGCCGTTCATGGGTCGGCCACCCCTTCCCCGGCTTTCCGAAAACAAACTCATGCAGATGCGCGTTCTCCCATCCCATCGCCGCCTGAATCACGTCGTGCAAGTCCCCCAGCGTCGCGCTCGCCGGCACCTCCACCCGCCGCCAGATCGCCGGCGTGATGCTCTTGAGTGTCACCTTCAGCCGATACACCTGTTCCAGCGCCATCGCCGCACTCCTTGCACAAATCCGCGGCGTGTTTCCCCTGCCCCGGCCGCGCTACAGAATAAACACCGCCGCCGCGATCACCGTCGTCCACAACCCGTTCTTGTCCCCCTCCGCCGTCTGCACGATGTTGCGCGTCCGCACGATCGCCCCGGACATCCGGTAAATCTCCTTCCGTTCATCATAGTTCCGCGCCGGATCAAACTCGATGCCCAGCGTCGTCGCCAGCATCGTCGCCGCCATGTCCTCCACGAAATCCCCGATCCGCTCCTCCGTCATCCCGTACCCATGATGTTCCGCGATGTATCCATACTGGTCCTTCACCGGCATCGCAACGCCGATTCCCGCGCACAGCAGCCGGTTCGGCTCGTCCGTCGAGGATTCCGAAATCGCCCCATACACGATCTGCCCCGGCGCCAGACGCTTGATCCCCTCATGAATGGAGATGATCTTGCAGCGCGCCGGCAGAATCCCCGACACCTGCACCAGGTTGTACTTCTCCACCCCCGCATGCCGCATCGCCAGCTCCAGCGATTGCGGCCGATATTTGTGCTTCCCCACCCCCTTCGTGAAAAACACGGCCTTCGGTACGGGCGCAATCCAATCTTCGGCGGCCAAGTCAATTCTCCAACGCTGCTGCAAAGGCGGGTATTGTAACGAGCCCCCCCGGCAGGAAAAAACCAAATTGACCGCCGCGCTCAACCCCGGCGCGTGATTGGCCTGCGCGGCGCCCGCGCCGGGCCAACGACGCCAAAAAATATATCAAAAAATTCATTCCGGAGGGATCTCTCCAATTTCTGCCCAACGCCTTCGTGGCCCTTCATTTTTTCGCGCCTTCGCGCTTGGGCCTGAAGCGTCGAACGGGGATGTCGGCCTCCTCCGGCAGCGATCGCCTGCCACGAAAGACGGTCGATCGGACCCCCGCGCATGCCGGAAAGATCATGCAAAATGCGCCACCGCGGCTATACTCGGGGCCCACTTCTCTCGACCAACGTGTCCGCTTTTCGGAGGCCGCCATGACCCAACGCCTGTCGCTTCTGTCCGCTTCGATGGTCCTGGCCGCGGCAACGCTGGGCGCATGTTCCGCGCAGCAGCGGGAAGACAGTGCGGCACGAACCAAAACGGCGATCATGCCCAAACAACTCGCCGCCAATCCCCTCGCATGGCCGGCGATCACCGAAACCAACAAGCCCTGGACGCGCTGGTGGTGGATGGGCAGCGCGGTGACCCCCGAGGAAATCACGCGCCAGATGCAACTGCTCCATGACGCCGGCGAAGGCGGGGTCGAGATTTGCCCCATCTACGGCGTCAAGGGAAACGAAGCCAACGACATCCAGTTCCTCTCGCCCAGGTGGGTGAACATGCTCGCCCACACGACCGAGGAGGGCAAACGCCTCGGGATGGGTGTGGACCTGACCACCGGCACCGGCTGGCCCTTCGGCGGACCGATGGTTCCCGCGAGCGACGCCTCCTCGGCGCTCCAATGGGCAAAATTTTCGGTGCCCCCGGGCCAGGGCGTCAGCGGAACCATGCCCAGGGGAACCGTGCAGTACGTCTGCACGGTGGGACCGGACGGTAATCTGACCGACATCACCGCGGCGTATCACGATGGCAAAATCGATTGGACCGCCCCCGCCTCCGGCTCTTACACCGTCTATGTCCTCGCCCAGCAGGATGCGATCCAGCAGGTGAAACGCTCCGCGCCCGGCGGTGAGGGCAACGTGCTCGATCCCTACTCGCCCAAAGCGATGGCCGATTACCTCGGGTTTTTTGACCGGGCCTTCGCGGCGGCGGGATTTTCCGCGCCCCGGCCGCGCTCGGAGTTCCACGATTCCTTCGAGTATTACGGCGCCAATTGGACGGACGATTTCTTCGCGGAATTCCAGAAGCGGCGCGGCTATGACCTGCGGACCCAGGTGCCGGCGCTCCTGGGCGATGGCCCGGCGGACCAGGTGGCGCGCGTGCGCTGCGACTACCGCGAAACCATTTCCGACCTGCACCTCTCCTACATGCGCACGTGGGTCGAATGGGCCCATTCCCACGGCGAGCTCACCCGCAACCAGGCCCACGGCAGCCCCGCGAACATCCTCGACGCTTACGCCGTCTCCGACATCCCCGAATGCGAGATCTTCCACCTCTACGAAGAGGGGCACATCCCCTTTCTCCGGCTGGCCAATTCGGCGGCGCACGTGACCGGAAAACGCCTGGCCAGCTCCGAATCCTTCACCTGGCTCGGCGATCACTTCGCCGTCGCTCTGGCCGATGTGAAATCGCCGGCCGATTTCCTCTTCATCACCGGCGTCAACCACATCTTTTTCCACGGGACCCCCTATTCGCCGGCATCCGCACCGTGGCCGGGATTCAACTTTTATGCCGCGGTGAATTTCGGCCCCAACGGCGGCATTTTTCATGACATCGACGCCATGAACGCCTACATCGCGCGCTGCCAGTCCATCCTCCAGGCCAACAAGCCCGGCAGTGATGTGCTGCTGTACATGCCTTTTTACGAAGTCTGGCAGGATCAGCACCTCACCCCCAACGGACCGGGGAGCGGGCAGTCGGCGGAATCGATGAAGCAGACCCTCATGTACCAGTTCACCACGCCCGGCGATTGGATGAAGCCCTTCCCGTTCTACAAAACCGCCATGGAGCTGTTCCAGAAGGGCTATGCCTACGATGAGGTTTCCGACAAGCTGCTGGAGCCGGCGCAGGCGGAAAATGGCGACATCCTGCTGGGCGGCAACCGGTACAAAGCGATCGTGATCCCGGAGTCGCCCGTGTTTCCGGTCGACACGATGCGGAAGTTGGTCGAACTGCAGAAGGCCGGAGCGAAGATCATCTTCCTCGGCAAAATGCCCGCCGATGTGCCGGGGCTCAAAGATGTGGATTCGCGCCGGCAGGAACTGGCCACGCTGACCGGGCAACTGGAGGGGAAGGTGTCGAGCGGGGACTCTCCCCAGGTCGATGAATTGCTGGCGGCAGCCGGCGTGCGGCGCGAGCAGATGATGGATCAGGGGATTCGCTTTGCCCGCCGATTCCGCAGCGACGGCGTCGATTATTTTCTGGTAAACCGGTCGGACAAGCCGGTGGACGGGTGGGTGCCTCTGGCGACCGGGGCAAGCAGCGCGGTGCTGCTGAATCCGCTGTATGCCGGCGACGAGGGCCGGGCGGAATACGCCGGCCGGGCGGCGATTCGCCACAGCAAGGATTCAGCCGAGGTCTACCTCCAGCTCGCGCCGGGACAGTCGTGCATCTTGCGCACCAGCGGCGGCCAGACGCTCGACGCCCCCGCGTGGAAGTATGTCGAGCCCGGAACGCCCGAACCGATCACCTCCACCTGGAACGTCCATTTCACGGAAAAGCTCGACGCAACCGAACAGATGCCCGCGGATTTCTCGACCAGCACCCTCTCCGATTACACCAGCCGCGGCGACGCGTACAAATCGTTCGCCGGAACCGCCGTTTACAGCACCACGTTCGATGCCCCCTCCGTCAAAGCCCAGGATTATTATCTCGACCTCGGAAAAGTCGGCGATTCGGCCCGGATCACCCTCAACGGCCATTTCCTCGGGACCTTGTGGTGTGCGCCCTTCCGCGTGCGCGCCGGCGACGCGCTGCGCCCGGGACAGAATACCTTGCAGATCGAGGTGACCAACATCGCCCAGAACCGCATCCGCGATTTCGATCAACGCGGCGTCCAGTGGAAAATCTACAAGGACATCAACATCGTGAACATTAAGCACGGCACGTCGGACTACGTTCCGATGAACGCGGCGGAATATCCGGAGCGTCCCGCGGGATTGCTCGAACCGGTGAAGCTCGTGCCGCTGACCATCAAGACGCCGCAATGATGGCAATTTTTTTGTGTGAAAGGACCGTGTATGGGGATCGTTGATCAGGCGCTCGAGCGGCTGGGCATTGTGCTTCCGCCCGCCCCCAGGCCGGTAGCCGCCTATGTACCGTTCGTGCAATCGGGAAACCTCGTCTTCGTCTCGGGCCAGTTGCCCATGCGCGACGGCAAGCTGGCCTTCATCGGCAAGGTCGGCGAGAAGGGAATGCTGCCCGAGGAGGCCGCCCAGGCCGCACGCCAATGCGCCATCAACACGATCGCCGTGCTGCGCGACGCCTGCGGCGGAAACCTCGATCGCGTAAAACGCATCGTGCGCGTCGGCGTTTTTGTGCAGTCGGCCGACGGCTTCACCGGCCAGTCCGCCGTCGCCAACGGCGCCAGCGAACTCTTCGCCGCCCTTTTCGGTGACAACGGCAAGCACGCCCGCGCCGCAGTCGGAACCAACGCCCTCCCCCTGGGCGCGGCGGTCGAAGTGGAACTGCTGGCCGAGGTGGCCTGAGGCGCCGGAAGGTGCGCACGCCGGGGAAAAATCGTTCTTGACGAGGAAGTCCAATTGCCGGGAACCGCGGGAATGGTCGTGGCGCCTATCGACGAGCACGCCAACCGATGGCATGTGTGCTGGAAGGCAGGCGACATCCGCCGGAAGGTGCTGACGGCGGAGTATCGCAAAGAGCCGGCGCATCAGGCAGGAATCGAACCTAAGGCGGCCCCCCATGGCGCTTAAACCCGATGACACAGTCTGTTTCTGCTTCCACGTAACTCTGCGGAAGATCGAGACCTTTTGCGCCGTGGAGAAGCCGCGGGTGGCCTCGGAGATTTCCGACTGTCTGGGCGCAGGCACCGGCTGCGGGTGGTGCGTGCCCATGTTGCGCAAAATTCACAAGCGCATGTGCGGCGAATTTGTGCCCTGGTGGCGACAAGCCGAATCGAATACCCCCCCCACCGCGCGGGAGGATGAGGCCGTGGATGCGGAGGCGTATCGCGCGGGGCGGAAAAAGTACATCGCGGAGGGTGGAGGAACGCCGCCCGCCGGCGCGGAGCCGTGAGCGCTGGCAATCCCCGTGAGGAACCCTCCCCGGGGAAGCCTCAGTCGATCGTCACATCCGATTTCATCACTTCGGCCAGCAGCGTCGTCGCGTACGTGCCCGAAGGCAGCGTGAAGCTGAGCCTCAGATGCGGGCCATGATCGTCGCTGTCGGCGTGCAGGGCGATGTCCCTGGGAAAAAAACGCAACGGCCGCCGCGCGCCAGGAGCGCCCATCGGCCCGCCGAAATCCTGGAGCGTCAGGCCCGCCTCGCTCAACACCTCCGCTTCCATCGTCCCCACAATGGATCCGGCCTCGGTCATGCGGAACCCGAACAGCGGGCCGGTCGGCGAAATCTCGTGCGCATCGGCGCGCGGCTGCTCCTTCGCGGCCGCATCCGGATCCCCCGGCAGCGCAAAGACCGCCCCGTTGTCATGCTTCCAGCACAAATCCCCCGGCAGCAGCGTCGCCATGCGCAAAAGCCGCCGCTCAAGCACGCGATTGAACAGATGCGACTGCAACGCCGAAACCAGCAGCTTTTTCAGCTCCAGATGCACCGCGAACATGGCCCGCTTGGCGTTACCCTTCGACTTCACCAGCGCGGAAAGCGCCCGCCGCTCATCGCGCAAATGCCCGGGCCACAGCTCCAGCGCCTTGTTATATTCCTTCTTGGCATAAAGCTGGCGCGCCGTAAGCACCGCCCCGTGATCCACCGACGGATCCGGATCGCCAAGAAACCGATCCACGAACCCCTGCGCATCATTTTTCAGCAGCGCCAGCCCAAGCAGATGGTTATCGTGCCGCATGCCGAACCGCTGCGGCCCGAAAAAATTCGGCACGCCCGTTTTGCCCAGCGCGTCGAGAACCGCCTGCGCGCGCGCCACCGGCTCATCCAGCGTCGTGCCAATGCGCCCCCACTCGGGGTTGCGGATGCGGATCGTGAACCGGTTCCCCGCCAGATGCCCGCGCTTGATCTTGTTCCGGTGCCGCGTGATCTCGATGACCTTCAATCCCGGCGGAAGCTGCTCGCCCAGCGCCCGGGCGCGCGCCGTCTCCAGATGCTCCACCGAAAACCACTGCCGCGTGATCGCCTGCTTGTCCTTCAGGCCCGCATACCCGATGTCGATGTTCCGCCGCCCCAGCGCTTTGGCCAGCACGTCCGCCGCCGCCATCGTCGAAAAGCCGCGTTTCTCCACCAGCAGATAGCAATGCGTCCCCACGCCCTCAGCCGGATACAGCGGCACCTCCTCCACCTGGAAATCCGACAGTTGCTGCTTGAGCTGCCCCCCGACCCCGGGAAGATCGCGCGTAAGATATGGAGGCGAGGCAAACGGCATGGCGGAAGTCTCCGGGTGACGCAACAGAGCAAGCACCGTATTGTAAGCCAAGACGTGACACCGGTCGCGGCTTTGCTCAAAGTTCCTCGAATCGCCAACCCGTCCACGCCGGCGCACGTGCCGCCGGCCAGGCGCTATAGTGGTCGCAAGGGAGGTTCTCATGGTCATTGGCGTGCCGCGGGAAGTGAAAGCGGATGAGTACCGCGTGGGCATGGTGCCCGCTGGCGTCAAGGTGCTCTCGAGCGCCGGCCACCAGGTGCTCGTCGAAACCAGCGCGGGACTGGGCAGCGGCATTGCCGACGACGAATACGCGCACGTCGGAGCGGAAATCGCCCCCTACGCCGCCGATGTCTGGCAGCGCGCGGAAATGGTCGTCAAGGTCAAGGAGCCCCAGGAAAAAGAGTGGCCCCTCATGAAACCCGGCCAGGTCGTGCTCACCTATTTCCATTTCGCCGCCGACAAAAAACTCATCGAGGCGTGCCTCGCAGCCGGCATCGTCGCCGTGGCCTATGAAACCATCAAAGACAAAAGCGGCCGCCTTCCCTGCCTCACCCCCATGAGCGAAGTCGCCGGAAAGATGAGTATTCAGGAAGGCGCCAAATATCTCGAACGCCCCCAGATGGGCCGCGGTATTCTTCTCGGCGGCGTCCCCGGCGTCGCGCCCGCCAATGTCGTGATCCTCGGCGCCGGCGTCGTCGGACACAACGCCGCCAAAGTCGCCGCCGGCCTCGGCAGCAACGTCACCCTCATGGACATTAACCTCGAACGCCTCCGCTATCTCGACGATGTCATGGCCGCCAATGTCACCACCGTCTACAGCGACCCCCTCACCGTGCGCCATTATCTCCACGACGCCGACCTCGTCGTCGGCTCCGTCCTCATCCCCGGCGCCCGGGCCCCGCGACTTGTCACCCGCGACGATCTGAAAATCATGAAGAACGGCAGCGTCATCGTCGATGTGGCCATCGATCAGGGCGGCTGCGTCGAAACTTCCCGCCCCACCACCCACAAAGACCCCACCTACATCGTCGACGGCGTCGTCCACTATTGCGTCACCAACATGCCCGGCGCCGTCGGACGCACCAGCACCTTCGCCCTCTGCAACGCCACCCTGCCCTACGCGCGCGCCCTCGCCGACAAAGGCTGGCAGCGGGCGGCGGAAGAAGACATCGGCCTCGCCGAGGGAGTCAACATCCACGAGGGAAAAATCCGCCACGCCGGTGTGCGGCGCGCCTGGGAAGCGTGACACGCCGCCGCACGGGGCCGCTGGGGAGAGGCTGTAATCTTGCGTGCGGGTGCTTACACTACGGCGCGTCGGGGGGCCTAAGACGGAACATCTCGCCGGGGTGAGGAATGCCGCGCACCGCCCGCGCTCTCGTACTGCTGCTGCTCTTGCTGATGGGGATGACCCGCGCGCTCGCCCAGCAGACCCCGGCCGCCCAACGTGCCGCCCAAAATGATCTCGCGACAGATCTCGCCGCCTTGATGGTGCCCGCCGATCGCTCCACCGGCTCCGCCGGCGCCGCCCAAGCCGCCGATTACCTCGCCGCGCGCCTCGCGGCCGTGCCCGGCGCCACTGTCTTCCGCCAGCCCTTCGTGCTTGCCGTCCCCGTCGTCGAACGTTGCGATGCCTTGCTGCTCAACGCCGATGGCATTCCCCTCGCCCCCCTCCCCATCGCCCCCGTTCTCCCCTCGGGCCTCCAGCTCGCCAGCATCACCGATGCACCGCTGCCCCTGCTCTATGCCGGACGAGCAACGCCACAGGAACTCGCCGGCCACGTCGTCGCCAATCACGTCGTCGCCCTCGACATCGATTCTTCCCCCACCGCCTGGCAAACCGTCGCCTCCCTCGGCGCCCGGGCCGTGATTTTTCTCGGCGACTCCCAAACCCCAAACGTCCAGTTCCTTCAAAAAGAAACGACCGTCCCCGTCGGCCTGCCGCGCTTCTATTGCGATGACCCCTCCGCCGTCGACATGCTGCGATCGCAAAATGCCGCGGGACCCGCGGCCGTGCGCATCCGCCTCCGCGCCCGCTGGCAGGAGCGCCGCCTCGAAAATCTCCTGTGCCTCATTCCCGGCTCGCAACAGGGACCCGGCCCCGACCGGAATCCGCAGTGGTCGCACGATCTCCTCGTCCTGCAGGCCCGCTACGATGCGCCCTCCCAGGTCCTCGGCCGCGCGCCGGGCGCCACCCAGGCCGCCAACGCCGCCGCCGCCATCGCGCTGGCCAACGCGATCGCCCAAACCCCCGAGCACGCCACCGTCCTCGTTGCCCTCACCGCCGGCGACGAATGGAACCTCCAGGGCACGCGCACCCTCCTGGAAATGCTCGGACGCGCGCCCAATGCCGCCAGACAAACCGCGATTCTCACCGAATCCCTCGCCGCCGCCGAAGCGCGCCTCGCCGATGCCCAGGTCCTCGCACGCGGCCTTGAAAAAGCCGCCGCCGGCAGTCTCGATGCGGCGCTCGCGCCCCCAATCAAGCAAACCATTGCCGACGAATTGCTGCGCGAATCATCGCACGCCGAGGATGCCCTGGAACAGGCTCGCCTCGCCGCGGTGCCAGCCCCGCCTCGCCCCTCCGTGATCGCCCTCGAACGCCAAAAGTCCGAGCTTCTCCAGGCCTCCGCCGCCCTCGCCGGACGCCGCGACATCGGCGCCCCCGAAAAAAAACGCATCGTCGCCGCCGCCCAAACCCAACTCCCCGTCCGCACCGAAGACCTCGCCCGCCTCACCATGCGCCGCGACGCCCTGCGCGCCTGGCCCGATATCCACATCGCCATCGGCCCACGCACCCCCCTCATGCTCTTTTCACTCCAACTCACCACCGGCGCCAACACCTTCGGCTTCTTCACCCGCAGCGACTACGCCCGCGCCCTCGACGCCTCCGGAGAATTGGCCGGCTTCGCCCAGGCGTTCCGGCGCTACGCACCCGCCGCCCCCGGCTTCCTCGCCGATTCCCTCGAAAACCGCTTCACCCTCGAAACTTTTTTCCCCCTCCCACGCGCCTTTTCATCCGATGCCGCACTCATGTACGCCGTCCCCGCGGGCGCGCTCGCCACCACCGGCGACCCCGCGCCCTTTCTCGATACCCCCAACGACACCGCCGCCCATCTCAACGAAGCATCGCTGGAATCCCAGCTTCACGGAATCACCGCCCTCTTTCTCGGCGCGAATGGACGCCCCGGAATCGCCACCGACCCCTACTTCTACGCCCGCGCCGACCTGCCCCTCTATACCGGCGACCAGCCCCTGACCGTCTTCGAAAAAGCCCTCGGCGAAACGCTGCCCCAGTTGCCCGCCGCCGATACCGTCGTCGCCGCGCAATGCCTCAAAGACGGCCGCCCCCTCGGACCGCCCCTCGCCGGAACACGCCGCCTCGATGTCGCCATCACGCTCGCCGATGGCACCGCCGTTTTTCCCCTCGCGCTCCGAATTCCCGATACACGCGATGTCCTCTCCGCCTTCACCTTCGATGACCGCGGAAACCCTACCCGCACCCTCGTCGCCGCCGACAACGAAACCACCGGCCTCGCGACCGACTTCTACCCCTCCCCGGATCACCCCCTCAACTGCATGCTCTTTGACTGCCAGCGCCTCGACGCCTTCAGCCTCTTCGATCCACGCAGTTTCGCCCTCCTCACCGACATCGACCTGCTCGACGCCCGCCGCACCGATCGCGCCGCCTACGCCAATATCGCCGTCGTTCAGGACGCCGACCTCACCGGCTGGACCGGCGACGCCGGCCTCGCCGCGGTCTTCTTCCCCCCCGACATGCGCTGGCAACTCCTCGCCGGACGCGGAACCCAGGGCAACCGCCTCGTCGTCATCAACGCCGACCCCCAGCATCCCTCCGGCGAAGGTTTTACCACGACCGACACCGCAACGCTCGGCCCTCTCCCCTGGCGCGGAGCCCAGGACCTCTTCGCACTCGACGCCCGCCGCAAAACCGATCTCGAAAAGTTCGGCATCTCCAACGAGGTGATCCGCGACCTGCAAACCGCATCCGCTCAGCAACTCGCCCTGGCGAAATCCGCCCAAGCACGCCGCGACACCCCCGCCTTCTTCGCCGCCACCGACGCCCTCTGGTCCCTCCAGCAGCAGGTCTACGACCACCTCATCGCCACCTCCAACGGCATCATCCGCGGCGTCATCTTCCTCCTCCTGGGCATCATCCCCTTCTCCTATTTTCTCGAACGCCTCGTCGTTGGCGCCACCAACGTCTACCGCCAGATCGCCTGGTTCGCCCTCATCTTCTGCCTCATGACCGCCGCCCTCTGGTTCCACCCCGCCTTCCGCATCTCCGCCGCGCCCATGATGATCATCCTCGCGTTCTTCATCCTCATCCTCTCCTCCACCGTCGTCTACATCCTCTGGGGAAAATTCGACGAAGAAATCCGCCGCCTGCGCTACGCCTCTCTCCGCGGCCCGGGAACCGCCGGCGGCGCCGCCGCCCCCCCACTCGGCCAGGCCGGCCACATCACCAGCCTCCAGCGCGGCGCGGTCCTCGGCGCCGCGATGCGCCTCGGACTCTCCAACATGCGCCGCCGCGGAACGCGCACCGCCCTCACCCTCGTCACCCTCGTCCTGCTCACCTTCACCCTCCTCTGCTTCACCAGCGTGCGCGAATCCCTGCTCGTCTCTCCCGCGCGCGTCGCCCTCAGTGTCCCCACACCTCCGCCCGGTATCCTCATCCGCCAGCGCTCCTGGCGCCAGTTGCCCGATCAAACCCTCGACCTCGCCGCCGGCCTGGCCCTCCCCGCGACTGTCACGCTCCCCGTCCCCGCCACGCAGCCATCGCCCTCAACGCAACCCGCCTCCCCCGGCCCCCTCGCCGCACGCTGGTGGTACGCCTCCCAACGCCCCGAAGACAGTTGGTCCCTCCCCATCAAAAATCCCCGCACCGGCGAAACCACCTACGTCTCCGCCTTCCTCGGACTCGACCGCGACGAAGCCGCCTTCCACGCCGCCCGCATCGACACCATCCTCCCCCGCTTCACCAGCGCCGCCGACGACGCCTGCTGGCTCCCCGCTCCCGTGCAATCCGCCCTCCATCTCTCCCCCGGCGACACCCTCCTCCTCGCCGGACGTCCCCTCACCGTCGCCGGCTTTTTCACCGATGACACGCTCGGCCAGCTCCGCCAGCTCACCGACGACCCCCTCACCCCCATCGATCCCGCCGGCTCCGCCACCATCCAGGGCGCAAACGCCTCCAACGAAGACACCAACCGCCCCGAAATCCGCCCCCGCTTTTACCCCCCAAGCAGCGTCGCCGTCATCCGCGCCCCGCTCGCCCGCGCCCTGGGCGCCCGCCTCACCAGCATCATCTTCCGCCCCGCGAATCTCGCATCCCCCCAGCAGCTCGACGCCGTCGCCGAAGCCTTCGCCCAGCGCGCCGACATCACCGTCTACGCCTCCGATGGCAACGGCGTCCACGCCATCAACGCCAGCGCCGCCGCCCGCCCCCAGGATTTCTCAACCGTCCTCGTCCCCATGCTCATCGCCGGCGTCATCGTGCTCAATACCATGCTCGGCGCCGTCGCCGAACGCACCCGCGAAATCCACGTCTATACCTCCGTCGGCCTCGCCCCCTCCCACGTCGGCATGCTCTTCCTCGCCGAGGCCGCCGCCCTCGGCACCCTCGGCGTCGTCTTCGGCTACATCTTCGGCCAGGGACTCGCCACCATCCTCTCCGGCACCCACCTCCTCCCCGGCGTCGACCTCAATTACTCCTCCCTCTCCGCCATCGTCACCATGGGCGCCGTCCTCGCACTCGTCATGCTCTCCGCGCTCTGGCCCGCACGCGCCGCTTCCCGCGTCGCAGCGCCCTCCCTCACCCGCGAATGGCGACTCCCCCCCGCCGTCGGCGACATCCTCGATGTCGAGCTCCCCTTCACCGTCAACGAAACCGCCGCGCGCGGCGTCTGCGCCTTCCTCGCCGAGTATCTCGCCACCGCCTCCCAAACCGGCGCCGGTCGCTTCACCGCCGATGAACTCCGCCCCTTCGCCACCGCCGATGCCTTCGCCCCCGATGCCGCCCGCGCCACCGTCCGCGGCCTCAGCGCCCGCGTCTGGCTCGCCCCCTACGACCTCGGCGTCATCCAGAACGTCCGCGTCGCCATCCACCCCACCAGCCAGCCCTCCGTCTTCGAAGTCCGCGTCCGCCTCACCCGCGAAGCCGGCAACCCCGCCACCTGGCACCGCCTCAACCGCCCCTTCCTCACCGACATCCGCAAACAATTCCTCCTCTGGCGAACCCTCCCCCCCGAAGCCGTCCAACGCTACGTCGACGCCTCCGACCGATTCTTCCACGCAGCGCCCCGCCAGGAACCGCCCGCCGACGCCAAACCCTGACGGCGCAACGCGCCTTCGCCCCCGCAGCCCTACTTCATCCCTAGGCCCTTTCGCACGTCTTTCAGCAGCACAAATAAATGCAGTGGATCCGTCGGCGATGGCTCAAAATCGAACCGCTCGTAAAACCGCCGCGCTTTTTCATCCTTCGCATGCACCGCCATCCCTCGAATGCCCGCAATGTCCGCCGCCTGCACTGTCCGCAGCATCGCATCCTTCAGCAGCCCCGCGCCCAGCCCCTTCCCCTGCCATCGTAAATCCACGGCCAGACGCGCCAGCACCATTAGGGGCACCGGGTGTCGCGCCAGCCCCTTCATAACCCGATCCGGCGCCTGCTCGGGAAGCACATGCCCCACCGTCAACGTGTGATACCCCACCACTTCGTCCCCCACCAGTCCGACATACGTCTGGCCCGCTCCCGCCTGCTGGTTCTGCCACGCATATCGTTTCAGGTATCGGTTCAACGCCTCCCGCCCGCAATCAAACGAGTCCACAACATGCCGCGGTGTCAATTTCTCAACCCGCCGTGTCGCCGCCTCGCTCACCGCCCCTCCTCATCAAAAAAGCCCCGATTCTTCAACAGCCGCGTCATCCGCGGCAGCTTCCGCGGCGGTGCGTCCAGCGCCGCCACAAACGCCTTCCATTGTGCCGCCGACAGCCGGAATTCCCGCCGCTCCGCCAGCGCATCCTCCGCACGCGCCAGCGCGCTCTCCAGCACAAACTCGCTCACCGACCTTCGCGACACCGCCGCCGCCGCCTGCAGCGTCTTCTTCGCCGTCGGCGTCAACCGCAAATCCAGTTTCTCGCTCCGTGTCGAGCTGCCTGTCTTCATAGCCGCCTCCTTCCCCCCAAGACTACCCGATGCCGCCCGACAATGTCCAGACACTTCTCCCCGTCCCGCCCATGCCGCGCATCGCTTGGTCTCCCGCCCTGCCGATGGTCTAATCCCCTGCCATGCAGGAAGACCTTGAACTCAACCAGTACCGCGACCTCCTGAAGCCGCCCTCCACCTTCGCGGACGGCTTCTCCGTGCGCTCCGTCCTCGGCTGCATCTTCATCGGCCTCGTCATGATGCCCGCCTCCATGTACCTCTCCCTCCTCGCCGGCGGCGACCTCGGCGGCGCCGCCCAATGGGTCACCGTGATCCTCTTCGTCGAGCTCGCCCGCCGTTCCTTCACCACCCTCAAACAACCCGAAATCTTCATCCTCTTCTACATGGCCGGCGCCGCCATCTCCTCCCCCTTCTCCGGCCTCCTCTGGACCCAGTATTACGTCAACTCCGCACCCGCCCACGCCCTCCAGATCAGCGAACACATCCCCCGCTGGGTCGCCCCGCCGCCCGGCATCATCGAACAACGCAACTTCTTCCTCCCCGCCTGGGCCGGACCCATCGCCATGATCGTCCTCGGCCAAGTCCTCGGCCGCATCGACAAATTCGGCCTCGGCTACGTCCTCTTCCGCGTCACCTCCGATGTCGAACGCCTCCCCTTCCCCATGGCCCCCGTCGGCGCACTGGGCATCACCGCGCTCGCCGAATCCTCCGAATCCGTCAACGCCGCCGGTGCCCCCGCCGCCGGCTCCGGCGGCTCATGGCGATGGCGCGTCTTCTCCATCGGCGGCATGATCGGCCTCCTCTTCGGCGCCCTCTACGTTGGCATCCCCGCCCTTTCCTCCATCTTCCTCAAAAACCCCCTCCAGCTCCTCCCCCTCACCTTCGCAGACTTCACCAAACGCACCGAAATCTTCCTCCCCGCCACCCCCGTCACCCTCTCCTTCGATATCGGAAACCTCCTCGTCGGTATGGTACTCCCCTTCTTCGCAGTCCTCGGCTCCTTCCTCGGCCTCATCCTCACCTGGATCGCCAACCCCATCCTCCATGCCACCGGACAACTCCCCTCCTGGCGCCCCGGCATGAACGCCGTCCAAACCGCTTACGCCAACCACGTCGATGTCTACCTCTCCATCGGCATCGGCCTCTCACTCGCTATCGCCGCCATCGGCTTCTACCACGTCTTCTCCGGACTCCGCTCCAAGAACGCCCAGCGCCGCACGCTCACTGCCAATGCCGCTTCTCAAGATTCCGATATTTCCACCTCCCCCTGGCGCCGCCTCCTTCACCCCCCCGCCGGCCGCGGCGACATCCCTCTCTGGGCCGGACTCGCTATCTACCTCTTCTCCACCTCCACCTACATCGCCCTCTCCCACTACCTCGTCCCCAACTTCCCCCTCTGGATCCTCTTCGGCTACGGCTTCGTCTACACGCCCATCATCTCCTACGTCGCCGCACGCATGGAAGGTATCGCCGGCCAGTGGGTCGAAATCCCCATGGTTCGTGAGGCCACCTTCATCGCCGCCCAATCCCTCGGCTACCGCGGCGTCGACATCTGGTTCGCCCCCATCCCCATCAACAATTACGCCGGACAGGTCGTCAACTTCCGCGTCCAGGAACTCACCGGCACCAAGTTCACCTCCATCATCAAGGCCGAACTCGTCATCTTCCCCGTCGTCATCATCTCCTCCATCCTCTTCGCCCAATACCTCTGGCGCATCGCCCCCATTCCCTCCGCCGCCTATCCCTACGCCAACCAGCTCTGGGAACTCCAGGCCCAGCAGACCGCTCTCATGCAATCCTCCACCCTCGGCGACGCCGTCGGCGGACAAAACTTCTACGACGCCCTCAAATGGCACTACATCCTCGGCTCCGCAGGCGTCGGCATCTTCACCTACTCCCTCCTCTCCCTCGCCGGCGCCCCCATCATGCTCTGCTATGGCCTCATCCGCGGCCTCGGCGCCGGCATCGCCGCCGGCCTCTTCCCCCAGATGATCGGCGCCCTCATCGGACGTTACTTCTTCGAAAAACGCTTCGGCCTCGCTTGGCGACAGTACGCCCCCGTCCTCCTCGCCGGCTTCCTCTGCGGCGTCGGACTCATCTCCATGTTCGCCCTCGGCTGCCTCCTCATCGCCAAAGCCGTCTTCCAACTCCCCTACTAACAACGCCCCCCCCGCCGCCGCCCCCCCCTCCCCCCTACTCCTGGAAACCCCCGCCCCGCGACACCCGCCCCTTCGTGCTCAACTCCACCTGCAACGCCTCCAGCGTCGCCGCGTTCCCATGGAATATCTCCGCCGGAAACTCGTAGTGTGACATGATGTGCCGCAAAATCTCCGGCGCCATCTGCTCGTTCAACGCCAGCCCCGCCAGATACTGCAACCGCAAATTGTTGTCCTCGTTCAACTGCGCCCCGTCCGTCCACGGCTTCAAATGGTGCGCGTCCGCCGCAAAACTCGACAGCAAATCCACCGCCACCTCCGTCCCCGTCGGCTCATCGTTCTCGTTCTCCTTCCCGAACTTCACGTCCGTCAGCGATTCCTTCACCTTCGGATGCGCATCCAGATACGCTCCCATCTTGTCCACATCAATCACCGTCGGCTCCACCGTCCCGAACAGCACCGCGTCATACCCCTCCCCCTTCGTCAGGTCGTTCGACCACAGAATCCCGTTCGGAAACACCTTGAAGAACGTCGCAATGATGCTCTTCGCCGATTCCTCGCTGTTCTCATACAACGGTATCCACAACGCCATCACCCCGCCCGGCCTCAGGTGCTCCTTGCACATCTCGTAGTATTCCACCGTGTTGAGCGCCGCGCAGCCCTTCACCCACGGATCGATCGGGTCCGACGTGATCACGTCGAACTTCTCCTTCGTCGTCCGCACAAAATGCCGCCCGTCATCCAGCACCACTCGCGTCCGCGGATCCCCCACCACATTGTAATTTTCCTGCGCAAACATCGGCGCCACATACTTCGGCACCATCGGCTCAATATCGCAAATCGTGATGTGCTTCACCGAGTCATAAGGCACGAAACTCCCCGCCGTCACCCCCGCCCCGCACGCCACCACCAACACGTTCTCCGGATTCCCATGCACCAGCGCCGTCAAATGCCCCAGCGACCGCTGCAACCGCATGTCCGCCGGTATGCTCGACGCCTGCACCTTCCCCGCCCCATGGAAATACCGGTACGTCGACGGTATTCCCTCCGGCGTCTTCACCCCGTCCTCCCGCGCCGTATAGGTCACCGCCACCGACACGTTCATCCCCTCTCCCACAAACGTGCAATACCGGTCCGGAATGTCCCCGCTGTACGACAGCGTCGACGCCTCCTGCCCCACCGCCGCCTCCTTCTTGAGCGCCGAAATCAACACGCCCTTATGCGTCCGCAAAAATTCCTGCTGCTCGTTCGTCGGCGCCGCGTTCTCATGCATGAACGTCAGCTCCCCCGACTTATCCAGCTTCAGCGGCAACCCATCCTGGTTCACCCGCAGCACCGCCCCCATCTCTTCATCCGTCAGTTGCGCCGGAAAATCGTCCGCCAGGTCCGTCGCCGAATACCGGCCCCACGCCACCGCCGTCCACGGCACACCCGGCAGCCGCAGCATCAGGAATACCCCCAACGCCGCCGCCACCACCGTCCCCGCAAGGCCCGCCGCCGCACCCTGAGGCCTGCGAATCACCCCCGGAATCATCGCCACCACCGCCGAAACCAGCGTCAGCCCCACCAGCAACTGCTCCGCTTCCTGCGTCCCGATCCACGGAATCAGCACCATCGAAAAGCCCAGCGACCCCAGAATCGCCCCCACCGTGTTCGCCGCATACACCCGCCCCACCAGCGACCCCGGATCGCTCCCGCGCCGCGCCGGCACTGCCGCCAACGCCAGCGGGAAGCTCGCCCCCCAGAATATCGCCGACGGCAATATCGCAAACAACGCCCGCGAGATGTCCATCTGGAACGTCACCCACACGCTCACCGCTTTCATGCTCGGATCTTCCGGCCAGAACGGTAGCGACCGCGCCACCGCATACGCCGTCCAGCAGATCGCCAGCGCCAACAAAAACTGCGCCGCCCCCAGCGCCGTCCGCGGACGCTTCGTGTTCCGCGCTATCGCCGCCCCCGCCGTCGACCCGATCCCCAGCCCCAGCAGAAACACCGCCAGAATGATCGAGAACGTATACACCGTCGCCCCCAGCATCAGCGACAGCAGCCGCGTCCACACCACCTCCGCCCCCAACCCGGTCATCCCCGAAATCCCGATCACCACGTAAATCAACCACGCCGGCCCCTGTTCCTGCTCCGGCACGACCGCCGCATCCTCCCGGTCCCCCGCCCCCACTTTCGTCACCGGCTTGTGCGCCGCCACCAGCGACAACAAAAACGCCAGCACCGACACCGTCACGTTCACGCAGAACGCCGCCTCCGTCGCTGTCGGCATGTCATACAGCCGCAGCAGATAAAACCCCGCCAGCAAACATCCGCACACCGCCCCAAGGATGTTCCCCCCATAAAAGAATCCCAGCCACGACACGCCCCGCGGCGTCGCTTCCACATACCGCGCAATCGCCGGAAGCGTCGCCCCCATCAGCAACGTCGGCGGCACCAGACAAATCCCCGCAATCACCGCCCGCAACATCACCGACGCCGCCCCCGGAGACGCCAGATGCGTGTACAAATCCCCCAGCCGCGGAACCGCAAACAGCACCCCCAGCCCGCACAGCCCGATCAGCAGCTCCAGCGCCGCATACACCCGTAGCGGATGATGCCGTCGCGACACGAATTTCGACAGCAGCAGCGATCCCAGGCACATACCCCCCATGAACGTCCCCAGCAGCACCCCCAGCGAAATCGCCGACGCACCGATCACCAATTGCAGCAACTGCAGCCACACCACTTCATAAATCAATGCCGCGCACCCCGACCCCACAAACAGCACCACCAGCAGCGGCAAAAATCTGCCGCCCCCCGCGCCCGCCGGCTCGCCCGGAGAATCGCCCACGGGCATCGACAACGCGGGCGCAACAGTACGTTCGCTCAGGGTGGTCATGGAGTGCTTCCGTCAAGAACGGCGACACCGTCGCCCGGGTCATAATGAAACAATGGAGGAGTGCAGGATAAACGATGCGTAAGCAAAAAGGTTGCGAATCCCCCACGACCCGGCATTTCCACCAGTCCCCCCTCCCCTCATCACCTCTTCAGGGGACCCTCGCCGGCAGGCGGCCCCCCCCCCGCCATCGCCTCGCGTCCTCCCCGCCGCTTCGTAATCGCCGCAATCACGGACCCCGCCGCCCCCCTTACCGCGCCACCTGCAGCCGCTCGCCCAGCGTTTTTTCCCACTTCTCGCTGATTCCCCGGTCGGTGATCACCAGGTCCAGCTCCTCCACCGCGCAAATCCGCGCCAGGCTCTTCCGTCCGAATTTACCGGAATCCATCAGCAGAATCGATCGGGCCGCCTGTCTCACCGCCAGCCGCTCCACCTCCGCCATCTCCAGGCTCGAGTTGAACACCTCCGTCTCATAGAGGCCCGCGCCGGAAAACAGCATCACATCCGCGTGCAGCCCCGACAGCGCCGCGGTCGTGATCGGTCCGATCAACACGCCCGTGCGCGGATAATGCGTCCCCCCCACTACCAGCAGTTCCACCCGCTCATCCCCCGAAAAATAATTCGCCGCGGTGAGCGAGTTCGTCACCACCTGCAGCGGCCGGGCGTCGATCTGCTCAATGCAATATTGAACCGTCGAGCCGCCATCGACATACACGGTCATCCCGGGCTCGATCATCCGCGCCGCGATCCCGCCGATGGCCCGTTTGGCCTCCACCGCCTCGCGCATGCGCTCCTCGAGTGCCAGCGATGCCGTCGAGCGCGGGCGAAAGATCACGCCGCCATGCGTCCGTTCGACCACCCCCTGACGCTCCAATACTTCGACATCCCGCCGCACTGTCGAGCTGGAAACCTCCAGCGCCTCCGCCAGCGTCTCGAGCTGCGCCGTCCCGCGCTCCCGCAGGATCTCCAGCAGCTTCTTTTGTCGCTCGACAATCAGCACAAGCACGCCACCAATCACCATTCACTCGTTACCATTCACCATTCATTTCGCCGCGGACAAGATCTGGTCCGTCACTCTTTGCACCAGCGCTTCAAACGCCGCATTGTCCGCAGAGGCAGCGGCCGGGGTGACGTTCCCGCCATCGCAATCGCAGCTTGCCGACGCGCCGCGGACATCGGGAAAGGTGCTGACATACGCCTCGTTGTCGACGCCCACGCAGCCGCTGGGAGCGCACTTCAGACGCGCATCGGGAATGCCAAACGCCGCCTTCACCTTGAGAAGGTCCGTCATTTCCTGCGTGCTCAGGAAATTCACCTTTCCGATCTGCTTGATGAGCAGCAGAATCCGGCAATAGGCGTCGATGATCTCCAGCTTGTAATAAGTATCCATCAGCGTGCCGGCGAAACTCACCGTGCCGTGATTCCCCAGCAACACCGTGTTCGTCTCCGCCGTAATCAGCTTCGTCACGCTTTCACCGAGACCCGCATAGCTCGGCGTGGTGTATTTGGCGGTCGGCACCTTTCCGAGGAACACTTCGGCTTCCGGATGCACGCCTTCCGGGATCGGCACGCCGGCGCACGCGAAGGCGGTCGCATGCGGCGGATGGCTGTGAATGACCGCCTTCACATCCGGCCGCTTTTTATAGATCGCCAGATGCAGCAGAATTTCGCTTGTCCGCTTGTACTTGTTTTCCTTGTCAACCTGATTGCCATCCATGTCCACGATCGTGATCATGTCCGGCTTGAGGAAGCCTTTCGAGAGCCCTGTCGGCGTGCACAACACGCGGTCGTCGCTGATGCGCAGCGAGTGGTTGCCCTCGTTGCCCGCGCAGAAACCCTTCTGCCAGATGCGACTGCCGATTTCACACATTTCCTGCTTAAGCTGAAACAAACTCGGATTCATAGGTCAACCTCAGTTAGAGCGAAAACGCCCGCTAGTCGATGGTTTTTTGCCACAGAGACACAGAGGCACAGAGAATTAATACCCGTGTCCGCACGGTCCTCTGTGTCTCTGTGCCTCTGTGGCAAAATCACGTTCATCACCAATCCATCCATCAATAACAAGTCGCCAGTTCATTGAGTTCCTTCGCCACCCCCGCCGGCAGCGTCCGCTCCTGTTCCACGAACGGCTTCACCAGCGGCATCATTCCCTTGAACCCAAACTGCGAATATTCGATCACCAGCACATTCGCCCCGAGCAATTCCAGCCCCTCGCTTACCGCCCGTTCCGTCGTCGCCACCACCGCCCGCAAACTCGGACAGCGGTTCGCATAACACCCCGCCCGCGCTGCCGACGGTACAAACAAAACCCCGCCGCGCACTTTTCCGTTTTTCACCAGCTTCGCCAGCTCTTTAACCGCCCCCTTCAAATTCTCCGCCCCGCCGCGCTCCGAACTCGCCAACAACCGCGGCCGCAGCGCCTCCACCACTTTCGCCACGCTCGGACACTGCCCCTCAATCCACCACCATGTCGGCAACGCGGCGCCCCTCGCGCTCGCTGCCCCGGCGTTCACCTTCACCACCGCCGCCATCTCATCGCTCATCACGTTGAGCGCATGATCCTTGATGAAATCGTGCGCCAGCGGCGTCAGCATCGCGCCCTTCGCCAACCGAATCGGCCCCCGCACCGCCCGAAGCTGCGACACCGTGATGACGCCCTTGAGCGCCGTCACGGGAGGGACCGGCGGTGACGCCGGCGCGGGAGGAACCGAAGCGCCCCCGGAACCCCCCGCAGTCGGTGCGGCAGTCGCCATGGGAGGGGCCGAAGCCGGAGCCGGAGCACTCTGCAGATGCTTCAATTCCGGAAATTTCGAATAATCCCCCGTGCACTGGCCGATCGGCGTGTGAATTTCTGCAGGCAAAGCCAACCCCCCGCCCGCAGAGCCATTCCCCCGCAGCGCAGCCATCACCTGCTCTGCGATCGCTCTTACCAGGTTGGAATCAACATCCGCCATCAAACCCTTCTGACTTCTCACTTCTGACTTCTGACTTCTGACTTCTTGCCTCACACCACCCGCAACGAGCCCGCCATCGTCAAGCGCCGGAACCGTGTGAACGTCATCGGATTCGTCACGCCTTCACCCGTGGGCGTCGCGATGGTGTAGCTCGGATATCCTTCGCCGCCGCCGCCCAGCGCCGCCGTGCAAGGACCATTCACCACAAACAGCGTCGTGTTCATCACCCGCCCCATCCGCGTGATCCGTTTCAAATCGTTCGAATGAATGATCCCCGTGTGCCCGAAGCCATGCTCGTGTTTCACCGCCAGCTCCAGCGCCTTTTCGAAATTCGGCACCCGCACGAACGGCACGAACGGCATCATCTGCTCCTCCGGCACAAACGGATTGCTCTCGTCCGTCTCTCCGTAAAGCAGATCGCACTTCACCCCTGAAAGCCCCGCCGCCTCCGCAAGCACGGAGCAGTCCTTCCCCACCAACTCCTTCTGCACCGCCCAGTGATTGTCCTTCCACGCAAACGCCTTCTTCGTGAGCGCCTCGATCTGCCCGCCGTTCAACCGCACCGCCCCATGCCGGGCCATCGCTTCCATCATTTTGTCAAAGACGGAAGAAACGACGAAAACTTCCTTTTCGCCAATGCATAGAAGATTGTTATCAAACGAGCCGCCCGCGATGATCGACTTCGCCGCCACATCCAGGTCCGCCGTCTCATCCACCACCACCGGCGGATTCCCCGGGCCGCCCACGATCGCGCGCTTCCGCTGCGACATCGCCGCCCGCGCCACCGCCGGCCCGCCCGTGATCGCCAGAAGCGGAATGTCCGGATGCTCAAAAATCGCGTTTGCACTCTCCAGCGTCGGCGGATCGATGATGCAAATCAAATCCTCAATCCCGAACTTCTCCGCAATCGCCTTGTTGTACGCCCGCACCGCCATCACGGCGCACTTGTAGCCGCTCGGATGCGCGTTGATCACCAGCGAATTGCCTGCCGCAATCATATTGATCGCATTCGCGCTGAGCGTCGGAATCGAGTGCGTCACCGGCGTCACCACCCCGATCACGCCCCACGGCGCCGCCTCATCCACCCCTATCCCATCATCCCCCGAATGCGCCACGCTCTTCAAAAATTCCACCCCCGGCACGCCGGCCAGCCAGTGCAGCTTCTCGATCTTGTGATCCAGCCGCCCCACCTTGCTTTCATCCAGCTCGATCTTGCCCCAGCTATCCGCGTTTTCAATCGCAATCCGCTTGATCATCTTGCAGATGGCATCGCGCACGCGCACGCCCTTCTCTGCAAGCTGCTTCTGCGCCCGCTTCGCCGCATCCACCGCCGGATTCACATCCTTAAACACCCCAAACGCCCCTGAAGACGCGCGGGGCGCCGGAACGCCGGAGCCGCCAAGCTGTGACAATACTTCCCGAACAACAGCCTGAATGAGAGCGGATTGATCCATGATGACCCCAGAGGTAAGAGTTAATTGATTAATTGGGTTAAATAAGTTAATTGGGACCTTCGTGAGTCCTAATTACTTATTTAACTAATTAACTTAATTAACTTAAATCTTCGCCGTGTCTTCGTGCGGCCGCGCGATCACGCTGCTCGACACGATCTGCCCGAGCCGGCCGCCGGCCGCGACGCCCGCATCGATCGCCGCACGCACCGCGCTCACATCGCCTTCGAACAGGAGCGCCACCATCCCGTTGCCCACGCGATGCTGACCCTTGTAGGTCACGTTCGCCGCCTTCAAGGCCGCGTCCGCCGCCTCGAACGACGCCACCAGCCCCTTGCATTCAATCATTCCCAAAGCCTGCTGCGCCATGATCCAAATCCTTATAAAAAATCCGGACTTCGTGGTCCTTCGTTTCTTCGTGCCTTCGTGTTTACGTTCCGGTCAGCGTGGCCACCGTTTGCCGCGCCACGATCAATTCCTCGTTCGTCGGAAGCATCCAAATCTGCACCCGCCCCTGTCCATCATCCAGCCGCCCCTCTATATTTCCGCGCGTCGTCTTATTCTTCTCCGGATCCAGCCGAACCCCCGCCCATTCCATCCCCTCCAATATCGCCGCCCGAATCGCCGATCCGTTCTGCCCGATTCCCCCTGTAAACGTGATTGCATCCGCCCCGTTCAATACCACCAGATACGCCCCCAGATAATGCCGGCACGCCTCGACGAACACCTCCACCGCCAGCTTCGCCCGTGCGTCGCCCGCCGCCGCCTTGGTTTCCACATCGCGCATGTCCTGGCTCCCCGCCATCCCCAGCATCCCGCTCTCCTTGCCTAGTTTCTTCCAGATCGTATCAAGGTCGATGCCTTGCTTCAGAAGCTTCATCATCGCAAAAGCATCAAAATCCCCCACGCGCGCCGCATGCGGAATGCCCGTTTGCGTCGTCATGCCGAAGCTGTTCGCGACGCTCTTGCCATCCTCGATCGCACACACCGAGCACGATCCGCCCAGGTGCAGATTCACGATTTTTCGCACGGAGGGAGCCAGTTCCTTCATCCGCGTCGCAATATACCGATGGCTCGCCCCATGAAAACCGTACCGCCGAATCCCCAGCTTCTCCGTCCACTCGTACGGAATCGCATACGCCTGCCGCTTCAACGGAATCGTCTGATGAAAGCTGGTCTCAAATGCCGCCACCTGCGGAACCTTGGGCAATCTTTTGGCAAACGCCTCCATCGCCGCGATGTAGGGCGGATTGTGCAGCGGCGTCACATCCGAAAAATCCCGCATGACCCGCAGCACCCGTTCATCCACGCGCACGACCGACAGCGGCCCGCCATGTACCGCCTTGAACCCGATCGCCTGCACCTCATCGATCGACTTAATCACGCCCGCCTTCGTCAGCTCGCCCAGCAACAGCTCGATCGCCGCCGCATGATCCGCAAGGTCCGTCGTTCCCGACACCTTCGGCGACGCCCCGGCCGTCATCCACCACGCGGACTTCCCCTGCCCGATCCGGTCCGCAGCACCCTCCGCCAGCACGCTCTCGCCCTTCGCCATGTCGAAGAGTTTGAACTTGAAGGTCGTCGTGCCGATGTTGGAAACAAGAACGATCATGCGCGGTCCGGAGAAGTCAGAAGTCAGAATACAGAAGTCAGAAGCACCCAAGCCGTGTCAGATGTTCGCTGCGAACTTCTGACTACTGACTTCTGTCTTCTGACTACTTCGTCAGAAATTCGCCATCAACCCTTCGGTCGGCCGCGCGATCACGTGCGCCGCGATCAGCTCGCCCGTGCGCTGCGCCGCCGCCGCGCCGGCATCGACAGCCGCCTTCACCGACCCCACGTCGCCGGTAACGATCGCCGTCACATATGCCCCACCGATCTGCAGGGTCTTCACCAGCGACACGTTCGCCGCCTTCAGCATCGCGTCGGTCGCCTCGATCAGCGGAACCTCGCCCTTGGTCTCGATAATCCCCAGTGCCTGTGCCATGGTATGTCCTCAGTAATCAGTTAATTGAGTAATTACGTAATTGAGTTAATTAGGACTTGGGTCACGTTAATCAGGCTTCGCAGGTCCCAATTAACTCAATTAACCCAATTACTAAATTAACTCCGTCCATCACTTCTTCGGCGCCGCTGCCGCCGCCGCGCTGCCATCCTTTTTCTTGGGCAGCAGATTGAACAGATCGTCGTGCGGCCGGGCGATCACGTGCACCGCCAGCACCTCGCCGATCTTTCCCGCCGCATCCGCCGCCGCGTCCACGGCCGCCTTCACAGCGCCCACGTCGCCCACGACGAAGCTCGTCACCATGCCCGAGCCGATCTTGTCCCAGCCCGCCATCGTCACGTTCGCCGCCTTCAGCATCGCATCGCTCGCTTCAATCAGCGACGCCAGCCCGCGCGTCTCGATCATGCCCAACGCCTGATTCGCCATGTGTTCTCCTTGAGTAGTCAGTAGTCAGAAGACAGAAGTCAGAAGCCCGCCAGCCAGGAGCCTTCTGACTCCTGACTTCTGGCTTCTGACTACTTCAACAATTCCATCCGCGTCGCCGTCTGCAAGTGACACGCATTCCCCTCATCCGTATCAATGTGCACTTCCAGCTTCACCTTCGGGTGATACCGCACCTTCACGTTCTCAAACGTCAGGCCGCACGGCCCATCAACTCGCAACTTCATCACATCCCCATCTTTCACCCCAAAATGCTTCATGTCCGCTTCTGACATATGCACGTGCCGGGCCGCCCGAATTACGCCCTCGCGCAAGTTCAACGCCCCGTGCGGCCCCACCACCACGCACCCCGCGCTCCCCTTGATGTCCCCCGAAATCCGCAGCGGCAGATCGATCCCCATGAAAATGCCGTCCGTGTACGACAACTCAATCTGCGTGAACTTCCGCACGCCCCCCAGAATCCGCACCCCCGGAATCATCCGGTTCTTCGGCCCGATGATGTTCACCACCTGCTCGCTGGCAAATTCCCCCTCCTGATACAAATCCTTCAGCTTCGTCAGCTTCGACCCCGGCCCAAACAAAACCTCCAGATCTTCCTGCGTCACGTGCATGTGTCGGGCGGATACGTTCACCATCAACGGATTCGGACCCGCGTTGGAATGCGTCGCCTTCACCATGTCGGGCACGCCCACGCCGCCCGACCCCCGGGCCGTCAACTGCGCCCGCAGCGCCTGCCGCACCAGCTCTTCCACCTGCCGCCGGTCCATGCCCGCTACCGCTGCACTCATTCCAGTCGCGCTCCACCGTCGCTTTTACGAAAAAATCAAGACAACTTTTGCTCGACCCATGGCAAAACAATACCATTTCCGAAAACTTTTGCAACATTTTTCCAAAACTTTCCACCCTCATCCACATCCCCCACCCACCCACTCGACCCATTTACCATTCACCATTCACCATTTACTATTCGAGCATGCCCCGCCCCACCACCTCAGAATGGATGGACGACCCCGCCGTCGACCCCGCGCAACTCGCCTCCTCCCTTCGCTTTATACGCCGCGTCAACCGCTATCTCGGCGGCACCTCGGCCATTCTCTACCACCTCCGCTGCTGGTCCCCCCGCTGGCCGAGCGCCCCCGATGCCCCCCCCATCACCCTTCTCGACATCGCCACCGGCTCCGCCGACATCCCCTTGGCCATCCTTCAATGGGCCTGCCGCACCCGACACCCCGTCCACATCTTCGCCCTCGACCTCCACCAAACCACCCTCCAGCTCGCCGCCGCCTATATAAGGACTCAGCACGCAGCACCGGGGGGGGCTAGTCCTCAGCACTCGATCACCCTCCTCCGCGGCGACGCCCTCGCCCTGCCCTTCCCCGACCGCTCCATCGATTACGTCCTCTGCTCCATGTTCTTCCACCACCTCCCCGACTCCCTCATCCCCAAAGCCCTCGCCGAAATGCTCCGCGTCGCACGCCGCGGCATCATCGTCAACGACCTCCTCCGCTCCCACTTCGCCCGCCTCGCCATCCACGCCCTCACCCTCTTCGCCAGCCCCATCGACAAACACGACGCCCGCCTCAGCGTCCAGAAAGCCTGGTCCCGCCCCACCGTCGAATCCTGGGCCACGTCCGCCAACGCCCCCTGGCTTCGCTACCATCCCCACTGGGCCTCCCGCTTCACCCTCGCCGGGGAAAAAACCCCCGCATGAGCGATTACCCCCTTTAACTCCTCGCTTGCCGGGGTTTCTTGCTCGATGCAGGCAACGTGGCGAGCAGTAGATTAACGTTCGCCTCCAATAGTGATATATCGACCATGATCGCCATCCGGACTGCGCAACACCCACCGACAAGACTCGTGGAATTGTTTTGACATAGGATCACATCACGCGGCAACATCATATGCTGCCAACGCGCCGCCCAAGAACGCTGCCCGCCGGAAGAGTTATGGGATTGTTCAAACACCTCCGCTCAATGTTCGCCCGCCCCGACCCACGAATTGTCACCATCGACGGAATTGGCGAGCTGCAGGAAAATCGGCGCTACGGTTGGTGGACCGGCACCGCGAAAATCGCCTCCGCGAAGCGCAGTGTTGGCGTTTGTTTCAAGACCGGCGAGCGCCTACCGGGCGAACGAGAGGCGTCCTTCTGGCGACAGATTGCCCATAACTGGCCGCAGTTCTGGTTGGTGATTTGCAGCGATCTCCGCCAGGACCGGAAACTCTTCTTCGATTCTCCCGAGGAGGCCGACGCTTTTTTCGAGGAAGTCCACCCGACTGTGATATCCTTCGACGAGCTCCCCCCTGGCGATGAACAGTGGGAAATCGAGGTGCAGCCTGCCTACTCAGAACATTTGATGACCTTGCAAATGCGCGGCATGAAGTACCAAAGCAACCGGCTCGATGGCTAGCATTGAACGCTAACCAGTGGTGCCCCCTGGCAATGACCATATCCCGAGTGCAACATGAACCGATCTCCACACCCAACTTCCGCGGTTTGTCCTAGAGCGGATTTCACCTGAGTGTACTATGCGGGGCCGCAGTGCTCGAAGTAGCTCTTGCAGTCATCGGGCGTGGACCGGCCCCACCGCGGTAGAATTGCCTCTACAGTCCGCGTGGCCGACGCGCGCGTTGCCTCGCCCGCCGCAGAACGAAATTCCCCGAATGCCGAGCGTACATGACCCTCCAGTATCGCATTCGCAACAAGTACCAGGACCAGCTCTGGCAATACCAGATCTCGCTATGCGAGGCGTTGCTGGCCAAATCGCTGGACGAGTGGTGCGCCGGCGACAGAGATTTCCCTTCTCGCGATGTCGTCGCAGGTATTCTTTACCTTCTTTCACCGAGGTGCGATGCGAATTCCTGGTCGACAAGCGACGTATCTCAACGCCTGAAATCCACTGCCGGATCACCGGAAGCAGAGTACGCAATGACGTGGCCAAACCGAAGCGGCGACGAGGCAACGACTCTCGTCAGATCGTTGTCGGAAATCATCGCAGCAGCTGTGGAGATATGGAAGACCCGCGGCCTCACGGCGCTGTCCACCGCGGCCCTGATGAATGCTGTCGTGGCCGAAATCCTCGCTCAGCGATACGTGATCATGCACCACTATGAGACAACTCGGAGAGATGCAAACCACTGGGGAATCTGAAGGCCTGCGCATCCGCATCGCCACCGCTCCCTTAAACCTTCTCCAGTAAGACTCCCCTAAAATCCCCCAACTTTTTGGGAACGATTTTCTCCTCCCTTGCGTTTATCCTATAGAGGCCTCGATCGGCCGCCACAGGGGGGAAAACCATGTCATTCCGTCACCCGCTCCGCACCGGCCACAAATTATCCATTTCTCCAAAACCCGCTCCCATGCATCAGTCGCAAAAACTTTGCGCACCTTGCGCACCTGTCCCCGCCTCCCTTTCCCCACAACCACTTACATCTCCGCGAACGATGAGCACCTGCTCAAACCCCCTGAATCCCTCCCCCGCCCCCATCACCCCCCCTACACTCCTCACGAATCACTGCCAGAGTGCCCCCATGACCCACGACATCGTCATCATCGGCGCCGGCCCCGCCGGCTCTTCCGCCGCCATCCTCCTCGCCCGCCAGGGCCTCCGCGTCGCCCTCTGTGAATCCAAACCCTTCCCCCGCGAAAAAGTCTGCGGCGAATTCCTCGGCCCGCGCGCCCGCCCCCTCCTCCACCATCTCGGCGTTCTCGACGAATTCGACCACCTCGCCGGGCCCCCCATCACCCGCCTCCTCGCCTGCGCCGGCCACAGCCACATCACCGCCCCCCTCCCGCCCGACCCCGCCGGCCACCACGCCCGCGCCATCTCCCGCGCCACCCTCGATCACCTCCTCCTTGACCACGCCCGCCTCGCCGGCGCCACCATCTTCCAACCCTGCCACATCACCTCCGTCACCGGCTCCCTCCGCGCCGGTTTCACTACCACCACCCGCGACGGCCACACCCTCCACAGCAAAAACATCGCCCTCGCCCACGGCCTCGCCCACCGCGGCGACCTCTCCCCGGACCCGCACCCGCCCCCCAAAACCCCGGCCCGCTACCTCTGCTTCAAAACCCACATCGCCGGCCCCCACATTCCGCCCGACACCATCGCCATCGCCGGCGCTCCCGGCATGTACGCCGGCCTCGTCCGCTCCAGCAACGACACCCCCGCTCCGCGCGCCGCCCTCGCCTTCGTCATCCGCCGCAGCCGCCTCGCCACGATCGGCAACAACCCCGACGCCCACCTCGCCACCCTCCTCCATCACAACCCCGCCTTCCGCCGCTTGCTCTCCGACTCCCACCCAGTCGCCCCCTGGCTCGCCAGCGGCCCACTCATCCCCGGCATCCGCCAAATCTACCACGACGGCCGCTTCTTCCTGGGCAATGCCGCCGGCGAAGTCCACGCCCTCGTCGGCGAAGGCATGACCCTCGCCATGCGCTCCGCCCTCCTCCTCGCAGACGCCATCCACACCCACGCCCTCACCCCCGCCGCCGGCGCCCATTACGAACACGCCTGGCGACGCATGTTCGCCCCCCGCCGCGCCGCCGCGGGACTCTTCGCGCAACTCATCATGCGTCCCCCCATCGCCCGCCCCGCCGCCGCCCTCCTGCGCGCCGCCCCTCCCCTCATGGCCGCCTGCGTCCGCTGGGCCGGCAAATAACCGGTGGCATGGGCGTCTCGCCCATGGCGGCCCGCAGGCCGATCTACCCCGCCGAGCCGGCCTTCACGACCCTCAGCTCACTGGCGCGCAAACGCCCATCGGCGGGGCGCAGCGGGACGCCGATGCCACAGCCCCCATTGATCCCCCCGCCTCCCCCTTCTACCATCCACCGAATTCGCTCGCGCGGGAGGAGTCCACACCCCATGAAGCTTCTAATCAAAGGCCTTCTGCTCATCGCCGTCCCCACCCTCTTCGAGCTCATCCTCATCGGCTTTCTTTTCAAGGCCGAGCGCGACGCCGCCAGCGCCGACACATGGAAAGACCACACCATGCGCGTCCGCGTCGCCGGCTCAGAGCTCGTCCGCGCCGTCCTCCGCCAGGACATCGCCCTCCGCGACAGCGTCCTGGGCGGCGACCAATCCCGTCTGGCCGGCCCCGACCTCTGGAACCAGCTCACCCAAAGCGCCGAAGACCTCAAAAATCTCGTCTCCGACAACCCCGCGCAAGTCGCCCGCGTCAGCGACATGGAACAGCTCATCGACCGCTTCCACACCTGGTACGATTCCGTCGCCGCCGCCGGCGCCAACCAGGCCGCCGCCATCGCCGCACTCCTCGATCCCACCGGCCGCCAGATCCTCCGCACCCTCGAAACCGACCTCCACGACTTCCTCTCCCAGGAACAGGGCCTCGACATCCTCCGCACCCGCACCGCCGCCGACGCCCGCTTCCAGCTCCAGGCCTCCCTCATCATCGCCGGCATCGGCTCGCTTATCGCCGGCGCCCTCGCCGTCTACCTTTTCAGCCGCGGCGTCGCCGGACGCCTCGCCACCCTCACCAGCAACGCCCGCAACCTCGCCGAGAACCACCCCCTCGCCCCCCCCGTCGCCGGCACCGACGAAATCGCCGACCTCGACGAAGTCCTCCACCAGACCGCCGTGCGCCTCGCCGATGCCGCGCGCACCGAGGCATCCTTTAAGCAGACCCTCGAAATGCGCAACAAGGAACTCGCCGACGCCAACGAATCTCTCCGTGTCCAGACCCGCGACAACGAAATGTTCATCTACAGCGTTTCCCACGACCTCCGCTCGCCGCTGGTCAACCTCCAGGGTTTCGGCAAGGAACTCCGCCTCGCCTGCCAGGATGTCCGCCAGGAAATCGACCAATCCGACCTGCCCCCCGAGCAGAAAAAACGCCTTCTCGCCCTCATCGACCGCGACATCGGCGAAGCCCTGCACTACCTTCAAACCGCCGTCGGTCGCGCCGCGGGCATCATCGACGCGCTCCTTCGCCTCAGCCGCGCCGGCCGCGTCGAGTATCGCCGCCAGCAAGTCGATGTCGCCGCCATCGTCCGCCGCGTCGTCGACGCCATGCAATCCACCATCCGCGAACGCGGCGTCTCCGTCGACGTCCACGAGCTCTCCCCGGCCCTCGGCGATCCCACCGCCATCGAACAAGTCTTCGGCAACCTCCTCGGCAACGCCGTCAACTACCTCGACAAATCACGTCCCGGCCACATTGAAATCGGCGCCTCCGATCACTATGACGGATTTCATACCTATTTCGTCAAGGACAACGGCATGGGAATCCCCGCCGCTTACATGGATAAGATGTTCCGCGCCTTCCAGCGCCTCCACGGGGAGGCCGCCAAAGGCGAAGGCATCGGCCTCGCCCTCGTCCGACGCGTCGTCGAACGCCACGGCGGAAAAACCTGGGTCGATTCCCAGGAGGGCGTCGGCACCACCTTTTTTGTATCATTGCCCGCCTGGAATCCCGCGGCTCTCCTCAACGCCGACCCCGAACCCCACCCCTCGGAGTAACTCCCATGCCCGACCCCCAATCCGTCAACATCATCCTCGTCGAAGACGATGACGGCCACGCCACCCTCGTCGAACGAAACCTCCGACGCGCAGGCCTCGCCAATGGCTTCACGCGCTTCAAGGACGGCCAGGAAGCCCTCGACCACTTCAAGACCGCACACCCCTGCCCCGGCGCCGACGCCTGCGTCATCCTCCTCGACATCAAAATGCCCCGCGTCGACGGCGTCGAAGTCCTCCGCCAGCTCAAGGCCGATGGCCACACCGCTTCCATCCCCGTCATCATGCTCACCACCACCGACGACCCCCGCGAAATCGAACGCTGCTACCAGCTCGGCTGCAATGTCTACATCACCAAGCCCGTCGAATACGAAGCCTTCATCGAAGCCATCCGCCGCCTGGGCTTCTTCCTCCAGGTCGTCAAGCTGCCCCCCAACGGCCCTGGGGCAGCCGGGAGCAAGTCCTGATGCCCGAGCCACCCCACGTCCTCCTCCTCGATGACGATGAGGGCATCCTGCGCCTCGCCCGCAAGACCCTCGAGCGCGCCGGATACCGCGTCTCCGCCGCCTCTTCCCCCGACGCCGCCTGGTCCCTTGTCGCCGCCACCGGCGCCGCCGCTCCCGACATCCTGATCCTCGATTACCAGCTCAACAGCCCCACCTCCGGCCTCGATTTCTTCCGCAAGATCCGCGCCAGCGCCTCCGCCAGCTCCGTCCCCGCCATCCTCGTCACCGGCTTCTCCGACGAATCCAAAATCATCGAGGCCCTCCGCGCCGGTATCTCCGACGTCATTCCCAAGGCCGGCGAATACCTCGATTACCTTCCCGAAGCCGTCAATCGCGCCCTCGCGCAGGCCCGCGACCGCCGCCAGGCCGCCCAGGCCGAACTCCTCCGCGAGCGCGAAGAACACTACCGCACCCTCGCCGAGGCCCTCCCCCAGCTCGTCTGGACCTGCCTGCCCAACGGCGATTGCGATTTCCTCTCCAAGCAATGGCTCGATTACACCGGCATGCCCCAGGACCAGCAGCTCCAGCTCAAATGGATCGACACCGTCATCCACCCCGACGACCGCCAGCGCACCGCCAAAGCCTGGAACGATGCCGTCGCCGGCCTGGCCCCCTACGACATCGAATACCGCATCCGCCGCCACGATGGCGCCTACCGCTGGTTCAAAGTCCGCGGCGTGCCCGTCAAAGACCTCGACGGCCGCATCCTCAAATGGTTCGGCACCTGCACCGACGTCCACGACACCCGCGAGCTCCTCGAAGAACGCGAACGCCTCCTCGCCGCCGAACAGCAGGCCCGCCTCGAAGCTGAACGCGCCAACCACGCCAAGGACCGCTTCCTCGCCATGCTCAGCCACGAGCTCCGCACACCGCTCACCCCTGTCCTTGCCGCGGCCCAGATGCTCGAAGCCGCCGCCGACCTGCCCGACAACCTCCGCCCGGACGCCGCCATCATCCGCCGCAACATCGAGCTCGAAGCCCGCCTCATCGACGACCTCCTCGACCTCACCCGCGTCTCCAAGGGCAAGCTCCAACTCAGCCTCGAAACCGTCGACGCCCACGCCGCCATCCGCGCCGTCCTCGACATCTTCCGCGGCGACATCCAGGAAAAACACCTCGTCCTCGAACTGCGCCTCGACGCCTCCCACCATCTGCTCCGCGCCGATTACGCACGCCTCCAGCAGATGCTGTGGAACCTCATCAAAAATGCCGCCAAGTTCACCCCCGAGCGCGGCCACATCACCATCCGCACCGCCAACCAGCCCGCCGCCAAGGGTCTTGCCCCCAACCCCGCCGCCGCCCCGCCCGCCCAGCGGCTCCTCATCGAAGTGCGCGATACCGGCATGGGCTTCCCTCCCGACCAGGCATCCCGCCTCTTCGCCGCCTTCGAACAGGGCGGCCTCGACGTCACCCGCCGCTTCGGCGGCCTGGGCCTCGGCCTCGCCATCACCAAAGCACTCGCCGAAGCACACGGCGGCGCCGTCAGCGCCCACAGCGCCGGCGAAGGACATGGCGCTACCTTCACCCTCGAACTCCCCGCACTCGCTTCGGTCGCTCAAAAATCCCCCGCCGAACCGCCCTCACCCTCCAGCCCCGCCCAACGCCCCCTCCGCATTCTGCTCGTCGAAGACCACCCCGATACCGCCCGCGTCATGGGTCGCCTCATCGCCACCCTCGGCCATCAGGTCGAAACCGTCGGCTCCGTCACCGACGCCCTCGACCTCCTTGCCCACAACCGCTTCGATCTGCTCGCCAGCGACGTCGGCCTCCCCGATGGCACCGGCCTCGACCTCATCCGCGAAGTCCGCAAACGCTCCGACATCCCCGCCATCGCCCTCTCCGGCTTCGGCATGGAAGAAGACGTCCGCCAATGCCTCGCCGCAGGCTTCAACGGCCACCTCACCAAACCCGTCAACATCAACCGCCTCAACCACCTCATGCACGACCTCACCCCCCCCTGACCCCCGTCTTCTGACTACTGACTACTGACTACTGTCTTCTGACTACCGTCTCCTGACTACTCGTCCAACACATTCACCACCATCCCCGTCGCCAGCTTCGGATAAAAAAACGTGCTCTTCTGCGGCATCAATTCCCCCGCATTGCACAAATCCCGCACCGCCTCCAAGGGCGTCGGCTGCAGCAGAAATCCGACCCGG
Organism: Phycisphaerae bacterium; assembly: GCA_035545015.1. Classification (GTDB taxonomy): domain Bacteria; phylum Planctomycetota; class Phycisphaerae; order WQYP01; family WQYP01; genus CALCHA01. Next base: position 99,127 of record DASZZD010000044.1, read on the forward strand.
TAATCCCCGCTCCGACACAGCGCCGCCACCTCGTGCGCCTCGTGCGGAAACGCCCACGTCATCCCCACATCCTTCTTCCCAAACGCCGGCCCCACGATCCGCTCAAACACCAGGTGCTGCAGAATCGCCACATCCAATTGCCGCCACGCCGCCGATTTCCCCGTCAAATGCGCATCCTCAAACGCCCCCAGCGGATCCTCCCCGTTTGGCCGGAACACCACCGCCGTGTCCTCGATCGGATCGTATACCCCCATCGCATGCGCCCCATATCCCGGCAACTCATGCTCCAGCCGCTCCAGCGAATCCCCGCGAAACTTCGTCTCCATGATCTGCCCATACTTCCCCGCCTCCTCCCGAAATCCCTCCAGATAAAAATCCCGCAGCCCCGCCGCCGCCACCACCCGATGCGTCGGCAAAATGATCAGCCCCGGATCCTGCATCGCAATCAGCACAAACAAACACTGGTTCACCGCCTCGTTCGGATCGATCGCCCCGCCCCGCGCCTCCGCCACTTCCTTGCGATAATTTAAACACGTCGTGTACCGATGATGCCCATCCGCAATGTACAGATGCTTCGCCCCCATCATCTTCTTGATGTCCTCGATCACCGCCCCATCCGTCACCGCCCACAACTCCGACAACACCGTGCTCTTCCCGTCCTGGCTCGGCAACTCCGCGCGCGCCACCGGCTCATTCAAAAGCACCGCCTCGAACAGCAAATCCGTCACATCGTTCGTCGGATCATCGTAAAGCCCGAACACCGGCGACAAATTCGCACCCGTCGCCCGCATCAACTTCAACCGATCCTCCTTCGGCCCCGAAAATGTCTGCTCGTGCGGATGGATCGTCCCCCCCGGCCCAAACGCCTCCAGCCTCACCCGGCAAAAAAATCCTCGCCGCTTGTATGCCTTCCCCCCATGCGTATACGTCTGCTGATACGCATACAACGCCTCCTTCTCATCCCGCCTCAAAATCCCCGTCGCCATCCAATTCTTCAACGTCGCCCCCGCCGCCGCATACACCGCATCCGGACCCGCCTCCTTCGGCGGAATGTGCGGCAAATCCACCGCCACAATGTTGTGCCCGTCCTTATTCAACAACCGCGCCTTGTCCTCCCCGCTCAACACATCATACGGCGGCGCCACCAACCCCGTCTGATCCCTCTCCCCATACCGAACCGCCCGAAACGCCGATATCACCGCCATAACATCACCCGCTTACGCACCGCAAAATCACGAGCCAGGCATTCTAACCTCCACCCCTCTTCCCGTCCCCTCCGCATTCCTTCAGCTCCGAGACACCGCACCCCTGCAAAACGAACTCTTCCCCGCCACCAGCGTAGAATGCAGATTCACCGCTTGCATGAAACAGGAGACGGCATGCGAACCTACCGGAGTCTATGGGCGGCTGCGCTTCTAACCTCCGCGACCCTTCTCTCAGCCGCCCCCGCCACAACCCAGCCCACCCCCGATCCTGGCCCCTGGAAAACCACCATCGAGCAGCTCGCCAGCCCCGATTTCCCCACCCGCCAGGCCGCCGCCAAAACCCTCGAAAAAGCCACCTGGCGCGACCTCGGCCTCCTGCGAAAACTCGCCCAGGCCGCTCCCGATCCCGAAGTCAAAGCCCAATTGCTCGGACGCGTCGAGTCCCTCGAAGAAGACCTCGCCGCCAACCCACCCCCGATCTCCCTGCAATTGACCAACGCAACTTTCCTCGACACCGTCAACGCCCTCAGCAAAGCGCTCGACACGCCCCTGCAAACCTATGATCTTCGCAGTGCGCCCCACACCATTCATGCCGTCGATCAGCCCTTCGCCCAGGTCCTCCGCGACTTGAATGAACAGGCCGCCTTGACCCCGGATTACGACGGCTACCGAGTCCTGCCCGGCCCCCCCCTCTCCCACGGCGTCGTCGCCGGTCCACTCCTGATTTATCCCCTCGCCATCGTCTACCAGCGGTCCATCGACTATCAGCAGCCCGCGCAAGCCGCCAACCCCACCCTCACCCTTACCCTCCAGGTCTTCATCGATCCCCGTCTCAAGATCGTGCATGCTCAGGGCATGACCATCACCTCCGCACAAGACAGCGCCGGCCACGAAATGCTCCGCACCAAAGGAAAGACCGTCATGGACGTCGCCATGAGCAACGCCACCAGTCTCGCGCGGCGCATGAACTTCCCCCTCGGCTGGACATTCCCTCAGCAAGTCCCCCTCGACCCCCAAACCGCCGCTTCGCAACTCGCCCTGCTCAAGGGAACCCTCCACCTCACCGTCGAAGTCCAACACGAATCCCTCGTCGTCGCCGACCTCGAAAAAGCTGCCCACACCCAGATCACCCTCGCCGGCCGCCCCATCACCATCTCCAAGTCCGCCGTCAACCCCCAAAACTTGCTCGAATTTCAATTCGACATGCAGCCCCTGCCACAAAATGCCAACTACACCGTCACCATCGCCGACGCCGACGACAAACAGATCGCCCTCCAGAAACTCCCCGGCAGGTGGGAAAGCATCGCCGGAACCTACCGATCCCCCATCAAGGCCACCTTCTCCGCCACCACCAAAACCCGCGATCTCCAAATCCCCTTCGAACTCAAAAAACTCCCCCTCCCCTGAACAACCGCTCCCCCTCCCCCCCCCTCACCCCACATCCACAAAAAACTTCTCCTCATAATCCACCGCCCCCGCCAGCTTCGCCTCAACCCGCAGCTCCCACGTATAAAACGGATACCCTGGTTTCTTCCCCCTTTCCCCCAGCCCCACCGTCGTCGCCGGCCCTGTCGCACCCATCACCGCCTCCCCCCGGCTCTGCACGATCCCCCCACACTCCACCGGCTCCTTCGGACAATCCATCCCCAACCCCTGCTCCCCCTTCACCCGCGATCCATAATATGTCTTGTTCCCCCGCTGCTCCCGATAATGCTCCACGCACACCAGCTTCCCCGTGATCCCCTCCACCCGCACCCGCTTCAGCGCATCCCACTCCACCTGCACGATCAACGCCTCCCCCCGCACCACCGGCACCGGACTCACCTGCACCCGCGCATCGCTCATCGTCCGCGCCATCGACCACCGCCGCACCCCCATCACCGCCACCAGCCCCGCCGCCGGCGCCGTCACGATCAACAACGCCCACCCCCCCACCCCGAATGGCCACCCCCTCATCCCATAATGCACATCCAGCAGCACCGTCGGTATCACCAGCCCCACCGTCCACGCCACCGACTCCCACTTCTTCCGCCGCAAATTCTTCCCCGGCAAGATCAGCCAGAACCCCGACCCGCCCAACGCCACCCCCCGCATCCCATACCCCGGCGAACTCATCGCACCCGCCGCCATCATCAACCCCACCATCGTCAGCCACCAGAACACCACCGCCCCCCAATACGGCGGCGACGCATACTCCCGGATCAGCACCGCATTGTCCGCATCCCACGGATCCACATACGCCGTCGCCGCCTTCCCCACCGGATACTGATCGATCACCCACCGCGCCCCCGACCGCGACGAAAAATCCGTGCTGATCGGATACACCGTCCACGACTCATGCCGCTTCCCCTCCACCTCATACGTGTAATGCACCTTCGGCGCATACGAAGTGCTCTTCCTCCCGTGATGCACCTCCACAAACGCCGAATCCACCACCACCGGCGTCGCCACAAACGTCCGCACCACCCGATCCTGCTCCCAAACCCAATACACCGACACCACCGTCAGCAACCCCATCCCCACCGCCAGCACAACTCCCCATATCCGTATCGCCATACCCGCATACCCTACCCCACCACCCCCCACCCCTCAACACCCGCCCCAAAGGTGGCCTTGGCGTCCCGCCAATGGCGGCCCGCAGGCCGCTCCCCCCCGAATAAACATCCGCGCGCCCCCACCGCCACGTGCCATCGTCAAGGAAGGCCCCCTGACCCCGCACGGCACACGCTCCCCCAACCCCCAAAAACCAAACCCGGCGCACACCCGCGCCGCGCAATCCACACCCACCGCGCAACGCCACCCACATCCGCCGCTATCGATCGCCGCCTCGCGACCATCCCCCACCTGCCCCAACGAACGCTCACCCGCCCGCCGCCCGCGCACGCCGCCGACGCACCACGTAAGCGACCAACTCGCGCACTCCGAAAATCGGCACACAGTACATAAGCCCGCCGATCCACCCAAAGAGCAACCAGATTGAATCGATCACCCCCCCATCCCGCGTCGGGTCCAATGACGAAATCCACACGCCGGCAAACGCCAGAATGCCCCAAACAGCTACCACCCCAAGTCCCAAACCGACCCACCGAAACAAAACGATCAATGGCACTGGAACGATAATCGCAGCCCACATACAAATGTGATCGGCAAGATGCGCTGTCATAGCGGCTCACGAACCTCTCTGACCAGTCACGCCACGCGCGAATGAACCACTCGAACCGCGAGGAACATCCTACCGCGATGCAGGCCGTTCGACTGCCGTGTGTAATATTATTCCGCGAGCCCCTGCTCGCCGTAGTACGCCAGCGCGTCCGCCGGATCGCCGTTGCGCATGAGGCGGGATACGGCCATTTCGATGCAGTGTACCCACAAGAGTAACCGCTCCGTGTCTTGCTCCGACAACAAGCGATCGCGTTGTAGCATACCGTTCGGATCGAGACCCCAAAGGCGCGCTCTTGTCGTGAGTTCCCACAACCCGTAAATCAATCGCAACTCCCAGACTTTCGCGCCTGACAGGTGCGGCTTAAGCGCGATGATCGCTTGCATCACCTGAAGGAAGTTCTCTTCCCGTAGCCCCGAGAAAGGTCGCAGGCAGCCCAGAAATCCATTGTCGATCAACGCCTCCTCTAGCGGCACGCCATCGCGACCTGCGCCGTGCATCAAGATCAAATTGACGGCTTCCTCGTAGTCCATGCGAACAGCGGGTGTGGAATAGCGGACCGACGTTCAATGGCCGATACCGCGCCGGCCGACCTTGAGTTTACCAGAACGCGCGACGCAAGGCCGATCCTTAGCGGCGGATAGTTAGCCCGCCTCGGCCGCCGCGAGTTCGAAGTCCCGCAAGTGGACGCGAATTGCGCCTCGGTTCATCGCGGGAACAAGAACAGACTTGAACAGCGACACGTCCGCTTGGTCCACCGGCAACCGTTTCTCCAACCGCTCTGTAATGATGTGTGCGATGGACACGGCGACCTGTAAGCGCAGATCTCCAGCAGACCGACCGAGCCAATCGCGCAGCAGGGGGAGCAGGCGTTCATGTCTTTCCGGGAACAACTCCAACGCCCACACGAGACTAGGTTTCGGCAGATCAGGTCGGGAGAGGACGTCATTCAGCAAATCGTCGAACGCCTGAGGACCCAATGCCGCCAACGCGCGCCCCGCAATGTCCGCAGTGGGGCGCAAGTCCGACTTGAGCCATTCGATCAACTCGCGGGTCCGTGACGGCGCGTACGAAGGGTTGCGCAATACCTCTCGGCACACACGGCTGGCGAGAACGTCACGATCCGTCAGTCCCATCAATTGTCATCCCTTGGCGGTATAAACTGTGATTCTCTTGCGCCGCTATCCGGAGAACATCCCCTTCCGCGACGCATGCCATCGATTATCCTTTGTAGGCCCCTCCGCGTACCAGCAAAACCCCTCCATTATTCCTCTCCAATCCCTGCGCACCCCGCCTCAACCCCTTATCCGAAAAAAATCCAAACTTCCCGGGAACCTTTCCCCCGCCCCTTCCGTTTACTCTTAGCCCACACGCTCACCGGGGGAGGAAACCCACATGTCCCACCATTCCGTCAGCTCCCGCAACCCTGCCAAATCCAAAAACCATCGGCGTCCATCCGCCCCCATCGGCGGCCCCTCCCCGTCCCCGTGCCCCCATCCCACCCGCCACCCCCGCGCAAAAAACCATGCGCATCTTGAGCATCTCACTCACCACCACTCGCAACCCACAACCCTCCAACCCGTTACGAAATTTCCATATCTGCGTAATTTTGCGCACCTGCGCAACTCCCCCCACTCGCCGACCCCTCCCACCACCCCCGCCAACGACTTGCCGACTCCACGACTTGATGATTTAACCCCCCCGCCGCCCCCTGCGCGCGCAAAAACAAATGAGTGCCTTGAGCATCTTGCCCTCCAACACTCCCAACCCCCGCAATCCCAACACCTTCTCAAAACCAGCCAAAGTCAAAAAAATGAGCGCCTTGCCCCGCACATGAGCACCTTGCCCCCCATTTGTCATTTGTCATTTGTCATTGGGATTTCGTCCCCCCACCAATCCCCTTTACCATTTACTATTCACCATTCAACATCCCCCCAAGGAGCCCCCATGCCC
>DASZZD010000045.1:0-34860 GCA_035545015.1 Phycisphaerae bacterium
ACACCTAACACGTGCTGGGCTATTATCCCGCGCAACCGGCTTCCTGTTTTCTCCCAAAAGGCAAGAGGACCCTCGGGCAGGGAGCGTCTCGCCCTATGGGGGGGGGGGAAAACGCCATCGCCGGCTTTCATCCCCATCTCCGTGTTCTCCGTGGTTTTTTCAGGTATGAGCTTTCGTGAACGGGACGCGCCGCAAGCGACAACTCATTCGTGTTTATTTGTGTGCATTTGTGGATGATCTATCGGTCAGTCCTCGCCAAGGTAGGCTTTGCGGACCTGGTCGTTGCCGCGGATTTGGGGGGCGGGGCCTTCGAGGGCGATGGTTCCGGATTCGAGGACGTAGGCGTGGTGGGCGATGGCGAGGGCCATGTTGGCATTTTGCTCGACCAGGAGGATGGTGGTGCCCTGGCGGTTGACTTGCTGGATGACGGAAAAGATTTGTTCGACGATGAGCGGGGCGAGGCCGAGGGAGGGTTCGTCGAGGAGCAGGAGGTGGGGGCGGGACATGAGTGCGCGGGCGATGGCGAGCATCTGCTGTTCGCCGCCGGACATGGTGCCGGCGGTTTGGCTGCGGCGTTCCTTGATGCGGGGGAAGAGGGCAAAGACGCGGTCGAGGTCGGAAGCGATCTGGGGGCGGTCGCGGCGGAGGTAAGCGCCGAGGTCGAGGTTTTCCTGCACGGTCATGTTGCCGAAGATGCCCCGGCCTTCGGGAACGTGGCTGATGCCGGCGGCGACGATGCGGTGTGCGGGGGTGTGGGTGAGGGTGATCTGGCGGCCGGAGGGGGCGTGGTAGAGGATGCGTCCGCGTGCGGCGGGGATGAGGCCGGACATGCAGCGCAGGAGCGAAGATTTGCCTGCGCCATTGGCGCCGATGAGGCAGACGATGCGGCCGGCGGGAACGTGAAGGGTGACGCCGTGGAGGGCTTCGATGGCGCCGTAGCGGACGACGAGGTTTTCGACGGCGAGTGCGGGCGGGGCGTCAGGCGGCGCGGCGGAGGGCGCGGGGGAAATCACCGGCTGCTCCCGGGGGTGGATTCGACGAGGCCGGGGGGCATGGCGAGGAGGACCTGTTCGTGCTGAAGCTGGCGGAGCATGTGGAGGGCGCTTTGAGTGGGAGCGCGGAGTTCGGGGGGCAGGGAGGTGAGGGCGGCCTGGAAGGCGTCGAACTTGAGGCCCAGGGGCGTGGAGGCGTCAGCGGAAAAACCTTCGCGGAGGATGTCGAGGAGGGATTTGGATTCGGGCAGGACGAGGATCTGGTAATTGGAGCCGAGGTGGGCGTTTTTGGCGGCGGCGGCGATGGTGTCGTTGAGGGTGCCGACGTCATCGACGAGGCCGGCCTGGATGGCTTGTTCGCCGGTGAAGAGGCGGCCCTGGGCGACGGCAGTGATGTCCTTGATTTTGTCGCCGCGGGCGGCGGTGACGCGGCTGGTGAAGACCGCGTAGGTGTCGGTCATGGTTTTTTGAACGAAGGCGCGTTCTTCGGGGGTGAAGGGCTGGAGCATGCTGAGCATGTCGGCGTGGGCGCCGCGCGAGACGGGGACGATGGAGATGCCGACCTTGTCGAGGAGGTCCTTGATGACGATTTTGCCTCCGACGACGCCGATGGAGCCGGTGATGGTGGCGGGATCGGCGGTGATGTGGCGGCCCGCGCAGGCGATGTAGTAACCGCCGCTGGCGGCGAGGCGGCCCATGGAGACGGTGACGGGTTTTTTCTTGTCGGCGTCTTTGAGGGCGGCCCAGATTTCATCGGAAGCGGAGGCGCTGCCGCCGGGCGAATCGATGCGCAGCACGATCGCTTTCACCTGATCGTCCTTGAGCGCTGCGTCGACCGCTTCGCGGATGGAGGCGGGGGTGACGGAGTCGGAGGTGTCGAGGCTGCCGGGGGAATCTTCGGCGATTTCACCCACAGCGTAGATGACGGCGATCTCGGGGCCGCGTGGCTTGGACGGGCCGGGGGAAGCGAGCATGGAGAAGAGGGCGAAGGGGTTGTTGAGGTCGAGCGATTGCTTGGGCGGCTGGCCGTAATCGGAGACGAGGGTGGCGCCGGCGGGGAATTGGGATTGGACCCAGGCGTCGACGTGATCGCGCGGCATGGTTTGATCGATGAGGCCGGCGGCTTTGGCGGTGGTGCCGGTGAACCAGCTTTCATCGATGTCTTTTTTGACCTGGTCTTCATCGAGGTTGGGGCGGTTTTTGGCGATGATGGAGAGGACTTCGGAATACATGCCGTCGACGAGTTTGTCGATCTGGGCCTTGTATTCGGGGGAGGGGCTGGTGCGGGTGAAGGGCTCTTCGGCGCCCTTGAATTTTCCGACCTGGACGAAATCAGCGGAGAGGTTGAGTTTGTCGAGGGCGCCCTTGAAGAAGATCATCTGCAGGCCGACGCCGGGGATGATGACGCTGCCATTCTCGGGCATGATGACGGTGTCGGCATAAGAGGCGAGGACGTAGGTGTCGAGGTCGTAATCGGAGGAATAGACGGCAACGCGCTTGCCGTTGTGGCGGAGGGTGGTGAGGAGGGCGCCGATTTCCTGGGCTTGATTGAGGGTGAGGGAGAAGGCGGAGAGATCGAGGAAGACGCCGTTGAGGGTGGCGTCTTTGGCGGCTTTGTTGAGGGTGACGATGAGGGAGGAGAGGGGCGGGGATTGATCGGCGCCGGTGAGGCTGGCGAGCGAGAGGGAGAAGGAGGCGGGGCGTTCGAGGAGGGTATCGGAGAGGTGGATGACGGCGACCTTGGCGCGGCGCGCGGGGGCGGGGGCAGCGGATTGCGGGGCGGGGGCGGTGGAGGGGGGGTTTTGGGCGAAGGCGGGGAAGTTGAGGGCGAGGACGGCGGCGGTGAGTGCGGCGGTGATGCAGGATTTCATGAGGGATCTCCGTGAGGGGTTTTCGGACCAGTGTAACAAGTGGGGGTACGGGAAACTACGAGTGGGAGGGCGGGGGTGGGCCGGCGCGCGGGGGCGGGACAACGGTACCCCGTCCATCTTGGCTCGTACGCCTGGAGCAGGCTGAGCAGTTCAAAGGTGTCCAGGAACGAATTTGGCAATTCGGCGGTGGCGCGACTACGAATGTCGATTGACCAGCGGCTCGGCTAAAATCACCCGATCGCAGCTATACGTGCTTTGGAACCGATGCGCGTGCCTGATATACGTCAGGAGAAAAAATGATTGAGCATGCAGAGCCTGTTGCGGGCGCCCCTGTCAAAAAGAAAAACCCTCTTCTTCGGCAGTGGTGGCTTGCGGCGGTGGTCGTGTTCACTGCAGCAGTTGTGTTTTGGCTGTGGTCCGGCCCATACGATTCCGCAACGCGCGTTTTGCGTGCGGGAATGACTGCCGAGCAGGCGGTCAGGACAATCGGTTTGCCACCGGATGACGCCACGGCGCAACCAGTCGTATACAAGAAAAGGGGCGTCGATCAGCTCCTCTTGATTTATTTTGAGAATCCGGGGGAAACCATCAGTGCGTGGTTCATTCTCGACGGCCCGTTCCACCCGGGTTACGACGACTATCGCGTGCGAAAATCGCATGAGTACGCTCCCGATGGAAAATCGGAAGGGCCAACGGACGTTACGACGATCAAGGCAACTATCTACACGGTGGACATCGACGGCAAACCGCTTCCAGGATTCGAGCGATAGAAAAGGGGATCAGGAATTCATGACCCCTTTTTCACCCAAGCATGATCGCTTCAAAGACATGGCGCAATCAGCGAGCGTCGAACGTCGCGAGAGAATTAACTGGGATCCGGAAGATCGCTGGACTCGGCGATTATTCGTCTGAAAACGATCAAAAGAAAAAATGGCCCCCAGAACTCATATCTTCTTCGGACGACCAGACTCACGTGGCCACACCCCATCCTCGCAATGGCTGTCAATTGGCCTGCAACCCGGACCCTGACGGTCCATGGCGGATCAATGGAATGGTAGCTGATAACCGGCCCCAGTATCGGCTCGGCCAGAATTTGCCATTCATTTGTCGTGCTGAGGAGCCCGACGCGATTCAATTGCAAACTTTGAGCAAACGGATTTCCATTGAAAGATATAGATGTTCCCTTATTCGCGGTTGCCTGTTTGATGACCGCTCGCCAACAATCCTCGGTGAAGTGATATTCGCAGGTGGATGTCCTGCCCCAGGTTGAAATGCGGGGGACATAGAGGGCTCCAGCGTGGTAAACGCGCCATTTCGCAAACCAACCCGCCTTCAATACGTAACGCATCGCCCCTCAGCAGTCATTTTTGCAGTGGTGCTCAATCATTTTCATCTCGTGCTCGGACCCAGGGTTGGGCAGGCGGGGATTGTTTGCGACTCGCACACGCAGCGTTGGCATGCGCATTATGATACCGCGGTTGGTCCGATTGAATGGCGGCGAAGCGTTCGAGCGCCCCGTTGGGGCTTGGGGATTTTTTTTGGCCGTGGACCCGGGGTTCCCTGCGGTCACCCCGGGCTATTATCGCGCGCCCCGTTGGGGCGGGGCATGGGCATGGTGAGGATCAGTGAGGGGGTGGTTGATTGCGTCTTTCGCGCCGAGTGCGGGAGGCGGAGGTTCCGATTGGGAAGGGCGATCGTGGCGGGCAGTGGTGGGATGGCGAGTTGATCGGCTTGGATGTATGGGCACGGTCAGTGAGGTGCGGATGCTGGTGGAAAGCGGAAGAGGGCGGTGCGGCGGCCGTCGTCGGGCCAGTGTTCGAGTTCTTCGCGGTGGCGGCCGGTGAGCTGTTCGAATTGGGAGAGGAATTGCTCGGCCTGGGCGCCGGGGGGATGGCCGGCGTCGGTGAGGGCGATGATGTAAATGGGTTGTGCGGGGCGGGCGTTGGCGATGGCGGCGAGGGATTGGGGGGTTTCTTCGGGAAGGATGTGGTTGGCGAAGAAGAGGGTGCTGAGCCAGGGGCGGACGTCGCCGCTGGCGAAAGTGTACACCTCCCCCCCCGCCGCGCCCGTGGTGCGCGTCGGCATGGCGATGTCCATGGCGGCGTCGGTGGAGGCGGCGGCGGAGTTGGTGTGGGTGGAAGGGTCGAGGCGATAGGCGGTTTGAGTGGTGAGGCCGAAGGCGAGGCAGCAGAGGGTGAGGGCGATGAGGGCGCGGGTCCATTGGCGGCGGAACTGGGCGCGCCAGAGGTAGAGGCCGAGGCCGGCGAGGAGGAGGAAGGGGGGGATGAGCCAGGGGCTGGCCATGGGGAGGAGGGTTTCGTAGAGGCGCGCGGCGGCGTGGGGCGAACCGCCACCGCTGAAGCCCTCACTGACGGCTTGATAGAGGCGCTCGGCAGCGTGCGGAATCGGCCAGCGGGCGGCGAGCCAGAGGATGCCGATCGCGCCGACCATGCCGGGCAAAATGAAGAAGAGCGCCTGGGCGACGAGCATGATGGCGGCGGCGGGTTCGATGCGGCGGGCAGCGGGCAGGCGAGCGAATTCCTGCCAGACGGCGGCGCAGAGCAGCGCGGCGAAGGGAAAAAGTTGCAGCGCGTAGCGGGGTTTCTTTTCGGAGGGGATGGAGATCAGGAGCAGCCCGAAGACGAGAATCAGCCAGAAAAGCCAGCGGCCACGGCGTTCGCGCGCGGAGGGCGGGGGCTCGCCGTGCGAGGGGAGGAAGGGGAGGATGAGGCCGGCGATGAGCGTGGGCGTGAGCGGGGCGACCCAGAGAAGGAAAGCGAGGTAGTAGAAGTGGTTTTTGTGGAGTTGCTGGTAGGTGCCGGCGGCGGCGGGATTTTCGGCGTTGCCGGTGCCGAACTGCATGAACTCGGTGTACCAGCGGTGCCAGGCGTCGGGGTAACGCTGGCCGATGATGATGAGCCAGGGGAGAAAGACGCCGACGCTGATGATGGCGGCGGCAAGGACGCCGATCCAGACCGGCCAGCGCCGGTGATAGATCAGGAGCCAGAGGCCCAGCGGCAGCATAACCGTCGCGGCGGGGACGGGGCCCTTGGACATGACAGAGAGGCCGGTGGCGATTCCCGCGCCCAGGACGAGGGCGGACCATTTGCCAAAGCGGGGCTGCTGCGCTGGGTCGGCGCCGGCTTCGGCGAGGTACGCGAGGAAGGCGGCGCCGCAGGTGATGAAGGCGGCGGCGTAGATGTCGTAGGAGGCGAGGCGGGCTTCGCGGTTGAAGACGAGCATGACGGGCAGGGAGATGGCGGCGAGGATCGCGAGGAGGCGTGAGCGGTCGGGGCGCTCGTCGGGGTTGTGGAAGAAGAGCAGGCCGGCGGTGTAGATGGCGAAGCTGGCGAGGAGCGCGAGGAGGACGGAGGGGAGGCGGAGGATCCAGAGGGAGTCATTGCCGAGGAGCGTCGCGAGGCCGGCGGGGATCCAGACGGGCAGCGGCGGTTTTTCGAGGCGCGGGACGCCGTTGAGGGTGGGCATGAGCCAGTGGTGATCGCGGTAGGCTTCCCGGACGGGCACCAGGTTGAAGAGCTCCATCATGTCGACGGGCTGGCCGGTGCCCAGGAAGATCAGGAGGAGTGCGAGGGTGGCGATGGTGATGAGGAAGAGGGCGCGCGGGTGGGTAAGGGGGCGCGGGCAGAGGCGCGGGGGGGAGGTCGCCAGGGCAGGCGTTTGGGAGGACATGGAGGCAGTATAGGGGTGGGGAGGGGGGAGTGCATGGAGGTTTTTGGTGCGCCGTGAGAGAGCGGTGTTTCAGGGGCGAGGGATACCGGGCATAGTCAGGGGCCCTACCCTGACCATGGCACACGAGGGGAGTGGCGCGGGGGGTTAGCGGTAGAAGCGCTCGGGGTGGGCGGCGTGCTCGCCGGCGAGTTGGACGTAGTGGGCGTTGTTCTGGCGCATGGATTCGAGCTCGGAATCGCGCACGGGCCGGACGATTTTCGCGGGGATGCCCATGGCGACCATGCGGTTGGGCACCACGGTGCCGGGGGAGAGGACGGCACCGGCGGCGACGATGCATTCTTCGCCGACGACGCACTCGCCGAGGATGCAGGCTTTCATGCCCACGAGGGTTCCGCGGCCGACCTTCGAGCCGTGGACGACGGCCCCGTGTCCAATGGTGACTTCATCGCCGATTTCGAGGGGCATGCCGGCATCGCAGTGCAGGGCGCAGTGCTCCTGGATATTGACGCGGTTGCCGATGCGAATGGGGGCGACATCGCCGCGGATGACGGTTTGGAACCAGAAGGAGCAGTCGTTGCCGACGGTGACATCGCCGCAGAGGACGGCATCGGTGGCTTGCCAGTGGTGGTCGACGCGCTCGATGCGGGCGTTGGAGCGGAATTGGGACATGGGGGCCTCCTTGCGAGGGATTGTGGCGGAGGGGGCGGAGGGAGGCAAATGGCAGGGGATGGGAAGGGGAGGGCGGGGGAGATCACAGGAATGCGAATTTTTAAGGAAACCCGATCGGTGGTAGAGGTTTTTACGAAGACTGGAGCAACATGTGGGGGAGGGCGGCATGCAACCCCCCTACCGATGGGGATTTGTGCCAATTTGCACGAAGCGACAGTTTTTTCTTCGGTAGCGGGGTTTTAGCCCGTATAATGCCCCTCTTCGCTTTTGTTCGGAGGTGTATGTCGACCATGAGTGTTCATCACAAGAAACCACGCAGCGCTGGGTTATCGGTCCTGGTCTACGATCGGGGCCTACATCCGGAGTTGTTCACCGTGGACGCGCGGCGCGGGCGGGTGCTGGGGGGCCTGGACGTCTCGATGTGGCTGATTGCCGGCGGGGGGCACCTGGTGTCGGTGTCGGCGGGCGGGAAGACGGTGTCGGAAGTGGCGTGCTTCCCCAGCAAGGCGCTGCCGGACCGCGGCCTCGTCGAACGGTTGCCCTGCAAGGGCGACAAGCAGTACGAAAAAACGTTTGGGAATCATTTCCAGTATTACCTGGCGCTCAACGAGGAGCACGTTTCCGAGGCCCTGTTTGAAAACTCCGTGACGGAGCTGCTGCGGCTGGCGGAAGACCAGGGCGGGCTCGTCTCGCACAAGAAAAACGACCTTGGCCAGACGGAATATCTCTCGATCGTGGTGGCGCAGCTTCATCGGCGTGCAGTGCACATCGAAGGATTCCACCTGCTGGGCGATGCGCGCGTACTGGTGCGCACGCAGTCGATCATCGAGCCGGTGGCGAAGAACTGACCTTCGTCGCCCCCCCCACCGACGGTAAACGGCCACGAAAGACACGAAAGGTCGTTGAACAGTAGAGACGGACGCTCCGGAGACGGGGCGTCCGCTTTTTTTGCTGCGTGCGGCGGCTGGAAAAAGGGGCGGCTTACGGGATGGGGATGTCTTTGAATTGGAAGTCGAAAATGCGGTCCTGGGTGCGGGTGGGGATGGAGAAGCTGCCTTTGATGGGTCCGTTGCCCGCGTTGTTCATGCCGAGGCCGCCGCCCCATCCGCCTTGGATAGATTGGGAGATGATCTGGTTGCCGACATCGTCGGTGAGGGTGATGTGAACGGGGAGCAAATCGCCGTTCATGGGGCCGCCGCCTTTTTTCTGGACGCTCATACTGAAGTTGATGACGTTGTCTTTGGGCTCGAACTTGTCCCAGACGACTTGCTCATTGCCCACGACGATGGGGGTTTTGCCTTGTTTGACCATGTCGGGAATTTCGACGGTGGTTTCGGCGACGACGAGGGTGAGTTTCATGGTTCCCTTGACGGTGATTTTTTTGCCGAGGTTTTCGGGCAGGGGCCAACTCTCGGAGGTTTGTTGCTGAAGAACGACGGGAGCGCCCATCCACGTGTTGTATTGGGGCGGCGTCCGGCTGAGGACGTTGCCTTTGTCATCCACCGCTTCGGTGATCTCGGGCATCCAGGCTTTGGCGATTTTCAGGCGCGGATCGCCCAGGACGCCGAAGGTGAATTCGAGGTGGGGGGCCGCGGAGTTGGCATCGGGCGGGATATCGCCGTCCGGCAGATGGCCGGAAGCTTGGAGATCGAGGACGCGGGAGAGGGTCAGCGGATAGAAGAGCAGGGGGCCCTGGACTTGTCCGTGGCGGATGGTTTGGGAGTTGAGGATCAACTGGATTTCGTTGGATTGCTGCAGCGTTATGCCATGCTGGGCGTTGAGGGCCATGAAGACTTCCCAGAGCGGTTTGTCCTTGGCGTGGAGGGTGAAGAGCTGGGGCGGTCCGCCCTGATTCCAGGTGAGCCACGGGACGCCGGTGGCTTTTTGCAAAGCGTCCGCGACGTCGCGAATCGAGCCGCTTTCGACATCGAAGTCAATCGGCGGCGGATTGACCGCCGCTTCGACTTCAAGAGCCTCGACGCGATTCATGAGCCGTTCTTTGACTTCGACATCGGTGACTTTGGCGGCGAGGGCCTTGAGGGCGGGCAGATCGCGCCAGGTGGCTTTGTCGACTTCCTTCTGCGCGTCCTGGCGTTCCTTGAAGGAATCACTGCCGAGGCGCTCGAGCACGCTGGACCAGCGCGATTCGAGCGTGGCGACGGCGGGCTGCGTGGAAGCGGCGGCAGCGGGTTGGGTGATGGCCGGGCGCGTGGCCGGAGCTGCGGCGGCGAAAGCCACGAGCACTGATGCGGCGGCGAGGGCGGTGCAGATTCGGGCAGCGATTGGCATGGTCCGTCTCCTCCTGGGGGGTGGCGTAGAGCGTTGGCTTAGCCTCTCGATGTTTGCCCCTCACCGCTCCGGGCCGAACAGCGCCGTGCCGATGCGCACCATGGTCGCGCCCTCTTCTATGGCGATCGGATAGTCGTTGGACATTCCCATGGACAGGTGCCGGAACCGTTCGCCGCCGATTTTGCGGAAGCGGATTTCCTCGTAGAGTTCCCGCAGCCGCGCGAAGACGGGCCGTGTTTTCTCGGGGTCCGCTTCGTGCGGCGCCATCCCCATCAAGCCGACCAGGTGCACATCGTCCATCGTGTCGATCTGCTCCGCCAGGTGCAGGGCCGCTCCCACCGCCACCCCGAACTTCGTCGACTCCCCGGCGACGTTCACTTCCAGCAGAATCTGCACCGGCTTCGACCGGCCATTGCCAGTCCCGCCTAACCCGCTGCCCGCCCCCCCCGACGCCGCCGGCAGCCGCTCGGCCTCATCCTGGATTTCCTCGGCCAGGCGCAGCGAATCCACGGAGTGGATCATCCGCACGATCGGCAGCACCGGCCGCACCTTGTTGCGCTGGAGATGGCCGATCATGTGCCAGCGGATGGTTCCCTCCGCCGCATACCCTGGCGGCGGCAGCTTTTTCTCCGCCCGGGTCTGCTGGCGCGCCAGCCACTCCTCCAGTTGTGCCGCCCGCTGCTGCAACTGCTGCACGCGCGACTCGCCGAAATCGAGGTGCCCCATCTCGATCAACTGCTTGTTCTGCTCCGGCGACGCGTTTTTGGTCACCGCCACCAGCGTCACGTCGCCGGGATTCCGCCGCACCCTCCCCGCCGCCGCAGCCATGGTCTCGCGAATCTTCTGATAGTTCTCTTGCAAGGTCATGCACGCCCTTCCATCAACCCGTGCCCGTATTATGGCGCGAGTCGCCAAGCGTTCAAGCCGGAAACCGCTCAGGCGGGTGTAACCATCTTTTGTGGCATCGGCGTCCCGCCGATGTTCGGCCCAAGGCCGATGCGCCCGGGGCGCGCGGATGTTTATTCCGGACGGAGCGGCCTGCGGGCCGCCATTGGCGGAGACGCCAATGTCACGATTGTCCGCCACAAAAGATGGCCGCACCCCCTCAGGCCGCCTCCTGCGTGTTTTCCTCCGCCAGCGGCGCGATCTTTCCCGCGCGCACCGCCGCGTCGTATCCCTCTCGCCATTCCAGGAAACCGGTGAGGACGTTCTCGAAATCCGCCGGCGAGCTGATTTCCCGCATCGGGTCCTTCAGCGGCCGGCAGGGATTCATCGTTTTGGCGTACCAACTGATCCGTTTGCGGAACTCCAGCACCGCGATCCGCTCGTTCCGGAAGCGGCAGAGGTTGTAAAAATGATGGCGAATCATCGCACACTTTTCGGCGATCGACGGCTCCGCTGGAATCTGCCCGGTGGTCAGCAGCGCGTGCGTGTCGCGGAAAATCCACGGCCGGACCAGCGCCCCGCGGCCGATCATCACGCCGGCGCATTTCGTCACCGCGATCATGCGGGCGGCATCGTGGGGAGACTTGATGTCGCCGTTGCCGATGACCGGAATTTTTTTCACCGCCGCGACGACCTGGGCAATGCCATCGAGCCGGGCGCTGCCGGTGAATTTCATTTCCGTGGTGCGTCCGTGGATGGTGATGAGCGAAACGCCTTGCTCTTCGAGCCGCGCCGCGAGATACGGCGCGACGATCGACTGATCGTTCCACCCCAAGCGCAGCTTGCAGGTCAGCGGCACGCGGCGGAGGCAGGATTTGACCTTTTCGACCATCCGCAGGGTGTGGTCCGGATCGCACAACAGCTTCGACCCCCCATCCTTCTTGGTGATTTTGTCGACCGGGCAGCCCATGTTGATGTCGATGACATGCGCGCCGCGATCTTCGGCCCACATCGCGGCTTCGCAGAGCCGATCGACGTTGCCGCCGTAAAGCTGCATCGACAGCGGCGAATCTTCCGGGCAAGTCGCCGCCAGCTCCATCGAGCGCTTGTTCTCGCGCAGCACGCCTTCGGGACAAAGCAGATCGGTACACGCCAGCCCGACCCCGCCGAACGCCCGCGCCACGAGTCGAAACGACACATCGCAGTATCCGGCGATGGGCGCGAGCAGCAGGTTCGTGGCCAGCGGCAGCGAACCGATGTGAAGCGGGGGAAGCATGCGACGTATGGTAGCGAAAAAGCCCCGGCGGCGGGAAGCGCCGGAATCCGCCGGCGGGGCGCACGGCTCCCCCTTTTGAGTTGCCCCGTGCGAGTTTTGCATTTTGCGTTTTTCCCACCCCCCCTGATCGCCTACACTTACGCTCTGATGACCACGGCCCCCTCTCATCCGCTCGCCCTCTCGCCGCGCCTGGAATCGATGGCGCGGGAAGAGCACCTGGCGCGCATCCCGCTGCGGTACCGCGGCCTCATCCGCCGGATTCGGGCCATCGAGGTCGAATTCACCGCCCTTTCCGACGCCCAGCTTCGCGAGCGTCTGCACGACATCCGCGCCAAAGTCCGGGAGGGCGATCCGCCCGACAAGCACCTGCCCGCCGTCTTCGCCGCCGTCTGCGTCGCCTCGCGCCATCACCTCGGGATGCGTCCGTATCATGTCCAGCTCATCGGCGGGTACGAGCTGCATAAGGGACGCATCGCGGAGATGGCCACCGGCGAAGGCAAGACGCTCGTCGCCTCGCTGCCGGCGGTGCTCAACGCGATCAACGGGCGCGGCGTTCACATCATCACGGTCAACGACTATCTCGCCCAGCGCGATGCCGAGACGCTCAAGCCGCTCTACGCCGCCATGGGACTTTCCGTCGGCGTGATCATCGCCGGCATGTCCGACGACCTGCGCCGCGCCGCGTACCTCTGCGACATCACCTACGGCACCAACAAAGAGTTCGGCTTCGACTACCTGCGCGACCAGATCAAATATCACACGCGCACGCATCAGCAGAAAATCGACACGCTCGCATTGCTCAATCGCCAGGATTCCACGGAGTCGGTGCAGCGCGCCCTCAATTTCGCGATCGTCGATGAGGCGGATTCCGTGCTGGTCGACGAATCGCGCACGCCGCTGATCATCGCCGGGCCGACGGGGCCTTCGCCTCTGGCCTGGGCGTATCAGTGGGCGAATCAGCTTTCGATGCGTCTGCGCGCCCGGCACGATTTCGACTATCAGCCCGAAAAGCGCAAGCTCGAGTGGAAAGAGGACGGCCTCACGCGCCTGCAGAAAATCCTCACCGACAGCAACACGCCGTCAATCACCGCCGAATCCTGGCAGAACCTGGTGCTCAACGCCCTGCGCGCCCGCTGGCTGTTCCTCAACGAGCAGCATTACGTGATCACGCAGGACGCCCAGAAAGGCGCGGAAGTGGTGATCGTCGATGAGTTCACCGGCCGCCGCATGCCCGGCCGCACTTGGTCAGAAGGCCTCCATCAGGCCGTGCAGGCGAAGGAAAATCTGCCGATCAACGCGCCGGCGCCCACGCTCGCCCGCACCACCTACCAGCATTATTTCTCGCTCTATAAAAAACTCTCCGGCATGACCGGCACCGCCGCCACCGAAGCCTATGAATTCAAAAAAGTCTACAAATTGCCGGTGGTGAAGATTCCCACGCATCGCCCGGTCGCCCGCATCCGCTACCCCGACCGCGTCTTTCGCACAGCGCGTGAGAAGTGGTCCGTCGTCGCCGACGAGGTCGAAAAGATCATTTTCAAAGGCCGGCCGGTGCTGGTGGGGACGCACTCGATCGAGGATTCCGAAACGCTCTCGCGGATTTTGCGCGCCCGCGATGTCCCGCACCAGATCCTCAACGCCCGTCCGGAAAACGCCGGCAAAGAAGCCGACATCGTCGCCCACGCCGGTGAACTGGGCATGATCACCATCGCCACCAACATGGCCGGC
The DNA here is from genome assembly GCA_035545015.1 of Phycisphaerae bacterium. GTDB lineage: Bacteria > Planctomycetota > Phycisphaerae > WQYP01 > WQYP01 > CALCHA01. Next base: position 13,401 of record DASZZD010000045.1, read on the forward strand.
CGCGGAACCGACATCAAGCTCGGACCCGGCGTCGCGGAGCTCGGCGGGCTGCATGTCATCGGCACGCAGCGCCACGAATCTCGCCGCGTCGACAACCAGCTCGTCGGACGCTGCGGAAGACAAGGCGATCCCGGCTCCGCGATCTTCATGATCTCCCTGGAAGACCCGATCCTGCAGCACCTGCTCTCGCGCAAGACGCTTATCGGTATCCGCCGCAAAACCGCCGGCATCTGGGGCCGCGACATCGGCTCCTGGTGGACCAAGGCCCTCTTCGCCCGCGCCCAGCGCAAGGTCGAATCCATGCACTACCGCCAGCGCCAGCAACTCATGGAATACGAAGACTGGCTCAACAAGGTCTACTTCCAGATGGGCGGCACGTGAGGCTTTCCCCGCCCGCCGCCTTCATGCCATAATGTCCTTATGACACTCGCTCCCCCACGTTCTCCCCGTTCCGGCTCTCCCGGCGACCTGCCCCCGGTCCGCCTTACCGTCGACCAGTACCACCGCATGATCGAAGAGCACATCCTGGAGGAGGACACCGCCATCGAATTGCTCGACGGCCGCCTCGTTCACAAGGACCGCGCCGCCAAGGGAGAAGACCCGATGACCATCGGTGATCAGCATGCCCTCATCGTAAACCGCCTCACTTTGCTCAACGTCAAGCTTGATGGACTCGGTTGTTTCGTTCAGATCCAGCAGCCCATCGCTGTCCCACCATTTGACGAGCCCGAACCTGATGCCGCGATCATCATTGGCGCGCCGGACGATCGCGCCGGCCGCAAGCCCGGCGCTTCCGATGTCCTGGCCGTCATCGAGGTGGCCGATTCGTCCCTGCAGCGCGACCGCACCACCAAGCTCCGCATCTACGCCAGGGCCGCCCTTCCGCTTTATCTGATCATCAATCTTCCGGAACGCTGCATCGAGCATTACACCCAGCCCCTGCCCAAAGCCGCCCGCTACGGCCACACCGACACCCTGACCGCCAAACAAACCCTCATCCTCCCGCTTCCCAAAAAGAAATCGCTCAAACTCCCCGTCGCCTCCCTGCTGCCCTGATCGCCGGCGTGCACGGGAGCAAAAGAATCTTTCTGCTCTTCGTGTTTTTCGTGGCCATTTACGTCCGTCTCCCTCACTCGTCCAGCCCCAGCAACTTCGCGGAATTTTTCCGCGCCACCAGGTCGATCTCCGCGTCGGTCAATCCCCCCGCCTTGAGCGCCAATACAAACGAGCGCATCGCCGAGACGTGCGTCGGGCGCTGCATCTGCCCCATGTCCGACGAAATCAGCACGTGCTCGGCCCCGATCATCTTGATCACCCGCACGTAATCGGCGACGCTCACCTGTCCCGCCAGCCCCTTGGCGCTCGGCCGCGTCGAGGACCCCGGCAGCGTCGCCAGCCAGGTCATCTCCACGTACGCCCCCAGCGCCGCCATCCGCTTGAGCTGCTCGTCCGTCGCGCCGCCCGGCACACTCATCGCATGGGTCACGATCAGCCTGGTCACCCCCGCCTTCTTCGCCTCGGGCAAAATGACCAGCGAATCGCTCGCCGAACTGTGCCCCATCGCCAGGATCAAATGATCCTGCGCACAAATCTGCATGATTTCCTTCAGCTCGGGCGCCACCTGCCCATCCTTCACCACGCTCACGAACGGCCGCTGCTCCCCGGACGCCTTCACCTGCGCCTCGCTGTCAAACGTCGGCAGCCACACCACTCTGCCCCGCCGCCCATCCATCTGCACCATCTTCCGCACCGCTTCCGGATTCAGCCCGCCCACCGACCGGTTCAGCACGATTCCCCCAAAGACCTCGATCCCGCCGATCTCCTGCTCGGCGAGCTGCGCCCGATCCGCCGTCATCGTGTAATGGTTCTTGAGCACGATGGCGCGCATCCCCGCCGCCCTCGCCTGGCGCACCAATTCAAAATCATTGATGGACCGCCCAATAACATCGGGCCCGGAATGGCAATGAAAATCGATCACCCCCTTGAGCACATCATCCCCGGGCTTCGTCGCCGCGGTCTGTGCCACCGCCATGGCGCCAAGCCCGCACAAAACGCCCACCACCATCACCGCCGCGCACCGCGATCCACGCCTCATGCCAAGCTCCATCCGATCCGCAACCGTCGGACCATCCTACACCCCAGCCCGGCAATTCGTCTTCCCAGTCCTAAGAATTGAGAAGGGCAGGCGCGTGGCCATATTTGTGGCATCGGCATCCGGCTGCGTCCCGCCCATGACGGCCCGCAGGCCGCAACGCCGCCCAACAACCAGTGGCCGGCCCTCACCGCCCCGCTCGTCCACAAGACCCGGCAAAACGCTCCCTCCATTCCCTCAGGCAAAAGTTGATTCACGCCGATAAACCAGTATGCTGATGGCTCTTCCCGGTATGCCCATGCGGCCTCCCGGAAAGAGCGACTTTCGCAAACATCGGCGGCGCGATGGGATGCGCGCGTTATCCGGTTGTTCCGGACGCTCCGCTACCCCCACCGGACGCAGCCGACATTCGAGAGGACAGCGATGACTACGCTGAACACCCCCCCCACCGGGGCCCGGGCGGGTACGCCTGCTGGCCAAAACCCTTCCAAATCCGAAAAACCCATCGCCGTGCGCACCGACCAGGTCGCTGACCTCCAGGTCCTCGACAAAAAAGTCGACGCCAATGGCCTGCCCATCCTCGGCGCCACCCCCGGCCTCTCCTCCCGCTACGTCGGTCTCACCGGCTCCCAAATCCTTCTCAAAATGCTCGCCGAGCACGGCGTCACCGACGCCTTCGGCTACCCCGGCGGCGCCATCCTCCCCACCTTCGACGCCCTCTATGACGCCAACATCAACTTCATCCTCGTCCGCCACGAACAGGGCGCCGGACACATGGCTGACGGCTACGCCCGCGCCACCGGAAAGCCCGGCGTCCTCATCGTCACCTCAGGACCCGGCGCCACCAACACCGTCACCCCCCTCGCCACCGCCTACATGGACTCGATCCCCATCATCGTGTTCTCCGGACAGGTGCGCACCTACATGATCGGCAACGACGCCTTTCAGGAAGCCGACGTCACCGGCATCGTCCGCCCCGTCACCAAACGCGCCTACCTCGTGAAGTCCGTCAAGGACCTCCCGCGCATCATCAACGAAGCCTTCATCGTCGCCACCACCGGCCGCCCCGGCCCCGTGCTCGTCGATCTCCCCGTGGACGTCACCACCTCCACCATCACCGAAGCCATCGACGACATCCCCTACCTCCCCGGCTACAAGCCCCGCGTCCTCGGCCATTCCAAAATGACCAAGGCCGCCGCCGACGCCATCAACAACTCCAAACGCCCCGTCCTCTACGTCGGCGGCGGCGCCGTGCTCGCCAACGCCTGGAAAGAAGTCCGCGAACTCGCCGACAAGGCCAATCTCCCCTGCACCACCACCCTCCTGGGCCTGGGCACTTACGACGAATACAGCCCCCGCAGCCTCCACATGCTCGGCATGCACGGCTCCGCCTACGCCAACTACGCCGTCCAGGAATCCGACTGCCTCATCGCCGTCGGCGCACGCTTCGACGACCGCGTCACCGGCAACCTCAAGTTCTTCGCCCCCAAAGCCAAAATCATCCACATCGACATCGATCCCTCCTCCATCTCCAAAAACGTGAAGGTCGATGTGCCCGTGGTCGGCGACGCCCGCCTCTGCCTGCGCGACATCATCGAGCACGTCCAGCACGTTGACCGCAAGGAATGGTTCGACCAGATCGACGCCTGGAAGAAAAAGTACCCCTTCACCTATCGCGACAACACGCCCAACACCAAGCCCCAGGCGATCATCGAAGCCATCAACAAGGCCACGCAGGGCAACGCCGTTTTCGCCACCGGCGTCGGACAGCACCAGATGTGGGCCGCTCAGTTCATCCGCTGGAGCCACCCCCGCTCCATGATCTCCTCCGGCGGCCTGGGCACCATGGGCTACGGCGTCCCCGCCGCCATCGGCGCACAGGTCGGCCGCCCCGGCGAACTCGTCATCGACATCGACGGCGACGCCTCCTTCATCATGTTCCCCCAGGAACTCGCCACCGCCGCCGAATACAAAATCCCGGTGAAAATCGCCATCCTCAACAACAACTTCCAGGGCATGGTCAAGCAGTGGCAGGAGCTCTTTTACAAGGGCCGCCTCTCCTACACCAAGATGACCAACCCCGACTTCGCCAAGCTCGCCGAAGGCTTCGGCGTCAAAGGCCTCCGCTGTGAGAAAAAGGAGGATGTGGACCGCGTCGTCGCCGAGATGATCGCCCATCCCGGCCCCTGCGTCGTCGATTTCCTCTGCGAAAAAGACGAGCACGTCTACCCCATGGTCGCCAGCGGCAAGGCCCTGCACGAAATGGAACTCGGCGTCGTCGGCCAGGCCGCCGCCGCCGCCCAGTCCGCGCCGCCCAACTCCGCCCGCGAGCTTGGCACGCTGGCCTGAATTGTTTCGGATCGTTCCCTCATCGTCACCAACCTATCAGGAGAGCGCTGTGAGCAAGTGGCTAGGGGTGCTGGTGCTGACCGTCTGTGCGAGCGGGTTGCTCGCCGCCTGCAGTGCCGATTTCTTCGGCGAACCCAACGACGCGCAACACGACATCGAACGCAGCCGCGCCAACCGTCCGCCCGATTCCCCCGAGCAACTCCCGCCCGGACTCGGCGCGGACCTGCCGGCGCCAGCCACCCAGCCCGCTCCGGCAAAATAACCACACCGCGACCGTCCCCTCACAACGCCCCGCCAAAGGAGACCCCTCGTGCGACACGTGATTTCAGCTCTGGTCATGAACGAACCCGGCGTCCTCGCCCACGTCGCCGGCATGTTCTCCGCCCGCGGCTTCAACATCGATTCCCTCGTCGTCGGCCGCACCGAAGACCCCAGCCTTTCGCGCATGACCATCATTGTCAACGCCGACGAACGCATTCTCGAACAGGTCCGCAAGCAGCTCGCCAAAATCGTCACCGTCGTCCGCGTCCGTGACTACAAAGACCTTCCCTTCGTCGAGCGCGACCTCGCCCTCATCAAGGTCAGCACCCCCGCCGCAAAACGCAGCGAAGTCCTCGAACTCGTCAACATCTTCCGCGGCCGCGTCGTCGACGTCGGCTCCACCACCCTCATGGTCGAAATCTCCGGCGAAGAAGAAAAAATCGACGCCTTCGTCGAACAGCTCCGCGCCTACGGCATCAAGGAACTCGCCCGCACCGGCGTCATCGCCATGCCCCGCGGCGGTTCCACCATCAGCGCACCGGACGATGACACCCACGCACGTCGCGAAGCCATCGCCAAACCCCCACGCACCGCCGGCCTCGATAAACGCGAACCCACCCAGGAAGAACTCGAAGCCACCCCCCCCGGTTGAGTGGCACGGGCGTCCCGCCCGTCTTTCCTGCTCCGCCGCCCTGCTCACGTCGCACTTTCAACGATTGTCCGCCGGCAGCACCAACGTATTCAACGAATGCCCCGGCAACCTCACCCGCAAAACCTTCTCGCTCCGATCCGTCCCAATCGTCACCTCCCGCGCCCCCTCCCCCGAATTCCCCACCACCACGATCGCTTCCCCATCCGCCCCCACAAACGCCAGCCGCTCCTCCCACGCCCCGCTGCTCGTCACCAGGTGCGACCCCGGCCGCACAAAATGCGACACCTCCTTCATCAGATAAAACTCCGGGTGATACGTGACCGCCCCCGTCTTCGCATCCACCGTGATCGCCGCGTTCTGCGCCCACCCCCACGTGCTCTCCCCGCCCGGCGGCAGCACCATGTTCCAGATAAAATAACTCGACGCCCCGCCATTCAAATACGTCCGCAACAGCCCGAACGTCTCCTCCGCATACGCAAAATCATTCGTCCCATCCCCGCACTCCGTCTCCGACTGCATCAGTTTCATCCGCGGATACCGCCGGTGCGTCTCCGCGATCGCCTCCTTGCCGCCCCACTGATACGCCACCCCCTTCACAAACGCCGCCGCCCCCGGATCCGACAGCACCGGCGCCGCATAATCCTTCACATCCCCGTCCGCGATCGTCCCCAGCCAGATCCCCGCATCCACCTTCTTCCGCCGAAACGCCGGCCCCATGTCCTCCCGAATGAAATCCCGCACCTGCTCCCCGCTCCACGTGCACGTCGGAAACGTCGTCGATACGTCCGGCTCGTTCTGCACCATGCACGCAAACACATGCAGCCCCTCCCCCTCATACGCCTGCACCGCCTTCGCCAGATAATTCGCATACGCCGCCCGTACCGCCGGATCCCCCTTCAACTCCCCGCCCGCGTATTCCCCGTTCGTCTTCATCCACGCCGGCGGACTCCACGCCGACAGCCACACCCCCAGCTCCGGCCGCACCCTCATCGCCGCCTTCACATACTCCAGCAGACACCCCCGGTCCCGCTCGATCGAAAAATGCTTCAGCCCCAGATCCCCCGGCGTGTCATCCAGCGAATACCACTCCTTCGCATAATCCGACGCCCCAATCGGCATCCGCCCCAGCGTGAACCCGCACCCCTCATCCCCAAACAACTCCCGCAACACCTTCACCCGCGCCCCCTCCGGAAGCCCCCGCAGCGCCTCCCACCCCAGCTCGTTAAAACACCCCCCAAACCCATCCATCTCCTGCAGCGGCTTGCCCGCCTCCACCACCACATCCCGCGCCCCCGCCCCATCCGACCCCCACCCCGGCGCCGCCTCCACCTTCCACGGCTCCGCCGCGGTGCTGCATACCCATACCGGCCCCGCAGCGAATACGCCACCCGACACCCCCCACGCCAAAATCCCCACCGCCGGCAAAACCCATCTCATCACACGCAACTCCGCACGCCCGCCCATCGCCCTCACCCCGTGACTCTACCCGCGCCCCCCCGCTTCCGCGACCCTCCGCACCACCGCTTCCCCCCCAATTGCACCAATTGAACCCACCCCCCAATGGAACCCCTCGCCCCTATCCTCCCCGATTCCCCTGTGACGCCCATTTCGTCCGATCCGCATCCATCTTCTCCTGCGCCGCCGCCAGTTTTTTCTGCGCGTCATCGCGCGCCTGTTTCACCGACGCCAGCGCCGCATCCGTCGCCCCATCCGCCGCAAACTTGTCCTTCATCGCCTTGAGCGCGTTCGTCGCCGCCGCCAGCGTCTCCCGCGCCGTCTTGATCGTCGGATCGTCCGACAGCGCCGATTGCTCCAGCGCATTGATCAGCGCATCGAGCCGATCCACTTCCCTGCTCGCCGCCGCCATATCCGCGCCGCTCGCCCCACGGTCCGTCAGACTCTGCACCGTCGCCTTGGCCGCCGCACGCTTCGCCGCCGCCTCCGTATACGCCGGGCTCTGCCGCAAATTCGCCAGCACGCTCCGCCGCGTCGCCTCCAAATTGTTCACCCCGTCGTCCACCGCCTTCTGCGCCGCCTTCAACTCCGGCGAATGCTCGAAATCCCGCATCCGCTTCGCCGTCGCCTCCGCCAGCGCCTTGTTCGCGCTGTCCAGCGCCGCCTGCGCCTGCGTGATCTCCTGCTGATCGTTCGCCAGCGCACGCTGCATCCGCGCCGCCGCGGGATTGCCCGCCGCCGCACCGCAGCTCGCCAGCAACACGCCCGCAATCAACACCCTGCGCACGCAGCCGATCGACATTCCAATACCCTTTGGGAAAATGCGGCAATGAGTATAACGCTTCACAACCCCGCGTGTGCCATGCTCACCCAAGGGCCGCAACACCCCCTGACCATGCTCCCAAGACGGGAAGCGCACAAAAAACACAACCGCGCCACGCGCCACCGGCATACAGCCGCTTTCATGTGCATTTCATCATACCGGGCTACACTGGCCTTGAGCTTCCAATCCGCCTCGATCCGCTCATGGTCGCCGCCACCATTTCCCTGTCCCACGTGAAAGACCCCTATGCGCGTGCTCATCATCGAGGATTTCGCTCCCCTGCGCGACGCCCTGGTCCAAGGTCTCTCCGAAGCTGGCTTCGCCGTCGATGCCGCCGACAACGGCGAATCCGGCCTCTGGAAAGCTCGCTCCAATGAGCACGACGTCATCGTCCTCGACCTCATGCTCCCCCAGATCGACGGCCTCACCGTCCTCAAAACCCTCCGCGCCGCGGGTTGCCCCGCTCACATCCTCGTGCTCACCGCCAAAGACGCCCCCCAGGACCGCATCCAGGGCCTCGACACCGGCGCCGACGATTACCTCGTCAAACCCTTCGTCTTCGGCGAGCTCGTCGCCCGTGTCCGCGCCCTCGTCCGCCGCAAATACGAAACCCACGGCACCACCCTCAAAATCGCCGACCTCGAAATCGATCTCACCCGCCGCGAAGTACGCCGCGCCGGCCTCCTCGTCGATCTCTCCGGCCGCGAGTACGCCCTCCTCGAATACCTCGCCGCCAACGCCAACAAGGTCGTCTCGCGCACCGAAATCTGGCAGCATGTGTATGATGCCAATGCCGCGCTCGAGAGCAACGTCATCGACGTCTTCGTCGGCCTGTTGCGCAAGAAGATCGAACGCCCCGGCCTCGTGCGCCTCCTCCACACGCGCCGCGGACAGGGTTACCTGCTCGCCGATCGCGGGGAGATCTATGAATGAAATCCCTCCGCGGCCGTCTGCTCGCCGGCACCACCCTCACCTGCGCCGCCGTCTTTCTCCTCCTCGGCGTCGCTCTTGACCTCTTCGCGCGCCGCGAATTGCTCGGCGAATTTGACGACGCGCTCCGCGCCAAGGCCGCCGCCATCGCCTCCATGGTCGAATGGCACGGCCGCCGCACCGTCTTCGACCAGAACGCCGCCGCCATGTGGGAATTCGCCGCACGCCAGAACCCCGAGTATTTCCAGGTCTGGCTCGCCGGCAAACCCTTCGTCCGCTCGCCCTCCCTCGACCAATCCGACCTCTCCACGCTCCCACCCGCCGACGCCGCCGTCCGCTGGACCACCCTCCCCGACGGCCGCCGCGGACGCCTCCTCACCATGACCTTCCTCCCCGTCGTCGAAGAACGCGACGACGACCGCCGCAATGCCGGCGCCGCGCCCCCCGAACCTCCCCCCGCCGCCCTCGCCGTCGCCAAAGGCAGCGAAGACCTCGACCGCACCCTCGCCGATCTGCGCTGGACCATGTGCGGCCTCTCCGCCGCCGGACTCGTCCTGCTCGCCGGCGTCCTCGCCGTCCTCATTCACCGCGCCACCGCCTCCGTCAACCGCCTCTCCCGCGCCATCGCCGCCGTCGACGCCTCCAACGCCGCCGCACGCCTCCAGGTCGCCGGCCTCCCCAACGAACTCGCCCCCGTCGTCGAGCGTCTCAACGAGCTCCTCCAGAGGCTCGCCGACGCCCTCGACCGCGAACGCGCCTTCACCGCCGACGTCGCCCACGAACTCCGCACCCCCCTCGCCGGTATCCGCGCCACTCTCGAAGTCTGCCGGACCCGCCCGCGCGATCCCGCCGCTTACGAAACCGCCATCGACCGCTCCATGACCATGCTCCTCCAGATGCAATCCATGGTCCAGAACATGCTCATGCTCGCTCGCGCCGAAGGCGGCGACCTTTCCCACGAAGCCGCGCTCGTCGATCCCGCCGAACTCCTCAAAACCGCTTGGCGCATGCTCGAGGACCAGGCCCGCGAACGCCGCATCGACGCCCACTGGCAAATCGACGACCGCCTCGCCGTCCGCGCCGATGAACAGCTCCTTCGCATGGTCCTTCGCAACCTCCTCGAAAACGCCGTCACCTATGCCCCTCCCGGCACCACCGTCGACATCACCACCGAACCCGACGGCCCCGACGCCCGCCTCGCCATCACCAACGACGCCCCCGCTCTCGCCCCCGCCGACCTCCCCCGCCTCTTCGACCGCTTCTGGCGCAAAGACTCCTCCCGCACCCAACCCGCCCTCCACGCCGGCCTCGGCCTAAGCCTCTGCCGCCGCCTCACCCACCTCATGGACGGCCAAATTTCCGCCGACCTCACCCCCCCCACCCCCACCACCCCCCCGCGCCTCACCCTCTCCCTCCACCTCCAACCCCTCCCCCTCCCCACCGCCACCACCATCCCCTGACCCAAAACTCCCCCATTCGTGCGCATTTGTGCAAACTTGTGAACCGGCCCGTTTTCGTGTCCTTCGTGCCTTTCGTGGCCATTTACGTCGTCGCCCCGATCCGCTCCATCCCCCCCATATACTTCCGCAACACCTCCGGCACCGTCACGCTCCCATCCGCATTCTGATGATTCTCCAGAATCGGTATCAAGATCCGCGGGCTCGCAATCACCGTGTTGTTCAGCGTGTGGCAAAACACCGTCGTCCCCCCCCCACCCTCCGCCGTCTTGTACCGCAGATTGCAACGCCGCGCCTGAAAATCATACAACCGGCTCGCCGAGTGCGTCTCCCCATACCCGTTCCGCGACGGCATCCACGTCTCCACGTCAATCATGCTCGCGTTCTTCACCCCCAGGTCCCCCGTGCAGCACTGCAGCAACCGGTACGGCAGATTCATCCGCTTCAGCATCTCCTCCGAAAACGACAGCATCTTCCGATGCCACCGCTTGCTCTCCTCCTTGTCATTCCGGCAGATCACCACCTGCTCCACCTTGTCGAACTGGTGTATCCGGTACAGCCCCGTCGTGTCCTTCCCATACGTCCCCGCCTCCCGCCGAAAACACGTGCTCGTCGTTACATACGTCTTCGGCAACTCCGCCTCCGACAAAATCTCGTCCATGTGATACGCCGTCAGCCCCACCTCCCCCGTCCCCGTCAAAAACCGCACCTCCTCCGCCGGATCGTCCACCTCCCCCACCCGGTACGCCTGCTCCCGCCCCGCCGGAAAAAATCCCGTCCCCCGCATCGCCGCCTCGCGCACCAGCACCGGCACCGTCATCGGCGTGAAGCCCTGCTCGAACACCATGAAGTCCTGCGCCATCCGCAGCACCGCACTGTGCAAAATCGCCCCGCGTCCCGTCAGAAAATACGACCGCGACCCCGCCAGCTTCACCCCCCTATCCACATCAAACAGCCCCAGGCTCTTCCCCAGCTCAATATGACTCTTCGGCTCAAACTCAAACTTCCGCGGCTCCCCCCACTTCAACATCTCCACATTATCTTCCGACGATTTCCCCACCGGCACGTCCTCATCCGGCGGCAATGGGATCGTCAGCAGCAACCCCTCCACCTCCGGCTCCAACCGCTTCAACTCCTCCTCCAGCGCCGCCGACTCCTGCTTGATCGCCGCCGGACGCTGCTTCAACTGCTCAACCTTCCTCTCCAGCTCCGCACGCTTCCCCGCATCCTGCTCCTTCTTCAACTGCCCCATCAACGGCCCCAACTCCTTGCTCGCCTTGTTCTGCTCCGTCTGCAATTCCTGCAATTTCCCCTGCACCGCCCGTTTCCGCCCATCCACCTCCAGCAGCCTGTCCACGTTCTCCGCCGCCGCCTTCATCCCCTTCAGCTCCGCCCCCTTCCGCACCGCCTCCGGATTTTCCCGAATAAACTTGATGTCCAGCATCTGCACTTCCCTTGCGCCAAAAACGCCATAAAAAAAGCCGCCCGGCCAATTGGGCAAGGGCGGCCTCAGCTTCGCAACCCCGCGCTCACTGCGCCGGCAACCTCAACACCTGCCCCGCCGTCAGCGAATTCGGATTCTTCAAATTCCCCCGGTTCACCCGCGCGATCCGCCGCCACACGCTCTCATCCCCATATGCCGCCTTCGCGATCTTCCGCAGCGTGTCCCCCTTCTTCACCACATATGTTGACCCAGGCTTCGCCGCGCCGCCCCCCGCCCGACCTACCGCCGCCGAAGCCCCCGTCGCTCCCGACCGCCCCGTCGTCCCCGCACCGCTCCGCGCCGTCCGCCCCGGCCGCGTCGTCGCCGAAGCGCTCGCCGCCGGCACGTGTATCTTCGCCCCCACCTTCAGCACATTCGGATTCATCCCCGGATTCGCCGCCTCGATCGCCGCCAGCGTCACGTGATGCTTCCGCGCAATCGCCGTCAGCACGTCACCCCGCACCACCGTGTACGTCGTCTCGCCCGCCCCCGCGCCCGTTTCATTCCCCGCCGTCCCCACGCTGCCCCTCTGGCCCTGCGCCGGAGGCGCGAACGGCACCCCCACAGGCCCCGGCGGCGTCGTGTTCACCAGCCCGCCCCGCCGGCCCGAACGCCCCGCACCCGCCGTCCCCTCGCCCGGCCGCGCGGACCCCGGACTGATGTTCAACGTGTCATTCCCGCCCGGCGTCGGCGCTCCCGTCACCGCCCCCGCCGGCGCCCCAAACGATCCCAGATTCCCCGGAGGCGCCCCCAGGCCGCCCCCCAGACCCCCGCCAAATCCAGAGCTCGGCCCCGTCGACGGTGGCGGCGTCAAGCCCCCGCCGCTCCCCGCGCTTGGCAATCCCGTCCCGCCCGCGTTGGCGATCATCAAGCCCCCACTCGCCGGCGCCGTCCCAGGCGTCGGCTCCCCCGCCGCCAGCATCGCCGGCGTCCCGTTCGTCCCGCCCACCGTCGGCGACGACGGCAACGTCGCCGGCGGCGCCACCGCCACCGTCCCCCCCGCGTTATCCACCGTCGCACCCCCCGTTTCCTTCCCCGGCGTCCCGCTCGTCAACCCCTTCGACGGCGTGTTCGCCACGGGCTCCGTCTTGGGCGTCGTGGGAAATGCGAAGTACGCCACCACCGCCAGCAGCAGCACAAACGCACAAATCAAACCGACTTTCAAATCGGTGCGCATCAACTCTCTCCAATCATTCTCCCCGGCCTCCCCGGGGCTAAGGCCCACAAGCCTATCGCAACTCTATCGGCGCATCCAGCAAACCTAGTCCAACGATCCCCCGCCCCCCATCTCCTATCCTCCTGACTACTCCCTCCTGACTACTGACTTCTGACTACTGACTACCCACTTCTGACCACTGACCACTGACCACTCCCCTCACGCCCCCTTCTCCACACTCTCCGCCTCCTGCTCCTTCCGGAACGGATTCGCCCGCGTCAACCCCCGCTCCGGCTCCCGATCCGCCTTCCCCGCCGTCGTCAGCAGCATCGGACTCGCTATCGCCAGCGTCGAATACGCTCCCGTGAACACGCCGATCAGCATCGCGAACGAAAACCCGCGAACCCCCTCGCCGCCCCACACATACATGATCAGCACCACGATGAACACCGTGAACGTCGTCCAGATCGTTCGCCCGAAGCACTGGTTGATCGCGTCGTTCACCAGCTTCGACGTCAGCGGCACGTGCGCCTTCCCGCGCAGCTCGCGCACCCGGTCGAATATCACGATCGTGTCGTTCACCGAGTACCCGATGATCGTCAGGTACGCCGCGATCATCGTCAGGTTGATCTTGAAATCGCTCAGCAAAAACCAGTTCGGCTCGTTGTGGAATACATACTTGTACACCACCCCCGACAGCACCGTCGCCGCCACCGCCACCACCGCGTCGTGCGCCAGCGACATGATCGCCCCGATCCCGTACCGAATCCCCCCGAACCGGATCCACACGTAAATCACGATCAATACCAGCGACAGCACGATCGCCAGCAGCGCCTGCATCTTCGCCTGGCCCGCCACCACCGCGTCAAAGCTCGTCACCCCCGGAAACAGGCTCTGATGCTCCATCGCCTGCTGCACGATCCCCCACTCGCTCGCCGCGTTGTCCTGCCACAGCGAATCGTCCTGCTCGTTGTACAGCTTCGACGGATCCACGCTCACCATCACCGCCCGTGTCAGCGGCCGCGTGTCCTCTTCCGTCGCCGGAACCGTCGCCACCGCCGGGCCGCTCGCCGCGCCCCCCGCCGACGGACCGCTCGCCGGCGCGCTCGCCGATCCCCCGCCGCTCGCCACCGCCGTCACCGGAATGATCTTGAACGACCGGTACGGCACGTGCGAATCCGGACTCTGACGCGCGGACCTTATCCGGTCCTCCAGCTTCGCCGCCGTCTCCGGCGGGCTGATGTCGTCCAGCACCACCGCCGTCCCTCCCATGAAGTCCGTCACGTCCCGATTCGGTATCCCGCTGATCCCCGCGTCCACGAAATTCTGGTCCAGCGCCCCAGCCTTGATCGGCCGGATCAAGCCCCGGTCCATCAGCGTCCCCAACTGCCTCGGATCCACCATGTCCCCCGGCTTCGCACCCGTGATCGTCTCCGCCGGCGTGATGTCCAGCACGTCCTTGAACGCATCCGCCAGCGGCGTCAGCAGCGTCTTCTGCACGTACGTCGGATCCCCAGGCGGATTCGCGATCGTCGTCTGCATCTCAAACCGGTGCTCCTCCGGCTTGCCCACCCCATACACACGCGCAGACCTCAAATCCTCCAGCCCAGGCTTGCTCCCCAGATTCTCGATCCGCTTGCGCACCTGGTCCTGCGCCAGATACCCGCCCCCAGGCGACTCCTTCAACTGGAACGTCACCTGCGTCCCGCCCCGAAACTCAATGTCATACTTGTCCTCCCCGCGCATCACGAACGCCACGATCCCCGCTATCGTGATCACCGCCGAAAACACCCAGAAAATGTGCCGCTTCGAGATCCAGTCGAAATTCGTCACCGTCACCACCCGCATGAACGGCCAATGCCCGTTCCGCAGCCACGTGAACGTCAGAATCTCCCGGATATATTCCGCCACCGAGTGATCGTCGATCGCCCGCACCACCCCCCACTTGATCGCCGTCATGATCAGCGTCCGCGTCACGAACAACGCCGTGAACATGTGAATCGCCAACCCGATCAGCAGCGTCACCCCGAACCCCTTCACCTCTTCGCTGCCCACGTAAATCAGCACGATGCTCGTCAAACTGCACGTCAGGTTCGCATCGAAAATCGTCCAGAACACCTTGTCATAGCCCTGCCGCACCGCCATCCACAGGCTCGCCCCCTTGTGCAGCTCCTCGCGAATGCGCTCGTTGATCAGGATGTTCGCATCCACCGCCATGCCCAGCGTCAGCACCAGCCCCGCAATCCCCGGCAGCGTGAAGGTCGCCTCCAAAAACGCCATCGCCGCCAGCACCAGCAGCAGATTGAACATCAACGCGATGTCCGCAAACGCTCCCGTGATCGTGTAGTACAGCAGCATGAACCCCACCACCGCGATCACCGCGTACACCGCCGAGTGAATCCCCGCGTCGATGTTGTCCTTCCCCATGTCCGGCGTGATTTCCACCACCGAGATCGGCTCCCGCTGCAGCGTCGCCGGCAGCGAGCCCGCATCCATGATCTGCTTCAGCCCCTCCGCTTCCTTCTGGATCATGTCCGTCGTGTGCGTCGCGTTCGCCGTCCCGAACGTGATCTCCCCGTGATCCGTGATCCGGTCGTTGATCCGCGGCGCCGTGATCGCCTTGTCATCCAGCAGGATGCACATCGGCTTTTCTTTGTTCGTCGACGTCATCTCCCCCAGGTACGACGCCCCCACCGGATCCATCGAGAACGGCATCACCTCCCCCTGCCCCGTCGGATCAAAATACGGCTTGTCCGCTGACACGCTCCACGCCTTCTTCCCTTCCTGGTGCGTCAGCGTATGCACCGCATCATCCCAGCACAGCACGTACGGTTCCCCCGCCCACGTCTGCACGATGAACTGCGGAAACGCCTGCTTCGTTTCCGTATCCATGAAATTGTCCGTGTTCGCCGGATCGATCTGGAACCACCGCGCCGTCACCTCCCCCAGCTTCAATTGCTGGTTCGGTCCGTGATCCTTCAAACTCTGGATCGCCTTCTCATACGCATCCGTCGGGCCCCCGCTCCCCGTCACCCCAAGGTCCGCCGGCGCCACCGTGATCCGGAAATCCAGCACCCCCGACGATGTGATCATCCGCTGCAAGTCCGCCGGATCCTCCACGCCCCCGCCGTTCAGCGACATCAGCTTCCGATGCGCCGCCAGGTACGCCTGGATTTCCTTCTGCTGCGGCTTGTGCGTCGCCACCAGCTTCGCCAGCTCCGCCTGCGCATCCTTGTTCTTCGGATTGTCCGCCGACTGCACCACCGCCTTCAGCGTCGGCACGTCCACGTTCGACTCGTCAATCGCCGCCTTCGCCGACGCTACCGCCTCCTCCGCCTTCACCTTCCGGTCCAATACCTCCGGCGGCACCTTGTCTACCGAATACTTCGCCTCCTCCGCATTCGCCGCGTTCAGCTCATCCTGCGCCGCCGCGTACGCCGCCAGCAGCTTGTGCCGATCCGTACCCTCCGGCGCCAACGCCTCGATCGCCTGCGCCCGCGCTTCCCCCTTCTTCGATATCGCCGACTGTATCTCCGATTGCTTCAGCGACGTCTTGTACAACGCCGCCTCCGCATCATCCAACGCCTTCCGCGCCGCCACCGCCTCTTTCCCCGGCAGCGGCATCTGCACCTGAATCCGCTTCCCGCCGATCACCCGCCAGATCAGATTCTTCTGCCCGTTCGGATCCACACGCTTCTTCAGCACGTCGATCACCTGCTCCGCCAATTGCTGCGGATTCGTCGACGTCGATGTGATCTTCGACAGGTCCAGCTCATACAGCAGCGACGTGCCGCCCGCCAGGTCGATCCCCTGCAGCAGCGGCCAGAACGATACCGAAAAAACCGCCGCCGCCAGCACCAGCACGATGACGGCATATCGCCACAACAATGAATTCTTCATAACCCATGAGGTCCAAACGGCTTCACTTCCGGATCGCCCCCCACGCCGCGTCCGCTCCGCCGCCTCAACCTCATCTCCTTAACGTCACTTGTACCGCGGGCTTCCAGCCCGCCTCTCACGTCTGTCACCCGGCATTTCAGCCCGCATCATTTCGCGTCCGAACGCTCCACCAGCACCTGCTGAATCGCCGATTTCTTGTACGTCGCCTTCACATTCGCCGCTTCATCGATCTTCAACACCACTTCCTCCCCATCCACCGACACCACCTTCGCCACCAGCCCCCCGATCGTCATCACACGGTCCCCCTTCTTCATGTCCGCGACCATCAGTTTACGCTTCTTTTCTTCCTTTCTCTGCCCCCGGAACAATAACACGTACACCAGCCCGATCATCACGATGATCGGCAAAAATGACATGATCTCCTGCCCCAGCCCCGGCTTCTCCGCCGGCTGGCTCGTCGTACCCCCCGGCGCCGTCGTCGTCCCCCCCGTCGTCGCCGCACTCCCCGTCGTCGCCGTGCCCCCCGCATTCTCACCCGTCACCGGCGCATTGGCCGCCGGCGCCGGCGCTACCGCCGCACCCCCGCTCGGACCCACCGTCGCACCGCTCGGGCCCACCATCGGCGTCGTCGTCTGCCCCAGAACGCCCCGCAGCGCCACGTTCGCCAAGGTCATTCCTTCCATGCGCTCAATCCCTTCTTAACATCAAAACAGGCGCAGTTCGCCCCGGCCCACGCCGCGCACGCTCTCGCTGCCTCTGGTCATGTCTCCGCTTTGCTAGACCCGCCATTCTCCTAAACCCGCCACCCAATGTCTAGCACCCCGCAAATCCACCCCACGCCCGGGTGTAGTTCATCTTCCGGGTAATCAGGCGGCGGTGGCAAGCCAGTAGGCGTCCCACTGGTCGCTGTAGTCCAGGCATCGCAGAGCGCCCACGCGCTGGACGCGGCGGACACGCCAGCGGGCGGAATTGGCTTTCAGGCGTGCTCCCAGCGTGTTCTTGCAGGCCCCTTCGATCAGGCCGCTGCCGATGGGCAGCCCCTGCTCCAGCCGCTGGCGGTACCACATGCTGTCCCGATTTTCCTCCAGATAGCCCAGCAATCCCTCCAGCGCCGGTTGTTTCTCCGCGGCCAGCGTCAGACGCTCGCGCTTGAGCCCTTCGATCACCGCCGGGCCGTTGTGGGTCAAGAGTTCCATCCGCTTGGCCTCCGCCCACGCTGCCGCCTGGGGCCCTTCCCCGAAGAGCGCCTTGCCGCAGCCGTGGAGATGCTCGCTGTTGTGGAAGATGTCCAGGCACCATTGACACTGGGATGAAAACCGTTTGGCCGACTCCCTCCAGATCCATTTGGCGCCGTCGGCCAGCACGCTCATGGCTGTCTGCTCAAGCCCCAGAAGCCTGGTGAACCTTTGCCACTGTGATCCGATGACGTTGGACCTGGCGATCGCGCAAGTGGCCAGCCTGGCTCCAGGTTCATTGAGCACCCGCTGATCCCACTGTTGGGGGTTGCAGGGACGGCAGGCCTCCCGCTTGGCCCAGACGCTGATGCGCATCTCGCGCCAGCCATCGACCGTGTTGATCTTCAGGCCGTCGGTGCTGAATTCCACCTGTCCGGACGCCTGGGTAAATCTCTGCACCGGCTGTGGCGATTGGGCCATCCACTTGTTCACCTTGATCCCCTCCTCCTGACACACCCGCTCGATGGTGTCATCGCTGATGCGCAGGTGACAGAATTCCCAGAGATGCCTCTGGGCCTTGTCGAACGACCAGCTCATTCCCGCCAGCGTCGCCATCCGCCGGGCTTCCCTGGTCAGCGAGCGTTTATCCAGGCCCGCCCAGGCGTCCCAGGGCGAAACGCCGCCGCAGTCCTGGCAATGGTAGTACCGCCGGGCGATCTCCATGTGGCCAATGCTGGTGAGAATCGTCCGCGGCGCTAAAGTCTTGAACTTGCGGGTTTTTCCGCAGGGGCAGGGCTGGATGCAGACCCCTTTTTTTGCGCCTCGGATCCAGACGCCGCCGCCACGCTCATCATCTTCAGCAGATGCTCTCGCCCCTGATTGTGAATGATCCCCTCCAGCACGCTCATCCCCTGGCCCATAGGCGCCGTGGCCGCCCCCTTCATCAACGCCCGCAGCGTGAGAACCGCCTGCTCGGCCACCAACCGTTCCTCGGACGTCATGTCCTTCCATTCCATGGGAGTCTCCTGACCTCAAACACCGAAATCCTCCGCCTTTCGACAACCAGCATAAACTTTACCCGGATTAGGAACTACACCCCGAGTTGGGAGAGATCGTCGGGGAGTTTGTCGTTGTGGTCGGTGGCGTAGACGATGCAGGATTGCGCGATGCCGCGTTCGCTGGCGGCGTCGGCGGAGCGGTTGGCAAGCTCACGGGCGCGGGCGAGGGAGGGCAGGAGAATGGCGACGCCCATGGAAGCGGCGGCGACACCGGTGGTGACCTGCTGCGTGCCGAGCATTTCGGCGCCGGGGAAGGCGGAGCGGGCGGCGGCGTGGATGCCGTCGGCGTCGGACCAGGAGACCTGGATGGTCGGGGCGAAGAAGGGGGCGGCCTTGTCGGGGCTGGGCAGGAGGTCGCTGGGGAGATTGACGCCGGCATACGCGCCGCCCATGAGCAGGAGCATCTGGGCGGCCTGGTAGAACTCGGGGTACAGCGCGGCGGGATCGGAATAATTCAGGGAGGTGAGGGTGTCGGGATAGGCGCTGCGGAGAGCGGCGAAGGCGGGGTTGTCGGTGAGGGAGGGCTGGGCGGGGGAAGCGTCGGCGAAATCGAGGGCGTCGTCGAGGCCGTGGGTGGTGGAGATGTAGAGCGAGTCCTTGTGGACGGTCCCGGCGAGTGCGACCTGGGGCAATTTGATGCTGTAGACCAGGCCGCGATCGCCGGTGGTTTGGTCGACTTTAAACTGGAGGCCGGCGGCGTTGGCTTTGTCGGTGAGGGTGGCGAGGGTGGCGGCGAATTTCCGGGGGTCCTTGAGCTTGATGGCCGCGACGTAGGGCATGCCGGCGGCGGAGCGGTAGACGATGATCTGGCCGTCGAGGGTGGCGAGGAGGTCGCGGTCGAGGTCGATACCGAAGCGATCGTGGAATTGGTTGAGGGCCTGGTCGAACTGGCGTGGGGCGGTGGGGTCGATTTTGGGCAGGGCGTCGCGGAGGTCGTTGAAGAGGCCGTTGAGATCGAGGGTGGAGATGCTGGCGGTGACGGCATCTTTGGGGATGGCGTGGAGGGCGGCGGCGGGGAGCGGGCGGGGGTCGATCAGGCGGAGCAAGCCGGTGCGCGGGGCTTTGGGGACGGCGAGGAAGCCGGAGTGGACCCATTGTTTGCCATCGAAGCCGGCGGAGAAGGCGAGTTGGCTGACGTTGTGGATGCCGAGGGCGTCGAGGGCGATGTCGAGTTTTTTGGAGGCGTCCGGGGGGACGGTGGGGTCTTTGGCGAGGCCGGTCTGGATATCGGCGATGATGCCGTGGACGTCGACGTATCCGGAGAAGGCGGGGGTTGGCGGGAGATGGGGGGCCTGGTGGGAGAGGGAGTTGAGGTAGGCGGGGAGGGTGGCGAGGCTGTTGGGGTTGACGGCGAGGAGGGAGTTGGCGTCAAGGCCGATGGCGAGGGCGATGAGGGAATCGTTGGCGGCGAGGGAAAGTTTGACGGGAAGCTTGGGGCCGGCGAGTTGGACGATGTTCTGGAGGGCGGCGTTGAGGCGGCCGGCGTCTTTGCCGGCGTCGCAGAGGACGGCGATATGGGGCGTGGGGTTTTCGGCGTCTTTGGAGAAATCGAGGGGGCCGATGTAGAGGGCGGTGGGGTGGTTCCAGTAGGGCAGGAGCATGGCCTGGGCCTGTGCCTGGACGAGGGCGACGACCTGGGGATTGGTTTTTTCGCCGATGATCTGGGGGAGTGTGGTGGAGAAGAAGTCAGGGAGTGAGGAGGCGCCGAGGAAGCCTTTGAGGTTGGACTGGGCGTAGGCGGGCTGGAGATTTTGGGCACCTTGCCAGGAGAAGAAGAGGAGGGCGTCGTTGGGGACGTGATCGGCGAGGGGCGCGGGGGCGGGGGGGGCGGGGGGGGCGGCGAAGGCGGCGTGGGCGGCGGCGGCGAGGATGAGGGCGGTGAGGCGGCGGGGGAAACGCATGGGAACTCCTTCTCGAGAATGGGTGTTTGGCAGGATAGCGCGCGGGGCGGGGGATGGGAAGGGAAGGCGGATCATGCGGGGTCTCCCTGAGCGGATGCGGGGGTGGCGAGGGCGTCGTGGAGGGAGAGGAGTTCGTCGTCGATGGCGGCGTCGTCACGTTCGTATTCGGCGATGGCGGTGCGGAGGAGGCGGGCGTAGAGGCGTTTGGCGGTGACGAGGAGGTTGGCGGCCTGGGTGGGGGAAGCGAGGCCGAGGGTTTTGGCGAGGGTGGCGTAATCGGGGGGCTGGGTGTTGTCGTAGATGGGGGCGAGGATGCGGGTCTGGAAGACGGCCCAGACGTCGGGGCGGCGGGTGCGGCGGCATTCGCGGCGCATGGCGTCGAGGACGTTGGCCAGGAGGGAGCGGGCCCAGGCGGCTTCGGCGGCGCGGGCGGGCGGGGGATCGGTGGCGGGCAGGTGGAGGGGGGTAGGGGTGGGCTTGGCGACGGCTTTGCGGCGGCGGGAGACGGCGTAGTTGTTGAGGCTGGTGAGGAGGAAGGTGCGGAAGCGGCCGCGGGAGGAGTCGGCGTGTTTGAGGAGGTCTTTGGCGAGGACTTTGTCGGTGATGAAGGACTGGAGGAGGTCGTCGGCATCGGCGGGGCGGAGTTTGCGGGCGGTGCGGAGGTAGGATTTGAGGGCGGGGAGGTAGCGGGCGAGGAGGGTTTCGAGGGCTTGTTTGCGGGCTTCGGGGGTGGAGAAGGCGGCGCGGCGGACGAGGGACCAGTGGGTC
>DASZZD010000046.1:0-21582 GCA_035545015.1 Phycisphaerae bacterium
CCGCAAATTTTTCGCGGCCAAGGGAGCTTGCGGCCTCCCCCCCCGGCCGCAAGCTCCCTTGGCCGCTGCTTCGCCCTCTGTCAAGGTGACATTTCTACTTGCGCTAAAAAGGTGACATTCCTACTTCTTGACTACACGTGCGAAGTTGAGCTGACGACCGCGGTGTCAGCCCGCGGAGACTTCTTCAATAGCATTGTCCGAATCGATAATGGCGCGAACCTTGGCAAGCACATCATCAAGCAAGTCGTTAGAAGCCTTGCCGACGAATTCGCATTCACGGTCCCGGAAATCAATGCTTTTGACTTGATCCGTGAGGATCGCACTGGCAATCGCCTTGCCTTGCTTCTGTGGCAAATGACCGGGCGGTACAGCGACGTCGAAAGGCCAGGATGTGGTATTGGAAGTGATGGGACAAACCAGCGAGAAGCCCGTCACTCTGGCAAAGTCACGGGCGGAGAGGACGATGGCGAAATGGCGATCAGCAATTTCGTGACGGGCGGATGGGGAAAAATTCAGATGGACAAAATCACCACGATCGGGAAAGTACCTCTGCCGTGCCACCAGGAACCCCCTCAGAAAATCTCTTTACCTGCACGACCGGTAATCGCTTCGCGGTGCGGATTTTTCGTTTTGCATCGCGAGAGCAGATCCGCCAAACGATAATATTTTCGTGAGCGAACGGGTTTGAGCAGCAAGCCGTCCCGAGATTTTGAGAGCGCCACTTCTGTCCCTGATTCGAGCCCTATTTCCTGGGCAAGTGCTTTGGGTATGCGGACTGCGCGGGTGTTGCCCCACATCTGAACTTTTGCGTGAATCGCCATCATCACACCTCGTGTTTCGACAATGATGATACAAATAACGGCGCCAGTCGGTCAAGCCTGCGTAATGCGGCCGTCGGCGAGGTGGATCGTGCGATCCGCGAGGGCGGCGACATTTTGGTCGTGGGTCACCAGGAGAATGGTTTGGCCTTTTTGCCTGTGCAGCGTGAGCAGGACGTCCAGGATGGTCTGGCCGGTTTTGGCGTCCAGGTTGCCCGTGGGCTCGTCGGCCAGGAGAAGCTTGGGCTGATTGATGAGGGCGCGGGCGATGGCGACGCGCTGGCGCTCGCCGCCCGAGAGCTGCGAGGGGCGATGTTTCAGCCGATCCGACAGGCCAAACGATTCGAGCAGGTCCAGGGCTTCTTTCTTGCGCGGGCGCGCCCGCAGCAGCGCCAGGTAGGCCGGAGCGTCGATCATCGCCGGCAGCAGCACGTTTTCCAGGACGTTGAGCTCCGGCAGCAGGTGGTAGAACTGGAACACGAAGCCGAAATCGTGGGTGCGCAGCTCGTCGCGGCCCCAGGTGCCGACGCTTGACAGGGGCCGACCCCGGAAAAAAACCTCCGGGGCGGGCGAAGCGGCGACCACTTTTCCGGAGGAATCGACGGGCCCTTCGTCGGGGACATCGAGAGCGCCGGCGATGTGCAGCAGCGTGGATTTGCCGGAGCCCGAGGCGCCCATGATCGCCACAAACTCGCCTTCACGAATCGACAGATCAATGCCCCGCAAAACTGACACGCGGTCCGGGCCCATCCAGTACGCTTTGTAAATGTTCTCCAGCCGCATGAGGTCACTCATACCGCACCGCCTTGACGGGATCTTCGGCGGCGGCCACCAGCGCGGGGATCAGGGCTCCCAAGACGCCCGCGGCGAGCGAGAGCAGGAAATAGACGAGGACTTCGATGGGGTTGTATTCATCGGGGATGCGATCGAAGAGGTAGACGGAACGGTCCCAGATCATGTGGCCCGTCATCTGATAAATCCATTCGTGAATCTGGTTGGTGTGCGTGACGAAAAGAACTCCGCAGATCACCCCCAGGACGCCGCCAACCAACCCGATGCACAGACCGTACGTGAGAAAGATGCCGGCAACACCCGCCTCGGAACCTCCGACGGCCTTGATGATGCCGATGTCACGCGTTTTGTCCCGAACGATCATGTAGAAGATGAGGAATACCACAACCAGCACGATCAACGACATGAGGCCCAGGATCGCGGTGATCATGTTTTTCTCGTTCTGCACCGCCCCGATGTAACGGGCCTGTTTTTCATCCCACGTCTGAGCCCGCAATCCGATGCCGGGCCGGGCCATGTCGGGGTGCTGCGCGATGAAGGTCTGGAGAAACTCATTCATCTCGGCGCGGAGGAATTTGGTGTCGCTGGAGGAGGTGCCGGGCTTGAGCTTGATGAGCACTTCGTTGCAGCGCGGGGGAAACCACTCGGGATCGTTTTTGGGTTTATCCGTGCGCATGCCGGCCATGTACTGCACTTTTTCAAACGGCGCGTAGACGTAGGTGGAATCCACGTCGAAGACGCCGGTGTACGAGTCGTCGACGATGATGAAGCGGCCCTCGCTGGGATGTACGCCGGAGGCGAGCGAGCCGGCCGGAGTAATGGGCACGACAGTGAGCAGCGCGCGGAGGTCGCCGGTGTCGAGCGAGCGATCGAAATGGCCGCGCTTGTCCCGCGAGAACAACGGAAACTGGATGCCCACGATGCAGCCGTCGGGCGCATCCTCGGGATCGACCCCCGCGGGAATCGCATAGCGCGGAACGGCGAACGAAGGCGTCTTGGGAACCAGGATGGCCGCCAGCTCCGCGGCCGATGTGAAGCGTTGCTGCTGTGGAAGCTGCGCCGCCATTTGCCACGTGATCCGTGCCCGATTCGCGCTTTCCGTGGCGCGCTCCAGGGCATCTTCCACAAGTTCGAAATTGCGCGGAAATATCACCGGCCAGAAAAAACCCAGGGCAAGGATCCCCCCCACAATAAAGAAAATCGCCACCGCGGAGAACCAATCGAAAATCGTGCGCGGGCGTTGGCCTCGGCGGCGCAGGCGAAGAAAAATCAGCAGCGCCAGCACAGGCGCCCCCAGCAGCCACCAGAGATTCGGGACGGGATGCTCAACAGGCGCGGCGTCGAGATTCAGGTCCGGAGCCACTTTCGTGTAATTGCGATACGCCTCGTTTGCCGCCTGGTCGGCTGCTTTGCTGCGTGCCTCCGCGTATTTCGCGAGCTCCTCCCCGTTGTTGGGAAGCGCCGGGGTAAGGTCCGCGATCGTGTTCTCGGGCGAGATGTACTGGTGAAAAAGGGATTCCCGGAAGCGCGACACCGCGGAGCGGCCCTTGGGATCGATCCCCACAATCTGTGCCGGAAACGTCTGGTTGAAGTCCGGAAGGTTCAACAGGCCATAGCCGTGAACGACCGGCGTGGTGGCGGCGATCTGCGCGGAAAACTTCTGCTTGAGGGCGCCCTGAAGTTCGTCGTAGTACGGCCATCCCGAACCGGCGTCGTTCGAGATGACGATGTCCCCGAAGAGGTCCCGGTTGGCATCGCGCACCCGGGTGACAAAGCCGCCCATGATGGACGTGACGATGATCATCATCATCAGGCACAGCCACACCACCAGGATCGGAAAAATCACGATCTTTTTGCGGGTCAGAAAACGGAAGGTGAGAAATAGCTTGTACATGCAGGGGCGGCAGGATCCGGAATGAGAATCAGGAATCAACCATCAGCAAAAACTCACGGCGTCAGAGATCGACGGCACGCAGGGAACCGTCAGGCATCTGCACGAAGATCACCGGGATCTTGTTGAGCGCATGCGCCTTGGCAATGTCGCGCTCTATGTGCCTCGCGTCACGCTCCATCCGCTCCTCTTCCACATCCGCAAGCGTCTCCTGCGTGGGCTTCAGCAGCGGGAACAGCACCACATCGCGGATCGACTGCTTGTTGGTCATCAGCATCACCAGCCGGTCGATCCCGATGCCCAACCCCCCCGCCGGGGGCATCCCATAGCGAAGGGCGTTGATGAAGTCATGGTCCATTTTGGCCATGGAATCTTCTTCCTTCTGGCCTTCGAGCTGCTTGGAAAAGGTGGCCTCCTGAATCGCGGGGTCGTTGAGTTCGCTGTAAGCGTTGGCCAGTTCAATGCCCACGATGTACAGCTCAAAGCGTTCCGCCAGCCGCGGATCACCGCTCTTGCGCTTCGTCAAAGGGCACAGGGCGGCCGGATAATCGTAAACGAACACCGGATGGTTCAAGCCGGCAAGGGCCGGCTCGACGAGCTGCTCGAACAGCTCCCCCACGATGACATCGTGGTCCTTCTGCTGCACATCCGCAACGCCCCGTTCGCCGGCCAGGCCCCGAACCGCATCGACATCGAACATCTCCACGCCGGCATGCTGGCGGAACAGCTCGGCATAGGCGGCGCGCGCGAATGGAGGCTTGTAATCGATCACGCGATCCCCAAACGGAAGGCAAAAACCGCCATCGTCCGGCGAACTGCCGTTGCTGGCCAGAAACGCCCGCCGCTGCTTCACGATCCCCACGATCAGCGATTCCGTCAACTCCATCATGCCCCCCAGGTCTGAGTAGGCCTGATAGCACTCCAGCATGGTGAATTCAGGATTGTGCGTGGTGTCGATGCCTTCATTGCGGAAATTGCGGTTGATGTCGAAGACGCGTTCCATGCCGCCCACGAGGAGGCGCTTGAGGTAAAGCTCCGGGGAAATGCGAAGGAAAAGATCGATGTCCAGAGCATTGTGGTGCGTAACGAAAGGGCGCGCCGCCGCGCCCCCCGCAATGGCCTGCATCAATGGCGTCTCGACTTCCACGTAGCTCCGCTCTTTAAGAAAGCTTCGCACGGTGTCGACAATCTGCGAACGGAAGAGAAACGTGTCCAGCGAGTCCGGATTCGCCAGCAGATCCACGTACCGCTGGCGATAACGCAGCTCGGTATCCGCCAACCCGTGGAATTTGTCCGGCGGCGGAAGCAGGGCTTTCGTGAGCAGCGAGAAATCATTCGCCCATAGGGTGATTTCCCCCGTTTTGGTGTGGCCCACCTTGCCGGAAAATGCCGCGATATCCCCCAGCTCGAGCAGCTTCGCCTGCGGCCAGCGGGCGTCGGGATTCGCGATCCCCTGCTTGGCCAGACCAACCTGAATCCGGCCGGTCCAGTCCTGGATCGTCAAAAAAATGAGTTTGCCGATGTCCCGGAAAAGAACGATGCGCCCGGCGACTTTGGCCGGCGCTTCCCCGTCGTGCGGCGTGATGTCCACACCTTTGTGAAGCCCGCGCGCTTCCGCGATCGCCATCAGGCCATCGGTCCGCTGGCCGTACGGATCCACCCCCGCCGCCTTCCATTTCTGCAAGCGGGCCACGCGGTCTTTGAACTGGGGATTTTCAGAAGTGCTCATGACGGTCCTGTGCGCGGATCAAAAAAACGCAAGACATGTATTGTAGCGTGCTGCGCAGAGGACGCGAACGCCCCACCATCCACGGGATTTCTCCGGGATTTCCCCGCGAATTTCCCACCGCCCCGAAACCAACCGCTTTACTCCGATGACAGGTGAAGGTGCTCCCGGAGATGCGCCAGGAGCAGATCCTTTTGGGGATGGCCCGCGATCCAGGCGGTGATGCGGTGCAGTTCCGCGGCGTCGGCGGCGCCCAGGCGGCGGGTGAGCGCCGTCTCGTGCTGCGCGGTCCGATGGTGGCGCGCCACGTCCGCCTGCCAGGCGTCGGACGGGATGAAGTGCAGCTTCGTGTGGAGGTTGCCCGCGGCGAGAGCGTCCCACTCGTGATTGTTGAGGAAAAAACCGCCGCAGGCGCCGCAGCGATCGATGCCGAAATCAAGGCCGTGCCCGACGGGATAGTAACGCATGAATTTGGAGCATGCGGGGCAAAGTTTAAGCTGCGTGGAATCAGGCCCGGCTTGCGGAGTGGCCGGGCCCGGAGCGTGCTCCAGCGACGCCGGAATGTTCGCCAGGAATGCAAAGTAGCGGTTCAGCGTGATCCACAGTCCGTGGCACGTCGTGCACACGTCCGCGTCCGGCCCGTCGGGAATGTGTGTGGGCTCGAATGTGGCGGTGCGGCAAGCGGGACAGCGGAGCGGCATGGGTGGCTCCCGAGGATAGGGGAGAATGGGTGAAGGATAAGTGGCAGCGCCGAAAACGCAAAACCCCAACGACTCCACCCAGTCCGGCCCAGGATGGAGCGACGATCCTCGGCCATCGCATGGCCGCCCCTCCTTCGTGGCAAAAATGAAAAAGCGCCGATCCTTTTCGAGATCGACGCCTTCGGCTGGACGAACATCGGCAAGACGCCTGTGCCGTTTACTTCTTGGATTTCTCGTGCTTTTCGGCAGCCTCTTCCACCGTGCCGACGTACATGAAGGCGCCTTCCGGCAGGTGGTCCCATTTGCCTTCCGCAATCTCCCGGCAGGAACGGATCGTGTCCGCCAGCTTCACGTTCGACCCCGCGAGACCCGTAAACACTTCCGCCACATAAAAGGGCTGCGAGAAAAAGCGTTCGAGCTTCCGAGCCCGGGCCACCGTCAGCTTGTCCTCTTCGGACAGTTCGTCGACGCCAAGAATCGCGATGATGTCCTGCAGGTCCTTGTAACGCTGCAAGGTGCGCTTCACCTTCTGGGCGACCTCGTAATGCTCGGCCCCGATGTAGTTGGGATCCATGATGCGGGAGTTCGATTCCAGCGGATCCACGGCCGGGTAAATCCCCTTCTCCGCGATGGAACGCGACAGCGACGTGAACGCGTCCAGGTGCGTGAACGCAGTCGCCGGCGCGGGATCGGTAAGGTCGTCCGCCGGAACGTAGATGGCCTGGATCGACGTGACGGCGCCCTTGGTCGTCGAGGTGATCCGCTCCTGAAGCTCACCCATCTCAGTGCCCAGCGTCGGCTGATAACCGACGGCGGATGGCATGCGGCCCAGAAGCGCGGAGACTTCGGAACCCGCCTGCGTGAAGCGAAAAACGTTGTCCACGAACAACAGCACGTCCGCGCCGGTCTGGTCGCGGAAGTATTCCGCCATCGTCAGCGCGGTCAGGGCGACGCGCAGACGCGATCCCGGCGGTTCGTTCATCTGGCCGAACACCATCACGGTCTGGTCGATGACGTGCTTGCCCGTGTCGCCGATCTTGGCTTCCTGCATTTCCAGCCAAAGGTCGTTTCCTTCGCGGGTGCGTTCGCCGACGCCCGCGAAGCACGAGTAACCGCTGTGAAAGCGTGCGAGACGCGCGATGAGTTCCTGAATGATGACGGTCTTGCCGACGCCCGCCCCGCCGAAGAGGCCCGTCTTGCCGCCGCGGACGTAGGGCGCGAGCAAATCGATCACCTTGATGCCCGTCTCAAAAATCTTGGTCTTGGGCTCGAGATTCTTGAATTCGGGCGGCGGCTGGTGGATCGAGCGCGTGGCCTTGGCATGCACGGGGCCTTTTTTGTCGATGGGCTGCCCCAGCATGTTGAACACGCGGCCCAGCGTCTCCACGCCCACGGGCACCGACACCGGAGCCCCGGTGTCCGTCACGGTCATGCCGCGCGCCAGGCCATCCGTCGTCCCCAGGGCGATGGCGCGCACGCGCCCGCCCCCGAGGTGCTGCTGCACTTCGCCGGTCAGGTTCACCGCGATGCCGCGGGATTCGGCGTTGATCGTGATGGCATTGTAGATGGCGGGGAGCCGGTCTTCCGGGAATTCAGCGTCGAACGTCGAGCCGATGACTTGCGAGATCGTGCCGGTGGTTGCCATTGTATATTCACTCCGCGGGATCATGACTGGGAATTGGTCAAGACTGACTGCTGGTTGTTTATTTGAGGGCTTCCACCCCGCCCATCAGTTCCGAAAGTTCGCTGGTGATCTGACTCTGCCGGGCCCGGTTGTAGTCCTGCGTCAGCTTTTTGCCCATCTTCTCCGCATTGTCGGTGGCCGCCTTCATGGCGACCATGCGGGCGATCTGCTCGGACACCGCCGCTTCGATGAATGCCTGAAAAATGGATATTTTCACCACCACCGGAATCAGCTCGTTAAGGATGCCCTCGGCGCTCGGCAGAAATTCATAGAGCACCGGCGCCGCCTCCCCCCCTTGCGCCCCGGCGCCTTCCGTCGCC
Source organism: Phycisphaerae bacterium (assembly GCA_035545015.1). Taxonomy (GTDB): domain Bacteria; phylum Planctomycetota; class Phycisphaerae; order WQYP01; family WQYP01; genus CALCHA01. The sequence continues at coordinate 7,933 of DASZZD010000046.1, forward strand.
AGGTTGGTCAGCGGCAGCACATCCATCACCGCGGGCTTCTGCTGGCCCGCGCTGATGAACCGCATGTACACGATCTTCAACCCGCTGAAACGCCCTTCCTGATAGCCCGCCATGAACTGCTCGGCCAGCTTTTCAATTTCGGTGAAAATCGGGTTGTCGCCCAGCGCGGTGAACGATTCCGCGATGCTGCGCCGGAGAAACTTGAAGTACGCGATCCCCTTTTTTCCCGAAACGAAAAGCACGGGAGAGTCGCCCGCCGCTTCGAGCTCTTTAAGCGTCTGGTTCGCCAACCGCAGAACGTTGCCGTTGTATCCGCCCGCCAGACCTCGGTTCGAGCTGATCGCCAGCACCGCGGTCTTCTTGCCCCCGCCGCCGCCGCCCGGCCCCTTGCCGGGTTCCTTCAGCAGCGGATGATCGACATCCTTGCCCGAAGCGCGCAGGGCCTGCACCGCCGATGCGACCAGCTCGCCGATCTTCTTAACGTACGGTTTCGTGCCGGTAGCGCGCTTGTACGCCTTCTGATAACGCGAGGTCGCGATCATCTGCATCACTTTCGTGATCTTCTTGATGTTTCGCACGGCCTTGCGGCGCTTGATGATGACGCGGGCTTTTGCCATGGGCGCTCGTTAGTAATCGGTAATTCGTAACGGGTACTCGGGATTACGATGATGCTCCGTTGGGGGTCAGTGCGCCGCCGGTTGTTTGGCGGCCTGGGCGTGCTCGCGCAAGGCCTTGTCTTCGTCCTTGGCAACGTTGTACTGCGTTGCGGCCTTTTTGCCGACCTGGGTGACCGTGTTGAATTTCTTGATCACCTCGACAAGTTTCGCTTCGATCTCGGGCGTGAGGTCCTTCTTGGCCGCCAGCTCCTTCACCAGGTCCGACGCCGTGTTGTGCGCGTATTCCAGGAATTCCTTCTCCCACGCCAGCACCGCATCGCGCGGAATCGCATCCAGATACCCTTGCGCGCCGGCGTAGATCACCATCACCTGATCCACGACATCCATCGGCTGATATTGCGGCTGCTTGAGCAGCTCGACCATGCGCGCCCCGCGATCAAGCTGTCGCTGCGTCGCCGGTTCCAGTTCCGTGCCAAGCTGGGCGAACGCTTCCAGTTCGCGATAAGCCGCAAGGTCGAGACGCAGCGACGCCGCGACCTTTTTAGTTTTCATCGCCTTGATCTGCGCCGAACCGCCTACACGCGACACCGATATGCCCACGTTGATGGCCGGACGCATGCCCGCGGCGAAAAGGTCCGGCTCCAGATAAATCTGGCCGTCCGTGATCGATATCACGTTCGTCGGAATATAAGCCGATACTTCGCCCTCCTGCGTCTCGATCACCGGCAAAGCCGTCAGCGACCCGGCGCCGTTCTCATCCGAAAGTTTGCAGGCCCGTTCCAGCAGCCGGCTGTGCAGATAAAACACGTCCCCGGGATACGCCTCGCGCCCGGGCGGACGTCGCAGCAGCAGCGACAACTGCCGATACGCCTGCGCCTGCTTGGAAAGATCGTCATACACGCACAAAACGTGCTGCCCCTTCCACATGAAGTATTCGCCCATCGCGCAGCCCGCGTACGGCGCGATGTACTGCAGCGGCGCCGGATCCGAAGCGCCGGCGGTGACCACGATCGTGTAATCCATCGCCCCGTGACGACGCAACGCATCCACAACACCCGCGACCGTCGACTCCTTCGTGCCCACGGCCACGTAAATGCACACCACCGCATCCTTGGTCCCCCAGAATTTCTTCTGGTTGATGATCGTGTCGATCGCAATCGCGGTCTTGCCCGTCTTGCGGTCCCCGATGATCAGCTCGCGCTGCCCCCGGCCGATCGGAATCATGGCGTCGATCGCCTTGATCCCGGTCTGCAGCGGCTGCTTCACCGGCTGCCGGTCCGCGATGCCCGGAGCGATGATGTCCACCTTGCGCCTTTCGGACGTGTTGATCGCCGGACCGCCGTCAATGGGCTGGCCGAGCGGATTCACCACGCGACCCAGCAGCGATTCCCCCACCGGCACCGACAGCAGCTCCCCGGTGGTGCGAACCGTGTCCCCTTCCTTGATCTTCTTGTAGTCGCCCAGGACCACGGCGCCGACCGTTTCCTCTTCCAGGTTGAACACCTGCCCGAACACGCCGTTCGGAAACTCCAGCATTTCGCCCGCCATCGCGCCCCGAAGCCCATAAATGCGCGCGATGCCGTCGCCCACCTCGATCACCTTGCCGACCTGCGTGACATCGAGCTGGTTCTGGTACTGCGAAATTTCCTGCTGGATCACGGAGGTGATTTCGTCGATTTTGAATTTCATCGTTTCCTCGTTTGCCCCGGAAGCCGTTTCCGTTAAGTCCTTACCTCGTCAAGTCCTCGCCGCGTGAATGCATGCCCCTCACGTCACCAGCGCGGCGGCGCCGCTCTGCAGCCGCCCTACGCCTTTGCGCTTGAGCTGCTCCTGGATTTTCTCGAGCTGCGTCGCCACCGACGCGTCAATCAGCGTGTCGCCGATGCGAAGCATCATCCCCCCGATCAGCGCGGAATCCGTTCTGAGTTTCAGGTCCGGCGATTTGCCGCCCAGGCTGCGCCCAACCGCTTCCCGAACACGCTCCAGCGCCTCCGCCGGAAGCTCCAGCGCCGACGTCAGCTCCACGTCCACATGCCCTGACATCTTCCGCAGAATGTCCTCATACGCCATCACGAAGCCCTCCAGAAACATCAGGCGGTCGCGCCGCGACATGCTCAGCAGCACCTGCAACGTCAGTTCCTCCACCCGGCCCTCGAAGATTTTGCTCAGCGACCGCAGACGTTCCTCTTCGCCGATCGTCAACGCTTCGATGAAGGATTTGAAGCTGGGATTGGTGCGAAGCAGCTCCGCGATGCCGCGGACATCCTCCGTCACGGCGTCAAGATTGCCCTGCTTCTGCGCCTCGTTGATGAGGGCCTGGGCATATACTTCGCCGATGGCTTCGACCTGGAAATCGTTGTCAGGCATGGGGCGGACAAGTCATTGGCAAGTGGTGCCTGGTAACCGGTAACCGAAGGCCGCCTCCCAGAGGCGACAGCCAGTTACCATTTACCATTTACTATTTACCAATTAACTCCTTTCGTCAGTTCTTCTTGGCCAGTTCCGCGAGCGACTCGTCGACGAGACGCTGCTGGTCGTTCACCGTCACGTCCCGCTGCAGAATCTTCCGCGCGACCGCCGTGCCCAGATCCGCGGCATGCGTGTTGATCTCCGTCAGGGCCTGCTGCTTGGCCGCGTCGATCTCGCGCAGCGTCCGGTCCTTCAACGCCGCCGATTCCGCTTCCGCCTGGGCGCGGATCGTGTCCGCAAGCTTCACCGCGTCCGACTTCGCCTGCGCCAACGCCTGCGACGCCTCACGCTGCACGTCCGCCATCTTCGCCTCCAGCTCCCGCCCCGAACGCTCCGCGTCTTCCCTCGCACGCTTCGCCGCTTCGATCGAATCCCGGATCGCTTTCTCCCGGTCCTTCAGCCCCGCAAGAATGGGCTTCCACGCCGTCGCGCCCAGAATGATCAACAGCACGATGAATACCACCACCGTGAACAACGCCGTGCCCAGATCCGGATCCAAAAGGCCCCCCTGCGGCTCCTCCGTGTTCGGAGCGCCCGCGACGCCGGTCTCGCGAAACGCATTGACCGCCGCCTGGTCCGTGTGCTGTTCATACGCCGGCGTCGTCGCCGCAGCGCGCACCGGCGCCGATCCGGCAGCGACCACCACCAGCACAACCGCCGCCACCAGGCCCAACACATAACGGGGCAGATTCATCCGCATGAGCAACCACCGGGGTTAGGGAATCGAAGGAGGATGGGGACGCTCGATGCGCCCCCATCCCTCGCCACGTTCAGACGGGCAGCTTGTTCCACACAAGGAACGAGATCGCCAGCAGGAAGAAGGTGAAGCCTTCGATCAACGCCGCCGACACAATCATGTTCGTGAAGATGCGGCCCCCGGCTTCCGGCTGCCGCGCGATCGCTTCGCACGCCGAGCCCCCGATGTTCCCGATGCCCCGGCCCGCGCCGCCGACGCCGATGCCGCCGCCGATCAGAGCGCCCGCCATACCCACCCCGACGCCCAGCATCTGGTCGGGGCTGGTCGCCGCCACGATGGAAAGAAGAGACATGCACTGCTCCTTGCCCCGAAGGGCACACGTGACGCCGCCGCATAATCTCGACGACGCCGATATCTTCCCGACTTTCGCGAGGGGCTTAGGTGTCGGTGACCGGCCCAATAAGGGGAAGCGGGGTCATGGGGCCAAGGGCGCCGTTCCGCTTCCTGATCCGTCCTTCAATGCTCCGGCGCTACCGCCGATGCAATGAATAATGCCGTCAAAAACGTAAAAATGTACGCCTGCAGGAACGCCACGAAGACCTCCAGGCAACTGAATACCGCGCACACAATGATCACCGGCACGCTCAGGCTCCCCCGCGCCAGGTATGACGTCGCCAGAAATATCAGCGTCAAAAACGACGCCAGCACCAGGTGCCCCGCGATCATGTTCGCGAACAGACGCATGCACAGCGAGAATGGCTTCACCAGCGCGCCTATGCACTCCAGAACGAACATCGCCGGCCATAGCCAGATCGGTACCCGCGGCACGAAATTCTTGATGTAGTGCAGCACTCCCATCACCACCGCCGCCGGAAACGGCTTGCCCTGCGTCACCGCCTTGGGCCCGTGCGCATAGTGCACGCCATGCGCGTGATTGTGCCCGTCCCCTACATGATGATCGATCTTCACATCCGCATTTTCCTGCCCTTCCGCGCCGAAGCTTCCGCCATGGCCGTGGAAGGGCACGTGGTCCGGCCCCGTGTGATGCGGGGCAAGACTCGGATCCATTTCCATTCGAACCGCCTGAATCAGGCCCGATACGTGAAACGTGATGAACGCCACCACCGCAAGCGACCCCGTCACCGCGATGTTCCCCGTCGCCGTGCCCCCGATCTCCGGTATGTGCGCCCCGGATTTCGCGTTGATCAGCAGGATCACCTCATGCAGCGGCACCAGCCCCAGCAGATTGCAGAACAAAATGAAGAAAAACGTCGTCCACAGATACGGCGCGAAGCGGTCCGTGTTCTCCCCCAGCGCCGGCACGAAAACCTCCGTGCGCAAGTACGAAATGATCGCTTCGAAAAAATTCCGCATGCCCGTCGGCACCGGATTCTTCCGCGATTGCGCGCCGATCATCGGAAAAATTAGCAGCATCAGGATCCCCGCGATGATCATCATCACCATGTGGCTGGTGAAGTACACCGGATGACCCCACAAATGGAATAACGGCGACTCCGTGAGACGCTTGTCCTGGACGTGCTCCATCATGTTCGCGGCGGCCAGGGGAAGCTGAAGCGGCGGAACGAGCATCATGGTTTCCCAGCAAAACGGTTCCTTGACAATTCTTTGGGGCGGACCCGGGAGCGTTCCCCGGACCCGATCGGGCGACAGTTGCGGATCATCATCTCAATCGACGGAGGCCTTTTCGTCAATACCGACCGGACCATTTTACGGTCCGCTCGTCACGTTTCTTCAATGTCGCGACGCCCAGATCGTCGCCGCGCTCTCCGCCATCATCAACGTGAAATAACACCCCGCAGTGCACAACACCAGAACGCCATGGTCCAGCTTCCACCCCGGACCAAACAGCAGGATCAGCCCGCACAGCGTCACGAGCATCCGCACGATCATCGCGATCATCGTCAGGTGCACCAGCGCAATCGCGCCGCGCGCCATCAACGCCACCATCGGCAGCACCGCTATCACCCCCGCAATCCCGCTCAGAACCGCCGCCGCCAGCAATTCCCGCTCATGCGCAATGTTGTACGAATGAAATACCAGCCACCCCACCCCATACGCCACGCCCACGCCTACGGGCGCCGACAGCGCCACCATCGCGCGCGCCGCCGCCAGGTGCTTCGTCACACCAATCGATGTTGCCGGCACAAGTCCCCGCGGACGTACGGGCGGGATCTCCGGCGGACCTGGGGGCTCGAGCTGGGCGGTAGGCGTCATGGCGATCCTATTTGTTGTTCCGTGTCGCCAGTTTGATCAGCAGGTAAAAGTTGCCGATCAGGGCGACCGCAAGTAAGGTCAGCGTCGCGGCGTAACTCCAGCCGAATTTGTTGTCGATCCAACGACCGATCAAAAGAAAAATGGCGACGGACGCCGCAAATTGCAACCCGACACCCGCCCATTGCCAGACCGACACTTCGTCATTGCCCGACGGCGAGGAAGAAGGCGAGGAAGAGCGGCCTGGGCCGGGCAGACCCGTCGAACGCTGCGCGAGGTTGTCGATCCAACTGGGCTTTTTCTCTTTCGGGGCGCTCTCAGAAGTGCCCGGGCCTTCCGAGGCCTCTGACCGGTCCGGCTCGGATTGCGCCATGGCAAGCTCCTGAGATGGGAAAGGTTAGCGAGTTGCCACGGCCGAAACAAGAGGATATGTGCAAAATTTCACAAACGGCCGCCTGAAAGAACAATAAATGCCTTCTATGCAATTACTTATGGCCATTCCTGGAGCCCCGGCGAATGCCCCGCCGGCGCGCGGAACCTCCCGCTCCCGCCGCCACGGAGACGCTGCCCGCCGGCCGCTCGTAATGACCATAATACGCCCCGGCCGGATACTTCCGGCGATTCTTCTCCATCTTCGCGTGAATCGTCGATGTGATGTCGAGATCCATGACATTCGCCAGCGACAGCAAATACAAAAATACGTCCGCCAGCTCTTCCCCAACAGCATGGCGAAACGCCGGATCATGCCGCGTTCTCTGCGCCGCTTCCTCCGCCGTCAGCCACTGGTAATGTTCCAGCAGCTCCGCAGCCTCAATGCAAACCGACGCCGCCAGATTACGCGCCGTGTGATACCTCTGCCAGGCACGCTCCGCCACGAAATCCGCCATCAACTTCCGCAGCGCGGCCAGCGGTGTGTGTGCGTCGGAAGGTCGTCGCCGCGATGACTTTTTGGCCATCAATGGTCCGCTTTCGCTGAACATGAAATGAAAAACTGCCTGAGCGATCGGCGCCAAAGTACCCTCCACGCAGCGGCCCGCATCAGGCCACAGCGGCGCGGCGGAGAGTTTGAGCAACTTCTTTTCGGGCAGCGGAAGGCTGAATGACTGCTTCGCCCATGCACCCATTATGGCATGGCCGCACGCGGAATGGGAAGGGTTTTGGGACCGGGCGCAATAACACTGGCGGTGCATGCCCCCCCCGCGGGGGCAATTGGCGAAAATTGGCGTGTCGGAATAGCCAATCGTAGGGTGAACCGTGGAAGCGAGGCGCGTTGTGACAACCACAGGAGCCGGTCATGCGGTCGAAGCGGTGTGCGTCGCGTTTCGCGGGGTCGTTGGTCGAAGGCTTGGAGTCGCGCGTGCTTCTATCGGCATGCGTGGCCGGCGGCAATTCGGGGCACGGGGCCCGGCACGCCAACGGCAGCGTCGTCCAGGCGGACATGCAGAAAATCAAGGCCGACTTGACCCGGCTGGTGACCGATTCCAAAACCGCACGCGCCACCCTCGTCGCCGATGAAAAAGCCGTGCGCGCCGCCATGAAGGGCGGCGTGAATCCGGCCGTGACGGCGGCGCAGGCGAAGCTGGATGCCGACACCAAGGCGCTCGCGCCCGTGATCTCCGCCGACCAGGCCGCGATCGATGCGGTCAATTCCCAGTACAACACGCTCCTGAACGCCGACCAGGCGGCGGTGGACGGCGCGACCGATCCTTCGGTGAAAGCCGCCCTGCAGACGAAACTGTCCGCGGACCAGCAGTCCTATATGAACGACGTCTCGGTGGCGGAGAACCAGCTCAACCGCGACCAGGCGCCGCTGCTCGATGACCAGGCGGCGCTGAATGCGGCGCTGGCACAGGGGGGAACGGGCGATCCGACCGCGGCCAAGGCGCAGCTCGCGGCCGACAAGAAGGCCTTTGAAGCGACATGGAAGGCGGATGTGAAGACCTTGCTTACAGACCAGAAGCAGTTCGCCTTGGACATGCGGGCAGCACATGATGCGGCGCTGGCTGCGGTCAAGCAGGCTGCGGTGGGACATCACTTGTAACGAGTGCGCGAGAATCCTGGGCACGACACACCCTTCCAACGGCGTGCGGCGGCCCGCTCTCTGGCGAACATAACGTCGCCAGGAGCGGATCGCCGTTTTTTGCTTGACATATTTCTTCCAGATATATCTAATAGGTATATGGCTCGGACATCACGCACTCCCTACGTCATTCTCGGAATCCTGGGGATGGCGCACCCCCAGCAACTGTCGGGGTACGACATCAAGCAGGCGATCGAAGGGATCGTTTCGCATTTCTGGTCGGAAAGCTATGGCCAGATTTACCCGGAACTCCGGCGAATGGCGGCCGAGGGACTCGTCGCAGCGCATGAAGCGCACACCGGCGAGCGGCGCAAAGTGACTTACACGATCACCGCGAAGGGTCGAAAGCACCTGGCCGCATGGCTGGAGAAGGCGCCGGAGCCCGGACCAAAGCGCGATGAACTCACGCTCAAAATTTTCTTCGGTAACCAGACGGATCCCAAAACCCTGATCGGCCATTTGAAGAAGCAGCGCGATCACGCGCAGTCGCTGATGGATCAGAATCGCCACTGGCTCGTCGAAGCGGGGAAAACCAGGGAACCATGCAGTCCTTATCCGCTGATTACGCTTCGCGGCGGCCTGGCGATCGGCGAAGCATTCGTCAAATGGGCGGATGAAACCATTGCGGAACTCTCGCGCATGAAGGGCAAAAAGTCATGATTCAAAGCCTGTTCACGGTATTGATCGTCGTGCAGGGTGTCGTCAACGTGGTTCATGACTGGCTGCACATCCCTGGATGGACGCATGGGCGGCAGGTGCGGGCGACTCTGGGGATGCCGAAAATGGTGGCGGGGACGGTGATCACGGCGGCGCTGGGCGGCGTTGCGGTCGCGTTCGCGCTTTGCTACTGGCACAAACCCAAGCCGCTGTTCGTGCTGATTTACTGGTCGTTCTATTGCGCCTTCACGGTGATGGGGGCGATTGCGGCGTGGTGGGTTCCTTACTTCCGCGGCGCTGACGAAAAGACCATGGAGCTGTATCGAAAAATGTATGCGGGCACGTATCAGGTGTTGCCGGCGCGGGGGGACAATCCGCGGGCCAATCTTCTGCACATCTGCTTTCACGCGCTGTTCGTGGTCAACCTGGTGCTGGCGGGGATTCTGTGGACCGGCGTTTCGTGATTTTCTGAGCGGGCGGCTGCGGCTAAAGCGGCGGTGATGTGGGTGAGGAAGTGGTGCAGGCGGTGAGTGTGGGTGAAGTGTTGCTGGACGATCGCGTGCATGTCGGCGGCGAGTTGTTGGCGGGCGGTGTCGTCGGCCAGGTAGCGCGCGGCGAGAGCTGAGAATTCGGCTTCCGTGGTGAAGCGGATGTTCTGGAGTTGCGGGAAGAGAACCGGGGGTTGGGGGAGGGCGGCCCAGTTCTCCAGGGCGCGCAGCGGGCGGTCTTGTGGATAGTGCGCGAGGTGCGCGGCGAGCGTTTCATGGGCGGCGCGCAGGGCGGGGTCTTGATTCGCGGCCAGCTCTTGCGGGGTGGAGAGATCGAGGGCGAGCGCGCGGCTGGCCAGGGCGTGCAGGGCGCGGGAGAGTTCATCGCCGCGGGAATCGTTGGGGGAGGCGCGGGTGAGGAAGAATCCTCCGGCCGCCAGACCGTCGAGGGAGCGCGAGTGCAGGAAGCCGCCTTCGATCAGTTGCAGGTTGATTTTGCTGGCCTGGTAAATAGCGTGGATTTCCGGCCCTTGTGCGGCGGGTCCGGCGGCGTATTTGGCGAAGCGCGGGTGCTTGTCCCAGCCGTTGCCATAGAGACGCAGCGTTTTGCCGTGGGCGTCGGCGAAGTTGGCGGCCCAATGGAGCGCGGCGTGGCGGAAGCAGCGGTCGGCAATCAGCGCCAACGAAAGGGCGAGTTCGTTCAGGGATTTTTCATCCACTGCCAATCCGCGCGCGGCGGCGCTGGCCGTCAGGAGCGCCTGAAGATCGGCGTACTCCCAGGCTTTGCCGGCGCTGCCCTGCGCCAGAATCTCGTTGGCACAGGCGGTAAACAGGCCGGCGAGCGCGGGCGGGGTCGTCCAGCGAGCGGCTTGTTGCGCCGCGATTTCTTCCGGACTCACCGACGCATTGGAGATGAACGTAATATCGCAGGCATGCTTTTCCAGAAGATCGGCGGGAGCGGGCGTGCGCGGATAACGGTGCGTGGAAGCGGCCGGATGGCAGAAAATCACATTGCGGCGCGGCCAGTTGTGAAACGACCAGCCCTGAAGCGCCCCGTGGCCGGCGACGAAGGTGAGGGCATCCAGCGAGCGCGTGGCGTCCTCGGTGCGCATGCAGGGGAGATTGTCCTGGTCCCAGCAGAGGAAGGGAACGTTTTTCGGCAGCAGCGGATTTTCGTAACGCAGCCGCGAAATCTGCACGAGCAGGTCGGGCTGGAACGCGGCGATCCGCTCAAGGAACGGATGTTCGAGTGACTGATCGTCCGGCTCGATGGCGACTGCGCAGGTGTGGCCGAGATCGGCGGCGGCGGCCTGAAGCTCGGCGACGGCGTGCTTGAGGACGGTGGTGTAGCGCGAGGTGATCGCGAGGATGCGCAGCGGACGCCTGGAGGCGAACGTTGCGGACCAGTCGGCGAGGGTTTTGCCATCGTAACAGGCGGCGATTTCGCCGACCGCCTTATCGCGCGCGGCCACGCGCTGCGTGCGAAGCTGCTCGAGCACGGGTTCAAACGGCAGCGGCTCGCGAGCGCGCAAATGGCAGCGAATGGATTGCTCGGGAAGGCCCCATGAAGGCGTATCGCGCAGGGCGGCAGTGAAGGTCCGGAGCACGTCGTCGGCACTCGCGGCGATGAAGCAGCGGGTGCGCGGATGGGCGAGGTGGGCTTGCAGGTCGTGGAGGTGCAGGAGCATCGCGAAGGCGAGGGGGTCGGGTTCCAGAACATAGAGGGCGGGGGAATAGCCGTTGTAGGTGTCGGTGGTGGTGGCGAAGACGTGGAGGAAAAGCCAGCCGAAACCCAGGCCGTCGAAGAGGAGCGGAGGGGGGACGGGGGTTTTGGATTTGTCGAAAGTCCAGAGGGCGGTGGCGGCCTTGTGGTCGGCGAGGCCGCCGAGCCAGGCGGCGGTCGCGGCGGAGGCCGGAGCGGCGATCTGGTAATTGCCGTCGGCGGAGGTGTGGAGGCGGAAGGATTCGAGGCCGGCGGCGGCATTGTTCACGAGTTCGGCGGCGGCGGGGTTGCGCGTGGCCAGGGCGCGGAGGTTGGCGGCGAAGCGGCGGGCCCGGCTGGACCAGGGGATCGCGCCGCTGTTGGCCCCCCCCCCCGCCCCTGCCGGAGGATCGGTCGTTGGGAGTTTCAGGCAGGCGAGGGCGCGGCGGTAATCGGCGGCGGCGGGGTCGGCGGGGTTGGCGGCCAGGAGCGAGGCGGCAACGTCGGCGACGGCGTAGGGGTCTTTGGCGACATCGGCGACGGCGAGGAGCCGGCGGAGGGATTCGGTCTTGAGCATGGGAACATCCGCGGGCAATCGGGCCATGGTCCTTCTCCGTTGAGTTTTTATCGGCCGGACGCGGGGGGCGGGGACAGGGAAAACGTCCCCCCCACCTCCCCCCCCACCCCGTTCCGGGGGTTACTGGGGCTTCAGGGCGGCCTGAAGGAATTCGGGGGTCTTGTTCTTGAGCTTGGCGTAGTACCAGCCGGCCAGGGCGCGGAAGCCGGGGTTCTGGACCGTGGAACCCAGGACCATGTTGGGCAGCCAGGTGAGGGCTTCGGAGTGTCCTTCGCGGGCGAGGATGAGGGCGGCGTAGTTGGCGATGGTTTCGAGGTGGGGGGTGGTGGTGAAGCGGGAGAAGAACGGGGAGACGAGGGAGGATTGGTTTTTCATGTCGGAGCGGTAAATGCCGGCGAGACAGGCTTCGACGACGGCCCTGTTGTCGGAGGCGAGCAGGGAGGCGACGAGGCGTTGTCCGGCGGGGGAATCGTCGACGCATTTTTCGGCGGCGAGTGCGGCGCGTTCGTAATCGGCGCCGCGGTTTTCATCGACGATGGTGGCGGCGTTGATGATGACGGAGCGGAGGGCGAGGCGGCGGTCGGGATCGGTGGTGTCGGAGTAGACGAGGGCCCAATCGAGGATGATGGGGGTGCCGTCCTTGAGGAGCTTGATGAGACCTGGGGTGATGTCGGTGGCGGGGTTGGCAGCGACTTGGCGGGCGAGTTCGGCGACGGATTTGGCCAGGGGGTTGTGGGCGTTGACCAGGGGCGCGAGAGCGTCGGGGGAGAGGCGTGAGGCGAATTGCAGGGAGATGAGTCCGAGCTTGATTTGCTGGATGGTTTCGTGCTGGGCCTGGATCATGTCGGTGAGGATGGCGGGGGCGGCGGGGTTGTTGAGGGTGAGCAGTGCGGTGAGGGCGGTGTAGCGGAGGCCTTCATCGTTCTGGGGGTCCCTGGCGATGGAGACGATCCAGGGTCCGGCGGCGGTGATGTTTTGCTTTTGGGCGCGGACGATCATGAGGGCCTGGACGGGGGCCTGGCGGAGGTCGTGGGACTGGGACATGTCGTTGAGGGCGGCGAGTGCGGCGGCGGTTTCCTGGGAGTTGACGCCGCCGCCCGCCCCGCCTCCGCCTCCAGCGCCCGGTTGGGTCGAGGCGATGGAGGTGGTTTCGAGGATGGAGAGGGCGGCGTAGTAGCGGACGACGTCTTTGTCGGAGTTGAGGAGGGTGGTGAGGATGGAGCGGTCTTTGAGGGCGCCGCGGTGATTGAGCTCTCCGGCGGCCATGGCTTTCTGGGCGGGGTCGTTGGCGCTGGTGACGATCTGCTGGAGCTGGTCGTTGGTGATGACACTGGTATCGGTGAGGGTGGCGATGGCGGAGCCGACGAGGCCGGTGTCTTTGGTGGAGAGGAGGAGTTTCATGTCGATGTCGGCGGGATTTTTGGTGAGGGTGGCGATGGCGACCATGCCGTACATCTGGTTTTCGGGGATGGTGGATTGGCGGAGGGACTGGAAGATGGGGACGAGGCCGGGGTCGTGGGAGGTGCGGAGGGCGGCAAGGACGGGGCCGGTTTCGCGGGTGGAGGAGATGGCGGTGTCCTGGGCTTCCTGAAGGGCGCGTGCGAGGAAGCGTTCGGCGGTATCGAGGGTGGTGTCGAGGGGCTGTGCGCGGGCGACGGGGGCGGCGCTCAGGAGAGCGAGCGCGAGGGCGCAGGTGGTGAGCGAGCGGTGGGTCACGAGGGGGCTCCGGGTTGGGGGAATGGCGAAGGGGGGCATTGTAGCGGAAGGTCGGGGGGAGTGGGAGAAGGAGCGGTGGGTGGTGAGGGGGGAGGACTGGGCGGAGGGGAGGGCTGGCAGAGGGGAAATGTGGTGATTTCTTCGATGTATCGGGGGTGTTTTGCAAAAAACGTTGAGTTTTTGCCGTTGTGTTTTTGCAAATGTGGGGTTTTTGTGCTTGTGTATGAGGGTTTTGGGGGAATTCGACACACCCTCGCCCCCCGACCTAAACACGAAGTCACGAAGAGGTGAAGGACCACGAAAGGTTCTTTGGGTTTGGGTCATGGCGCAGTGCTCCTTCTTGTCTATAGAGGGGAGTCGCGCCCAGTTTGTGCGCACACAGCTTTGCGAAGATTGGGGTAAGGGGTTGTGGGGG
>DASZZD010000047.1:0-8598 GCA_035545015.1 Phycisphaerae bacterium
CCGCAAATTTTTCGCGGCCAAGGGAGCTTGCGGCCTCCCCCCCCGGCCGCAAGCTCCCTTGGCCGCTGCTTCGCCCTCTGTCAAGGTGACATTTCTACTTGCGCTAAAAAGGTGACATTCCTACTTCTTGACTACACGTGCCGACTTCACGCTTCGGGGCGCCACGAAAAACGTCATGGCACGGGCAAAATCGTCACCTGCATCGAGCCCGTCACCTTGGCAAACTTGTCGGCCACTTCCTTCCACGAAGCCTCGCCCGCCGATTCCGTGGTGATGATCAGCCGGCCATCCCCCAGGGGAATCAGCGTGTTGCGAACCGTGAGCGTCTGCCCATTGGCCGCCAGAGAACTGGTGATCGCCGCCGCGTTCCGGCCGTTGGGCAAGTCCAGCGACCCCGCCGCGAGCACCTTCCGCCCGGTCGCCTCCAGGGCCTTGACGTACTGCTCCTGAAGCTGCGCCGGCGTGCGCTTCTGCGGATCGGTCTTCACATCAAAGGTCCAGTGCGGCTGGTCCACGGCTGCCTCGGCGCCCGGCGGGGTCAACAGCGGCTTGCCCCCCGCATCGCGCGTGTTTTTCCAGCCGGGCGGATAACTCACCGTCACCGACACCTTCTTGTCGGGCAGATCGATCACCCAGGTTGGCCAATCCGCCGGCGCCGTGGCCGCCTGCATCGCCGGCGCGCTCGCCGGACCTGTCGCCGGCCGCGTCGTCGGCGCCGCCGCAGCCATCGAGAGCAGCGCAAAAAGCGGAACACTCACGCACACGCCACGCACCATCGCAGGCTCCTTTCGCAGGCATTCCCCGCCGCCGCGCCGCCCTATACTACCCTCCATGGAAACGCTGCACATCGCCCTCAAGGAATGGGACCTCACCATCCGCGAACTGCTCGCCGGCCGGCAAATCCTCCTCCTGCGCAAGGGCGGCATCCTGGAATCCGACAACCAGTTCGAGCTCGAACACCCCCGCTTCCTCTTCTATCCCACCTTCATCCACCAGAACCCCGACATGGTGAAGCCCGCCAAACGCCACGAAATCCGCCGCATGGCCGCCGAACCCTCCGAAGTGGAAATCACCGGCTATGGCGAAGCCGCCCGCATTTTCGAAGTTCCCTCCCGCGCCGCCATGGACGCCCTGCGCGACATGCACCTCTGGGACGAGCCGCTCATCGACATGCGCTTCGCCTATCGCCCCGAAAAGCCGCTCTACCTCGTCGCCGTCCGCGCCTTTCGCCTGGCCAGGCCCGCGCACGTGGAAAACACGCCCGCCTACGCCGGCTGTAAAAGCTGGGTGCCCCTGGAACGGGAAATCCCGCTGCAAGGCGCAACACCCGCACTGGCGACGCAACAATTCGACACGCTCGTGCGCCACATCGAAAGCACGTTCGGCGAACATCCCTGACCTGCGAAACGCGTCCGTCCCGCATGAAAAATGAGCGCTCCAGGGGTCACCACCGCCCGCCCCGTCGTCTTCCGTGAACTCCGTGTGCTCCGTGGTTTTTTGAAGCCCGTCGCCGCTATACCAATGACGCGCGCGCAATATCCGTCACCGGAAAAACATCGCGATGCCGCAGCAACGCCAGCAGCGGTTCGGGTCCCTGCGATTTGAGAAAATCCACTTCGCGTGCCGTGATCCCCAGCAGCAGCAGCAAATCCACCTGTCCCGACGGCAGCGCAAATCTCGCCGGATAGCCGCACGGCGAATCCTCCGGCGACGGCGGCGGCGCCACCAGCACGTGCGTGATCGCGCTCTGCGGCGATCCCAATGGCCCCCCCAGCGGAATCAAATCCAGCGGCTCCAGCAACTGCCCCTGCAACTGCCCCGTCGCCACCAAAAGCTGCACCGCCATCAGCCAGTTCAGCAGCTCGACCGCCCATGTCGCCGGCTGGGGCACGTGCATCGTGAACTCAAAGCCCAGCCCGGAAAAATTCTTCGGGTCCAGCGTCGCGGGATCTTCGCCCCACGGATTGGACATCCCGGAGGTGGCATAGAGCGTGTGCGGCCGGTTCGGGCTCGGCGGAAATTCCAGCACCAGGTGCGTGAGAAAGCGCGGATCGGGCGTCTCCACGCCGAGGCGCGCGAACGCGGCGGCATTGAGCGGCTGCGCGCGGGTCGGGGGAAGATCGAAAAACTGCGGATACAGGCGTTCTTCGCGGAGCGCCCAGAGCTCCTCGAACCACGCCTGCCAGGCTGCGGGATCCATCATGGGCGGGATTGTAGCGGACCCTGCGCCGCGTTGCATGTGCGCGGCGGCTGCGGAAATCACACATCCAGGAACGTGAGCGCATCGGTTTCGGGATCCAGAAGCGCGACGGATTTGATGCGGGCGCGGTGCAGGGCGCCGGGATTGATGATGCGCGTGCGGCCGCGGCGCTCATCACGCCGCACGTGCGTGTGGCCATGGATCAAGTAATCGTAATCGCCGGAGGCCAGCAGCCGATGGAGCAGCGACGGTTCGTGCCCGTGCAGGAGTGCGAAACGTTTGTCTACGAAAGTCACATCCGCGAATTGCCGGTGAAAGTTCATGCCCAATGCCGACGCCCGCGCGTGCAGCGTCGCCGGATCGTACTCGTTGTTGCCCAGCACCAGATGAAACGGGGCGTTCAGGCCGGTGAAGAAATCGAGCATTTCCGGCGAAACCAGATCGCCTGCGTGCAGATACAGGGCGGGCTGATGCGAGCGCAGCAAGTCGACCGCCGCGCGGGTGGTGGCGGCGTTGTCGTGGGTGTCGGAGAGCAAAGCGATCAGCATCGAAACCTTATGCAGCGCCAACAGGTGTACATGTCACGGGGCGACTTCCAGGCGGATAGCATCGTAGAACACCGCCCGCACGTCGACCGCCCGCTTGTTCTCGTGGCCGGCGTAAGGATACGCGCCGGGAAGCGCCAGGTGAATTTCGTTTCGGCCGGCGTGAATTTTGGAGGCGTCGAACGTGATCGGGAACACCTGCCAGTAGCAGTCCTGGCCGCCGGAGCGATACACCGCCGAGCCGGAGTTTTTGACGTCCAGCTTCTTGAGAAGCTCGCCGTTGAGCGAGACGTCGAGCTGCGGCGCGTCGGCGGCGGCAAGGGCGATGGTCAGGGTCGCGGTTCCCTTCTGCTCGATCGACGAATCAAACACGATTGCCCAGTAAGGCTGCTTGTTGTACCACATCCATTGGCCCATGTTCCAATCCTCATTCTCCCTGCTTTGGCCAATGGTGAAGGTGACGTCGTTGGGAAAGTTTTTGATATATCGGAGGAAGTTGTCGTAATGGCGATAATCGTCGCCATTCTTGAACTCGCGCGTATTGCGGTCGGCAACGCCGATTTCCCACAGGCGCTTGCCGTGCGTGATCGGCTTCCACTCCAGCGTGCCCAGGTCCGTGGTTTTGTCGCCGGTAATGACCACGTTGTCCTTGTGAAAATCCTGGAATTGATCCGCGCCGGAGATGTGCAATCGATAGGTGCCGGGACGAATCTTGTCGATCTCGAAACGCCCCTCTGAATCGGCTTTGGTCCAGAATTCATAGCCCTTTGACGCCAGCGCAAAGTCCGCTTCGCCGGGCCGCGTGAGCACCACCCACGCATCTTTCGCCGACGTGCCGTCCGTCAGATGCACCTGCCCCGTCAGCTTGCCGCGCACCAGCGGATAATCGGAGTTTTTGACAAAATCGTACGGCCATTTCTTGATCTCCGCTTCTGTGCGCTTTTTTGCATCCGCCCACAGCGCCTTCACCGTCGGCTCCTGGTTGATGTAGATAAACACCGGCCCGTAAAACTTCGACCACTTCTCATCCGCCTTGATGGGTATGCCTCGCGCCCCAAAGTGCTCGCCCTGGAAAATCCACTGCACGATGTTCGTCTGCGGTCCATTCGGAAGCGGACCCTGGTGCGCGGAAAGCTCCTGCTTCAGCGGCCCTGAATTGCTCGATTCCCACGAGGGGATGATGATCCACATCCCCACGCCGTGATTTCCCGCCAGCCCGTACACGTTGTTTTCAGACGCATAGACGCAGTAGTCGTACTTCGATTGAATCGTGCCGTCATCGTATTGCCACGTGGTATCCTGCACCGTTTTGACAACTTTGCCAGCGGGATAGGGCGAGGTGCGTTTGTCATCGATTACATAATTATTGAAAAATGCGGGGCCCGCGACGCCGCGCACGACGAACCCGCCCTGCACAAAATTCGCCGCCGCCATCCCCGGGCCATGCCGATAGGTCAGATACGTATAAATCCCCGGCTCTCCGCGCCGCAGCAAAAGATGCCATTCGATATCAAACGGCACCTTCGCCGTGGGCAGCGTTCCGGCCATGATGTCGGCCTGCTCCGGCGTCGAGGAAACCAGCCGAATCATGTTCTTCTGAATCGGCTCCGGATGCTCGACCGTCTTGTTCGGCCCCGACTCAGGCAGCGGCTCGGGCGTGTCCACATAATGCATATAAATCGTCTTGCCCGTGCCCTCGCCAAGCTCCACAAACTCTCCCCCCGCCGCCTTCAACCGCGCCTTGAGCGACGTCACCCGGCCGGTATTCCGATCCATCGTGAAGGAAATCAACCCATTGCTGGCGGTGATGGTGCGCGCATTTTCGACGGTGCGCACGGGATCGTTCGGAGCAGCGAAAGCGGGTGCGGCCGCGATGAGGAGTACTGCAACCGAGGCGAAAAAATGGCGGCGCATGCCGAGCTCCTACCAATTTAGCGATAAAGATATAACGCCGACGCATCGCCAGAATAACACGTCCTCCTGTTCCCCCAGCTATCAACTTCGCCCCTCCGATCAGCCATTGACGTTTGCCACCTCGCCAGATGTTCAGCGAAGAGCTTCGTCAATGAATGTTTGAGTGCCGGAAGGTCGATCGCACTTTTCGTGCACCCGCGCCATTGCTCCTGCGAGGAAACGACAAGGAGTGCGGCAGTCACGTTCTGCATGGACAACCCGAGTAATCGGAGCGCGTCATGGAACGCTTCCACGTGTGTCCCGCCTTCTGGCGAAGGCGTGTAGTTCCAGAAGGAGCGAACTCCAGTGCTTGAATCGTCTGGAGCTGTTGCAATGGCCAACGAAATCTCCGCCAGGCTTTCGCTCCTGCGATGAAGTTCTAGGGGCACGTGAAACACGGATGCTTCGCGGTCGCTGGGAACCAGCAAATCCCTGACGAGCGCGGCCAGGCCCTGGGGATAGTGGATGGAAACCCGCCGCCCGGATCGTCGGTCGAACAGCAGGAATCGCACGTGCGGATGAAGGAAAGCGTGCTGGCGGCAATGGGTGATGATGCGATCAAACTCGAAGGCATAAGCATTGAAGGACGCGTGCGGCGTGAAGGTGATGCTTGTGCCGGTGGAGAGTGCGGGACCACCGGGCAAGATCGGTCCCGTGAGAAGGCCGTCCTTGGAATGGAGGCTGTAGCTTTGGCCATCGAAGGCTGTTTCCAGCGAAAGAGAGGAAGACAACGCATGGACACAGAACAGACCGATGCCGCGCGGTGCGCTGCGGACCCGATCCGGACCTTGGACTCTGCTGCCAAGATGGTCCGCCATGAGCACGCGTGTGGCCTCAGGAAAACCGGGGCCGGAGTCAGCGACGGTGACTTCGCGGCCGTGATGAATCGTGACCCAGATGTCTGCCGCGCGATCGCGCGGCAGACTATCAACGGAATTCGTAAGGAGTTCATCGACAAGATAGTGGAGGCCTATGTCATCGACACGACCGACGTACATGCCTGCACGCTTGCGAACACCATCGCGGCGCTCAATCCACCGCGCAGGAGACTCACTTAAGGTATCCATAAAAACCTCCATCTTCAAACCGCATCGGCCGAGAATGCCATTGATAAATGAAAGAAATCCACGAAGAAAATTGTACTCAAAAATCCTCATTTCCACCAGCAAAAATTGCTGATTTACGGATTTATTCTGTGGTCCTATTTGATCGAAATCAGAGACAGGCTGTCTGTTGCGATATCACTGTATCTGAGGACGTTTTCGAGACATTGCATTTCTTGCGGGCGCATGGTTGCTCCTCTTTAGCGTCACAACGTTCCGAAGATTGTGGCGGGGTCGAGGGCTTGTTTGATCGGGGCGTAGAGGGAGGGCGGTGGGGTGGGGTGGTTGGGATCGAGGATCAACAGGGCGGCGGCGGGAGGGAGGAGGCGCTGGAGGTCGGCGAGCGGGGCGTGGCCGCGGATGACGGCGGTGGCGGCTTCGGCGATCAGCCAGGTTCCTTTCGCGCGGTCGAGCTTCTGGAGGAAATCGCAGACCTGCGTCGGCAGCATGTGGGCGCGGAAGGGAAGATGCGGTGGGACAGGAGGAGGCTCGCTGGTCATCCAGAGGCGCAGGCGGCCGGCGGGGGCGGCGGGGTGGGAGATGGATTCGCTGGCGGCGGCTTCGGGGAGTTGGCGGATGGCGTCGATCTGGGCGGCGCAGCTTGCGGGGCGGTCGAGGAAGCCGGCGGTGAGGGCGAGGCCATCGCGCGGCGGGGCGGGGAGTTGCAGCGGATTGCCGGCGAAGGTGTGGCGGGGGCAAAGTTGCAGGTAGGCCGGCGTGACGGGGGCGAGGCGGATGGCGGCGAAAAGGGCGTTGGCGGCGGCGACGGAGGGGCAGAAGAAGGTGACGGCGGATTCGTCTTCGGGGCGCGGGCTGGTGCGGAGGGTGAGTTCGGCGATCGCGCCCAGCGTGCCGGCGGCGCCGATCATGAGGCGCGGGGTGTGGTAGCCGGCGACATTTTTCATGGTGCGGCCGCCGCCTTTGATAACGGTGCCAGAAGCGTTGATCCAGCGCATGCCCAGGAGGAGGCGTCGCCAGTCGTTGGCGCCGGCGTCCATGGCGCGCAGCGGGCCGAGGCTGTTGGTGGCGATGAGGCCGGCGAGGGTGCGGCGCATGGGGGAGCGGCCGTCGATGCAGAGGGCGGGGGGATCGACGGGGAGCCATTGGTTGTGCCAGGCGAGTTCGCGTTGCAGGGCTTCCAGCGAGATGCCGGCCTGGACGGTGACGGTCATGTCGGTGATGGCGTGGTCGAGGATTTTGTTCATGCGCAGGGTGGAGATGTCGCGGATGGGGCGGGAGGGATCGAAGCGGGCGAGGGGCATGGAGGCGGAGCCCTGGATGCGGACCTGGGTGTTGTCGCGCGCGGCTTGGGCGATGAGGGCGGCGAGGTCTTCGGTGGTGGTGGGGCGGGGGGGGAGCATGGGGGGAATGTAAACGCAAAACGCAAAACTCAAAACGCAAAACGCAAAACGCAAAACCTCGAATGGGGCGGTAGACTGGGGGGATGGTTGACCAACTTTTGCCGTTGTTGGTGTTTGGGGCGCATCCGGATGATGTGGAATTCGGTGCTGGGGGGATTGTGTATAAGGAGGCGCGGGCGGGGCGGCGGGTGCATGTGGTGGTGGCGAGCCGGGGGGAATCGGGGACGCATGGGACGGCGGAGCAGCGGGAGGCGGAGGCGCGGGCGGCGGCGAAGATTCTCGGGGCGACGGTGGAGTTTGTGGAATTGGATGGGGATGGGCGGCTGGAGGTGCGGGCGGCGCATGCGGTGGCGTTGGCGCGGGTGATTCGGCGCGAGCGGCCGGGGATTGTGATGGGGCCGACGGGGGTGGAGAACCAGCATCCGGACCATGCGGCGCTGAGTGCGCTGGTGCGGACGGCGTCGCGGCTGGCGCGGTTTGGGGGGATGGCGGACTTGCGGGAGCAGGGGGCGCATGCGATCGGGGGGTTGCTGTGGTATGCGGTGACGGCGGATGCGGAGTTGGGCGCGGGTCCTGTGCTGGTGGATGTGTCGGCGGCGGAGGTGATGGAGGCGTGGCGGGCGGCGATGGAGGCGCATGGGTCGCAGATGGGGACGCGGAAGTATGTGGAGATGGCGCTGGCGCGGGCGCGGCTGTGGGGGTTGCGGGCGGGGGTGGAGCATGCGCTGCCGGTGTGGGCGAACGATGGGGTGGTGGTGGGGGGGTTGGGGGGGGTGGGGCGAGGGGCGCGGGGGTTTTGAGTGCTGGGCCGCCGAGTGCTGAGTGCTGAGGACTGAGGGCTGAGTGGGGGATTTCGTGGGGGTGAGGTGGGGTTTTGCTCGGTGATTTCCATAGGTTTTGCAAAAAAGGTTGAGTTTTTGCCGTTGTGTTTTTGCACATGTGGGGTTTTTGTGCTTGTGTATCGGGTTTTTGCGGGGATTTGACACAGGGCGGGGCTGGTAATTGGTAAGTGGTAATTGGTAATTGGCCGTTGGGATTTGGGGGCGGTTCGGTTGGTGGTCATGGCGCAGTGCTCCTTCTTGTCTATAGAGGGGAGTCGCGCCCATTTTGTGCGCACACAGACATGGTGGGAATGGGGGTAAGGGGTTGGGGTTGTTGGGGTTGCGGTGGATATTTTTGGCGGGGAATGCGCGCGGGGCGTGCCAAGTTGTGCGCGCGGGGGGGAGTGACACGGTGACATGGTGACAAGGTGGCAAGGTGACAACGTGAAACGGGGGGGGACGCGGAGACAAGGAGACAAGGAGATGGGGATGAAAGCCGGCGATGGCGTTTTCCCCCCCCCCCATAGGGCGAGACGCTCCCTGCCCGAGGGTCCTCTTGCCTTTTGGGAGAAAACAGGAAGCCGGTTGCGCGGGATAATAGCCCAGCACGTGTTA
>DASZZD010000048.1:0-31972 GCA_035545015.1 Phycisphaerae bacterium
CCGACATCCCGCCTCCCTGGAAAAACCGCCCCGCGCGCCTTATCAGCCCGCGGAACCGCCTTCAAGAAAACCAAATGCCGGCAAACCGGAAGCTCCCGCTTCTTGTTCACCACATCACGCACTCTTTACTTGTCAGAGAGCCTTCCGCAGGCCGAGGCTTTTTCGCCGTTTTCGCGGCGGAAAGCACAGGTTCGCGGCACGCAGCGAGTGGGACGAGGAGACCGAAACAGACGATCAAAAGCGGCCCAGTCGATGGGTGCGAAGAACCTGAACTTTTTTGCGGGACTGTTTTTCGCCGGCCCCCTGCCGGCTGCCTCTGCTGGAGGCTTACCTGGAGGGAATCAGCGGAGAACCGCTCGCATGAAAACTTTGGACAACAGGCATCACTCCAGCGTTTGACCCCACCACTATCGGCGGGCCAGAGTTCACTACTTTATTCAAACCTTGGCGTGGCGTCAACAGGCGGCGAAGGATTTTTGTGTTCCGGGAACGGACGGGGCGTAAATTGGCCACGAAAGCCATGGCGCGGCGGGGTCGCAACCAAAAATTAACCAGGGAGCACACGGAAGGAACGGAGGGACGACGACGGTTCCCCCCCCACCGACGACGTAAATGGCCACGAAAGGCACGAAGGACACGAAAGACGATGACGGGAATTGTCCACGAATGCACACGAATTTACACGAATGGACTTGGTGCGATTGGAAGGGCCGCCGATGGACGCGGATGGACGACGATGATTGGATTGGGGCGGGAGATCTTGTCGGCAAAGGAAGAAGTTCGAGATAGTCATACGAAAAAGCACGGAAGGCGATTTGGCGGGGCGGCCGGCTTGTGGCTTTGTGGTGAGCGCGTTGGGTGCTTGCCTAATGGGGGGCGCGGGCGGATTATGGCGGGCGCGGGCGAGGGTGGCGTTTTTGTCTTTTGAAGAACAGGAGTGAGGACGATGTCGGCGCCTTATCAGCATGCGAAGGAAGCGTTTGGCCGGGTGGGTGTGGATACGGACAAGGCGATGGAGGCGCTGGCGCAGATTCCGATTTCGCTGCATTGCTGGCAGGGGGACGATGTGGGTGGGTTTGAGAATACCGGGGCACTGGGCGGGGGCCTGGCGGCGACGGGGAATTATCCAGGCAAGGCGCGGAACGCGGATGAGTTGCGGGCGGATCTGGACAAGGCTATGTCGCTGATTCCCGGGACGCATCGGTTGAATCTGCATGCGATTTATGCGGAGCCGGGCGGGAAAAAGGTCGAGCGAGATGCCCTCGCGCCGGAGCATTTTTCGCGGTGGATCGATTGGGCGAAGAGCAAGAAGATCGGGATGGATTTCAATCCGTCTTATTTTTCGCATCCGCTGGCGGCAGACGGTTTCACGCTGACATCACGCGATGAGGGGGTGCGGAAGTTCTGGGTGCGGCATGGGCAGGCGTGCCGGCGGATTGGGGAGGCGTTTGGCAAGGCGCTGGGGTCGGCGTGCGTGACGAATGTGTGGATACCGGATGGGTACAAAGACACGCCGGTGGATCGGTTGTCGCCGCGGCTGCGGCTGGAGAAGTCGCTGAACGAATTGTTTGCGGAGGGCATCGATCCGAAACTCAATCTGGATGCGGTGGAGGGGAAGTTATTTGGGATCGGGTTTGAAAGTTACACGGCGGGGTCGCATGAGTTTTATCTGGGCTATGCGCTGAAACATAACAAACTCTTGTGCCTGGATGCGGGGCATTATCATCCGACGGAGACGATCACGGACAAGATTTCGTCGGTGCTGGTGCATTTGCCGGAGATTCTGCTGCACGTGTCGCGCGGGGTGCGGTGGGATTCGGATCACGTGGTGGTGCTGGATGACGATCTGCGGAACATTGCGCGCGAGATCGTGGTGAATGGGTTTACGAAGCGCGTGCACATCGGGCTGGATTTCTTCGATGCGTCGATCAATCGGATAGCGGCGTGGACGATCGGGACGCGGTCGATGCTCAAGGCGCTGCTGATTGCGCTGCTGGAGCCGACGGCGAAGCTGCGCGAGGTGGAGGAGGCGGGGGATTACACGGCGCGGCTGGCGCTGCAGGAGGAGTACAAGACGCTGCCGGTGGGGCTGGTGTGGGATCATTACTGCGAGAAGATGGGGGCGCCGGTGGGAGCGGCGTGGCTGGAGGAGGTGCGGGGGTATGAAAAGGCGGTGCTTTCGAAGCGGGGGTGATGACGTAAATGGCCACGAAAGACGCGAACAACACGAAAGACGACGACGGGAATTGTCCACGAATGCACACGAATTTACACGAATGACGTGGTGGGATTGAGAAGTGCACGTCGTTTATGCTGGTGCCTGAATGTGGCTTCCTGTGCGGTGGGGACTCGGGATGACGCTTTCCGATCGAAGGAGGAGCGATGATGGGCCGTTCGTTGATTCATCCGCGGGTGGAGATTACGGAGACGCTGGATCGGATTTATGCGTACAGGATGACGACGACGTCGGGGGGGAATATTTCGGTGCGGGATGAGAATGGGGATGTGTGGATCACGCCGGCGCGCGTGGATAAGGGGACGTTGCGGGCGGCGGATATTGTGTGTGTGAAGGCGGATGGGACGGTGGAGGGGGCGCATCGGCCGTCGTCGGAGTATCCGTTTCATCGGGCGATTTACCGGGCGCGGGCGGATTTGCGGGCGATCGTGCATGCGCATCCGGTGGCGCTGGTGGCGTTTTCGATCACGGATCGGGTGCCGGACGTATCGATGATTCCGCAGGCGGCGCATGTGTGCGGGGCGGGGAAGATGGGGTTTGCGAAATATGAGTTGCCGGGGTCGGAGGCGCTGGGGGAGCGGATTGCCGAGACGTTTGCGAGCGGGCCGGTGTGTGTGATTTTGCAGAATCATGGGGCGGTGGTGGGCGGGGGGAATCTGCAGGAGGCGTTTGAGCGGTTTGAGACGCTGGAGTTTGCGGCCAAGACGGAGATCAAGGCGCGGATGCTGGGGACGCCGCGGTTTCTGGAGGCGGGGCAGTTGGCGCTGGCGGAGAAGCCTCGCGGGATTTTGCCGGAGTTTGATCCGCCGGCGGCGAGCACGGGGGAGAAGATGCTGCGGCAGCAACTGGCGGATTTCATGCGGCGCGGGTATCGGCAGCGCTTGCTGACGAGCACGGGGGGATCGTTTTCGGCGCGCGTCGAGAGCGACACGTTTTTGATTTCATGCACGGGGGTGGATCGGCGGGGGACGCGGATCGAGGATTTGGCGCTCGTGCGCGGGGGCAAGGTGGAGGGGGGGAAGAGGCCGTCGCGGGCGGTGCTGCTGCATGCGGCGATTTATGAAAAGCATCCGGAGGTGCAGGCGATCGCCAATGCGCTGTCGGTGAATGCGACAGCGTTTTCGGTGACGGGGACGACGCTGGATGCGCGGACGATTCCGGAATCGTATATTTTTCTGCGGGATGTGGGCGTGATTCCGTATGCGGAGCAATTCGGGGATGGGCGGGCGGTGGCGGAGCGGATTTCGATGCGGCAGCCGGCAATGCTGATGGAGAACAACGGGTGCCTGGTGGTGGGGACGAGCGTGCTGGATGCGTTCGATCGGCTGGAGGTGCTGGAATCGACGGCGGAGGCGATCATCAACGCGCGGCAGATCGGGCCGCTGGCGGTGATGGGGGAGGATCGGCTTGCGGAGTTGAAGCGGGCGTTCAAACTTTCGTGAGCGCGGCGATGCGTGAGCTGCGAGGGCACGGCGACGGGTGAGGGTCAGGCGTAGGCTTTGGCCATTTCGGGGTAGGGGAGGATGTGGGAGTTGGTGTCGTATCTTCCGCCGCGGCGGCGCGGGCCGCGCGTGGCGGGTTGTGAGGCGGGGGTTTCGGGAGCGCTGGCGGGGAGGATTTTGCCGTCGGGGCCGAGGGTGGAGGCGGGGAGGTGGGGTTTGTTGTTCATGTCGTCGCCGGCGTTTTGGCCATCCTTATCGAAGATGGCTTCGCGCCAGCGGGTGGGTTCCCAGATGAAGCTGCCGATGCCTTTGTTGTTCGGGGCGGCGTGGACGAGGTCGTTAAGCTCGCGTTTTTTGTAGGAATATTCGGCGGCGGCGAAAGTGAGGTGGGGATAGCGGACGGCGAGATCGTCGAAGTTGGTTTTCCAATCGCCGGGGCGGGCCTCGTTGTAGCAGCTCATGCCGATGATATCGAACTCGACGCCGTGCTGGAGGAAGTTGTCGACCCAGGGCACGACGACGTTGTTGCTGCGGCCGAGATGGTGGTGCAGCATGATCTGGACATTTTTGTCGGCGGCGCGCACGGCGGAGCAGCCGGCCTGGATGAGGGCGGCGAATTTTTCGCCATCGCTGCTGCGGCCATCGGGGAAGAGGCAGCCGTCGGAAGTTTCGTTGCCGACGCCGACCATTTCGGGCATGACGTTGGCGTCGGCGAGGGCTTTGACGGTGCGGCCGACGTAGGCGTTCACGGCTTTTTCGAGGCCGGCGAAATCGAGATTCGCCCAGGCGGCCGGCTTGGCCTGTTTGCCGGGGCTGGTCCAGGTGTCGCCGAGGTGGCAGGTGACGAGGAGGCCCATGCCGGCTTTTTTGACGCGCTTGGCCATGGCGACGGTGTGGTCGACATCGCAGAAGGCCTCGGGCTGGCGCGCGGCGTAACCGCCGGGGGCTTTGGGATCGTTGAAGACACGGAGGCGGATGAAGTTGAAGCCATAGGCGGGGAGGATTTCGAAGATGTCTTTACGCGTGCCACGGTCGAAGTATTGGGCGCCGGCGGCTTCATCTTCGGGGACCCAGGAGATGTCGGCGCCGAGGACGTACTTTTGTTTTTTCGGGGTGTTTTGCGCTTGGCCCCAGGCGGTGCGGGCGAAGCGGCCCGTTGTAAGGACGCCCGCGCCGACGGTTCCGAGCGTCGCCAGAAAAGTTCGCCGATTCATCGCCATCGCAACCTCCTGCCAGGAGCATCAGACTCCGGCATCCTCGCCTTTTCCGGGCACCCTTACCACTGTTGCCGGCAAGAAAACCGCGATTTCATGAAAGAGTTCGGCGATTGGCCCTGGCGGACCTTCTTCCGCTACAATCGTTCTTTCCCCCAAGATGTCTCTCACGAGGTTCGCGATGAATCCCATTCAGCAAGCTGATCCCGCTCTCTGGCAGGCCATTCAGGATGAAACCCGGCGGCAGGAAACGACGTTGGAACTGATCGCCAGCGAGAACCACGTCTCGCCGCCGGTGCTGGCGGCCGCGGCGACGCCGCTCACCAACAAATATGCGGAGGGATATCCGGGGAAGCGTTATTACGGCGGCTGCCAGTATGTGGACGTGGTGGAGAATCTGGCGCGCGATCGGGCGAAGGAACTTTTCAAGTGCGATCATGTGAACGTGCAGCCGCACTCGGGGTCGCAGGCGAATCAGGCGGTGTTCCTGGCGGCGCTGACGCCCGGGGACACGATCATGGGGCTGCACCTGGACCATGGCGGGCATTTGACGCACGGCAAGTCGGTGAATCTTTCGGGGAAGTGGTTCAAGGCGGTGCACTACATGCTCAACAAGGAGACGGAGCGCATCGACATGGCGGAGGTGCGCAAGGCCGCGCGGGAGCACAAGCCGAAGCTGATCATCACGGGGGCGAGCGCGTATCCGCGGGCGTGGGATTGGAACGCCTTTCGGGAAATCGCCGATGAAATTGGGGCGCTGCTGATGGCGGACATTGCGCACATCGCGGGGCTGATTGCGACGGGGCATCACGCCTCGCCGGTGCCGGTGGCGGATTTTGTGACGACCACGACGCACAAGACGCTGCGCGGGCCACGCGCGGGCATGACGATGTGCAAGGCGGATTGGGCCAAGAAGATTGATTCCGCGGTGTTTCCGGGGCTGCAGGGCGGGCCGCTGATGCACATCATCGCGGCGAAGGCGGCGGCATTTAACGAGTGCCTCAAACCGGAGTTCAAGACCTATTCGGGACAGATCATCAAGAACGCCAAGACGCTGGCGGAGGAATTCGTGCGATTGGGGTATCGGCTGGTGACAGGCGGGACGGACAATCACCTGATGCTGATCGACCTGCGGGCGAAAGATGCGAATTTGACCGGGGCGCAGGTGGAAGGGTGGCTGCAAAGCGCCGGCATCATCGTGAACAAAAACATGGTTCCGTTCGACACGCGCAAGGCGATGGAGACCAGCGGCATCCGCGTGGGGACGCCGGCGCTGACGACGCGCGGGCTCAAGGAGCCGGAGATGAAGAAGGTCGCTGGCTGGTTTGACCGGGCGGTGATCGCGGCGGGCAACGAAGGCAAGCTGGCGGCGATTCGATCGGAAGTCGAGGAATTCACGAAGGGCTATCCGCTGCCGCACATCCGCGTGGAAACGGAAGTTTAATCCATCCACTACCCCCCCCCACCACGACGTGACACGTCCACAAATGCGCACGAATGGACACGAATACATTTTGCTATTTGTGTCGATTTGTGTGCATTTGTGGACGGTTATTTCAGCGTTCTTCTTCGAGGCTGGCCAGGAGGAATGAGCCGAGGCCTTTGGAGTCATTGACGGCTTTGGGTTCGCTGACGTAGTAGGCGACGGAGCCATCGCGGTAGGCGCCATTGGGGCTGGAAGAGCCCAAGCCGGCGACGGAGCAGGTGTTGATGAGCATCAGGGCGCCGGGGTGCTGGGGATCGTTGCGGATGAATTCCTGGAGAATGCCGGCATATCCGCGGCGGGCGACGTCGGCATAGTGCGGCGACAGATAGCCCAGGCGCGCGCCCTTGGCCATGGCGTAGACGAACATGCAGCTTGCGGAGGCTTCGTGGTAATTGCCCTCGGCGGTGGGCTTGTCGAGCACCTGCCACCAGGTGCCGGTGGCCGGATCCTGGACTTTTTCGATGCCTGAGGCGAGTTCCTGGAGCACTTTCACGATCGCGCCGCGCTGCGGGTGGCTGGCGGGCAGGTAGTCGAGCACATCCACGAGGGCCATGGCATACCAGCCGTCGGCGCGGCCCCAGAAATTCGGTGAGAGGCCGGTGGTTTTGTCCGCCCACTTCTGCGTTTTGGAATCGTCATACGCGTGCCAGACGAGGCCGGTCTTCTCGTCCATAGCGTGGCCGGCGAAGAGCAGAATCTGCTTGGCGGCCTCATCCCAGTATTTGGGCTGGTTGGAAAGATACGCGTATTCGGAAAGGAACGGGCAGCCCATGTAAATGCCATCGGCCCACATCTGGTGGGGGTAGATTTTCTTGTGCCAGAAGCCGCCATCAGGATTGCGGGGCTGGTTGTCGAATTGGCGTGCGAGCTCGCCGGCGGCCTTGAGGTATTTGTCGGATTTGGGTTGCTGCGCGAGCATGAGCAGCAGGACGCCGGGCGCGATGTCATCCAGACGGTAGCCCTGAGGCTGATATTTTTTCGGATCAATCGTTCCATCCTCCCTAACGAACTGATCCGCGTAAGCGCGGGCGTAGTCCACCAGAGCGGGCTTGTTTTTCTGCAGGCCGACCTCGCCGATCGCGCGGACCACCAGCGCATTCGAGTAGGACCATTTGGGCGAATCTTTCGGGTTTTTCTGCTCGATCATCGCGCCCCTGGGATAGCGGGCGACGAGTCCCTCGGCCATGCGCACGGACATCGGCGCGTTCGCGGCGGGCTGCGAATCCGCATCCGCGGCGAGCGCCTGCTGCGTCGCCAGCGCCATCACCACCGCCACAGTCCCCAGACATTTTTTTAGCATCGCAGTTCTCCTCGCGCGCACGGCAGGGCTATTCTACAACGTTGCCGCCGGTTGCGTGTCATTTTAGGAACGCCGGTTGCGCGTGTGCCCCGGACGCTGGCCGCTGGATCTCACAGGAGCATGGTTCATGGGTCTTGTTGTTCGCGCTGTTGGGGTTGCCCTCCTCGGCTCTTTTGCATGTGTCGCCGTCGCCAGTCTCCCCGGCTGTGAGGTCGCCAGCGCCGCGGGAGACGTGGTGGGCTCGTCATTCGATGCCATTCAGACGGCCTTTCGCGCCGGGAAGCTGGAGCGTTTCGGCAACGTGTCGATCGCCGACAGCATCGCCGCCACGCGCGCCGCCGGGGAAGACCTGCAACTCCATTTCGTGCGCACGAGCATTCACCCCGACCAGCAGAAGATCGTTTTCCAGGACATGCGGGAGCAGGACATCGTGGTGACGCTGGTGCGGCGCACGGGTCACATGACGGAAATCCGGGTGGATGTGGGGCTGTTCGGGCCGGAGGGATTTTCGCGGCTGATGCTGGACCGGATCATCGCGCACATGCCCACGTCGGCGATCAGCACGACGCGCACGGCGAGTGAGGTGGATTGACCGGCGTTCGCTTTTGTGTGGCAGGCCATGCGACCGGACCTTATACTGCCGCCATTCACCTGTGTTGTGATCCGCCATCGGCATCATCACGCTTCCGGCGGAAGTGCCCCGATGGCGCAGTGAATCGGGGTTCTTCCGGAACAGGTTCGTCATCACATCCCTATCCGACGCCTGGAACGCGCTTCTTGTCTATGAGTAAACCCCATGCGCTGCCAGATCGTTTCATTGCTCGCCCTCGCCATGGCGACTTCCGCGGCGGCTCAAACGACCGCTCCCGGCGCATCCAAGCCGCTGCTCTCCTCCAATGACCTGACGATCGGCGATTATTGCACGATCATCCTTGCGCCTAAGGTTCAGGATACGCTCCACACAAGCGACGCTCAGCGTACGACGCTCGTTCGTGAACGCGATCGCTTTGAGCTGATGCTGAGCAGCCTCACGCAGCATACGGCAGGCCGCGGGACGACGCCGCTGCTGGGCGTGGCGCGGCGCGGTCTGGAAGTTGAGGGTCAGCGCATTCGCGATGTGCTCACCGCCGATCAGGATGTTGCGTTCCAAAAACTCTTCGCCGACAAATCGCTCAAACCGATCGACATCAAGGTGGCTTCCAGTGCCCCGCATCCGGGACCGCATCCCACCAACGTTTTTGGTGAAATCGAACTTTTCTATACGCATTACCAGAAGAGTGATCCCGCGGCGGCAAAGGCATCGCCCGCCGCGGCCGGTCCTGCGCCCGCGCCTGCGACATCTGCCCCGCCAATTCCGGCAGCCGCAGTTGCCCCCGCGCCTGCCGCCGCGCTCGACGCGCATTCCCAGCATCTCGATCCCGCGTTTGCGCAGACGATTCAATTCGTGCTCGCTCACCAATACTATCATTTCGCGCCGCTTCGCAACGGGGCTTTCGCCAAGCAACCTTATCTGGATGTCCCCTCCCCCGCCGGCGTTCTGGTGGGCCTGCGATGCACGCTCAATCCCAGGGACAACACCGTCGTCGCCGTCCAGCCCATCTTTCTCACCACCGCTGGCGAAACCGCTGGGACGGTTCATGGCGCCGCTGGCGGTAAGCCGGTCGAACTGCACGCCAAGCCCGGATACGCTGTCGGCGCTGTGAAAACCACCGGCGGCGGCGGGCTCAACTCCATCACGCTCTCCTATATGCGCATCCACGGTCAGCTTCTCGATCCTAATGACACCTACGACTCCGACAAAATCGGAGGACCCGGCGGCAGCGGACCGCAGACGCTCGGCGGCGATGGCACGCCCATCATCGGCATCTGTGGCAAGGTCCAACAGCCTGCCGGCCCGTACATGGCGTTGAGCATCGTCTCCATGCCCAACGTCGCCACTCTCTCGGAGCTCAAATAGTTTCTCCTCTTTCGAGGCCCTCATGACCAAACGCAACCTTCTTATCGCCTCCGCCGCTCTTCTGCTTGCCGCCGTCGGTTTTGGCCAGACCGTCACGACGCCCAGCGCGCCTCCGAGCACGACCAGCCCCGCCCGGGGCCGCGGGCGAGGCTTCGGACGCGCTCCCACCACCGGCCCGGGCATGGTGAAAGATCCGGCAACCGGGCAATATTTCACGCCGATGCATCATGCGGAGTATGCATTTGGCGCGGATCTGTCCTCCACCTTCGGCCTCGAAGCGAGCGGGAAAGTATTCAAGGACGTTGATGGAACCGCCAAACCCGCGGTGCAGATTCTGAAGGATCATGGCTATAATTGGGTGCGGCTGCGCGTGTGCGTCGAACCGGCGACGCTGCCGCAGACGACCGAATACACCGTGGCGGCGGCCAAGCGGGTCAAGGCGCTGGGGATGCATTGGCTGCTGGACATCCACTACTCCAACGCCTGGGCCGATCCGACGAATGAGCCGACGCCGCGCGCGTGGCAGGGGCTTTCCCATGCGGAACTGGTCAAGACGCTTTACGAGTACACGCGCGACACCATTGCGGCGTTCGCCAAGGAAGATGCGCTCCCCGACATCATTCAGGTGGGCAATGAAGTCTCGAACGGCTTCCTCTGGCCCAACGCGAAGTTGCCGGAGCACTGGGATGATTTCGCCGATTTGATCTATGCCGGCATCAACGGCATCGACGCCGGCCGGGGAAATCACGTGCGGCCGAAGATCATGATCCACGTCGATCATGGCGGCAACGTCGACAAGACCCGTGCCTTTTTCGATAAATTGAATTCCTACGACATTCCCTACGACATGATCGGATTTTCTTTCTATCCATGGTCGCACGGGAATCTGCTGGATTTGAAGGCGAATCTCGCATTTGCC
The DNA here is from genome assembly GCA_035545015.1 of Phycisphaerae bacterium. Taxonomy (GTDB): domain Bacteria; phylum Planctomycetota; class Phycisphaerae; order WQYP01; family WQYP01; genus CALCHA01. The sequence goes on from DASZZD010000048.1 coordinate 10,555, forward strand.
TCGCAGACTTACGGCAAAGATGTGATGGTGGTGGAGACGGGCTATTACTATGAACCGAGCCGCTATTTCCGTCAGACGCCCGGGCCGTTCCCCGAGACGCCCGAAGGCCAGGCCCAATGGCTCGATGCGGTGAACAACATCGTGATGAACGTGCCCGGCGGACGCGGCAAGGGCGTCTTCTGGTGGGAGCCGGCATCGAACGGCGGGCTCGTCGGCCGCGGCTACTTCGACCGCGACGGCAACGTGGAACCGATCATCCACGATTTCGAGCGCTACACGCGGCCGGCGCATCGCACGGACAACCAGTGAGGCGCTCTGGTTGCCGTCGATGCATTTTGATTACGTGTTGAACAGGAAGTGCGCAATATCGCCTTCCTGCATCACGTACGTCTTGCCTTCCGAGCGCATTTTCCCCGCCGCCTTGATCGCCGCTTCCGTCTTCAGCTCCATCAGGTCCTTGAAATTATAAATCTCCGCGCGGATGAAGCCTTTTTCAAAATCCGTATGGATCACGCCGGCCGCCTGCGGAGCGGTGGCGCCGACCGGAATCGTCCAGGCCCGAATCTCCTTCGGCCCCGCCGTGAAGTAACTCTGCAAGCCCAGCAGCCGATACGCCTCCCGCGCCAAAGCACTCAGCGCCGGCTCCGTCATCCCGTAATCCGCCAGCATCGCCTGCCGATCCTCCGCCGACAGCTCCGCCAGCTCCGCCTCCAATTTCCCGCACACCGGCACCACCGCCCCCTGCTCCTTCACCGCCCGCTCGCGCACTTTCTGCACCAGCGGCCCCTTCCCCGTCGGATCGCTCTCATCCACGTTCGCCACGTACAGCACCTTCTTCGACGTCATCAATCCCAGCGGCTTGATCAACTTCATCTCCTCCGCCTTGAGCCCCATCCCCCGCACCGGCACCCCCTTCTGCAAATTCCCAATGATCCCCTCCACGATCGGCACCGTCGCCAGCGCCTCCTTGTCCCCCGCCCGCGCCAACTTCCGCTGCTTGTCGATGTTCTTCTCCACCGTCTCCAGGTCCGCAAAAATCAGCTCCGTGTCCACCGTCTCGATGTCCCGGATCGGATCGACGCTGCCCTCCACATGCGTGATGTCGCCGCCCTCAAAGCACCGCACGACATGCAGCACCGCATCCACTTCCCGGATGTGCGAGAGAAACTTGTTCCCCAGCCCCTCCCCCTTGCTCGCCCCGCGCACGATCCCCGCGATGTCCACGATCCGCAGCAGCGCCGGCACCAGCTTTTCCGTGGGAATGAACTGCCGAATTTTCTCCAGCCGCTCGTCCGGCACCGCCACCACGCCGACGTTCGGCTCGATCGTGGCAAAAGGATAATTCGCCGCCAGCGCCCCCGCGTTGGTAAGCGCGTTGAAGATGGTGGACTTGCCGACGTTGGGAAGGCCGACGATGCCGACTTCCATGAAAAGCTCCCGGGAAAAAAGCGAAGCCCCGAATTTTACGATGGCGTGTCCGCAAACACCAACCGTGTATGAATCGTCGCGCAGCTCCTGCGCGAAAACGCAATTTTTAACCCTTCCGATCCCCGCAACCGATGAGTCCTGCCGGGCGTCATGGAGGACGCCGTTTTTCAACACATTCTGGCGGAGCCACCCCATGTCGGATGCACTCGCTTCCAAACCGTCGCGCATGATCGTCTCGCTCCAGGTGGGCGGAATTTTCTTTGCGCTGGCCAATGTCATCTGTGTCGCCATTCTTGCCTGGGCGTGGCTCAGCGTCCGCCTCGAGCCCAAAACGCTCAACGTCACCGGTTCCGCGCACAAAGATATCGACTCCGATCTCATTACCTGGTCCGCCAGCTACACCGCCTGGGGCGACACCCTGCCCGCCGCCTACGACAAGCTCAAAGCCGATGAAGACAAAGTCGCCGCGTTCCTCAAGCAAAGCGGCATCCCCGACAGCAACATCACCTTCTCCCAAATCTCCACCGGCAAAACCTTCGTGAAGCGCGAAGTGCCCCAGCCCGCCATCAACGGCGTCCCGCAGCCCTCGCAATGGGTCGACACCGACCAGGTGAAAATGTTCTCGCTCACGCAGACCGTCAAGATCGAAAGCCAGGATATGAAGCGCGTCCCGGAGGTCGCCCGTTCCATCACCAGCCTCATTAAAGACGGCGTGGAGATCGATTCGGACTCTCCGGAATATCTCTACACGAAGCTCTCGGAGCTGAAGATCAACATGCTGGCCGAAGCAACCAAGGACGCCACAAACCGCGCCACGCAAATCGTCACCAACGCAAATGGCCACCTGGGCAAGCTGGTCGAGGCCCGCATGGGTGTCATGCAGATCAACCCCAAGGGCTCCAGCGCCACCAGCGCCGAAGGCAACAACGACACCACCAGCTTCGAAAAAGAAATCACCGCCGTCGTCGAGGCACGTTTCGAACTGCGCTGACAGCCCTCCTTGAGCCCCCCGCCAAAGCCGCTACGATACCTCGGCGGTGAGAACTGATTTCTCCACCGCAGGAGTTTATGGAAATGCCCCACCACACCATCGTGCTCATTCCCGGCGACGGCATCGGCCCCGAGGTCGCCCACGCCGCGCAGGCCGTCATCAACGCCACCGGCCTGAACATCGACTGGATCGAGATGCCCGCCGGTGAAGCCGCCATCGCCACCGACGGCGACACCCTCCCGGAAAAAACGCTCGAGGCCATCCGGAAACATACCGTCGGCCTCAAGGGTCCCGTCGGCACGCCCATCGGCAAGGGCTTCCGCTCCGTCAACGTCACCCTGCGCAAAAAGCTCGACCTTTACGCCGCCGTCCGACCCGTCCGCAACATGGCCAACATCAAGACGCGCTACGACAACGTCGAGATCGTCATCTTCCGCGAAAACACCGAGGGCCTTTACTCCGGCCTCGAAAACGAAGTCACCGCCGGCGTCGTCACCTCCCTCAAGGTCTGCACCGAAAAAGCCTGCGAACGCATCGCACGCGCCGCCTTCCGCTACGCCCACCAGCGCAACCGCAAAAAGGTCACCGTCTTCCACAAAGCCAACATCATGAAGCTCACCGACGGCCTCTTCATCCGCACCGCCAAACGCATCCACGATGAAGAATGCCCCGATGTCCAGTACGAAGAAATGATCATCGACAACGGCTGCATGCAGCTCGTCAAAGACCCCACCCGCTTCGACATCCTCCTCATGGAAAATCTCTACGGCGATCTCATCTCCGACCTCTGCGCCGGTCTCGTCGGCGGCTTGGGCGTTGTCCCCGGCGCCAACATCGGCGATCACGCCGCCGTCTTCGAGGCCGTCCACGGAACCGCTCCCGACATCGCCGGCAAAAATCTCGCCAACCCCCTCGCCTGCATCATGTCCGGCGTGATGATGCTCAATCACCTCTATGACACCACCCACGATCAGGCCTGCCACGACGCCGCCGAAAAAATCAAAGCCGCCTACAACGCCGTCCTCGCCGAAGGCAAATCCCTCACCCGCGATCTCGGCGGCACCGCCGGCACCAAAGAATTCACCGACGCCCTGATCGCCAAAATCAAAACGTAATCCCCCAACACGCTTTCGTGCCATTCGTGTTTTTCGTGGCGATTTATGTCCCCCACGCGCGCACCAGCGCCTATCCCCCAAACAACTGATGCGCCGGCAGCACCATCGCGATCGATGACGTGCGCGGCGGCGGCGCTGCCCTCTCCTCCTCCGCTTGAGGCGTTTCCTCCCCGGGTTCTTCCACGATCTGCACCACCCCGCCATCCGCCCCGGGCGTGACGATCGCCGCCACCGCCGGCGCGGTCGTGACTTCCGGGTTTTCAGGAACACTCGCTGTTTCCGCCCCGCCCGCCCCCTCCTCCGCCACTTCTTTCCCCTCCTCCTCCGTCACGTCGCCGTATTCCCCGTCGATCTCGGCGGATTCGTCATATTCGGAAAAGGAATCGGCGCCGGCGGCGGAGCTATCGGAACTTTTTTTTTATCCGCCTCCACGTCCGACATCCCCGGCGGCGCCACCACGCGCTCCGTGCCCCGAATTCCCCGCGCACTTCCGCCCGGAGTGCTCACCCCCCCTACCGGCGTCTGCGTCGAGAAATGCTGCCGCGGCGCTAAATGCATCGAGTTCTTCAGCACCTTGTCGATCAGCCGGTCATCAATGGTCGTCACCCCCGCCGTGAACCCATACAACAACGCGTTGTCGCACAGCCCGTTGATGATGCGCGGCGTCCCCCGGCTGAAACGCGCGATCTTCGCCACCGCCTCCGGCGTGAACACCGCCTTGTGCTCCGGACCCGCGATCCGCATCCGGTGCTCCATGTAGGCCGTGATTTCCTCGAGCGTCAAAGGCTCCAGGTGATACGACAACGCAATCCGCTGCCGAAGCTGTTCCAAATGCGGCTGCGACACCTTCTCCCGCAACTCCGGCTGCCCCACGATCACGATCTGCAGCAGCTTCTCGCTCGACGTCTCCAGGTTCGACAGCATCCGCAACTCTTCCAGCACCTTGTCCGAAAGATTCTGCGCCTCGTCGATGATCACCACCACCAGCCGGTCCTCGGCCAGTTGCTGAATCAAAAACTGGTTGAGCGACAACAGCATCGCCGCCTTGTCCGCCTCATCCGCCACCTGCACGCCAAATTCATCGCAGATCAGCCGAATAAGCTGCGAGCTGTTCAGGTGCGTGTTCCGCACCAGTGCAATTTGTGCATGGTCTTCGATCTGTTTCAGCAGCAGGTGCGTCACCAGCGTCTTGCCCGACCCGATTTCCCCCGAGAGCAGCACGAACCCCCGCCGCTGCTCCACCGCATAAATCAAGTTCGCCAGCGCTTCGTTGTGACGCGGGGTCTCATAAAAGAACCGCGGGTCCGGCGTATTGCGGAAAGGCAGTTGCTCAAATCCATAATGCTGCAGGTACATACCGGTCCCTAAACAGACACCCTGTCACCCGCCACTACGTTCGCCCGCCGTCTCAGGATGCATCGCCCACCCAACGCCCCCATTGTAGCCACCATCGGCTCCTTGCAAACCCCACAAGCAAAATCGCCAGCCCCCCCAGCCCATCTTCCCTCCCGTTGAGCGATTTTTCCAATCATCCGCGTCCATCCGCGTCCATCGGCGGCCCCTCTCCCGTTTCACTCAATCCCACCACGTCCATTCCTGCAAATTCGTGTGCATTCGTGGACAATTCCCGTCTTTCGTGTTTTTCGTGCCTTTCGTGGCCAATTTACCTCACCGCGGCCCATGCGTCTGATCCGCCGGCGGCACAGACCCCATCGGAAAGTGCAGCCGAAACCGCGTCCCCTGCCCAAGCTCCGATTTCAACTCGATCCGCCCCCCGTGCTCCTCCACGATCTTCTTCGTCACCGCCAGCCCCAGCCCCGTCCCGCGCTGTCCCTTCGTCGAAAAGAACGGCGTGAACATCTTCTTCTGATCCTCCGGCGAAATCCCCACCCCGTTGTCCTGCACCTCGATCACCGTGTCCTGCTTCCCCGGGTCATATTCGATCGACAGCGACACCACCCCCGTCTTCGCCGGCACCGCGTCGATCGCGTTCACCAGCAGGTTCAGCACCGCCTGATGAAGTCCATCCGCATCCACCGGAATCGGCGGCACAGAGTCGTTCATCTCCGTCAGCAGCACCACCTCCTTGTCCTCCGCCGCCCCGCGCACCAGATCCACGCAGTCCTGCAACACGTGCGGCAGATGCGTCAGCTCCAGCGTCGGTTTCCGCGGCTTCGAGTACGCCAGCATGTTCAACGTCAGCCCCTGCACTTTGTCCAGGTTCCGCTGCAGCATCCGCCACCCCGTTCGCACGTGCTCCAAATCTCCTTTTTTCAAGCCGATCTCCACCACCTCTGCCCCCCCGCTGATCCCCTGCAATATATTTTTAATGGAATGCGACAGCGACGCCACCGTTTCGCCCGTCGCCGCCAACCGTTCCTTCTGCACATTCTCCTGGTACAGCCGTGTGTTCTCGATCGCCATCCCCGTCAGCAACCCAATCGCCGTCAGCAGCCGCAGTTGATCCCCCGTGTACGAAAAATTCGCCACCAGCGAATCAATATCGATCACCCCCAGGATCCGGTCCCGTCCCTTGATCGGCACGCATATCGCCGAGCGAATGCTCAGGTTATGCACGCTCTTGCCCTTCGTGAACCGCTGGTCCGTCATCGCGTTGCTGCTCAGCACCCCCTCCTTCTTCTCCAGCACGTGCTGAATGATCGTCTGCGACACCGCGATCTTCGTCGGCTCCTCATCGTCCCGAAACCGCACCACCCGCGGCTCCACCTCCATCGGCCGCTCCCCTCCTCCCCCATTCCAACTGCCGCCATTCTGCGACAGAAGCCCGATGAATCCCCGGTCCGCGCGCAACTGCTCGAACACGATGTCCATCACGCGGTTAAGGATTTCGTTGACATCGAAAATCGCCGACAGCGCCGTCGCCACCTGCAGCAGCACCCGGAAATGCGCCATCGCCGCCGCCGAGGGTTCCGGCGCCGCCAGGATCACCGAATCGTCCGAGGAGGGCACCGTCGAGATGATCGCCGAATCCCCGGGCTGCGAGACGTTGCGCGCATCGACGTTCGCCCCCGGCGCCACCGTCACCGACTGCGTCGGCGAGCCGAAGACCAGCAGCGTCGATCCCATGCGGATCTGGTCGCCGATGCGCAACTTCCCGCGCCCATTGATCTTGATGCCGTTGATGAACACCCCGTTGGCCGAGCCCGCATCCACCAGGCTCCACCCGTCGCGCGTGTGCTCCAGGCGCGCATGCTTCCGCGAGACCGTTAAATCGGTCAGCGGCAAATGCTCGCTCGAGCGCCCCAGGAGAATCGAGTCTCCATCGGGAATGTCGAAACGGCGGCCTTTGTCCGGGCCTTGCAGGACATACAAACTCAGCACGCAAACCTCACGGGTGCGTCAGAAGTGGACTCGTGCATCCTATTTTCTCCCGGCTGTCCCCGTCAATGAATTCTTAAAATTGCCCCCTGAAATGCTTTAGCTTCCACGCCGCCGACGCTCGCACAATTCCTCCCGCTCCGCGGCCAGCCGAGCCCATCCCAACCCTACCTGACACACGTACCACCAAAAGGGAAGTCTCAGCCCTCAGAAGAACTGCCTTTTTTATGGGAGCTACGCCATGTCCGAGATGAACGCCACCTACAGCCAGGCCGCCGCCGCCGGCGATAAGGAAGCCCTGAAAAACAAAGCAGTTGCGGCAAAAGACGCCATCGGCGATCTGGCCGGCGAAGCCACCCACTACGCCCGCCATCGCGCCCACGACGCCAAAGACGCCGCCGCAGGTTGGATCGCCACCGGCAAGGAAAAGCTCGGCGACGCCGGCGAAGCCACCGTCGAATACATCCAGCGAAACCCCTACAAAGCACTCGCCATTGCCGCTGGCATCGGGTTTGTTGCCGGGCTGATCCTCAAGCGGCGGTGATCCGCACCCGGCAACCTGTCGCCCCTTCCGCCACTGCACAAGGACCCCCTGCATGGTTGCGAGCACTTCCGACCCCGGGCCGGCCGCCGCCTCAACACCCCACGCCCCGCCCCCATCGACCGCCCCCGGCGCCCATAGCCGTCCAAAAGCCGGTGTCCGCGGCGGCGTGCGCCGCCTCCTCGCCAGCCTCACGCGCCTCGTCAACATCCAGATCCAGATCTGGCTCGCTCAGGCCAAAGCCACCGCCCTCAAAATCGGCCTCTTCGCCGGACTCTTCGCCGCCGCCGGCGTCCTGGGCATCCTCGCGATCATCTTCCTCTACATCGGCGTCTTCCGCGTCCTCACCGATGTCGCCGGACTCCGCCCCGTCTGGGCCTTCCTCATCTACGGCGGCTTCCACCTCGTGCTCGCCGCCGTCCTCGTCCTGATCGCCATCAAAATCCTCGGCCGCAAGGAAGAGGACGACGAGGATCACGATGACGCCTCCAAATCCCCCCAACACAAGGAAAGCAAATGAGCTTCTCCTCCGACATCAAAGACCTCAAACGCCAGCGCCGCGAGGAACTCAGGGCCCTCCACGTCACCTACCTGCGCACCAAGCGCCAGATCGCCCGCGCCACCTCCCCCGACCGTATCGTCCGCAAGCACCTCGGCGTCGGACTCGGCGCCGCCGCACTCGCCGGATTCCTCCTCGCCCCACGCCCCTCGCCCCAGGTCCGTTACGTCCGCCAACCCCAAAAATCCGATCACAACGGCGACGGCAACTTCTTCAAACGACTCCTCCACACACTCGGACCCAAGGTCGCTTCCTTCATCCCCGGCATGGCCCCCTCCGACAAAGTCCACGACCAGCCCCCTCGCAAAAAAAAGAGCGGCATCCTTCCCATCCTCAAAACCCTCATGCCTGTCCTCACCCTCCTGCTCAAAAAGATCGACATCCAGGCCCTCGTCGAGCAGTTCATGGGCACGCGCATGCCCCCCGAGGAAGATTTCGGCGAGCCCGACGTTTCCGTCGCCGACGCCGGCACCGTGAAACCCAGCAGCTTCGATGACTTCACCTGACCCTGCCCCAGCGGATCCCCCGCCTGATCCCCCTGCATCCCCCTGCTCTCATCCCCTCCTCACGCCATGCGCAGTTGCGACACCGGACAGGGTTCCGCGATCTGCCGCCCCACCGCCGCCAGCAATTTTCGCAGCCGCTGCACCTGCCCCAGTCCCACCTCCGCCAGCTCGCTAAACAGCGTGCGCACATCGGGATCGCGCGCGTGCACCGCATAGCGCAGATAAAAGCTCGCCGAGCGTTTTTCCGATGCAATGACCAGCTTCATCGCCTCATCAAAGCGTGCATCGTCGCGCGCATCCACCAGCCGCGGCCCCACGCACACGGCGAGCTTATCCTCCTGGGAGAGATAAAACCCCGCCGCCGGCGCGATCCGCGCCAGCAGCCCCTGGATGCGGTCGCGCTGCGCCCGCTCGTCGCGGGCCATCTGCTCGAACGAATCCCGGAGCTGCGAATCCCGGGCTTTTTCCGACAATTCGATGTACCGGTACGCCGCCACCGCCTCCCCATACGCGGCGATCGCCAACGCTTTGTCATCCGAGAGCTTCGAGAGATCGGTCGTGGAAAATCGCTTGCCCATACTGGCCCCGATTATACGCCTTCGGGCCGCCCAGATAAAAACTTTGCAAAAACCACCAACGTTCTTGCGCCCTTTGCCTCATATTGCCGCTGATGCTGGTAGTCGTGCGGATCGGCCTTTCACGGATTTATGCAAAAAGAATCTGGAAAACGCGGAAGGCCATCTCCCCGGCGGCAACAACATCTGCAACGCGATTTTCATCGTATTCCCGATGAAACTTTCCCCAGGGAAACGCGTGGGACCGATAAGGGCTCCCTTTAAATGCACCCCCCCGGCCTTTCCGGCGGGCCCGATGAAAGGAAGAAACGGCTTTCTAAAAAAAATTCAACCCGCGTATTGCAAGTCTCCCCTTGCATGCGTACAGTGAAAACGAACATATCTCCGTACGCGGCCCACAAACATATCGCTGGGCCGGAGGAAACAGAAAACCAAGTCGGCGGACCCAAACAGCGGAAGTTGTGTTTGTCGCTCGCCATGTTCTCTCGGGATGGTTCGGGCCTTGCTAAAGCCCGCCTGGCCACTGCCGATACAACCTTCGGGGCGACACCTTGCCCCGCCCGACATTTTCTTTGCCACCACGCCACGGGGCGGTCTCTCCTGCCATCATAGAGCCGCCCCATTTTTTATTTTTGCACACACCTCCCCACCGGCAATCTTCCTCAATCTGAAGCGCCCCACTCCCACGGTCCCAGCATCCCCGCCGAGCCTTTTATAAGACACCCCGGGGCACTGCCTTTGCTGATCTCTGGCAGGCGCCTCCCTTCCAAGCGCCACGGAGCCATTCTGACCACTTTCTGGAGTTCAGCGGATGCGGAACGCACGACACAATGGCGGCGCTGGCCGCGATGATGACAAAAAGTTTGACTTCCTCAGCCCCGACTCCCGCGAGTCCCACCGACGCTCCGCCATGCACCGCTACCTCCCCGCCGAGCCCCGAGGCGACGCCCCGCCGCCCGCCAGGGCCGCACGCGCCGCCGTCGATGAATCCTTCTCCAACGCCGACTTCAAACCCCGCTGGTGGCCCGCCCCCGACGCCTGGCGCTGATCTTCACCCCAATCCACCATTTCCCTTCCATGCCACCCAGGGCCGGCGCCTGCCGGCCTTCTTTGTGCGCCCCCCGCGTCCCCTCCCCCGATCCCCCGGCCCTCGGAACCGCCTTTGCAACGCATGAGCCTTGCGCGAAGGTCCTTCCGCCTCCACTCCACGCCCCCTGAGGAAAATTGTCATGCCCGGATTCATGTTCGCCACCGGCATCGAAAACAGCTACCCCACCATCGCCCGCGGTGTTCGCGTCGACCAGATGGAAAAGTGCGGCCACTACCGCCACTGGAAAGAAGACCTCCGCCTCACCCGCGAACTCGACATCCAATACCTCCGCTGGGGACCCGCCAACTACAAAGTTTTCCTCGGCCCAGCCACCTACGACTGGGATTGGGTCGACGCCGTCATCGCCGAAATGAAACGCATCGGCATCATCCCCATCATGGACCTCTGCCACTTTGGCCTGCCCGACTGGCTCGAAAATTTCCAGAACCAGGACTTCCCCGAATACTTCGCCGAATACGCCGGCGCCTTCGCCCGCCGACACCCCGAAATCCACTACTGGACCCCCGTCAACGAAATCTTCGTCTGCGCCAGCTTCTCCGCCCTCCAGGGCTGGTGGAACGAACGCAAGGCCAGCGACAAAACCTTCGTCCGCGCCATGCTCAATCTCTGCCGCGCCAACGTCCTGGCGATGCAGGCCATCCTCCGCTTCGTGCCCGACGCCGTCTTCATCCAGAGCGAAAGCTCTGAATACGTCCACCCCAGCACCCCCAAAGTCATGAAAAAAGCCCACTTCCTCAACCAGCGCCGCTTCATCCCCCTCGATCTCACCTACGCCAAAAACGTCTCCGCCGAGGTCTACCGCTACATGCTCGAGAACGGCATGCGCCCCGGCGAGTACGACTGGTTCATGAACCAGAAACTCAAGCCCCGCTGCATCATGGGCACCGATTACTACGTCACCAACGAACACCTCATGAAGCCTGACGGCACCCTTATGTCCTCCGGCGAATTCTTCGGCTACTACGTCATCGCCAAGCAATACTACGAACGCTATGGCCTGCCCCTCATGCACACCGAAACCAACCTCTGGGAAAACGATGGCTCCGTCCAGTGGCTCTGGAAAGAATGGAACTGCATGCTCCGCCTCCGCCAGGACGGCGTGCCCATCGTCGGCTTCACCTGGTATTCCCTCACCGACCAGATGGACTGGGACACCGCCCTCCGCGAGGACAAAAAGAAACCCAACCCCGTCGGCCTCTACGATCTCCACCGCAAAATCCGCCGCGTCGGCCAGAACTACAAACGCCTCATCGCCGACTGGCGCGAAATGCTCCCCGCCGGCTCCAACGCCCTCATGCTTGTCTAGCCGCCCCCCTCACACGATCAACCGGTCGCGCATCCCCGCATACACAAACGTCCGCACCATCTCCCGCCCATAAAACTCCTGCGGAAATTCCGGCGCGATCGCGCTCGCCTCATCCAGCGTCTTGAGCTGCTCCGCCGACAACCCCACCTCCGCGCTCGCCAGGTTGTCCTGTAATTGCCCCAGCTTCCGCGCCCCGATGATCGGAATCACCGGCACCGGCCGATAGCGCAGCCACGCCAGCGCCACCTGCGCCATGCTCCGACCTACCTGCTCGCTCACCCGCCGCACCGCTTCCGCGATCCGCTCCGCACGCTCCCAGTTCGGCACGAACTGCTTCATCTCCGGCTTCGCCAGCCGCCCCTCCCCGCCCCCCTTCTGATACTTCCCCGTCAACACCCCGCTCGCCAGCGGCGACCACGCCGTCACGCCGATGCCCAGCGCTTTGGCCATCGGAATCAGCTCCCGCTCCACGCTCCGCTCCACCAGGCTGTATTCAATCTGCAACCCCACAAACGCCGACCACCCGCGCCACGCCGCCAGCGTGTTCGCCTGCGCCACCCACCACGCCGGCGCATCCGACACCCCCACGTGCAGAACCTTCCCCTGCCGCACCAGGTCATCCAACCCGCGCATCACCTCCTCCACCGGCGTGATCTGGTCCCAGATGTGCACCCAGTACACATCGACGTAATCCGTCTGTAGCCGCTTCAGGCTCCCCTCGATCGCCCGGAACATGCTCTTGCGCTGATTGCCCCCCGCGTTGGGATCCTTCCCCGGCGGCGCGTTGGTGTACTTCGTCGCCAGCACGACCTCGTCCCGATGCCCCTTCATGAACTCGCCGAGAAACGCCTCGCTGGTCCCGTTCGTGTAAAGATTCGCCGTATCGACAAAATTCCCCCCCGCCTCACGAAACGCGTCATACAGCTTCCGCGCCTCCTCCTTCCCCGCGCCCCACCCCCACTCCTCGCCAAACGTCATCGTGCCCAGGCACATCTCCGAAACCCGCAACCCGCTCTGGCCCAACAACCGGTAGTTCATCGCCAAGCTCCTCAAGGCATCCGCGTCAGTCCCAAAGCCCGTCAATACACTCCTGCGAAATTCCTGTCCACCTCAGCCCATTCGCACCTCGGGGGCATGCCATTTGCAAACTCGTGTCGCACTTCCGAATTATGCGCTCAGCGGGCTGTTGGAGATTGCAGGAATGTTTGTCGATGTCGCAGCAAAGGGCGGTGGCGATCGCCACGGCTACCCCCGTCCCATCCTCGAACGCGATGAATGGTTCAACCTCAACGGCTCCTGGGAATTCGCCATCGACGCCTCCGCCCTCTGGAAGCACCCCGACGAAGTGTCCTTCGACCGCCACATCCTCGTCCCTTTCTCGCCCGAAACACAGATGAGCGGCGTTCACGAGACCGGCTTCTTCCGCGCCGTCTGGTATCGCCGCCAGATCGATACCCCCGATCTCTCCGGCGACCGCCGCCTCATCCTCCACTTCGGCGCTGTCGATTTCGCCGCCACCGTCTGGGTCAACGGCCGCCTCGCCACCAAGCATGAGGGCGGCTACACCCCTTTCCGCACCGACATCACCGACCTCCTCTCCGGCACCGGCAAGGACTCCATCGTCCTGCGCGCTGAAGACGACCCCCACGACCTCTCCAAACCCCGCGGCAAACAAGACTGGCAGCTCGAACCACACTCCATCTGGTACCCCCGCACCACCGGCATCTGGCAAACCGTCTGGATGGAACGCGTCTCCGCCACCCACCTCCGCTATGTCCGCTGGACACCCGTCGTCGAACGCTGGGAGATCGGCTTTCAGACCAGGCTCGAAGGCTCCCACCGCGACGATCTTCGCATGCACGTCAAGCTCGAAGCCCACGACAAAGTCCTCGCCGACGACATCTACTCCGTCACCGCCGATGAGGTCCACCGCAAAATCGCCCTCTCCGATCCCGGCATCGACGACTCCCGCAACGAACTGCTCTGGTCCCCCGGCTCCCCCATCCTCATCCGCGCCCACATCCGCCTCCTTGATGAAGACGGCGAAGTTGTCGACGAAGTCCGCTCCTACACCGCCCTGCGCTCCATCACCATCCAGGGCGACCGCTTCGTCCTCAACGGCCGGCCCTACCCGTTGCAATTCGTCCTCGATCAGGGGTACTTCCCCGACACCGGCATCACCGCCCCGGACGACAACGCCCTCCGCCGCGATGTCGAACTCGCCAAGGCCATGGGCTTCAACGGCGTGCGCAAGCACCAGAAAATCGAAGACCCCCGCTATCTCTATTGGGCCGACACGCTCGGCCTGCTCGTCTGGGAAGAGATGCCCAGCGCCTACCGCTTCACGCGCACCAGCATCGAACGGTTGATGACCGAATGGAAGGATGCCATCCGCCGCGATATTTCGCATCCCTGCATCGTCGCCTGGGTCCCCTTCAACGAAAGCTGGGGCGTCCCCGACCTGCCCGAAAGCCCCGCCCAGCGCCACTACGTGCAGGCCCTCTACCACCTCACCAAAACGCTCGACCCCACCCGCCCCGTCATCGGCAACGACGGCTGGGAATCCGTCGCCACCGACATCATCGGCATCCACGATTACGACGACAAACCCGAACGCCTCGCCAAACGCTACGGAAAAGACGATGTCCCCGCGACTCTCTTCAAACGCGAACGTCCCGGCGGCCGCCTCCTCACCCTCGGCGAGCAGGCCCACGCCAATCTCCCGGTCATGCTCACCGAATTCGGCGGCATCGCCTATTCCGCCGACACCGAAACCACCTGGGGATACACCCGCTGCGAGACCCCCGACGAGCTCGCCGGCCATTACGTCGCGCTGCTCACCACCGTCCGCGCCCTGCCCATGCTCGCCGGCTTTTGCTACACCCAGTTCGCAGACACCTACCAGGAAGCCAACGGCCTGCTCTTCGAGGACCGCACCCCCAAGTTCTCCCTCAAGCAGATGGCCCTCGCCACCCGCGGCCCGCGCAACCGCATCGAGCAGCACATGGAAGCCACCTGGCGCGAAGAAATGATGAACCGCACCCGAGGCATGCACATGGAACCCGAAGCCGAACACGAAATGCGCGTGCAATGAAAAACCACACGAAAAACAGAAGCTATTTCATAAATCGTGGCATTGGCGTCCCCCCAATGTTCCTGATCGGAAAAACCAGTGTTATGCCCATGGGCACGACGCCCATGGCACTTTTGAAACAGCTTCTCACTCCTTTTTCGTGTTCTTCGTGTTTTTCGTGGCCATTTACGTCGTCTGCCCACTGTCTTCCAGGAGCGCCTGCATGACTGACCTGCAGATTCATCCGCAGCCCGCCGCCCACGAACACCCGCGCACCCGCACCCACTGCGGCAACCTCTTCCAATCCTTCTGGATGGGCGGCTTCGAATCCGCCTGCCAGATCAACACCCGCGGCCAACGCATCGACATGCTCGCCGCCACCCAGCACGATCTTCAGGCTTATGACGATTACTGCCGCGCACGCGACATCGGCATCTCCACCTTCCGCGACGGCGTCCGCTGGCCCTGCGTCGAGCTCTCTCCCGGCCGCTACGACTGGTCCACCTTCATCCCCATGATCCGCGCCGCCGAGCGCGCCGGCGTGCAGATCGTCTGGAATCTTCTCCATTACGGCTGGCCCCCCGACATCGACATTTTGTCCGGCGAGTTCATCGACCGCTTTGCGCACTATTGCCGCGCCGCCGCTCGCATCGTCAAAGACGAAACTCCGCGGCCGCCCGTCTACGTCCCCGTCAACGAGATCTCCTTCCTCTCATGGGCCATCGGTTACAAGGGAATCGTCCAGCCCCTGGCCCTCGGCCGCGCCTGGGAAATCAAGCAGCAACTCGTTCGCGCCGCCATCGCCGGCATGGAAGCCGTCTGGTCCGTCGACCCGCGCGCCCGCTTCGCACACGTCGATCCGATCATCCACGTGATCCCGCCGCGTGACCGCCCCGATCTCGCCGATCAGGCCTGGCGCCAGCGCGAAGCGCAATTCCAATCCTGGGACATGCTCTGCGGACGCCTCTGCCCCGAGCTCGGCGGCGCGATCAAATATCTCGACATCGTCGGCGTGAATTACTACCACTCCAATCAATTCGAAACGCCCGACGTTCGCCTGCGCTGGGAAGACCATCCGCGCGACGATCGCTTCCTCCCCTTCCATCGCCTCCTCGATGAAGTCCATCAACGCTACGCCCGGCCCTTTTTTGTCGCAGAGACGAGTCATTTTGGCGAGGGGCGCGCCCGCTGGATCGAAGAGATCGCCCAGGAAATCTACGTCGCGCGCATGCAGGCCATCCCCGTCGGCGGCCTCTGCCTCTATCCGCTCATCGACCGCCCCGATTGGGAAGATTTTTCTCACTGGCATAACAGTGGCCTCTGGGATCTCCGCCCTTCTCCCGACGGCCGCCTCGAACGCGTCGCCTGCCAGCCCTATCTCGACGCCCTGCGCGCCAGCCAAACCCTCCTCCGCGAAATTGGTTGTAGCTGATGCGTGGCGCTGGCACGATGATTGCTTCAACTCTCTCTGCTAGCAAAACGCAACCACCACGGCTCCCACGCCGTGGCCCCCTGGCGAACGTCCTCGCCGCCTGATGGGCTGTTGTCTCAACACGCCCTCGGCAGCACGACACATCACTGTTTGTCACCAACACCGCCGCGCGAGCAGCAGGATCGCGGCGGCTGCCGCGTCTACGCCTGCAGTTAAGAGGGAACCATGCAGACTCCACCCCTAATCGTCTTCTCCCACCTCCGCTGGGATTTCGTCTATCAACGCCCCCAACACCTCCTCTCACGCCTCGCCAGGCACCGCCGCATCCTCTTCATCGAAGAGCCCTTCCACACCGACGCCCAGAACCACTGGGAAAAACAAAACGCCGAAACCAATGTCCTCGTCTGCCGGCCCCATACCACCCACCACTCCCACGGCTTCACCGCCGAACAAATCGACGCCATGAAACCCATGGTCGAAGCGCTGCTCAAAGAAGAAAAAATCGATCAGTACGTCGTCTGGTGCTACACCGCGATGTCCTATCCCCTCGCCGCCGCACTCAAACCCGAAGCCGTCGTCTTCGACGTCATGGACGAACTCTCCGCCTTCAAAGGCGCGCCCCCCGAAATCCTCGAGCAGGAACGCCGCCTCCTCGAACTCGCCGACGTTGTCTTCACCGGTGGCCCCAGCCTCTACCGCGCCAAAAAAGACCGCCACCCCAACGTCCACTGCTTCTCCAGCTCCGTCGACGCACGCCACTTCGCCCTCGGCAAAGAAACGTCCGCACTCCCCGAAATTGATGATCAGAAAAACCTCCCCCACCCGCGCCTCGGTTTCTACGGCGTCATCGATGAACGCATGGACCTCCACCTCCTCGCCGCCATGGCCAAAGCCCATCCCGAATGGCAGATCGTCATGGTCGGCCCCGTCGTCAAAATCGACCCCGGCGATCTCCCCCGCCCCGGCAACATCCACTACATGGGCCAGCGCTCCTACACCGACCTCCCCAAGTTCCTCAAAGGCTGGGACGTCTGCCTCCTCCCCTTCGCCCGCAACGAATCCACCAAATTCATCTCCCCCACCAAAACCCTCGAATACATGGCCGCCGAACGCCAGATCGTTTCCACCCCCATCCGCGATGTCGCCGAACCCTACGGCGACGTCGTGCTCCTCGGCGACACCCACGAACAGTTCATCCAGGCCTGCGAAAAAGCCCTCGCCATGCCCGAAGAAGAACGCACCGCCCGCATCAAGAAAATGCGCGAAATCCTCAGCCGCACAAGCTGGGACGCCACCGCCGACGCCATGAACAAGCTCATCGACGAAGCCGTCGCTTCCCGCGCCACCAAAAATGCGGGCGCCGGTGCAACCCCAAAATGGACCGGCGCGGGTGACCAGCTCAACACCCGCGTCGCCGTCATCGGCGCCGGTCCCACCGGTCTGAGCGCAACCTATCACCTCGGCAAAGACACCCTCCTCATCGACCAGAACGATCGCGTCGGCGGGTGGTGCCGCTCCATCGAAGACCGCGGCTTCACCTTCGATTACGCCGGCCACATCATGTTTTCCAACGACCCCTACGTCCACGAAATGTACAAAATGCTCCTCGGCGACAACATCCACTGGCAGAACCGCGAAGCCTGGGTCTTCTCCAAAGGCGTCTACACCCGCTACCCCTTCCAGGGCGCCCTCTACGGCCTGCCCCCAAAAGTCATCACCGAGTGCATCCTCGGCGCCGTCGAAGCCCGCTTCGGCTCCCTCAATTCCAAAGCCGACGAGCAAGCCAAAAAACTCCACGGCACCAACGGCGCCCTCACCGGCACCGCACAAATGAACGGCGCCAACGGCAATGGCCATTCGCACGCCAACGGCAACGGTCACGCCAACGGTAATGGCCACGCCAACGGCAACGGCCACGCCAAAGCCTGCTCCCTCACCGCCAATGGCGTCAAAGACTGCTGCGCCGACGGCATCGCCGAATCCGAAGTCAAACTCGTCGACAAATCCGCCCTCAAAACCGCCGCCGCCTCCTCCGACGAACCCAAAAATTTCGAGGAATTCATCTACAAAGTCTGGGGCGCCGGCGTCGCCAAGCACTTCGCCATCCCCTACAACAAAAAAATCTGGGCCGTCGACCTCAAAGACATGGAAACCTCCTGGCTCGGCGGCCGCGTCCCCCTCCCCAACCTCGAAGAAATGATCAAAGGCGCCCTCGAACCCGCCCCACCGCCGATGGGCCCCAACGCCCGCTTCGGCTACCCCCTCAAGGGCGGCTTCCAGGCCCTCATGGACGGCTTCCTCCCCCACGTCCAGGACCGCCTCATGCTCAACACCCGCGTCGTCGGATTCTCCCCCTCCCGCAAAACCCTCGCCCTCTCCAACGGCAAAACCGTCCACTACGACCAGCTCATTTCCACCATGCCCCTCCCCGTCCTCGTCCGCATGGCCGGCGAAGAAGCCCCCCTCGAAGTCCGCAAGGCCGCCGCCGGTCTCCGCCACACCTCCGTCAAATGCGTGAACATCGGCGTCAAACGCGCAGCCATCACCGAAAAGCACTGGATCTACTACCCCGAAGACACCGTCTTCCACCGCATCTTCGTCCAGGGAAACGCCTCCCCCCACTGCAACCCCGACGCCGGCCGCGGTGGCTTCGGCTTCACCTGCGAAATCACCTACTCCCCCACCAAGCCCCTCCCCTGCGATGGCCAGGACCTCATCAACCTTTGCATCGCCGACGCCAAACGCGTCGGCTTCATCAAAGATGACGATGAAGTCATCTGCTCCAACATCGTCGACATGCCCTTCGCCTACGTCGTCTACGACCACGCCCGTCCCAAGAACATCGCCACCATCCGCAACTGGCTCGCCCAGCACGACATCGTCCTCGTCGGCCGCTACAGCGAATGGGAATACTACAACTCCGACCACGCCTTCCTCGCCGGCAAGCGCGGCGCCGACGAAGTCCGCAAAATCCAGGAGCGCCACGCCCGCACCACCGCCGGCCGCATCCGCGACCTCGCCGACCGCGCCGCCGAATCCGGCTGGCGCACCCCCTCCCCCGAAAAATCCCCCCTGAAAGAACCCGCCCGCTAACCCCCCCCCGCCCCGCCCCACACCCCGTCTGTTCCCTCTTTCCGCCGGCGCATCCGCAAGGACCGCCGGCGGATTGCTTTTGCGCGTGGCACGGGCGTCCCGCCCGTGTTCGTGTTTTGAGTTTTGAGTTTTGCGTTTTAGCTCCCAAGCGTACACTCCCCTCCATCCCACTCCCCGGAGGCCCCCATGCCCACCCTCTACGCCCGCCTGCTCCGTCACTTCCGCCCCCAGCAATTCGACGCCTCCCGCCGCGCCGCCCTCAAAGCCACCGCCGCCGCCTCCGCCGGTCTCCTCCTCAGCAACTGCACCCTCTCCCCCTCCTCCGCCAACCGCCGCGCTCAAAAACAAATCCTCATCATCGGCGCCGGTTTCGCCGGCCTCGCCTGCGCCCACGAACTCCATGCCGCCGGCTTCGACGTCACCCTCCTCGAAGCCCGCAACCGTCTCGGCGGACGCGTCCTCTCCTTCGACGACATGGTCCCCGGAAAAATCGTCGAAGGCGGCGGCGAACTCATCGGCGACAACCACCTCACCTGGCATGCCTACGCGCAAAAATTCAAGCTCTCCTTTCGCCAGATCCCCGAAGACGATTCCCTCGCCCAGCCCGTCCTCCTCGACGGCCGCAAACTCGACAACGCCGCCGCCAAAAAACTCCTCGACGATCTCTCCGCCGCCCTCAATACCCTCAACGCCGCCGCCAAAGCCGTCAATCCCGAACGCCCCTGGGACACCCCCAACGCCGCCGCCCTCGACGCCCGCACCATGGCCGACTGGCTCAACGAACTCTCCGCCGAACGCGACACCAAACGCCTCCTCCGCGCTGAATGGGAAGCCAACAACGGCGTCCCCTTCGAAAAGCAAAGCTACCTCGCCTTCCTCGCCATGGTCGCCGGCGGCGGCTACGAAAAATTCTGGACCGACTCCGAAACCTGCCGCTGCGCCCAGGGAAACCAGACCCTCGCCAAAAAATTCGCCGCCGCCCTCGGCAACCGCATCCGCCTCGGTGAACCCGTCGCCTCCGTGATAGGCAGCACGGGACGCATGATCGTCTTCGGCGCCAGCAACACCCAATACCAGGCCGACCTCGTCGTCCTCGCCGCCCCCCCCTCCACCTGGGACCGCATCCGCTTCGTCCCCGGCCTGCCCCCCGAACTCCGCCCCCAGATGGGCCCCGACATCAAGTACCTCGCCCAGGTCAAACGCCCCTACTGGCTCGACGCCCGCCTCTCCGCCGACAGCCTCACCGACTCCGACCTCTCCATGACCTGGAACGCCACCGAAGGCCAGGAAAAACCCAATCCCGGCGCCGTCCTCACCAGCTTCTCCGGCGGACCCGCCGCCCAGCACCTCCGCGCCATGCAACCCCTCGACCGCGACGCCTTCTACCACGCACAACTCGAAAAACTCTACCCCGGCTTCGCCCAGAACTTC
This sequence comes from Phycisphaerae bacterium, assembly GCA_035545015.1. GTDB lineage: Bacteria > Planctomycetota > Phycisphaerae > WQYP01 > WQYP01 > CALCHA01. The sequence continues at coordinate 31,055 of DASZZD010000048.1, forward strand.
CTCTCCTCCCGCTTCATGGACTGGCCCTCCGACATGTGGACCAACGCCGGCTACTCCTTCCCCGCCCCACGCCAGATCACCGCCATCGGCCAAAAACTCTACACCGGCCTCCCCGGCATCCAGTTCTGCGGCGAACACACCTCCTACGCCTTCCCCGGCTACATGGAAGGCGCCCTCTCCTCCGGCGCCCAACTCGCCAAACGCATCACCCAAAAATTCACCACGACCCCCTGACCCCACCAACCATTTGTCATTTGTCATTTTGCAATTTGTCATTCGCAGGGCTCCTCATGCACGTCATCGCCGACCTCTGCCTCGTCCCCCTCGGCGTAGGCGTCTCCGTCAGCCCCTACATCGCCGCCTGCCAGAAAATCCTCACCGACGCCAGCCTCACCATCCACCTCCACGCCTACGGCACCAACATCGAAGGCGAATGGGACGCCGTCTTCGCCGCCATTAAAAAATGCCACGAAACCGTCCACGCCATGGGCGCCCCACGCATCACCACCACCCTCAAAGTCGGCACCCGCACCGACCGCCACCAATCCATGGAAGACAAAATAAAAAGCGTCCAAACCAAACTGTAACGCGGGCGTCCCCGCCCGCAATCGGCACTGTAATGCGGGCGTCCCCGCCCGCAATCGGCCGCAGCCGATACCCCACCCACCCCATTCCCAAGCCCCCATCATTCACCGCCCCCCATCCCCAGCCCACCCTTCACCCTCCACCCTTCATCGTTCATCCTTCATCGTTCATCGTCCCCACCCCCACTTCCCACATCCCCTCCCCCTCCCGCCTCCACGCCCGCACCTCCCCCACCCTCCCCCCCACCACGCTCACAATCACATACACCCACCCCGCCCACGCCAGCTCCACATCCATCCTGCTCGGCCGCGCCGCATGATCCGGATGCGAATG
>DASZZD010000049.1:0-3208 GCA_035545015.1 Phycisphaerae bacterium
CAGCCGCAGGGGGGTGCCGCAATGACACAGAACCCTTGAACGTCAAAACACCCGGATCGGCGTCAGTTCAGTTGCAATGAGAAATGTCCATGTGTTTGAAGTCTATACATTCAAGTGGCGTCAGAAATGGGGGCTGGACAGTGAGAGGCGGCTAGCGCCGTACATTGGTTCGACCGGCGAAGTCGAAATCGCGAGGCGATGGGTTATCACTAGTTGAAGCGCCGCACGCGCTGCCCAAATACTCGATACATAATTTCGACGTCTGAGGCATGCGAAGCCACCTTGGGCTCCCCCTAAACGATCTGCGACAGCAACTCCACCACATGCCGCACGCGCACCTCCCCGCGCCCCGCTTCCTTCAAATGCCGCGCGATCTGCAGCGCACATCCGATGTTCGCCGTCGCCACCTCCATGGCCCCGCTCTCGACAATCCGCCCCGCCTTCCGCCGCCCCAGCGCCGCCGCCATCTCCGGCTGATTCAGCACGTACGTCCCCGCCGCCCCGCAGCACAACTCGCTCTCCTCCAGCTCCACCACCGTCAACCCCGGAATCATCCCCAAAAGCGCCCGCGGCGCACCACTGATCCGCTGCCCATGCACCAGATGACACGGATCGTGATACGTCACCACCCGCTTCGTCCCACCCGCCGCTCGCGCATTCTTCGGCAACCGAATCCCCACCTCCACCAGAAACTCCAGCACATCCCGCACGCGCCCCGCCGCCGCCTTCGCCTGCTCCGTCCCCACCACATGCCCCAATCCTTTCAACTGCGCCCCGCACCCCGCGATCGCGCTGATCACCGGCACATCCCCGCTCGCCGCCAGCACCGCCGCCATCTTCTCCCCGAATCGCCGCGCCCCCTCCGGATCATTCGCATGCGCCGCCAACGCCCCGCAGCACGGCTCCTCGGCCAGCACATGCACATCAAACCCATTCGCCACCAACACCTTCACCGCCGCCCCATTCACCGCCCCCGACAACAAGCTCCCCACACACCCGCGCAGCAACACCACACTCCCTCTGTGCGCACCAAGCGCCGGCGTAAAACTCGCCAACGCCGCCTCCCCCCGCGCTTCCTCGCCGACCATCCCCGCCATGTCCCCCAGCGCCCCGCTCATCCACCCCGCCACCTTCCGTGCCGTACCGCCCAACCCCACCTTCCGCGCCAGATTCAACGGCGACATCGCCGCGCCTGCACGCTTCGGATACGGCAACACATGCTCCACCATCCACTGCAACGTCCGGCTCCGCATTCGCCGCCCTTCCCCCAGCACCGCCTCCGCCACCCGCGGCCGCACTTCCTCGATCAACTCGTGATACACCACCCCGCTCGGACACGCCGTCTCACACGCCCGGCACACGAGGCACCGGTCCAAATGCTCAAACGCCCGCTCCGTCGGCTGAACACGCCCGTCGACGAGGGCTTTCATCAGGTGAATTCGACCGCGCGGGGAGTCGGCTTCGTCGAGGGTTTCGACGTAGGTCGGACACGCGGGCAGGCACAGGCCGCAGTGAATGCAGGCGTTGAATTTGGCGTACGTTTCGGCGGGAAGTTGCGGCAGGGATCGTGGCGGCATTGGTGTTCGATCAAAAAAAAGGAGCACAATTTCATTGTGCTCCCTGGCGGTGCTTTTTGGAAATCCGGCGGACTTTTTTTCGCCGATCAGCGGACGATCGTCGTGCTGTAGTAGCCGATCAGGGCGAGGAAGCGGTTCTGGTTGAGGATCGGGACGCTGGAGGCTTTGGCTTCGGCGATGACCTGGTCGTAGGACTGCTGGGTCTGGGCGCGGACGGCTTCGACGCTGCCGGGCGGGGTGGCGGCGGCTTCGTCGGTGGCGGGGGTTTCGGCGGAGGCGGGGCGTTTGCCGACGACGACGAAATCGGTCTGGGTGGTGACGTTGGGGTCGATGACGCCGCCCCAGCGTTTGATCATCTGCGTGAGGCGGTCGCGTTCGCCGGCGGTGGCGACGCCGTCGCCGTCGAGGTCGAAGTCACCGATGACGACGAAGCGGAAGGTGCGGGTGCGGTCCTGGTGATAGACGGGGTTGGCGATGAGGTCACCGGCGGCGATGGTTTGGCCGGAGGTGGTGTGGGTGATGCGGCAGAGGGATTCGGTTTCGGCGACGTCCATGACTTCGATGCCGCCCTTGCCGGCGGCTTCCTGGGGGTTGGCGTCGGAGCCGAGGCGGACGCCGAGGCGGGGATCGTAGACGGCGAAGGTGAGTCCGGGGACGACGCGGTCGCGGCGTCCGAGGTTGATGTAGACCTCGCCGGCGCCGGCGCCGGCGCGGACGATGATGCCGTCGGGTTCAGCGCCGAGGTTGGTATTGCGGGTGTTGCGTTCGTTTTGGAGCTGTTCGCGGAGGACGCGGATGAGGTCGTCGCGGCGGGCGATTTCGTTGGTTTGCTGTTCGTTGTTGAGGAGCTGCTGGCGGCGGAGTTCTTCCATCTGGTCGCGGAGCTTGTTCATGGAGTCTTCATTGGAGGCGACGCTTTGCTGGTTCTGGTTGCGGAGCGCGGTGAGTTGTTCGGTGAGGGCGGTGTTGCGTTCCGTCATTTTTTTGATGGTGTCCTGGGCGGCGGCGATGGCGGTGTCGTAATTTTGCTTGGTGGCCTGGGCCTGTTGCTTGAGGGAGTTGACGGAGGTATTGAGGTTGGCGACCGCATCGGTCTGGGTTTGTAGTTCGGTGCGGAGGGCCTGGATGGTGCCCAGGAGTGTGCCTCCGGCGTGACCTGCGTCGGCGACGGCGGTGGCGGCGAGGCCGTTCTTGGGGGTGGTGACATCGTCGGGGGTGGCGCTGGGAGCGCCGATGGTTTTGAGGAGCGCCTTGATCTGGTTGTCGGCGGTTTGGATGGCGGAGGCCTGGGGATCGGTGCGTTCCTTGAGGAACTCCTGGATGATGGGGGCATCCGAGGAGTGGGCGGCCTCGGAGTATTGTTTTTCCCGGTCCTGGAGGGTGGTTTGGGCCTTGGACTGGCCGAGGTAGAACATCACCGCGAGGGCGGTGGAGATAACCCAGAGGATGACGAAGAGGATGAGGGGGTAGGGGGGAGCACTCCGCGCACGCACCACAGCCATGAGGATGCCTCCATTGGGTTTGGGGTCGCTGCCAACGACCGCCGGAGAATTGGGCGCCTGGCGCGAGCGCGCCGGGCCGCAGGTTTGTAGAATATCACCGGGGGCGTGGGATGGGTCAAGGGAAATTGG
>DASZZD010000050.1:0-26980 GCA_035545015.1 Phycisphaerae bacterium
GGGAGCCGGCGCTGCGCCCGCCCCCGCTCCCGCTCCGGAACCCGCCGCCGAACCCGCTCCCCCCGTCGATACCTCCGTCCTCTGGGACGACAAGCTCAATAGCGCCGTCTCGATCAACCCCCCCGCCGATGGCGGCCCGGCCTGGCTTCAGTATGAATTCGCACAGCCGGTGAGCGCCCGTGCCGTCACGCTGGTCTGCCCCGGACGCGGCGTGCCCTATGGCTCCATCCAGGTTTCCGACGACGGCAAAACGTTCCGCTCCATCGTCGAGCTTCCCGGGGCAGAGCAATACCGCGCGGGCACCATCAAAACGTACGCCTTCCCGGAAACCACGGCCAAGTTCTTCCGCGTCGTCATGAACGCTCCCGCCGGCGCGCCGGCCGAAGTCATCAACCAGACTCCCCCCACCGAAGCCGGTCCAGGCAGCTTCTCCGTCGGCGAGTTCATCGTCCACACCGGGGCGCGCGTGGATCTCTGGGAGGAAAAAGCGGGCTTCAATTTCATCTACGAATACGATAAGGTCCCCACTCCCGCCGTCCCCCAGACCTCGGCCATCGCCCCCAGCAACGTCGTCGACCTGACCTCCAAGATGGACAAGGATGGCACGCTGCACTGGGATGTGCCCCCCGGCAAGTGGACCATCCTCCGCATGGGCTACTCGCTCACCGGCTCGCAGAACCGCCCCTCCACGCCCGCCGGCCAGGGCCCCGAAGTCGACAAGATGAACGCCCAGTACGTCGAAAATTATTTCCACGGCTACTTCGGGCCGCTGAAAAAAGCCCTCGGGCCTCTCATGGGCAAATCCCTCCGCAACGTCATGATGGATTCCTTCGAAGGGGGCATGCAGAACTGGACCGATGACATGATCGCCCAGTTCAAAAAACGGCGCGGGTATGATCCCACCCCCTTCCTGCCCGTGCTCACCGGCCACGTCGTCGGAAACTCCGATGAAAGCGACCGCTTCCTCTGGGATTTCCGCCGCACCATCGCCGATCTGCTCGCCGAAGCCCACTTCGGCACCATGGACAAGCTCGCGCACGAGGACGGGCTGACGATCTCCGGCGAATCCTACGGCGTGTCCATGGAAATCATGGAAGACACCCTGCTCACCAAGAAGCAGATCGACATTCCGATGGGCGAGTTCTGGCTGGGCCGCATGCATCCGCCCCCCGAGTATGTCGCCGACGTCCGCGGGGCATCGTCCGCCGCACACGCCTATGGCAAAAAGATCGTGGCCACCGAGTCCTTCACCGGCGGCGGTTACGAAGCTCCGGCCACCTACAAAAACCTCGCCGATTACTGGTTCACCCAGGGCGTCAACCGCATCGTGATCCACACCTCCGCCCACCAGCCACTCGACGAAAAGCCCGGCAACATCATGGTGGGCACGCACGTCAACCGGAACATCACCTGGGCCGAAGAAGCCAACGGCATCATGAGCTACTTCGCGCGCACCTGCTACATGCTCCAGCAAGGCCTCGCCGTCGCCGACTGCGCGTATCTGCTTAACGAAGGCATTCCCTCGAGCCAGTCCTTCTGGGGCGCCGGACTCACCCCCGCCTGCCCGGACGGCTACGACTACGACTGCGTCAACGCGGACGTGCTGCTCAACCGCATGAAAGTCGCCGACGACGGCCGCATCGTCCTGCCCGACGGCATGTCCTATCGCATGCTGATCCTGCCGCAGGTCGACCGCATGCGTCCCGAGCTGCTCCGCAAGATCAAGGAGCTCGTCCTCGGCGGGGCCACCATCCTGGGACCCAAGCCGAAACTCTCGCCGAGCCTCCAGGGCGGCGGCCAGAGCGAGTCCGATGCCGAGGTCAAGCAACTGGCCAATGAAATCTGGGGCGATCTCGACGGCATCAGCCGCAACTGGCATTACTACGGCAAGGGCAAGGTCGTGTGGGGACTCCCGCCGGAAGAAGTGCTCAAGGACATCAACGTTCCGCGCGACACCGAGTTCAGCACCACCCTCACGTCCAACACGGTCTGGACGCACCGCCGCTCGGGCGATGCCGACATTTACTTTGTCGCCAACCGCTCCGACCAGCCGCAGGACATCCAGGGCCGTTTCCGCGTCGAGGGCAAGGAAGCGGAAATCTGGCATCCCGACACCGGCAAGGCGGAGCCGGCGTCCTATCAGATCGCCGACGGCATGACCACGGTGCCGCTCCATCTGAACCAGCGGCAATCGGTGTTCGTGGTCTTCCGCCATCCAGCCGCATCGCCCACCCGCAGCATCCCCGCGCCCGCGTTCGCCACCATCGGCGAAGTCGGCGGCGCGTGGGACCTCGCCTTCGAGCCCAACCTCGGGGCGCCTCCCTCCATCCATCTCGACAAGCTCGAATCCTGGACCGCCAACAGCGAGCCCGGCATCAAATACTTCTCCGGCACCGGCACTTACACCAAGACGCTCTCGGCGCCGCAGGACTGGTTCAAGAACGGCACGCGCGTGTGGCTCGACCTGGGGACCGTGCGCGACCTCGCGCAGGTCTCCGTCAACGGCAAAGAGCTGCCGTTGCTCTGGAAGCCCCCCTTCCGCGTCGACGTGACCGACGCGCTCAAGCCCGGCGACAACCAGCTCGACGTCAAAGTCACCAACGAATGGTCCAACCGCATCGCCGGCGACGCCACCATCACCGAGCCAGACAAGAAAATCCTCGGACAGGACCGTGACGCCGCCGAACGCGCCGCCGCGGCCGGCGGACGCGGCGGGGGCCGCGGTTTCGGCGGAGGCGGCTTTGGCGGCGGTGGCTTCGGCGGCCGCGGCGGCGGGGCTCTCGCTCCCTCCGGTCTGCTCGGCCCGGTCACCATCCTCCAGGAAACCAACGCGCCCGCCACCGAACATTGACCCCCGTTTGGCAATAGCGCGAGACAGCTTCCAGAGAGACCTCCAGTGAAAAAGGATTGACCATGAAAACCTCCTGCACCGCGGCTGCTTTCGTCGCCGCCGTTTGCTTCGCCATTCCCGCGCTCGCTCAGGCCGGAGGGGCTCCGGCCGCCCAGCCCGGCGCCGCGGCTGCGACCCCGGCCCCGCGCGGAGGGGCCCGGGGCGGACGCGGTGGTCGTGGCGGACGCGGTCCCCAGGCCCCGGCCCCCTTGAAAGTCCTCGACCAACCCAACGCCCGCCCCATCGCCAATATCCCCGTCAACTACACCGAAGCCGACGTCGGCACTTACACCCTCCCCGATCCCCTTACCCTGAACAACGGCAAAAAAGTCACCGACGCCAAAACCTGGATGAACAAACGCCGCCCCGAAATCCTCAAAATGTTCGAGGAAGATCAGTACGGAAAAACGCCGCCCAAACCCGCCGACCTCTCCTGGGATACCTTCGACAAGGGCACCCCCGCATTCGACGGCAAAGCCACGCGCAAGCAAACCACCATCCACCTCACCAAGGACAAGGACGCCCACAACATCGAGCTGCTCGAATACACGCCCGCTCATGCCACCGGCCCCGTCCCACTGCTGCTGTGCATCAACTTCTCCGCCAACAATCTGATGGTCCGCGACGATCCCGGCGTGAAAGTCGGCCAAAGCTGGGATGCCCGGGCCAAAGAATACAAGCCCGCGACCACGGGCTTCGGCCTCGGCTCCGAGCCCATCACCGATCTCCTCGACGCCGGCTATGGCGTCGCCATGTTCAACTATGCCGACGTCGAACCCGATGCCCTCGACTCCCTCTCCGGCGGCATCCGCGCCACCTACCTCAAGCCCGGCCAGACCAAGCCCGCTCCCGACGAGTGGGGCGCCATCTCCGCCTGGGCCTGGGGCATGTCCCGCGCCATCGACTATCTCGACACCGACAAATCCGTCGACGCCAAGCGCATCGCCATCTACGGCGTCTCGCGCCTGGGCAAAACCGTCACCTGGGAAGGCGCCCGCGAACCGCGCGTCGCACTCGTCATCGCCTCCTGCGGGGGTGAAGGCGGCGCTGCCCTCTCGCGCCGCAACTATGGCGAAACCATCGCCCACCTCGTCGCCCCCTCGCGCTACCCCTACCAGTTCGCCGAGAATTACGCGAAGTGGGCCAAGGACCCCAACACCAACCCCGTCGACGGCCACATGCTCCTCGCCTGCATCGCCCCGCGGCCGATCCTGCTGCAGACCGGCTCGAGCGATAATTGGTCCGACCCCAAGGGCGAATTTGAGTCCGCCGTCGCCGCCGGCCCCGTCTACAAGCTCCTGGGCAAGGACCCGCTGGATACCACCCAGTTCCCCGACGCCAACCAGCCGATCCTCCACGACCTCGGCTACTTCATGCACGCCGGCGGCCACGGCACCATGCCCACCGACTGGCCCATCTTCATCAAGTTCATGGACATGCACCTGAAATCCTGAACCTGGACCGTCTCAATTTTCACGCATCCCTTTCGCGGAGAGATACCCATGGCTCGTCACACCCGCACCGCCGCCCTCCTGGCCGCCTGCATTCTCGCCGTCACCGCCACCGCCCGCGCCCAAACCGGCCAGCCCGTCACCCTCACCCAGGACGACCAGCTCTACACCCTCGACAACGGCATCATCCAGATCCAGGTCGCCAAGGCCTCCGGCGACCTCGTCTCCTACCGCTACAAAGGCACCGAGATGCTCGCCACCTACCTCACCCCGGATGGCAAGCCCGATCTCAAAAAGGATCCCCCCGGCCAACGCTCCGACGGCCTCAACCGCGGCATGACCGACCACCAGTACGGCTTCTGGTCTCACGACGCCATGGGCCCCGCGCAGCCGCCCGTCCCCCCCACGTGCACCGTCACGATCGATCCCGCCAGCAACAACGGCGAGCGCGCCGAGGTTTCCGTCAAAGGCATCGCCAACGGCCGCCACATGGGCACCGGCCCCGGCGCGCAGCAGGGCGGCAACTTCATCTCCGATATCGAAATCCGCTTCGACCTCGGCCGCGGCGACTCCGGCGCCTACACCTACTGCATCTTCACCCACCAGCCCGACTACGCCACCACCACCATCACCGAAGCACGCTTCTGCGCGAAGCTCAACGCCGATTTCGACTGGCTCTCCGCCGGCACGAAATACAACAAGCCCTATCCCAAGTCGCAGGAACGCGGTGAAGACAAGTACGTCTACACCACCATCCAATCCGAAAATCCCGCCTTCGGCTGGTCCTCTTCCACCAAGCAATTCGGCTTTTACATCATCAACCCCTCGCAGGAATATATGTCCGGCGGGCCCACCAAGCCCGAGTTCCTCGGCCACCGCGACACCAACCCCGTGGCCGCGCCCTGCGTCCTGAATTACTGGCGCTCCAGCCACTACGGCGGGGCGGAAGTCGACGTCAACGCCGGCGAAAAATGGGTCAAGGTCATCGGCCCATTCTTCCTCTACGCCAACTCCGGCGGCGATCCCGAGCACCTCTACGAAGACGCCAAGGCTCAGGCGCAGAAGCAAATCGCCCAGTGGCCCTTCTCCTGGGTCAACGCCCCCGAGTACGCCCAGAAAGACCAGCGCTCCACCGTCACCGGTCGCATCGCGCTAAGCGACCCGCTCATGCCCGCCGATGAAAAGCCCGCGCTCACCCATTTCCATGTCGGCCTCACCCACGCCGCATGGCAGGCCCCCGCGTTTCAATTCGGCGGACGGGGTGGACGGGGCGGACGGGGAGCAGCGCGCGGCGGACGCGGCGCCGCCCCCGGCGCCAACGCTCCCGCTCCCGTCTCCGTGGCACCTGTCCAGATGCCCCCGCGCATGGTCGACTGGCAGAATGACGCCAAGTTCTATCAGTTCTGGACCCTCGCCACGCCCGACGGCCAGTTCTCCATCCCCAACGTCCTGCCCGGCACCTACACCCTCCACGCCTTCGCCGATGGCGTCCTTGGGGAATTCGCCAAGGCCGACATCACGGTGCAAGCCGGCAAACCCCTCGACCTGGGTTCCCTGAACTGGACGCCCGTCCGCCACGGCAAGCAGCTCTGGGACATCGGCGTCGCCAACCGCAACGCCTCCGAATTCTTCATGGCCAACCACTCCACCGACCTCGACATCGCCCTCCAATACGCCAAGCTCTTCCCCAACGACATCACCTACACCATCGGCAAGAGCGACTATCACAAGGACTGGTTCTTCGATCAGCCCCCGCACAACACCGATCCCGCCGCCCATGCCGCGCCCTTCTTCGGCGTCGTCGGCCAGGACGGACGCACCGGCGCCATCGGCCGCGCCACCCCCTTCACCATCCAGTTCGATCTTCCCTCTGCCCCCGCCTCCGGCACCGCCACCCTGCGCCTCGCCATCTGCGGCGGAGGCCCACGCAATCCCCTCGCCGTCGCCGTCAACAACAAAGACGTCGGCCGCGTCCGCATCCAGAACGACGGCACCCCCAAGGACCACCAGATCTCCGGCATGTGGTACGAACGCGAAGTCCCCTTCGACGCCGCCCTGCTCCAGAAAGGCGCCAACACCCTCACGCTAACGGTCCCCGAAGGCGCCGTCAGCGACGGCGTCGAATACGATTACCTGCGCCTCGAACTCGACGAAAACGCGAAGTTCACCCCGGCCCAGTAACCGAACGCGTTTTTCAAACCACGGAGATCACGGAGAGCACGGAGAGCACGGAGAAAATAACGGAAATACGCAACTCCGTGTCCTCCGTGTCCTCCGTGGTTTGATCCGGATTCTCGAACTGTCGTACTTGCACGAGGCCGTCATGCACCGCTCCTTCCTGATCCCCGCCCCGCTCCTCCTCGCCGCCGCCCTTGCCGCCATCGCCGCCCCGCGCTCCCGCGCCGCCGATGCTCCTGCCCCCACGCAAAGGTCCTTCAAATTCGCCTTCGCCCCCGCACAGCTCTCCGGCTTCACCTCCGTCCCGCTCGACGCCCGCTTCTCCGACACCTCCCCCTTCGGCTACGACAACGCCGGCGGTTCCTTCCCCGCGGCCGCCGGCGATCACATCACCACCGGCGAAGGCGGCGGCCCCGTCTACTTCTCCGTCAAACTCCACGAAGGCAACTACAAAGTCACCGTTCACCTCGGCGGGTCCGAGGCCGGCGACACGACCGTCAAGGCCGAACTCCGCCGTCTCATGCTCGAAAACATCCACACCGCTCCCGGCCAATCCGTCACCAAAACCTTCGCCGTCAGCGTCCGCCAGCCGCCCATCCTCGACGCCTCCGGCAAGGAAATCGGCATGACCCGCGTCAAAGCACGCGAAGGTTCCGCCCAGCGCCTCAACCGCACGCAGGGCGGCGAAGGCTGGTCCTGGGATGATTCCCTCACCCTCGAATTCTCCGGCAAACCCGCCGTGCAGGGCGTCGAGATCGAACCCGCCGGCAATGTCACGCAGGTCTTCCTCTGCGGCGACTCCACCATGTGCGACCAGCCCGCCGAGCCCTACACCTCCTGGGGCCAGGTCATCACCCGCTGGTTCAAACCCGACACCGTCGTCACCAGCCTCGCCATCTCCGGCGAAACCATGCCCGCCTTCCTCGGCGAAAAACGCCTCGACAAAATCACCTCCATGATGCACCCCGGCGATTTCGTCCTCGTCCAGTTCGGCCACAACGACATGAAATCCCCCGCCAAAGACGCACTCGACACCTACAAGAAAAACCTCCAACGCTTCATCTCCGAAACCAAAGCCCATGGCGGCACGCCCGTCATCATCACCCCCGTCTCCCGCGAAACCTTCGGCCCCGACGGCAAAATCACCGACTCCTTCATCACCCGCTCCGGCGACGATTACGTCAAGGCCTGCCACGATATCGCCGACGAAGAGCACGTCACCCTCCTCGACCTCAACGCCGATTCCGCCAAAGTCTACGAAGCCCTCGGCCCCGATCACGCCCAGCCCCTCTTCGCCACGCGCGCCGAAAAAACCCACCACTCTGACTACGGCAGTTACGAAATCGCCAAGTGCGTCGTCCAGGAAATCGTCAACGCCAAACTCCCCCTCGCCGAGCACGTCACCGACGACTGGAAACCGTTCGACCCCACCCACCCCGATCCCCAATCCGCCGTGAACCTCCCCCCCGACCCCTCCCCGCGCCGCTTCAACGCCCCCGCCGGCAACTGAACGTTGCGTGAGAGTTGGATGCGGTCGCTCACGTGGAAAGGCGAAGGGATCCGTCTTCAGATTGCAATCCCAACAGGTGCCCCGGCGTCCCCTTTATTGGCATCGAAAAATCGGCGGTCAGGAATCGAAGCGGCAGCGGCGAGGGCCATTGCGAAGGCTCCAGTCGCCTCTCCTCCCAGGGGAACGAGCACCAGGAGCGGAAGCCACGCCCAACGAGGCGTACGCGCGCGGACGATCGCGACCACCAGGATCGCGGTTGTGACGCCGGTGGACAGCGCTTCCAGCACAAACCGATATCGAACCAACGATGCCGACGCGGCGGATACCGGCGCTATTGTGCTTTCCACCAGCGCAAGGGCAAATATTCCAGTGAGGATCGTCGTCGCTCCCAGCGCTGCCCAGTGAATGTCTGAGAACACCGGGAAACGCGCCGCGGTCGTGGCTGTTTCCTCGTCGACAAAAACCCATTCCCGGCAGAACCAGATGGCGATCAGCAGCAAAACGATGATCATCGGCGGAATGTCTTTGGAGAGGCGGTAAGCAAAAGCGAGCAGATCGGGCGAAGGGCACAGCGCAGCGCCGGCCCCTTGCAGGAAGCCGGAAAGCAGAGGAAGCCCGAAGGCGACCAGCCCCATCATCACCACCAGCATCACAATGTGGAAGATCCATCCGGCTCCCAGCCTCAGGCCCGCACTGATCGTGGGAAGGAACAGCCCCGTCAGCAGCATCGGGAGATAGGACATGAAATCGGTTGAGGAATTCCCGGCAAATATCACAACTGTATCGGTACGATGAACAACATGATCACTCGCGGGAACGCCGCAAAGCTCAGCGCCCATGCTTTGCATGGCCATCACAGAATCCGCGTACTTGTCCTGAAGCCGGAACGTGCGGAGTTCGGAAAGCCCAATAGACAAGACCACGGTATAAATCGCGGCAATCGCAAAACAGGCAACGTTCAAGAACCATCGCGCCGTTGTCCCCGAAAAGACCGGCTGACCGTCGCGGCCATAAGGAATGATCTTCTGTACCATAATCCTTCTATCGTCATAAAGTGCGATCAACGTCGAGCCAGCGAACGACCCCACGTTCTTCGGACCGCATTACCTTACGAATTACCGATGCGTTTGCGGAACTCCTCTTCGCTGAGCACCTCGACGCCGAGCTTTCGCGCCTTGTCCAGTTTGCTCCCCGCCTCCTCACCCGCCAGCACAAACGTGGTGTTCTTCGACACCGATTCGGTCGTCTTCCCGCCCAGCGATTCGATCTTCTGCTTGATCTCCCCGCGCGTGAAGTGCGACAGCGTCCCGGTAACCACGATCGTCATGCCTGCCAGCGGCTGCGGCCCCGTCACCGCCGCCTTCGGTTCCGTGAGTCCAACGCCAAGCATCGCGAGATCCGCAAATGTTTTCTCTCCCGCCGGCGAATGCACGAACTGATACAACGATTGCGCCGCAACGCCCTTCTTGCGCAACTCCGCCACGATCTCCGCAGGCTTCTTCTCCCGCGCGCTCCGGCCCGGCGCCGTGTCGATCCACCGCCGCGTTTCCGCCGGCATCCGCTCAAACTCAAAAAGCTGCTCCAGCGACAGCGGCGCCAGCTCCGGATAACGCTCCTGGTACTTCCGAAAATCCTCCACCACCCCCCCACCCATATCCGGCACGCGCAAAATATCCTCCAGCCGCGCATCCCGAAGCGCCTCGTAGGTTGGAAAATGCTCCGCCAGAACCTGCGCCGTCCGCACCCCAATGTGCAGAATCCCCAGCCCCGCCATCACCTTCGCCAACCCGCGCGTCTTCGAACCCGCGATCCCGTCGATCACATTCTGCGCCGCTTTCGTCGGATTCGAATCCCCCTTCGCGTCCTCCTTGCGCAGCGTGTCCACCACCTGCTCGTGTGTCAGGCGATACAGGTCTGGAATGTTGTGCACGTAACCCTTATCGAGCAGCTTGAGAATCAGCTTCTCGCCCAGCTCGTTGATGTCCATCTGATTGCGTCCGGACCAGAACCGCAGCCGCTCCGCAAGCTGCGCCGGACACGCCGGATTCGTGCACCGCACAAACCCGCCCTCCCGCTCCAGCTCGCGCGTCCCGCAGCTCGGACACGCCCCCGGCGGCTCGATCTTTTTCGCATGCTCCGGCCGCTTCGCCGCCACCACCCCCACCACATACGGAATCACCTCCCCCGCCTTTTCCACCAGCACCCGATCGTGCAGCCGAATGTCCTTCCGCTCGATCTCATCAAAATTGTGCAGGCTCGCCCGATACACGTTCGTCCCCGAAATAAACACCGACGGCTCAAATTCCGCCACCGGCGTGATCGTCCCGGTCTTGCCCACCTGAAACGCCACCCGCGCCAGCTCCGTCTCCGCCTGCTCCGGCTGATATTTATACGCAATGCACCAGCGTGGCGACTTCGCCGTGGCCCCAAGCTGATCGCGCTGCGCGAAGCTATCCACTTTGATCACCACGCCATCCGTGTCATACGGAAGTCCGTGCCGCTTTTCCGCAAAGGCGTGAAGATACTCAATCACCGCCTCGATGGTTTCGCATACCGCGAAATGCTCGTTGGTGCGGAAGCCCATCTCCCGAAGAATCTCATACCACTGCACGTACGAAGATGCCGACACCCCGACGATTTCCCCCGCCCCATGCGGGTAGAACTCCATCTTGCGTGAAGCGGCCACGCGCGGATCGAGCTGCTTGAGCGTCCCCGCCGCCGTATTGCGCGGATTCACATACGCCTCCAGCCCCGCCTCCTCCTGCGCCTGGTTGATGCGCGCGAACTGGGCGCGCGTGATGAATACCTCCCCGCGCACCTCCGTCACCGATTCCTGAGCCCGCCCCCCTCCCCGTCCCCCAAAACCCGCTCTCAAACCCACATCGCGCAACCGCAACGGAATGTTGCGAATCGTCTTGGCGTTGTGCGTCACCTCATCGCCCGTGCGCCCGTCCCCGCGCGTCGCCGCCGTCACCAGCAACCCCTTCTCATACCGCAGCGACAGCGACACCCCATCGATTTTCGGCTCGCACGTGTAACGCAAGTCAGAAGTCCCCAGCAGCTTGCGGACGCGGGTGTCAAAATCCCGCACCTCCGTTTCATCATACGTGTTGTCCACCGACATCATCCGCACCGCGTGCCGCACACTTTTGAATGCGTCGATTGGTTCCCCGCCCACCCGCTGCGAGGGCGAGTCCGGCGTGATGAGTTCAGGATGAAGCGCTTCGAGTTCCAGCAGCCTCCGCATCAAGGCGTCGAATTCCTGATCCGAAATCTCCGGCCGGTTGTGAACGTGGTACAGCTCATCGTGATAGCAGATCTCATCACGCAGACGCTGCAATTGGTCGGCGACTTCGAGCTTGCTCATCGGGGACTCCTCCTTGCGGTGGGACTGGAATTGTAGCGTGGCGGCGGCCATTTCGCGGGCGGAAACCCCTCCCCGTCGGCACCTATCCCCCCTCCCCCTCCGGCCCTGAAACTGCGGATGGGAGGAGGTCCGGGCAATTTTTGCGCCCTTCAAAATAGGACGCCGCCCGCCCCGGATCCCCCCTTAAACGGGGAAGACCTTTATTCGCCCGTTGAGATAAGGGTGATAAGAGCCCCTTCTCCACCCCAAAAAGAGGGGTCATCTTTAAGAATAATTTGCACATTCCAAAGGGTGATTTATATTGAAAGTGTCAGCGGAGCCCGGCAGGGGCGACGATCCTCGACCCCACTCTGTCCCAAGGGTGTTTTCCCACAGCCGCCGGAGAGGAGCAGTTCTCTTCGGGCAGGGAAGCGGTATATCCGTTGGCGGCCTGGCCGTACGCGGGATTTGTGTAACGGCGGTCAGGCGACGGTTCTAAGGAGGGGACCAGTGAAGGGGTCCCTATGCGCTTTGTCACGCGGATGTCGGAGCTCTCCCTTCCAGAGCTCAAAGCCCTCGCTGCCGGAGAGTTGCAATTTGCCGTCTCCGACCAGGACTTCCTTGACACGCTGGCGCGGCGCGGGTGTTTCGTCCTCTCCCCGTGGGTGGTGAAAAGCAGCCGCAAGGGCGGCCTGACGCGCGTGGCGGCGCTGGCCTTCGATGAGGCAGGCAACATCGACAAGGTGCGGGTCCTCGTGCATGTCGCCCGCGCCCTGCGCAACACCGGCAAGACGCGGAGCGTCGATTTCGGACCGCGCTTCAGCACCGAAGCATGAGTCGTCCGGGGGGGGGACGGAGTCTTGGGGGGGAGGGGGGGCAAGGGCAAGCCGAAAAAAAGACGCCGCGCAAGGCGGCGTCTTTTTCTTTTTGCGTGCAAAAATGCCGGGTTATTTCGCGACCCCCAGCAGCGAATCGATCGCCGCCTTGAAATCACGCTTCGGCGTCAGCCCGACAAACTTCTTGGCCACCTGCCCCTTGTTGAACAGGATGATCGTGGGAATCGCCGAAATGCTGAACCGCATGGCCGTGTTCCGATTGGCGTCGGTGTCCAGTTTCCCAACCTTCGCCTTCCCTTTGTACTCCTCCGCCAGCTCTTCGATGGTCGGAGCGAGCATGCGGCACGGCCCGCACCACTCCGCCCAGAAATCCAAAAGCACGGGCTGGTCGCTGCCCAGAACCTCGCCCTCGAAATTCGCATCGCTGACTTGAACAACCGATTGACTGGCCATGGTGGCCTCCTGTCGAGAAATCGCCGCCGCCCCGGCCCATGTACCCACACGACGGCCGCGGGAAGCGACAGGAAATCCTAGGGACGCCGCCGGGGGGTGTCAAACCGCACCCGCGCCCCGGCCGCCCGGTCGCAAAATCGGGCTCGCTTTTGCACCATGAATTCGGTGAAATGAATACCGGCAGGCCGCGTTATCCCGCACGGAAACGCACGGTGGGAACGGGCAGCAGCGACTGGAACGATCATGCCGGCCTTTGAAGATGATGACCTCTTTGGCGACGATTCGTCGCGGCCCGGCTCCCGCGCGCGCCGCGGTGGACACGGCGGCGGCGCCGGCGGCAACGATGACGACTCCTGGGATGTCGAAGACGACGGCCCCGATGACCGCGACCTCGTCCCCGACGAAATGCCCACCGTCCGCTGCACCCGCTGCCGCAAGCTGATCTTCGAAGACTCCATCACCTGCCCCTACTGCAAAACGCTCCAGCTCGCCGAGCACACCGCCAAGCCCCGCTGGTTCCTCCTCACCGTGATCCTCTGCATCTTCCTGCTGCTTTCCAGCGGCGTGACCCTCCTGCTGGATTACCTGGGCATGCTGCACTGGTGAGGCCGCCGCGCCGCGGGCGAAGCCTTCACAAAGGCCGCCCGGCCGATGCCGTGAAATTTTTTCCGCATCATTTCCCCCCGAAAATCGCACCCCTAAAAACGCTCGGTGACTTGCTCCATTTTGCCGGTACAATACCGCGACATGTCACCCGTGAGGCACTTCCGATCGAGAGAGTGACCCATGCCAAACGCTCGCAAATCCACCAAACGCGGATCACCGGGAGCCGGGGGGGGCGACAGGGACAGGAGAAAATCGGGTAAGCGCGGTCTGGCCCTGCCGGACGAAACCGATGAGCTCGGAACCTTGACCGTCATTTCACCCGCCGACCCCGATGCCGGCGACGATGCCGACGCCGATACCGTCCACGTCGAATACGCCCGCGAAGAACCCGAGCAGGTCGTGCCCCCCGCGCCCCCCGCCGATCCCGACCCGCTGGCGACCTTCGTCGCCGAGGTCGCCGGAACTGGCGCCGCCGGCAATCCGCAACCCTCCGCAAACGACCCGAAAAGCGCCGCACTCCCTGGTGGAGCGGGGATCGACCACGCCGGAACTGATACGGCCGCATCGAGCGGCTCGGCAACCGCCAATGCCCCAGAAGTCGCCGCCGCCACCATGCCCGCCGTCCAGGGCTTCGCACCCACCGCCGGACCCGCCTCCATGTCCGCCTCCGCAGCCTATGTGCCCACCGGCTCGGCAGTTCCTCCCCCCGCCACCCACGTCCCCGTCCAGCCCCTCCTCTTTGAAATCGCGTGGGAAGTCTGCTGGCAGCTCGGCGGCATCTACACCGTCATCCGCTCCAAGGCCCCCCAGATGACCCGCATCTGGGGCGAACGCTATTGCCTCATCGGCCCCTACAACGCCGCCACCGCCGATGTGGAACTCGAAGAAACCCAGCCCACCGGCCCCATCGCCATCGCCATCGAACGCCTCCGTGCCATGGGCATCCGCGTCCATTACGGCCACTGGCTCATCACCGGCCGGCCGCGCGTCATCCTCCTGGAATTCGGCGCCGCCCTCGATCGCCTCGGCGAATTCAACTACTTCCTCTGGAAAGACCACGGCATCCAGGCCCCCAACGACCAGGAAGTCTCCAACGTCATCTCCTTCGGCTTCCTCGTCGGACTCTTCTTCCAGGAACTCTGCAAAGTCCCCGGCGTCCAGCTCCCCGTCCTCGCCCACTTCCATGAATGGATGGGCGGCCTGGGCTGCATGCGCATCAAGCACCTCAACCTTCCCGTCGCCACCGTCTTCACCACCCATGCCACGCTCCTCGGCCGCTATCTCTGCACCGACAACCCCGACTTCTACGCGAAATTGCCGTGGATTAACCCCGATCACGCCGCCGGCCATTACAACATTTACGCGCGCTACTCCATCGAGCGCGGAGCGACCCATTCCGCGGATGTATTCACGACAGTATCCGATATCACCGGCCTTGAAGCCGAAAAGCTCCTCATGCGCCGCGCCGACGTCGTCACCCCCAATGGCCTTAATCTCCACAAATTCGCGGCCCTCCACGAATTCCAGAACCTCCACAAAGACTACAAGGAAGTCATTCACCAATTCGTCGCCGGCCACTTTTTCCCCTCCTATCACTTCGACTTGGACAAGACCCTCTACCTCTTCACCTCCGGCCGCTACGAATACCGCAATAAAGGCATGGACCTCTTCATCGAATCCCTCGCCCGCCTCAACCACTGGCTCCGCGCCGGCGGAATTCCCATCACCGTCGTCGCCTTCATCATCACCCGCGCCCCGCACAAAAACATCAATGTCGACGTCCTGCGCAATCAGTCGATGTTCGATGAACTCTCCAAAATGTGCACCAACATCACCGAGGAAATGGGCCGGGCGCTCCTCCACAGCGTCTCCATGGGCCGCCTCCCCGAGCGGGGCGAACTCATGACCGAAGAAGCCACCGTCCGCCTCAAGCGCGGCATGCACGCCTGGCGCACCTGGAAGCAACCCGCCATCGTCACGCACGACCTCTGGGATGATGCCGGCGATCCCGTCCTCAACCAGCTCCGCGCCTGCCAGCTTTTCAACGCCCGCCACGATGCCGTCAAAATCGTCTTCCATCCCGACTTCGTCTCCGCCACCTCGCCTCTCCTCGGCCTTGATTACGACCAGTTCGTCCGCGGCACCCACATGGGCGTCTTCCCCTCCTACTACGAGCCCTGGGGCTATACCCCCGCCGAATGCGTCGCCTCCGGCGTCCCCGCCGTCAC
Source organism: Phycisphaerae bacterium (assembly GCA_035545015.1). Taxonomy (GTDB): domain Bacteria; phylum Planctomycetota; class Phycisphaerae; order WQYP01; family WQYP01; genus CALCHA01. Next base: position 15,499 of record DASZZD010000050.1, read on the forward strand.
CAGCGACCTCGCCGGCTTCGGCTCCTACGTCCAGCAGAACATCCAGGACCCCGCCAGCAAAGGCCTCTTCATCGTCGGCCGCCGCTACGCCTCCTGGGATCAAGCCGCCCATCAGCTCACCGAAATCCTCTTTAATTTCTGTCTCAAAGACCGCCGCAGCCGCATCGAAATGCGCAATCGCACCGAGCGCTTATCCGATTATTTCGATTGGTCCAACCTTATTTCCCATTACAACGACGCCCACAAAATGGCGATGCAGCGCAAGGCCGGCGTGACGATCTGACGATCCACCCCCGGCAAAGCGCCGATGAAAATCGGGAATTCCGCCGAAAATGCGGGATCGTGGAAATTGCACGGCGTTTGCTTCTCCCGACAATGCCTTTCCTTTTCGGGGGAAACCTCTATGCAACGTCTGATTTTGCCCGCCGCGGCAATCGGGTGCCTGCTGGCGGGTTCCGTCCGGGCTACCGTTCTCACGCCCGGCGAAAGTACCGTCGTGACCGATTCCACCGACGCTTACGGCGGCGCCATCATCGACAGACGGGTGGATTCCTTCTCACGCCCCGTGACCCTGGTCAATCCCGGTCCCGGCGGCTACACGCAGACGGAGGACCTCGAAGGAACGTTCACCCAGGAGGTGCGACGCCAATCCAACGGCACCCTCAGCTTCTTCTATGAGCTCGAGGTCACCAAACGCGACCACACCCCGGCCGAGGGAACTTTCGCCCCCGCCGTATCGAACGTGGAAATCACGGGGTTTGATCCCTCTCTGTCGCTGGACGTCTGGGGCAGCCCCGTGACGGTCAGTTGGGAGCCGGCAAACGTCGCGACCCATGCGTTCGGTTTCCTGTTCAATTCCGGGTCGCCGGAATCAATTCCAAACAACAATGCCATTCTCATGGTGTATACAAACGCCACCGCATATGCCTCCGATGGCCTCGCACAATTGACCCTCTTTTCCCCCATCAAAGGCGAACAAAACGACAACCTCCCAGGCTTCCGCCCCTTGGCCGTGGGCTCCTCCGTCCCCGAACCCGCATCCCTAACCCTGCTCCCGTTAGCCATCGGCGGATTGGTGCTGCGGCTGCGTCGGCCGTGAGTCCCAAGGGGTTCACTGGAAACAATTGAGTTCCACTATTTTAAAAAAAGGCCCGTGTCTTGCGACACGGGCCTTAAGTTTTTCGTTGCGCCGTCTGCGCCTTACTTCGTGGAGTAGCCGCTGCCGGCGCTTTGGCGGGCGACGGCCTGGGCGGCGGCGAGGCGGGCGATGGGGACGCGGTAGGGGGAGCAGGAGACGTACGACAGGCCGACTTTGTGGCAGAATTCGACGGAAGCGGGGTCGCCGCCGTGTTCGCCGCAGATGCCGACTTTGAGGTCGGGTCGGACCGATTTGCCTTTTTCGCAGGCCATTTTGACGAGTTGCCCGACGCCGTCCTGGTCGAGAGACTGGAAGGGGTCCTTGGGAAGGATTTCCATTTCGACATATTTGGGGACGAAGGAGCCGACGTCGTCGCGGGAGAAGCCGAAGGTCATCTGGGTGAGGTCGTTGGTGCCGAAGGAGAAGAATTCGGCCTGCTTGGCGATCTCGTCGGCGGTGACCGCGGCGCGCGGCACTTCGATCATCGTGCCGACCTTGTAGGCGACCTTCTTGCCCGCCTTCTTGAAGACTTCCTCGGCGACGGCGCGCACCTTCGGAAGCAGGAACTCGAGTTCCTTCACCGTGTTCACCAGCGGGATCATCACTTCCGGCTCAACCTTGATGCCCTTCTTCGAGACTTCGACGGCGGCTTCGAAGATGGCCCGGATCTGCATGTCCTGGATTTCGGGAAAGATGACCGCGAGGCGGCAGCCGCGGAAGCCGAGCATCGGGTTGGCTTCATGCAACTCGCTGACGCGGCGCTTGATCTTGTCGAGCGGCACCTTCATCTGCCTGGCCATCTCCTTCTGATTTTTTTCCTCGTGGGGGAGGAACTCGTGGAGCGGCGGATCGAGCAGGCGGACCGTGACGGGGAGGCCGGCCATCGCCTTGAAGATGCCGATGAAGTCTTTCTTCTGGTACGGCAGAAGTTTCTTCAACGCCCTCTTCCGGTCTTCAAGGTTGTCGGCGAGGATCATTTCGCGGACCGCGATGATGCGGTCGCCCTCGAAGAACATGTGTTCGGTGCGGCAGAGGCCGATGCCTTCCGCGCCGAAGTCGCGGGCGACCTGGGCGTCGTTGGGCGTGTCGGCGTTGGTGCGAACCTTGAGGGTGCGGGTTTTGTCCGCCCAGGACATGAGCGTGCCGAAGTCGCCGGAGACTTTGGGTTTGGTGGTGGCGACTTCGCCGGCGAAGACCATGCCGGTGGAACCATCGATCGAGAGGGTGTCCTTGCGGGAGAATTTGCGGGCCTTCCCGTTGGTGATGATGGTGACGGTGCCGGCCTTGGCGTCGATGTTGAGTTCGCCGCAACCGGCGACGCAGGGCTTGCCCATGCCGCGGGCCACGACGGCCGCGTGGCTCGTCATGCCGCCGGTGGAGGTGAGGATGCCCTTGGCGACGTTCATGCCGCCGATGTCCTCAGGGGAGGTCTCCTTGCGGACCAGCAGGACGGTTTCGCCCTTGCCGACGCGTTCCTCGGCTTCCTCGGCGGTGAAGGCGAGCTTGCCGACGGCGGCGCCGGGGGAAGCGGGAAGGCCCTTGGCGATCTGGTCGCGCTTCGCCTTCGGATCGAACGAGGGATGGAGGAGCTGATCGAGCGAGGAAGCATCCACGCGGAGCAGCGCGGTGTTCTGGTCGATGAGGCCTTCCTTCACCATTTCGACGGCGATGCGGACGGCGGCGCCGGCGGTGCGTTTGCCGTTGCGCGTCTGAAGCATGTAGAACTTGTTGTGTTCGACGGTGAATTCCATGTCCTGCACGTCTTTGAAGTGCTTCTCGAGGATATCCTTGACGCGGAGGAGATCGGCGTACGCTTCGGGGAGGGTGTCGCCCATCTTGACGATTTCCTGCGGGGTGCGAATGCCGGCGACGACGTCTTCGCCCTGGGCGTTGATGAGGAATTCGCCGTAGAAGACGTTTTCGCCCGTGGAGGGATCGCGCGTGAAGCACACGCCGGTGGCGCAGTCGTCGCCCATGTTGCCAAAGACCATGGCCTGGACATTCACGGCGGTGCCGGCCAGGCCGTAAAGCTCGTTCATCTGGCGGTACTTGATCGCGCGGGCGCCGTTCCAGGATTGGAACACGGCTTTGACGGCGGCGAGGATCTGCTGCTTCGGGTCCGTCGGGAAGTTCTGTTTGGTGTATTTCTTGTAGACGGCAAGGTAGCGCTTGCACACTTCCTTGAGGCCTTCGACATCGAGATCGGTATCGAGTTTGGCCTTGCGTTTCTTTTTGACTTCCGTGAGTTCGTGTTCGAAGTGTTCGTGATCGACGCCCATGACGGTGTCGCCGAACATATTGATGAGGCGGCGCCAGGAGTCCCACGCGAAACGTTCATTGCCTGCCGTCTTGCCGAAGCCTTCGATCATATTTTCGGTAAGGCCGATGTTGAGCACGGTGTCCATCATGCCGGGCATGGAGACGGCGGCGCCGGAGCGGCAGGAGACGAGGAGCGGGTTGGCGGGATCGCCGAGTTTTTTACCGGTTTCCGCTTCGAGGCGTTTGAGGTTTTCTTCGATGTCCTGGACGAGGCCATCCGGGAACTTTTCGCCCTGTTTGTAGTATTCGCCGCAGGTTTCGGTGGTGATGGTGAAGCCCGGGGGCACGGGGAGGCCCATGTTGCACATTTCGGCGAGGTTAGCGCCCTTGCCGCCGAGGAGCATTTTGTCCTTGGCGGAGCCTTCGGACGTCTTGCCAAAGAAATAGACCATCTTGGTTGCCACGAAACATCCTCCGACATGCCGCGCGAAAACCCCTTGCGCGGCGTGCAATTTGGGTGAAAAAATCTCGGAATCCCGGGGGTGGGGAGGCCGGAAAAGAAGGCAAAAGTATAGGGGTGTGGGAAGACCTGTCAATTCGGCGTATCCGCATGAGGGCGGAAGGACAAGGAGACAGGCAGGGGTCCACTGTGCCTTCGCCCCCCAACCGCCCCCCCTCCACCCGCCCACGTCCCGCATAAACCCCAAGCCCACCCCCTCCGAGGGGTGGGGCCAATGTGCCTCCGCAACCCAATCGCGCGCGCCCCTCCACCCGCCCCCATTCCACGTAGACCCGAGAAGCCCACCCCCTCCGAGGGGTGGGGCCTTTGTGCCTTCGCACCCCCCGCCCGCCCGGCGCGAATCCCCATCCCCATCAGAAATCCTCTTTACTCCCCTCCCGCGCCGCCACAAACTATCCCGATGCCTCCCAAAATCATCGGTTGGCGTCACTGGTATCACCTCACGCTCGGCACGTACGGCCATTGGTTGCCCGGCGATCCGCGCAGTTGGCGGGAGCGTCACCACCGCCGCCACGTCCCCGGCTCCCACCGGCATCCGCCGCCACCTTCCGACCGGGCCCAGCGTCTCCACGAATACGCACGAGGACGCATGACGCGGCCGCCATTTGCTTTTGCACCCGACGACTTGGCGACCATCGGCAGCCATCTGCTCGACTCGCTGCGCATCCAGCAGGCGCCCATCGCCGCCATCTCCGTCGCCAAAGAGCATTGCCACCTGCTTGTTCGCTGCGAAGATGACAAGCCGCGAGACTGCTCGGGGAATCTGAAGGTGCATATTTATCACCGCATGTTCGCGGATCAGGCGTCCCCGTGGGAGAAGGGATCGCACGAGGAGCCCATCAAGGATCTGGCGCATGGCAGGTGGACGTTTGGCTACATCCTGGACCACGAGAAGGAAGGGGCGTGGGTGTGGGGTTTTCGAAAGCGCGTCACGGGGATTTGACGCGGGCGGAGTTGCGGGTTCGCGAGGGCGAGGCTCGGACGCTGGGGGGGGTGCGAAGGCACAAAGGCCCCACCCCGCGGAGGGGGTGGGCTCGGAGTCTATGCGGGACGCGGCCGGATGGACGGGGGGCGATTGGGATTAGCGGACGGGGGCGGGCTGGGAAGCAGCACCCCGACCGCGGAATCCGCCGCGGCCTCTGCCCATGCCGAAACGCATCGGAGGGGTGGGTTCGAGGGGGAGGGTGAAGGCGTCGGGGAGGGGTTCGGGGTGGGTGGGGTCGAAGGGGGTGGCGAGGTCGTTGAGGTCGTTGGCGAGGGGGAGATGGTCATCGCGGATGCCCTGGACGATGCAGCGGGCGAAGAGGTAGCCGCCGTAGTCTTTGCTGTGGAGACCCTCGACGTAGGCGCGTGGGGCAAGGGTGGGGCCAAGGGCTTTGACGAGCTGGACGCTCATGGCGTTGAGGTCGATCAGCGCGGTGTTGGATTCCTTGGCGGCGGCGACGGCGGCCTGGGGGTAATCGCGCAGGCCGGCGGCGTTGACTTCGCCGGAGCGCATGTCGATCTTGGTCATGGGCGAGACGATGACGGCGGTGGCGCCCTTGGCTTTGATCTGCGCGGAATAGTCTTCGAGGAGTTTTTTGTAATCGGTGTTGGCTTCGGAGTAGGTTTTGGACCAGTCGCCCGAGGGCTGGTCGGCGGGCCACATGGCGTTGCGGCCTGACTTGTTGAGATCGTTGGTGCCGAACTGGAGAAAGACGTAATCGCCGGGGCGGACTTCGCTCATGACCTTGTCCCAGCGGTTTTCGAATTTGAAGGCCTTGAGGGTTTCGCCGGACTCGGCGTAATTGGCGACGGAAACGGAGGGTTTGAAAAAAGCGGGGAGCATCTGCCCCCACGTCCCGTAAGGATCGCGCGGCTGATCCGTGACGGTGGAATCGCCGCAGAGAAAAACGGTGGTGACGTGGTCGGCCTTCTGGATGTCGAGGGCGGAGACGGAAGGATGCGTGCCGATGAATTCGAGGGAGAGCTTGTCGTCCCAGGTGAAGGAGCCGGGCTCGCGGGGGTCGAGTTTGACGTCGCCGTCGCCGGTGATGTGGGGCGAGCGGACGTTGACGGTGAAGGATTTTTTGACGAACTCGCCCTTTTGCGTGTGGATTTGATCGAGCATGAGGCGGCGGGCTTCGGCTTTGACGGTGGTGACGGCGGCGGTGTCGGGGTTGCCGAGGGTAAGGGTGACGGTGTAATTGCCCGGGGGAACGGCGACGGAAAAGATGAAGCGGTCGTTGCTGGTGATCGCGGCGTTTGTGGATTGGAGGGAGGGCTGGGTGGCGGGCATGGGTTGGATGCCGGGGCCGGGAACGTTGGTGTCGGGTTCGAAGCCGAAGCCTTTCTCGGGGCTGTAGAGCGTGTCGGGGAAGACGGGGGTGGCGTTGTCGGGCGGCTGCTGGGCGAAGGAGAAATGGAACGTGGTGCGGGTGAGGGGTTTGGCGGGAGCGGCGGCGCGGATTGGGGGAGCGGCGGCGAGCAAGGGGGCGGTGGCGAGGAGGGCGGCGATGGCGGAGAGCGGTTTCATGGGGGATCTCGTGCAAGATGGGATGAGAGTGAATCGCCTGGCGGCGGGGGTTATTGCAGGTCGGGGAGGGCGGGGAGCGGTGCGGGGGGGTCGGGGATGGCGTGGTCGGCGGGCATGTTCTCGCCTTTCCAGAGTTTTTGCTGGGACCAGGGTGCGGGAGAGTCGGACCAGAAGGGATCGGCGGTGGGGAGGGCGAGGGGGAGCAGGGCGACGGAGCACATGTAGAGGCTGCCGGTGGAGATGTAGGGTTCGCCGAGGGCGGGCTGGTGTCCGGCGAGGCCGACGCGTAGCCAGCCGTTTTGGTCGAAGGTGTCGGGGGCGTCGAGGGTCTTATGAAGCACGGCAGTGAGGGCGCAGCGGACCTGGGCGGGGGAGATCTCTTGGGGGAGTTGCTGGGCCAGCGCGATGGCGGCGAGGGCGTGAAAGGCGCCGGCGCGGTAGGTGATGGACCGGCCAATGGGGGGATAGGTGCCGCCGGGGGCGATCTGCATTTCGAGGATGCGGGCGTAGCGGCGGGCGCGGCGGAGGACTTCGGTGTGTGCGGGCTCGAAGCGCGGATCGTGCTGGGTGAGCGTGGCGAGGCAGTCGAGGAGCATGGGATGGATGACATAGGAGTTGTAGTAATCGGCGTGGATCGGAGCGCCGTCGCCGTAGATGCCGTCGCCTTTGTACCAGGAGAGCATGCGGCGGAGTTCGTCTTCGAGGCGGTCGCGCCGTGTGGGCCGGCCGACGGAGAGAAGGGCGGCTTCGACGGTGGCGGCGAAGAGGACCCAGTTGTTGCGATTGGGCGCGGCGATCGCGCGGGAGGCTTCGAGGGCGGCGATGAGCTGTTGCTGCACCCGCGCGGGCTGGGCGTCCCAGAGGAGAGGTTTGGCGCGGAGGAGGGCTTCGGCGAGGAAGGCGGTATCGACAAGGGCCTGATCGCCTTTGGAATAATTGAGGAAATCGGGAGAGGCGGGGTTCGTGGCGTTGTCGAGGGCGGTGGTGGCGAGGGCCCGGAGGTCGGCGTGGAGCTTGGTTTCGGCGGGGTCGGCGGGGGTAAAATTCAACCACGGAGCGATGCCGACGAGGAGGCGGGCGAAGGCTTCGAGGTGGGTGAACTGCTGGCGATTTTTGCCGTTGGATTCGACGGGCATGTTTTTGCGGAGGGTGTTGTTAGCGAGGTTCTGGAGGATGGGGCGCGAGAGTTTGTCGGCGAGGGAGAGCCAGTAGGGGCGGTCGGGTTGCGCGGGGGCGGGCGAGGCGGTGGGCGCGGGGGCGGCGGAAGCGCGCGTGGGGAGGGCGGCGAGGGTGGTGGCGGCAGCGGCGGCGCGCAGGAAATCGCGGCGGTTAACGGACGTGGGCGTATGCGCCGGATCAGTCGGCATGGATACCTCCGGGTGTTCGAGCGTTCAAGAATAACCACGCAGCACACGGAGCACACGGAGTTTTTTCTATCAAATTTTTTCTCCGTGCTCTCCCTGTTCTCCGTGGTTTTTTCCGTGCCTGTTCAAACGGCAGTTGCGGAATCGAAGCGACAGAGCGAGTCGAAGACTTTTCCGCCGTGACGGCGAGCGACGATTTCTTCCTTGATCATGGCGAGCTTGAGGGAATCGACGGTGAAGGCCGCCTCGAGGTTGGATTCGCAGGCCCGGCCCATGCCTTCGAGGATGACGAGGTCGGTGCGGGCGGCGGCGGCGTTGACCTCGGCGGAGATTTCGCGGAGGTCGATCAGCGGCGCGATCCCGCCGGAATCGATGGCGGTGATGATTCCGTGCTGCACGAGACGATCGAGCACGGGATCGATGGCCTGAAGGCGCGGGAGCAGGGTGCGCACTTCCGCGACGGTCATGTCGTTGAGCGCCGGCAGCCGGTTAGCCGCAATGACGACGCGCGTGCGGCGCTGGGCCAGCCAGCGGCAGAAGGGAACGACGCCCAGGATGAAATCGGAGCCCGCGTTGTCGCAGAAAAAGAGCGCCTGTTGGTAGCGGGCTTCGCCTTGAGACACGGGGCGCAGGAGGCGTCCGGCGAATGCGTCGAAGTGATCGATGAGCCAGGGACGTTTTTTTCCGACATCGTCGCGCACTTTGAGGAAATCGGGGGATTCGTTGGCGAAGAGCTTGGTGGTGGCGCCGGCGCCCAGGTCGAAGATGTTGCCGGCGAAGACGCCTTCGACGGCGAGCTGCAGCGCTTCGCGCGGATCGGTGTGGCCGTCGAGCTCGGCGACGATACGGGGGTACTGGCCGAGCATGGCGTCGTTTTCGCGGGCCTTGGTTTTTTCGAAGGGGTCGGGAATGCCGTGGGCGATGAGCTGTTCCTGGCGCAGCATATCGAGCAGCAGGAGATCGAGGCGGCCCAGGAGATGGGGATTTTCGCGGAGACGGTGGAGGGTGGCGACAAGATCTCGCTTGCACGCCAGTGCCCGCTCGCGCGCGGATTCGCCGTACTGCTCGACGGCGAGCTTCACGATGGTGTCGAAGTGGGTTTCGAAATGGCGGAGCCAATAGTCGCGATACTCGGCGTCTTCGAGCATGTTCTCGGTGGAGCAGGGAATGTAGGCCGCGGGATGGGCGAGCAGGGAAAAAACCGGCATCAGGGTCTCGATTCAGGGGTCAGGGGTTGGCGGGAGGGGAGGGCGGGAGGCGTTTTTCCGGAGCGCGGCGTGCGGCGGATTCGTCCGGGGCGCGGCGCGTGATCAGCGGCGTGCCGCCACCGGTTTGCTGGCGCAGGAGATCGCGGCGGTCGTTGAACCAGTAGGATTCGACGACCACGCCGCAGTGCTGAAGATCGACGCGCCAGCCGGAGACGGCGGCGGATGGTGCGTGCGGAGCCGGTTGCGTTGCGGGCGGGGTCTTGGCAGGCGGAAAAGGCTGCATGCCGCGCGTGATCAGCACGTAGCCGGGGCGGGCGATGAAATCGCGAACGCTGGTGAGATGCAGGGCGAGCACCGCGCCGGCTTCGTGGGGCATCGCGGCGGCGATGTACGGAGTGGCGGCGGAGACCGCGCTATCGAGGGGCGCGGGGTTGGTCAGGCCCGCGACTTTGAGATTCGGGCCGAGGCGTTCGGCAATGCGTTCGACATCGCCGGCATCGTGGCGGCGCACGGAGAGCAGGACGAAGGCGGGCGCGTGATCGTAATCGCCGCCGCGAAGCGTGAAGCTGACATCTTCGGCCGGCTGGCCCGGGGGGGTGTTGGGATCGACGGCGCCATCGTCAGGGAAGACTTCCAGCCGGCATTCGATTTCGTGATCGCCGACGACGCGCAGGGTGCGCCGCTGCCAGTTGACCTTCGGGCCGTCGGCTTCCTGCGTCCAGAACCACGCGGTGCCGCCGATCGCCGCGTCATCGCCTGATTCGTTGGCGATCACATTCTCCCACGCCATTTTCACGTGGCCGCGCAGACTGGGCGGGGGATTGCCTTCGACGGCGACCTGGGCGACGACTTCCAGCGCGCGGATGCCGAGAGGCTCGCGGCCAATTTGCAGCTCGACGGGCTCCGGCGTTCCGGGCCGGCGGACGTCGATCACGACGAGCCGCGAGGCGCTGGTGGGATCCATGATGGTGCCTTCGCTGGTGAGTCCTTCGGCGATGGCGTTGGCGACGGCGGTGCGGAGCTGGGCCAGAGTGGCGATGGGCAATCCGCGGTAGCCGACGATGATGTCGCCGCCGCGCAGACCAGCGGCGCCGGCGGCGGATTCGGGGGCGACTTCGGTGATCAGCACGCCGGTGGCGGAAGGCGATTTCATGGCGGCGACGACGGCGGCGTATTGGGCTTCGGCATCGGGAGCACCGTTCCCGCCTGCCGCCGCGTAGGCGAGACGTGCGGCCAGCGCCGCGAGCGCGGCCATGGCGATGGCCAGCGCTCCCGCCTTTATCCCCCCGATGCATCGGCTGCGTGCGCGCGTGCCCATCGGTTTAAGCCAATTCCTCGCTGAGGGCTTTTTCAAACTGGATCAGCAGGTCGGAGCGGACGGAATCCCAGCGCGTGCCGACCACGTCGTAGCCGGTCTCCAGCGCCAGGTGCAGCATGGGCCGATGGCGGTTGAGCGTCTCGAAGCGCAGGTATTCATAGCCGTGGTTTTTGGCCCATTCGGCCTGGGACTCGATCAACTGCTTGCCGATGCCCTTCCGCCGGAAGTCGGCATGCACGCCCGAGAGCCAGTTGTAAAACACGAACGGCTTGAGCTCGAAGCCGATGGTGAAGCCGACGGGGCGGTTGTCGAGGCTGGCCAGCATGACCAGGACGTTGTAGCGGCCCTGGAAGCGGCGGCGAAAATAATCTTCGGTTTCCGTGGGACGGAAAATCTGGTTGTACAGCTCCACGATCATGGGGAGCTGCTGTTCGGTCACCACGCTGATGTCTGCCTGCGCCATCGCCGCTCTGCACGCCTCGGTTGCAAAGGGGGAAGTATAGCAGTGCCGGAAGGGCATTTCATCTGGCGGCGGCCCCTCCAACGGCGGCACGGGTGTGGCCCTCTTTTTGTGGCATCGACGTCCCGCCGATGTTCGGCCAAAGGCCGATGCGCCCAAGGCGCGCGGATGTTTTATTCCAGACCCAGCGGCCTGCAGGGCCGCCATTGTCGGAGACGCCCCTGCCACGATTGACCCCCACAAATGATGGCCGCACCCGGCGGCAGGGTGTGACCATGTTTTGTGGCGCGGCAAAACCCTGACGCGACGCCCAGCACCACAACACGAACCTACGAAGGAACCAAAGACCACAATGGCGATGGCTTGTCAGCAAACCCTATTGCGAAGGAGCCCCCATTGCAGAGCGAAGCGGCGTTCTCGCCCGCCCCCTCATACTACAATCGCGCCACTTCTTCGCGCCGCAACAACATTCCTGGATCGCAACTTTCGTGCCCTTCGTGCCTTTCGTGGCCAATTTACGTCGTCGTCGGTGATGGGGGTCGTCGTCGTCCCTCCGTGCACTCCGTGTCCTTCTATGAAATCCCGCATCCAGTCAAGCCCTTTTTTCCGCATTAGATCGGCCCATTCTTCTATCCGAGCTCGGCAAGCCGCCTGCCCATGTGGATGATCCGATGATCGAAGAGGAGCTGCCCCATCTCTG
>DASZZD010000051.1:0-66497 GCA_035545015.1 Phycisphaerae bacterium
GCTCCCGCAACGTCCGCCGCTCCTCCGCCAGCCCCGCCAGATCCCCCGCCAGCCCCGCCGCAATCTCCACATACTCTTCCGCCCTGCGCGCCACCCACCGCTCCCGGCCCAGCACCCGCAAAATGCTCCATCCACCCCGGCTCGTCCCCGGCATCTCCGCACCCCCCGCCAGCGTCACCACCGGCACCCCCATCCACAACGCATCGCACGTCGTCGTACCCCCCACATATGGAAATGGATCCAACGCCACATCTATCCGCTGATGAACCGCCAGATACCCCTCCAAACTCATCGTCGGCATAAACTCCAGCCGCCCCGCTTCCACCCCCGCCTCCCCAAACCGCCCCACCATCAGCTCCCGCGAATTCCCCGGCGGCACGTGCAGCAGCAACCGCGACCCCGCCACCCGCTTCAGCACCTCCGCCCACACCCGCACCGTCTCCCCCGTGATCTTCGCAAAATGATTCAAACACCCAAACGTCACATGCCCCGCTCTTAGCGCCGGCAGCTCCCCCACCTCCGGCGCCCCCGCATGCGGCGCATAACACCAGTACGTCCGCGGCAACCGCACCGCTCGATCCGCCCCGCCCGCGTCCGCCTCCCCCTCCCGCACCGGCTCCAGCACGTCATCCGTCAAATGCCCCGCCATCGCACGCAGCCCCGTCCCATCCGCATACGCCAGATACGACACCTGCACCGGCGCCGGCCGCCGCGCAAACATCAGCAGCCGATTCCCCACCGCGTGCATCGACAAATCCACCAGCACATCAATCTCATCCTCCCGCACCTGCACCGCCAACTGATCGTCACCCATCATCTCGCACATCCGCCACCGCCCGCCCCCCGCCTCCACCGCCGCCCGAATCTCCGCCGTGTACGCATCCGCCGCAGGGCTCGTCGCATAACACGTCACCTGCACCGCCGCGCGATCGTGCGCCCGAATCAGCGGCAACATGAACCGCCCCACCGGATGCACCCGCAAGTCCGGCGACACATACCCCACCCGCAACTTCCGCTCCGCATCCCGCGCCTGCCGATATTCCGCCTTCACCCCGTACAACGGCGCCGCAAACCGCTCATCCCACAACCGTTTCTGCCCGTCCACCTCCGCCTGCGTCGCCCCCCGCAGCACGTACAACGTCAAAATCCACGCGCTCAAAATCGCCGGCTCGTCGCGCCCCAGACGCAACGCCTCCGCGAACGCCGCCCGCGCCTCCTCGTGAAATCCCCCATCCCGCAGCGCCGTCGCCAGGTTCACATGCAGATAAGGATCCTTCGGCGACACCGCGATCGCCCGCCGATACATCGCCGCCGCCTCCTCCATCCGCGTCGTCTCCCGCAGCACATGCCCCAGCCCCGACAACGCCTCCACATTCTTCGGATGCACCCGCACGAAATGCTCATACAACTGCCGCGACGCCCCGAAATTCCTCACCCGCATCAGCAGCGCGCCAAAATTCGTCAACGCCACCACATCCGTCGGCTCCGCCTCCACTGCCCGCCCATACAGCTTCTGCGCCTCCTCCACACGCCCTTCCTGCGAACAAAAATTCGCCAGGTTGTTCAGCGCCGCCGCCGAGCGCGGATTGAGCGCCAACGCCCGCTCATACGCCCGCTTCGCCTCCACCACGCGCCCCAGCTTCGCCAGCGCATCCCCAAGATTGCTATACCCCGCCGAATGCTCCGGACGAAGCTGCACCGCCCGCTCAAACGCCCCCAGCGCCTCCACCGCCCGCCCCAGTTCCATCAACGCCAGCCCCAGATTCGTATACGCATCCGGATAGGTCTCCTGGATTGCCAGCGCCTTCTTAAACCACCCCACCGCCTCTTCCCCCCGCCCCGCCCGCCTGTGCGCCTCCCCCAGGTTGTTCCGGTAGTGCGCCGCCCGTGGCGGGGCCGGCTCCAACGCGATCGCCCGCCCGATCAACTCCACCGCCCGGTCATACTCCCCCTTCTGCGTCGCCATCACCCCCAGCAAATGCAGCGTCTCCCCATGCCCCGGCACAACCGCCAGAATCTGCTCATACAACCCCCGCGCCGCCTCCAGGTTCCCCGCCTGGTGATGCTGAAGCGCCGCCTGAAACGCCTGGTCCACCGTCATCACTGCCGCCGCTCTCCTGCTCCCCCGCGCCCCCCTCTTACGCGCCCGATCTCGACCCCGGCTTCCCGCGCGTCGCCTCCGCGATCGCCTGCTCCAGCCGCTCAAAATTGATCGGCTTCGTCAAATGCTCGCTGAAGCCCGCCTCCCGCGAACGCGCAATATCCTCCTCCATCCCATATCCCGACAAACATATCCCCGTCAACCGATGCCGCGTTCGCAGCTTCCTCATCAGCTCCAGCCCCGATTCATCCGGTAATCCAATGTCCGACACCACCAGGTCGAACCGCCCCGCCGCCGCCTCCCGCAACGCCGCCGCCGCGTTCTCCGCCGCCACCACCGTGTGCTTGAGCGCCGACAGCAGCCGCGTCATGTTCCGCCGCGTGTCCTCATGGTCCTCCACCAGCAGAATCCGCAACGCCCGGCCGCTCCGCCTCGCCGCCGGCTTGTCCTTCTTCGCATGCCGCGACGGCGCCCCTATCGTCGGCAGCGTCACCGTCAGCGTCGCCCCCTTCCCCACTCCCGCCGACGCCGCCTCGATCCTCCCCCCGTGCAATTCCACCAGCCGCCGCGAAATCGACAACCCCAGCCCCAATCCCCCGAAGCGCCGGTTGATCAGCCCCGACCCCTGCTCGAACGCATTGAAAATCCGCCCCAGCGCATCCCGCTCCATCCCGATCCCCTCATCCTCCACCGTCACCACGATCGTCTCCTGCCCGCGATCCTTTGCTTTCCCCCCCTTGCCCCCGTGCGCCCCCACATTCCTCGTCCGGATCGTGATCGTCCCCGTCCCCGGCGTGAACTTCACCGCGTTCCGGATCAGGTTCCAGAACACCTGCTGCAGCCGCACCGTCTCCACGCTCGTCCAGTGGTGTTTCGCCTTCAGCTCCGTCACGAACCGCAGCCGCTTCGCTTCTGTGTCCGCCATGCAGATATCCAGCGCCGAAAGCAGGATTTCATGCAGGTCCGCCGGCCGCGGCGATATCTGCATCTTCCCCCGCGCAATCCGCGTCAGGTCCAGCAGGTCGTCTATCAGCCGCGCCTCCAGCTCCACGTTCCTTTTGATCATCTCCAGGTCCCCCCGCAATTCCGCCGGCACGCCGGGATCCACCGCCAACGCGTTCGCCGTCAGCAGCACCGGCGTCAGCGGCGTCCGCAACTCATGCGACAACGCCGCCAGAAAATCGTCCTTCGACGCGTTCGCCGCCTCCAGCGCCTTGCGCGTCCGGTCCACCTCCTCATACTGCGCCTGCAGCTCCTTCTGGTTCGCCCGCAGCTTCGCCAGCGCCTCCGTCAACTGCTTCCGCTCGTGCTGCTCCGTCAAATCCGTCACCACCAGCGCCCGCGTCACCACCTCCTGCCCGTCTCCCGGATCCAGCGGGCTCACGCTGAATCGCACCGGAAACACCTTCCCCCACCCGCCGCCCGCCATCATCACGTTCGCCGTCGACGTCCCCAGTTCCCCGATCATCCGCGCCGCCAGCGCCCGGTCCCCCTCCGCCACGTGCGGCAAAACGCTCGTCCCAATCACCTTCTCCAGCGGCAGACCCACCATCTCCGCAAACCGCATGTTGCAATACAACACCGTCCCGCTCGCATCCAGCGTCACCGCCCCTTCATGCATCTGCTCGATGAACGCACGGTACGGCTGCTCCGCCCCTTTCAGCGAATACACATGGTCCCCGTTGGGCCCGTTCACGATCAGCGCATCCACCTCCCCCGAACGGATCGCATCCAGCGTCTGCTCCAATTCCTCCAGCCGCGAACGCAGATTCTCCAGCTCCACCGTCCGGTCCAGTTTCCGATGCTGTTTCGCCATCGTCTTCACCGGCTACTTCCCATCTCCGCCCGCTTCCCGCTTCACCCGCAAGTCCAGCCCCGCCAGAACCCGCTCCTCATCCGACAAATCCCCCACCAGCTTCCTCAACGGCATCGGCAGCTTCTTCACCAGCGTCGGCGCCGCGATCACCTGGTCCCCCTGCGCCCGCGACGGCTGCTGATACACGTCCACTACCTCCAAGTCGCATCGGCCCCGCAAATACCGGTCGCACAACTCCCGGATCGTCGCGATCGCCGACGACGACCGCGGCGTCGAACCCGTCACGTACAGCCTCAACACATACTGCTCGTCACCCTTCCCCTCCGCCAACGCCTTCTCAAACTCCGCCGCCACATCCCTTCCCCGGCCGTCCCCGGCCGCGCGCGCCCCCGCCGCTTTCCCACGCCCCGACCCCTTCGTTGCCTTGCGCGGCCCTGATCTGGCCATCGGCCCCTCACCTCTTCGAGGACGGCGGCATGCCCGACCCGCTCTTCAGGTCGAACCCCACCAGAAACCTTTCCGTGTTCGACAAATCCCCAATGATCTTCTTGATCGGCGAGGGAATCTTACGCACCAGCGTCGGAATCGCCAATATCTGGTCCCCCGCCGCCAACTGCGGATCCTTCACCAGGTCGATCACCTCGATCGTGTACCGCCCCGCCAGGTGCTCCTCGCAAATCCGCTTCAAATTCGCAAACGCCGCCATTGACTTCGGCGTCTGCCCCGCCACGTAAAGCCGCAAATTCCACATCTGCGGAGACCGGCCCTTCGACGCCTTCCCGCCGACGCTCCCCTTCCCCACCCCTTGCGCCTTCGTTCCGCTCTTCCCGGACTTCATCGCTCGCGCCCTCCGTTCGCCCCTGCCGCCACATCCGCCCGCCGATTCCGCGCCATCGCCGCCCGGTCCGTCTCCAGCATCCGCGCCCGCCCCTCCTCCTCACCCACCATCCGCCGCACTTCCTCTTCCTCCGCCGCATACTCCGCCTCCAGCGCCGCGATCTGCGCCGCCAGCACCTTGCGCCGCCGCTCCAGGTCCCGCCGCCGCTTCTCCGTCCCTTCCGCCTTCCGCAGCCTCTCCGCACGCTCCCGCGCTTCCTGCGCCAATCGCGCTGACCCCGTCAACACCCCCTCCGCCCCAAGATACACATCCACCAGCTCGATCCCATGCTTCGTCAGCACGAACTCCCGCACCTGGTTCGAATGCGCCATCCCCCGGCTCTTCAAAATGTAAATCGCCCGGTTCCGCTCCCCGTTCAATTCAATGTCCCGCAGCAGAATCCATGTGTCCATCAGCGACGATATTCCCACGTCCGTGCTCTCCCGCGCGTTGTTCCCCACCGTCAGCGACGTGAACATCGCCGTGATCGCACGCGACTTCAAATAATCGATCAGCCGCGTCAGCATCGCATTCACTTCCTCCAGCCCCCCCGCCGCCTGCAGCAGGTTCGTCACCGGATCGAATACGCACGCCGCCGGCTTGATCTGCCCGATCCGCTTGTGAATCATCGCCAGGTGCATCTCCAGCCCGAACGCCGTCGGTCGCGCGTTGAAAAAGTGCAGCAGCCCCTTCTTCTCATGCTGCTCCAAATCCAGCCCGATGCTCTTCATGTTCCGCATGATCTGCGCCTTCGATTCCTCAAAGGCAAAATACAGCACCCGCTCCCCCCGCGCGCACGCCGCGTTCGCAAAATGCCCCGCCAGCGACGACTTCCCCGTCCCCGCAGTCCCGCTCACCAGCACCGACGACCCCCGCAAAAATCCCTTCCCCCCCAGCATCGCATCCAGCCGGGGAACCCCGCTGCTGATCCGCGCCGTCGGCGCCGGATGGTTCAGCGACGCCGAACTCAGTGGCATCACCGTGATCCCGTCCTCATCGATCAAAAACGGATACTCGTTCGTCCCATGCGTCGAACCCCGGTACTTCACCACCCGCAGCCGCCGCGTCGACACCTGGTTGTTCACCCGATGATCCAGCAGGATCACGCAATCCGAAACATATTCCTCCAGACCCTGCCGCGTAAGCTGCCCCTCCCCGCGCTCCCCCGTGATCACCGTCGTCAGCTCCCGCTCCTTCAGCCACCCGAACAACCGCCGCAGCTCCGCCCGCAGAATTGCCGGATTCGACAGCCCCGAAAAAAGCGTCTCGATCGTGTCCAGCACCACCCGCTTCGCCCCCACCTGCGTCACCGCATAATTCAGCCGGACGAACAGCCCCTCCAGGTCATACTCCCCGTTCTCCTCGATCTCCGACCGCTCCACCCGCACGTAATCAATGTAAATCTTCTTCCGCCGGATCAAATCATCCAGGTCGAACCCCAGCGACGCCACGTTCTTCTTGATGTCCTCCGCTGTTTCCTCGAACGTCATCAGCACCCCCGGCTCCCCATACTCCACCGCACCGCGCACCAGAAACTCAATCCCCATCAGCGATTTCCCGCACCCCGCCGTCCCGCAGATCAACGTCGGCCTCCCCCGCGGCAACCCCCCTTTCGTCACCTCATCCAACCCCTCAATCCCCGTCGGACATTTCTCCAGCGCTTTCACTCCGCCATGCCCCTTCGCCATTTCATCCTCTCAACAAAAAACCTGCGCGAAGATCTCTTCCACCCCTCGGCGCCCGCGCCCCGGACGCTCCTGCGATAATACCCCTACTTTGCCAAAACACCACCACCCACCGCAAAACCACGCCCCCACGCGCCTATTATCCGCACATCCGTTTTTCGCAAGCAAAGGCTTCAACACACCACCATGACCACCAACCCCTTCCCGCCCGCCGTCCACGACCTCGCCACGCCGCCCGCCCCCGAGCGCACCCTCCTCGATCTCCTCGCCGCCGTCAGCTTCTGCCATCTCCTCAACGACATGGTCCAATCCACCCTCCCCGCCATCTACCCCATCCTCAAGGATTCCTTCCACCTCAACTTCAGTCAGGTCGGCCTCATCACCCTCGATTACCAGATCATCGCCTCTCTCCTCCAGCCCCTCATCGGCCACTACACCGACAAACGCCCCATGCCCTATTCCCTCCCCGTCGGCATGACCTTCACCCTCTTCGGACTCATCCTCCTCGCACTCGCACCCTCCTTCGCCATCCTCCTCCTCGCCTCCGCTCTCATCGGCGTCGGCTCCGCCATCTTCCACCCCGAATCCTCCCGCGTCTCACGCATGGCCTCCGGCGGCCGCCACGGCTTCGCTCAATCCTTCTTCCAGGTCGGCGGCAACACCGGCTCCGCCATTGGACCGCTCCTCGCCGCACTCATCGTCCTGCCCCACGGACAGATCAGCATCCTCTGGTTCTCCCTCGCCGCTCTCCTCGCCATCGCCATCCTCATCAAGGTCGGCCACTGGTACAAATCCCACCACCTCCGCCTCGCCCCCAAATCCTCCCACGCCTCCCACGCCGCCACCCTCCCGCGCCGCAAAATCGTCGGCGCCCTCGCCGTCCTCGTCGCTCTCATCTTCTCCAAGTATTTCTATCTCGCCGGCATCACCAGTTACTACACCTTCTACCTCATCGACCGCTTCCACGTCTCCGTCGCCAGCTCCCAGATCCACCTCTTCATCTTCCTCGGAGCCGTCGCCGCCGGAACCCTCATCGGCGGACCCGTCGGCGACCGCTTCGGACGCAAACGCGTCATCTGGGTCTCCATCCTCGGCGTCCTCCCCTTCACCCTCCTCCTCCCCCACGCCAACCTTTTCTGGACCACACCCCTCTCCATCATCATCGGCTTCGTCCTCTCCTCCGCCTTCTCCGCCATCCTCGTCTACGGCCAGGAGCTCATCCCCGGACGCGTCGGCATGATCTCCGGCCTCTTCTTCGGCGTCGCCTTCGGCATGGGCGGCATCGGCGCTGCCGTCCTCGGTACCCTCGCCGACCACACCAGCGTCGTCTTCGTCTACCAGCTCTGCGCCTGGCTCCCCGCCCTCGGGCTCCTCACCGCCTTCCTCCCCAACATCGAACCCCCGCCCCGCCACCCCCGGCCCCTTATCTCCCCGTCCCCCGCACGCTGATCTGCTGCACCGCCGGCTTCTCCCCATGCGCCTCGGCCAGCTCGCACTGCCCGCAATCCGGAACAATGCACGCCTTCTCCGCCGACCCCCCGCTCTTCTTCCCGCTGCACACGCGCCGCGCCAAATAGTACGACCCGATCACCACCACCCCCGCCATCACCTGCGCGCTCAAGCTCTCCACGCTCGGATACACCCCGAACCACACGTTCATCCAATCCGGCCACTTCCACCCCAGATCATGCGTCGGCAACCAATGCGCCTGCTGCATCTCAAAAACCTGCTCCCCCACCATCACCAGCAACACCCCGCCCAGCATGATCCCCGTCAACACCAGCATCCTCTTGTACGGCAGCTTGTACTGCGCCACAAACGTCAGAATCGCCACCAGGCTCGTCAACGCCAGCCCGATCAGCACCCCCTCCAGCACCACATGCCCCCCCACCCGCAGCCGAATGCTCTGCAGAAACAGCACCACCTCAAACCCCTCCCGATAGATCGACGTGAACCCGATCGTCGCCAGCCCCCAGAACATCGCCATCCGCGTCCCTTCCCCGCTCATCACCGCCTGCTTCCGCCGGTTGTGATGCGTGATCCACCCCGTCCAGTACACCTTGTGGAAAAACCAGTTCATGATCACCAGCAACACCACGATCGCCAGCAGCCCCGTCCCCGCCTGGATGTCCAGCGCCGGCGCGCTGATGCTCGAAATGATCGCCACCACGATAAACCATGTCGCAACGCTCGCGAGGAACGAAACCCCCGCTCCCAGCGCCACCGGCTTCCAATACCCATTCCGCGCTCGCGAAAGGCTCGCCGTCAACGCCGCCAGCACCAGGATCGCCTCCAGCCCCTCCCGGAACACCAGCACCCCGGTATCCAGAATCGCCGACGCCCGCCCCACCCCATCGCTCGTCGGGTTCGGAGACCCCGCCGACGTAATCGCCTGCCAGATCAACACCCCCACCACCACCAGCGCCGACAGCCCCACCGCCGACCACCCCCCGATCGTCAGCCACAAATACACCCGCGACCGCGACCGATCCGGAAGGGCAATACTCTTAGCAGCACCAGCCATGCGAACTCCCAACAATCAACCACCCGCCACCCCCCACAAAGTCACACAAAAAACCGCCCCCCCCCGCACCACACGCACCGCATCCTACTGAGACTTAGTCTCTTTTGCAACCAATTGTAGAACCACGCCCCAACACGCCCCACCCATTCCCATTTCCCACCCACCCCCTATAATCCCCCCGCCGTGGCACGGGCGTCCCGCCCGTGTTCGCACACCCAGAACCGCCCCATCACCACCCCCCCGCTCGCCTGTTTTGCGTTTTGAGTTTTGCGTTTTGAGTTTCCCGCCATGCTTTCCTACGAAAAATCCGGCGTCTCCATCGACACCGCTGACGCCGCCAAAAAACAAATGGCCGCCACCATGGCCACCAAAGACCCCCGCATCCTCCACCGCCCCGGCGCCTTCGCCTCCCTCTTCGACGCCTCCTTCCCCACCCTCCGCCAGCCCGTCCTCGTCATGAAAACCGAAGAGCCCGGCTCCAAGCAGAAACTCGTCTTCCAGCGCGCCCAGAAAACCGGTGCCTCCGTCGCCTCCATCGCCTACGACATGATCCACCACCTCATCGACGACATCATCGTCGTCGGCGCCCAGCCACTCGCCGTCCAGGACTGCATCGTCTGCGGCAAACTCGAAAAAGACCGCGTCCTCCAACTCGTCTCCGCCATCAACGACGCCTGCCGCCAAAACGACTGCCACCTCATCGGCGGCGAAACTTCCGAACAGCCCGGCGTCCTCGATCCCGGCCTCTACATCCTCTCCTCCTCCATCACCGGCGTCGTCGAAAAATCAAAAATCCTCGACGGCTCCGCTATCCAGCCCGGCGACACCGTCCTCGCCGTCCCCTCCAACGGCCTCCACACCAATGGCTACTCCCTCGTCCGCGCCCTCCTCGCCCAGCACCCCACCCTCGCCGACGAACCCATCGACAGCCTCGTCACCCCCGGCGCCCAGGAATCCTTCCTCGACGCCATCCTCCAGCCCCACACCTGCTACTACCGCCCCTTCAAAGACCTCTTCGCCACCAACTGCGACGGCCTCCTCCACGGCATCGCCCACATCACCGGCGGCGGCATCGCCGGAAACCTCAACCGCATCCTCCCCCCCACCACCGACGCCCTCATCGACCTCGCCGCCCTCCGCATCCCCACCCTCTTCAAACGCATCCGCTCCCTCGGAAACGTCCCCGACCCCGACATGCTCCGCACCTTCAACTGCGGCATCGGCATGACCATCGTCTGCAACCCCGCCGCCGTCCCCCACATCACAAAACACCTCGCCTCCTTCAACCTCCACACCTACCCCATCGGCGCCATCACCCCCACCGGCGCCGCCACCGTCCACTACCAAAACGCCCCCCTCTGGTAACCAATCCCTCCCCCAACATCTGTGCCCTCACCAACGCTTGCGTCGTCGCGACCCCCTCATCATCACATCGCACCCGTCCTCGTCCTCCTCCCTTCCCCCTCCCCCCCCCGCCGCAAAAACCGAAAGCCCGCGCCCCCTTCCGGGACCGCGGGCCTTCTTCCTGCCATCGTTTTTCCCCCATTTCCCCCACCACCATCACTGCACGTGATGCCGCGCCTTCCACTTCTGGTGACGTTTCTTCGATCCAATCTTCCGGCGACGACGCGGCTTCGGCATGACCAATTTCCCTTGCTTTCCTACGTACTTAAGTCGAGCCACCCACTTTACCCCACGCCCCCCTCCCCCGTCAAATTCCCCCAATTTTTCGGGAACCTTTCCCCCGCCTCATCCGTTCTATCCTATGCGACGATCCCCCCGTTTTTAGCGGTCGGCCTTGGCCGACGTTGTTGCCGTCGCAGGGAGAAGACCATGGCCACCACCATCACCGCCCCCGCACCCCATCCGCCCCAAACCCCCACCCCGCGCCCCGCGCAAAAAACCATGAGCACCTCCCCCATCTCCCCCCACACCGTTCGCAACCCACACCCACGCAATCTCTTACAAAAAAATTCGTAGACGTGTACAAATGCGCACCTGCGCAACTCTTTTCTGTCAACTCCATTTTTCCTCTTTTTCCGCTGGCGTCCCCACCCCGCTTCCATCGCCTGTACCTGGTAGAATGCCCACCGCCGCCCAAAGGACCTCCGCCATGACCCGCCTTCTCCCCATCGCCGCCCTCCTCGCCGCCGCCGCCGTCGCCGCCGCCCAATCCACACCCGCCACCAGCCCTCCGGAATGAATTTTTTGGAGCGCCTTGAGACGCTCGGCTGCGCCGATGCGGATATTTTTTGGCGTCGTTGGAGGTGGGGACGGGGGTTTTGAATCAACGGCTTCGTGGCCCTTCGTTTCTTCGTGGCTTCGTGTTTTGGTCTTTGGGCGTGCGAGGGGGTTAGGGGGATAGAATTTGGGGATGAGCGAGTTGCCGGATGAGTTTCGGTTGTTTGCGGGGGCGTGTGATGCGGCGAAGGGGACGGCGTCGAAGTTGAAGAAGACGGCGGTGCTGGCGGCGTATTTGCGGACGCTGGGGGAAGGGGATGTGGGGATTGCGGCGCGGTTTCTGGCGGCGCAGCCGTTTGCGCCTTCGAGTTCCAAGTCGCTGCAAGTGGGCGGGGCGATTGTGGTGGAGGCGATTCGGCAGGTGGCGGGGGTGGATCGGCAGACATTGAACGAGGTGTTTCGAGAGCAGGGGGAGATTGGGGAGGCGATTTCGCCGTTGTGGCCGGATGCGGAGGCGGGGAGGGAGCCGTTGCGGTTGGAGGAGGTGCAGGCGGCGTTTCATGCGATGGCGGCGACGGGGGCGCAGGATGCGAAGCGGGAGTTGGTGGTGTCGCTGCTGCGGCGGTGTGGGAGCCGGGAGGCGGTGTATGTGACGAAGATTATTCTGGGAGACATGCGGACGGGTGTGTCGGAGGGGGTGATCGAGATGGCGCTGGCGGAGGCGTTTGGGGCGCCGGTGGCGGCGGTGCGGGGGGCGCGATTGCTGGTGGGGGATCTGGATGCGGTGGCGGAGCTGGCATTCAGGAATGCGCTGGGCCGGGCGGAATTTCGGCCGTTCGTGCCACTGGGATACATGCTGGCGCAGCCGATCATGACGGCGGAGGAGATGGTGGCGGTGCTGGCGGGGCGGGCGGCGATTGCGGAGGACAAATATGATGGGATTCGGGCGCAGCTTCATGCGGGGCCGGAGGAGGGGGGGAGGGGCGTGCGTGTGGAGTTGTTTTCGCGGGGGTCGGGGGCGGTGGGGTATTCGTTTCCGGACATTGTGGAACCGGTGCGGGCGTTTGCGCGGGCGGGGGGGAGGCGGTTCGTGTTGGATGGCGAGATTGTGCCGATGAAGGTGGCGGCGGGGAGCGAGCCGGTGACGCTGCCGTTTTCGATTTTGCAGAGGCGGTTGCGGCGGAAGCAGCTCACGGGGCGGCACCTGCGGGAGAATCCGTGCGCGTTCGTGGCGTTTGATTTGCTATGGGTGGATGGGGAGTTGTTGCTGGAGCGGCCGCTGGCGGAGCGGCGGGAGAGACTGCGCCGGCTTGTGGAGGCGGGCAGTGGTTCTTTCACCCCCCCCACCGCGCCGCCGTTTGTGATCGGGCCTTGGTCGGAGGTTACGACTGCGGAAGCGCTGGAAGCGCAGTTCGCTGCCGCGCGGGCGCGGCGGAACGAGGGGTTGGTGGTGAAGCGGCTGGATTCGGCGTACACGCCGGGGCGGCGCGGGGATGCGTGGTTGAAGTTGAAGGGGCATTTGCCGACGCTGGATGTGGTGGTGGTGGCGGCGGAGCGTGGTCATGGGAAGCGGCGGGATGTGCTGTCGGATGTGACGTTTGCGGTGCGGCGGCCGGTGGAGGGGGTGGAGGGCGGGTTTGAGCTGGCGACGATCGGGAAGGCATACACGGGGCTGACGGATGCGGAGATTGCGGAGCTGACGGCGCGGTTTGTGGAGGAGACGATCGAGGAGCGGGGGCGGGTGCGGGTGCTGCGGCCGGCGGTGGTGCTGGAGGTGGCGTTCGATCAGATCACGCGGTCGGAGCGGCATGATTCGGGGTATGCGTTGCGGTTTCCGCGGATTGCGCGGATACGCGCGGACAAGACGGTGGCGGAGATCGACACGCTGGCGCGGGTGGAGGAGATTTATCGGAGTCCGGATAATCTGGCGGTGGAGCTGGAGGGGGAGAAGCGCGCGGAGCGTTCGGGCGATGCGGGGCAGTTGTCGCTGTTCTGAACGGAAACGTCCACAAAGGGCCACAAATCGGCACAGCGCGGCGAGGCGCGACCGAGGTTAACCACGGAGCACACGGAGGGCACGGAGGAAGGACGACGACGACGACGCGACGCACGACGACGTAAATTGGCCACGAAAGGCACGAAGGACACGAAAGTTGTGATTTGAAAATCTTGTTATGGCGGGAAAAAAGGGAGCGATAGTGGTGCGAATCTGTACAAATTTGTTCAAAGGGATTTGTGTGGATTTGTGTTTATTTGTGGATGGGTTACGGTTCCACGCTCCCCCCCGTGCCCGCCGCCGCCCCCCCCCCGGGATGCCCGGGATGGGAGTCGAACCCACACGGGGATTGCTCCCCAAAGGATTTTAAGTCCTCAGCGTCTGCCGTTCCGCCACCCGGGCGTGTGGTGAAGAATCATGCGCGTCGGCGGGTCGGGCGTCCACTGGGGAGGTTATGGAAGGACCGGGAATGCTGGTGGAGGCTTTACGGCTGAGCGGAATCCCGCGATTGCGGCGAGATTTTATCAGAATTAACGGTTTCACAACCATTTACGGTTGATTTTCCAGGGATTCGGGGCATATTTGTGTGGCCCTTGCAGGGGGCTTGTGTCGTTTCCCTTCCCGGAGGCATGTGTATGAAAAGTGCTCTGGTTGCGCGTATGGGTCGGCGGGTCATCACCGGCGCGTTTGTCGCCGCCGTGGCTGCCGCAGCCGTTCCCGCACATGCCATTGTGGTGTACGACGGGGATGGGGCGTCGCCCGTGGGCATCCAGAACACCAGCGCGGCGCCCAATGGGGTGGGGTCGTACGTGGGGAGCATCAATGAGGGCGGGGGCGTGCTGGTGGCGCCGGATGTGGTGCTGACGACGCTGCACCTGGGGGCGTCGGTGGGGAGCACGTTCAATTATCAGGGGCAGGGCTACAGCGTGGATGCGGCGGAGCAGATCGGGAACACGCAGATCGAGCTGCTGCACCTCTCGGCGCCGACGGGATCGACGGGCGTGCAGTTGTACACGAGCAATCCGGGCGTGGCGCAATCGGCGATCCTGGTCGGGTATGGCGGTGCGGCGGGCAGCGCATTCGACGGCAATTCGGCGACGCAGCACGGGTTCAACTGGACGACCACGAGCGCCGCGCAAAGCTGGGGGGCGACGACGACGGACGCGACGCTGTACAGCGACGGGGCGGGCGCGACGTACCTGGGCTACGCGTTCCAGCCGGTGGATGGCAGCTCGATTTACACGGGTGGCGATTCGGGGGGCGGCATGTTTGTGGATGACAACGGGACGTGGAAACTGGCGGGCATTGCGTGGTCGGTGGACGGGTACTTCACGCAGGGATCGGGGGATCCGAATCGGGCGCCGGACGCGGTGGCGGCGATTTATGATGTGGCGGGGGCGAATTTGTTCACGCTGGACAACAACAGCCAGTTTGTGGCGGCGGGCGGGTTTCAGCACGGGTATGCGTCGCAGATCGCTCCGGATGCGGCGGCGATTGAGGGGGAGATCGCGCGATTGAGCACGGTGCCGGAACCGGCGAGCGTGGCGGTGCTGGGGATCGGGGCGGCGTTTCTGCTGGGCCGGCGGCGGCGGGCGTGATAGGAGCCCGGATCGGCTCCGCCGGCCCCCGCACGTCATTGAAATCCTGTCTTCTCAAGAGGATGCATTTTCGCTGCGCATCCGCATTTTCCCGCTCATTTGTCAACCTTCGCGGCAGTCGATATACTGCTTTGCTCGGCTGCCGCCCCCATCGTCTAGAGGCCTAGGACACGGGCTTTTCACGCCTGTAACTGGGGTTCGAATCCCCATGGGGGCAGTCTGAGTGGTCAGTGGACAGTTGTCAGTGGTCAGCACCGCCTTCAACATCCGTCTGGCCACTGACGACTGACGACTGACTACTGACCACTAAGGATTCCCATGGGTATCAAAGCCATCGATCTTCGCCGCGGCGTTGCCGTGGAATGGAACAACAAGCTGTACACGGTTCACGATTTCGCCAAGGTGTCGAAGGGGAACTGGCGGTCGTTCATGCAGGTGAAGCTGCGGGACACGGGGACGGGCTCGATCATCGAGCAGCGTTTCCGGGTGGATGATGAGCTGCAGCAGGCGTTTCTGGATCAGAAGCCGATGGAATACCTCTATTCCGAGGGGGCCAAGCACCATTTCATGAACCTGGAAGATTACGACCAGATCGAGCTATCGGGGGACGTGGTGGGCGAAGCGGTGCAGTATTTGAAGCCGAACACGCAGGTGCAGATCACGATGTACCAGGGCAAGCCGTTTTCGGTGGAGCTGCCGAACACGGTGGAGCTGGAGATTGTGGACTGTCCGCCGAGCATCAAGGGTGCGACGGTGAGCAATGTTGGGAAGGACGCGAAGCTGGAGACGGGGCTGGTGATCAACGTGCCGGACTTTATCGAGCAGGGGACCGTGGTGAAGGTGGACACGCGCACGGGGGAGTATCTGGGCCGCGTGAACTGATGCGGTTTCCATGTGAAATTCGCGCCAGTGGAACCCTGCCCAAGGGCCTGGGCTAAATTTATTTCAGCCCAAGCGTTTGCGCGGGCGGGCGGGCGCGCGGCGATGCGCTGGTGAGAGGCGGCGTGGTTACGCGTTGGCTTCCGCGCGATTACCCTGTCCGGCGTACTTGTAGAAGGTTTTGTAGTTTTTCTTGAAGTAACCGGCGCCGTGGGTCTGGGCGGCGTTGAGGACGACGCCCAGGAGGTTGGCCCGGACGCCGCGGAGCTGGTCGCGGACGCGTGCGACCATGCCGCGGCTGACTTCGCCAGCGCGTACGACGGCGAGGACGCCGTCGACGCGGCCGCCGATGGTGAGGGCGTCGGAGACGAGGGAGAGCGGCGCGCCGTCGAAAATGACCATGTCGTAGCGGCTCTTGAGCTGGTCGACGAGTTCGCGGAAGGCCTTGGTTTCGAGGATTTCCGAGCCGCCGACGGGGGAGCGTGTGCCGGAGCTCATGACGTGGAGCTTGGCCTGTTCCTCGACTTCCATAAGAGCGGCGGGCAGCTTGGAGGGATCGGCGATGACATCGCTCAAGCCGATGGCGGGGAGGTTCTTGTAGATCTGGCGCAGTCCGGGCCGATGGAAGTTGGCATCGACGAGGAGGACCCGGGTATTGTGCATGGCCAGGCCGAGGGCGAGGTTGCTGGCGACGGTGGTGGCGCCGCCGTCGGGCGCGACGGAAGCGACGAGGAGGGTCTGGAGGGGCTGTCCCTCGGGCTGCGCGAGGATGCGCCCGCGGATCTGGCGGAAGGATTCGGCGACCATGGAGGTGGGCGACGTGCGAATTGCGGTGGCAATATCGCCGACGAGCGCGGCATCATCGGCCTGATCGGGGACGAAGCCGAGCATGGGAAGCTGCATGGTTTTGGTGATATCGCGAGGCGTGCGGACGCGGGTGTTGAGCAGTTCGGCGAGGTAGCCGCCGCCGAAGGAGAGGAGGAGGCCGAGGAGCGTTCCGGGGATGATGAATTTCCAGTGGACGGGCCAGGCGACGTCGCTGGCGTCAGCGGGGACGGCATCGCCGCCGAATTTGCGGACGCGCGAGTCATCGAAAGGCGATTTGAGCTGAGCGGTGGTGTACTGGGCGCTGACCTTGTCGAGGACATCCTGTGCGCGGGTGAGGTCTGCGGAGCGTTGCTGGTAATCGACGAGCTTGTGATCGAGGTCGGCGACGAAAATGTCCTTGTCGTCGCGTTCCTTGGTGAGGCTTTGGAGCTGGGCCTCGACCTTTTTGTATTCGGCGTCGGCCAGCTCGACCATGCGTTGGCGGGCTTCATTGGAGAGCTGGTCGCGGGTCTGGCGGATTTGCTCGTCGCACTTGGCCATTTTCTGGTCGAGCTCGCGGGCGACCTGGGCGGCGGCGCCGGCCTGGCTGGTGAGGGCGGCCTTTTCCTGCTCGTACTGGTCCTTCATGGCGATAAGGGTGCGAAGCTGGGGGTCATTTTCGACATAAGCGCGGGCGTCGGCGGTGAGGGGCATGGTGGGCGACTGCGCCATGGCCTTCATGCCATCCAGCGTGGATTGCGCGGCGGCCAAGTCGCTTTGCAACTGGATCACCTGCGCGTTGAGCTCGGCGAGAATCTGCACTTCGACCTGGTGGCGCTGCGTGACGGCCTGGATGTGATTCTCGGTTCGATAGGCGTTCAAGTCCGATTCGATCTGCTTGACCGCGCTCTGCTGATTGCCGACGGCCTGCTGGAGATCACGGAGGCGCTGGGCGTCGGCCTGTTTGGTGTCGTTCTGGAGTTCGTTGACGTAGACGTCGGCGATGGCGTTGACGAGGCGCGCGGCTTCGGTGGGGTCCTTGGACATCATTTCGATGGTGAAGAGATTGGCGGTGGGGGTCTGGATGATGTCCATGTCTTCTTTGAGGTACTTTTTGGGGTTGTTGGGATGGGCGGCGAGCCAGAGGCTGGGCTTGTTTCCGTTGGGATCGCGATAATCGCGTCGGAACTCATCGCGCTGGAGGATTTCATTGAGGAGGCGGTCGCTCTTGAGATAGACGGCCTGCCGGCGGATGAAGGTGGCAATTTCGTCGTTCATGGATCCGACGTCGACGACCTGCTGGCTGTCGGACAGGAGGTTGGGAGGCGGCAAGACCTGGAAGGTGACCTCGGAGGCGTAATAGGGGGAGGTTTTGAGGAGGTAGAGATAGAGGCCGGTGGCGGCGGCGGTTCCGACCACGGCGCCGGCGAGGATTTTCCATGCGTACCGTCGCAGGACGTACATGACGCTGGGGGCGTCGGTGGTTCCACTCTGACGGGGGGGCGTCGTGGTGAGGGGTAGCTGGTTCATAAAGGCCTCGGGTCTTTCAAATCCGGTTTCAATCCTGTGTGCACGTCCGGCGGCGCCGGCGCGTGAATCAAACGATCGGTTAACTGCGTTTCAACTTCCCAATTGTTTCTGCAAGCCTTGGAGTTCGGCGACGGCGGGGTCATTGGCGGCCGCGACGGCCTGAAGGCCTTCGCCGACGACGCGTTTGGCCTCATCGACGCGGCCGACATCTTTGTAGACCTTGGCGAGATGGAGATAGGCGATGGGCAGGTGGTCGGCGTCGATGGCGCGGCGCAGCTCGCTGATGGCGCCTTCCTTGTCGCCGGACCGATACTTGGCCCACCCGTAGGTGTCAAGGACGCTGCCCTGGCTGAGGACGATTCCCTCGGGGCTGCCTTCGGCGAGCGCCTGGACGGCGCGGCGGGCGAACAACATGGCGTCCTGTGGCCGGTTCATGTCTTCGGTGAGCATGTAGGCGAGGTTGTTGAGGGTTTCGGCGTCGTTGGGGTTGTCGGTGAGGACGTCCTGATAGGCGGCGTATGCGCCCTTGAAGTCCTTGGCCTGATACTTGGCCAGGCCGAGGGACCGCTGGGCGACGACGTGCAGATTTTCGGCGGACTTGTCGGCGAGGAGGGCGGTCAAAATCGGCACGGCCTCGGCGCCGCGCTGGAGATCGATAAGCATGGCGACCTCGCCCATTTTGGCGACCGCCTCCTGCGGTCGGCCGGTGGCCCGTGCCTTGACGATATCGAGCATGACATCGGGGGTGAGCGCCGCGCCGCCGAGCTTGACGATGTTCAGGTAGGAGTCGGCATCGCCGCTGACGATGCCGAGGGCGCGGTCAAAATCCGCGCGTGCCAGGTCGGTTTTGCCCAGGCCGGCGTAAGCCTGGGCGCGTTTCACGTAGTAATCGGCGAAGTCGGGCTTGTCGGCCAGCAGGTGCGACGCGAGGGTGGAGGCCTCCTGGTAGGCCTTGGCGTTGATGAGCGCTTCGAGGTAGGGCGAGGCGGCGGCGGGATTTTCCTTGGAGGCGTTGTAAGCGGCGGCGAGCTTCTGGCGGGCTTCGTCCACGTTGCCCTTGACCTGGGAGAGGCGTCCGTCGAGCACGGCCCAGATGACGATGTCGGGAAACGCCTGGGCCGAATCGTTCAGGAGCTTCTTCAGGCGGTCTTCGGCGCCGACGGATTTGACGGCGAACGCGGTGGAGCCGTTGTCGGAGGGGGTCAGGTGCTGCTGCACGCCGACGAGCCAGAGCAGGTAATCGGCATAATCGGCGCGGATGGAGGGGATAGCGGGGAACTGCTTGATGGCGTCCTCGTACGCGCCGGCGGCCTCGCTGTAGCGGCGCGACTGGCGATAGACGCGCGCCAGGAGCAGCCGGCTGTTCAACTGCGCCTCGGCGGTGTTGGCGGTGCCGGTTTTCGCATCGCGCACCGCCAGGAGGTCCCGCGCGGCCTGGTCGAGGTTCTGGTTGAGGGCGAGCAGTGCGGACGCGCGGTAGAAGAGGGCGTCGGTGTTGGACGCGTTGCGGTTCAAGATGTCGTTCAACACCTTCAATGCATCGTTGGGCTTTCCCGCCGACAAGAGGGCGACGGACCTGAGGACGAGCGCCTCGGCATCGCTGGGCTGCTTCGAGAGGACGTCGTCGTCGAGGATTTTGTTGGCGTCGGTGAACTTTCCCTCGCGGACGAGGGTTTCGGCGAGGCGATAGGTCACCTTCACGTCGCTGGCGTGCGATCCCGCGCGAATCTGGCGATACAACTCCTCGGCATTGGCCATCTGCGAGACGTCGAAATAGTAATCCGCGAGCCGGCGTTCGGCTTCGTCGGTGCCCCTGGGCTCGGCTCCCATGGCCTGCTTGAAGGTGTCGACGGCGTCGGCGTCCTTGCCCATCAAGCGGAGCATCTCGCCCTTCATGAGGAGGCCCTGGAACTTCTGGGCGGCGTCGGCGCTTTGCACATAGGGATCGTAGAGGCGCAGCGCTTCGCCATCCTGCTGGGTCTGGTGGTACATCCGCGCGAGGAAGTCGGCGACGATGATTTCGGGTTTTTTGTCATAGGCGGGGCGGAGGACGTCGATGGCCTTCTGAGGCGCGCCCTGGCGCGAGTACAACAGGGCGAGGCGGCGCAGATTGTCCATGTTCTCGGGGTCTTTCTGGCGAATCTGCTCGCGGGTGCGGATGGCTTCGGCGGGGTCACCGAGGACGTCGCCCATGGCGGCCAGGCCCTTGTCGCGGGGAAAGAACTGGAGCCCCTGCAAATAGTAGGTTTTGGCTTCAGCCAGGGAGGCCTGGTCGCCCTTGTCCACGAGGAGGGCGAGGGCGTCATGGAGCGCCGCAAGGTTGTCGGGCCGCTGCTGGATGGCCTGGCGGAATTGTTCGAGGGCGGCATCACGGCGGGGGGGCGTCTGGCTGGCATAGGCTTCGCCGAGGCAGGTGTGTCCGAGGGAGGTGTCGGGGCGCGCCGCGACGGCCTGTTCGAGCGTCTGGACGGCGGCCTGTGCGA
Organism: Phycisphaerae bacterium; assembly: GCA_035545015.1. Classification (GTDB taxonomy): domain Bacteria; phylum Planctomycetota; class Phycisphaerae; order WQYP01; family WQYP01; genus CALCHA01. Next base: position 20,478 of record DASZZD010000051.1, read on the forward strand.
AAGCGCCGCCGCGCGCCAGTTGCAGGCGTCCCTGATACAACTGGCCCTTGACGCCGTCGAGATTCAGGCGTTCGGCTTCCTGCACGTAGGTGGCGGCCTGGGCCCAGTATTTTTCCTTGCCGGCGGAGTCCTTGGCGCGATCGGCGAGTTGGAGGGAGGTGACGAAGAGGCGGTCGACCACGTCGTTCATCGCCCCGGCGGGCGCGGAATCGCCGGCGGCTTCGACGGCCTTTTTCGCATCCTGGAGGGAGGCGAACTGTTTTTCGAGGTCGCCCTGGCGGCCGTAAAACTGGGCGATGGACAGATTGCGCATGACCGGATCGCTGATGGCCTGGAGCACCTTCATCTGGCCCGCGGCGGCATCAGCGGCCGAATCGTTCACGGCGACCGCGAGGAGTTTGAACTGCGTGTTGGCGGGGTCTTTCTTGAGCGCCCGCGCGACGTAGTCGGCGGCCTTATCCTTGTGGTTGGCCTGCATGGCGGCCAGGACGCCGAGGTAGAGGGCGTCGAGATTCTCCGGGGAATCCTTCAAGACGGCATCGACCTGATCCATGGCGCCCTGCGCGTCATTTTCGGAGAGCCGGTTCCGCGCGATCTGCAAGAGCGCAGCGGGCGTGCCCATGGTGGTCAGCAACTGCGTGGACTGCTGCTTATCGCCGAGGCGGCTCAAGGCCACCGCCTGGATGCCGGTGGCGGCCTGCCGCAGGGCGACGGGAAGGCGCTGATCGTCCGCGAGGGGCTTGACGACGCCGAGGGCCTCGTTGTAGCGCGCCAATCGGATGAGGACCTGGGCGCGGCGCAGCATGGGATTGACGGCGGTGGGATAGACGGCGAGGACGTCCTCGACGGTCTTGAGTTCGAGCCCCCAGTCCTGCTGCAAGTCATAGGCCTGGGCGAGGGCCATTTTGGTGCGGAGCCACTCGCGTTTGTTGGGGATGGTGAAGGTGGCGTCGGCCTTCTGCAAATAGGTGATGGCCTGGGGGACGTTGAGGCGGAGGAGTTCCATGCGGCCGTCGAGCATGTCCTGGAGGCCGCCGGCCTGCTTGGATTGGCGCAATTGCTCGGCGTAGGATTTGGCCTCGGCGAGGGCGGCCTTACCGGCTTCGGACTGCATTCCGGAGGCCTCGACGATGTTCATCTGGAGCCAACTGACCGCCGCCAGCGCGGTGACTTCGAGGCCATTTTCCTTGAGGGCGGCCAGGCCGCCGCCGGTGGTGGGATGCGCGAGCATGTCCTTCCATGCGGCGAGGGCGTCGTTGACGCGGCCGGAGTCCTCATAGAACTGGGCGAGCCGGGCGTACGCATCGGCGCGGTCGGCGGCAGCGGGGATTGCGGCCTTGAGGACGGCTTCGGCCCTGGCGGGGTCGCTCTGCTGGTACATGTCGGCCAACATTCCCGCGACGCCGGGATCGCCGGGCGACTTCTGGGCCGCGGCCTCAAGGGTTCCGATTGCGCCGGCCTGGTCACCGCCGAGGACAAGCACCTGGGCAAGGACGACGGACACCTGAGGGGAATTGGGATGCTCCGCCAGGAAATCCTTGGCGAGCTTGATCGCGGCCTCGCGGTCCCTGGCGGATTCGTCCTTGAGCTTGCGCTGCTGAGCGATGACGGAGCGCGTGAGTCCGAGACGGACCAGGACGGCGACAGGACCTTCCGCGTTTTTGTCGAGCTCCCGCGCCTTGGCGGCGTCCTCCTGCGCGCCGTCCAACTGCTTGGCCTGAAGCGCCGGGATGGTCACGCCCACGGCCTCCTGGAGGTGCGCTTCGGCGCGATAGGTGTAGGCGGCGGCGTAGGTCGGCTGGGCCTCGATGACCTTGGTCGCCCGCTGATCCAGGGCGGTCCAGGCGCTGGCGGACCGGCCATAATAGCGGGCGAGGTCATGGTCATCTTCCAGGGTGCGTTCGAGGACGGGCAGATAGCGGGGGTCCTGGCGGAGGGCGTTTTCCCACCAGGCGCGTGCCGTCTGGTAATATTTTTCGCTTTGCTCGGCGTTGGTTTCCTTGACGGAGAGGGCCAAGGCGGTGTTGGCCGCGCGTTCCCACATCTGGGCGGCGTCGAGCTCATGCTTTCGGGAGGCGGCGTCGGCGGCCATCGCGTAGTACTGCACGGCGGTCTGCACGTCGCCCTTTTTCTCCGCGGCCTCACCTTTCGCTTCGAGCTTGTGGGGGTCCTTGTTACGGAGAATGTTGGTTCCCACGAGCAGGGCGGCAGAGACCGCGCCCACCGCCAGCACCGACCCCAGCCCAATCACAAACGGCGTATTCACTCGACGTGCCATGCTGCTTACCTCGTTTCCTTTGCCGGAGTCTCCGGGCCTTTGGTGGGCGAATCATCCTGAGGATCGGGAAGACAATCCTCGATGTCGGCCAGCGACGCGCGGATGAAATCGCTGATGACCTGCTGGGCTTGCTGGGGCGTGCAGTAAGCAGGCACCGTCACTTCGATTTTGGTGTGATACGCATATTTGCTCGAGGCCTTCCAGAACTCGCCCGTGACTTCCTGGGGCTGGGACACGCATTTCCCGTTGACCTCGAAGAGATACGCGACGTTGAGGGTTTTGTCGCCAAGGTCGGTCCCGAGGGACAAGCCGCTGGCGTCGGTCTGGTTGGGCAGGAAACAGATCATGCGCATCTTGATATCTTCGAGCTTTCCGCTTTTGCGGCGCACGCCCTTGACCACGAATTCCTGCTTTGAATCGGCGGCCTCCTGCATTCCGGCCCCCGCCCAGCAAATCTCCGGCACGTGGGGCGTGGCGCTGCCGGTGCCGTAGTAATTCAAATTCAGCCGCAGGTCATAGCCGACATCGCCGGGCTTTTTGGTGGTGTCCACGTAATGCCGGAGCAAATACTCCTTGGTGCCCAGCGACTCGACAATGTCGGGATCCAGGTTCTCATCGCCGCGCGCCTGATACCGCGCGTTCTCCCCGAGCAGGGGCTTGAGCTCGACGAGGGGCTTGGGCAGCGGCAGGTAGGGCTTGTCGAAGGTCAGGCTCAAGGCCGCCTCCAGGGCGCGGCCCGCTCCCAGGCCGGCCAGCAGGATCGCCCCGGCGATCACGCTCCGTCGCAACGCCACGCGCCGCGCCGACTTTCCATCTCTTTCACGCACCATCGGCTTCATGCCCGTCCCCCCGCGCCCGCCGCCGGCGGCGTCTCTTCCACGAACATTTTGTCGAGCACCCACGCCACGCCCAACTGCAGCACGAGCGCGGGAATCAGCATCGCCAATCCGAGCATCGCATGCGGGGTACCCTTCGTGTACTGCATTCCATAGGTCGTCCCGATGACCCCGGTCAGCGTGACCCGCAGGGCGTTGCACAGGATCGCAATGGGGAGCGCCACGGCGGCGAGGGTTACTTTCTGCCACATCGGCCGCGACGTGGTGTAGGCCAGCGCCACGGCGAGGGCGAAAAACGCCACGAGCATGCGCATCCCGCTGCAGGCCTCCGCCACGTCCAACAGCGCCCAGCCCCCGCCGTAATGGACCTTGATGGTGGTTCCCATCCGAAACGCCTCACCGCCGAAGAGGGGCATCATGCGCACGCTGAGTTCCGCGGCCACGGTCTGGAGGGGCGTCGTCGCCTTCACATAGAGCGTCGAGGGCGGGACCATGGCGAAGACGAGATAGCTGATGGGCATCCACAAAATTCGCAGGTAATCCCACCCCAGGGCCCACAGGACGACGCCGTAGAGCACCACCATCATGCTTAGATAGGACATGTGCACGACGCCTCCCGCGCGGAACAGCACATGGCCGATCACCCCCATCAGGATCAGCACCAATCCCAGAGGCGTGCCGGCGGGCTTCAGGCGCAGGAGGACGTCGCGTTTCCACCATGCGAAGAGCCCCGCGAGGACGGGGACGACAAAGCCGTGGCTCCATCCCTCGTTGGTGGCCCACTGGGTCACGAGGTTGACGAGTTCCACGTGGTAAGCGGCGACCATTCCGACAAAGACGGCGGCCAAACCGAGCCACGCACCACGGGGCATTTTTTCCGAGAGCGGAACGGCGATTGCGCGAGGGGGTGCATACTCGAAGCGTCGAGGCGAGCCCGCGCTGCGCACGCCCGCCCCCACCGCCGTGTTGTTCGCCTCGCTCGACATCGTCCCTGGTGGACTCCGCGTGAACCGAAAGGATTCGGACAGACCACTGAATAGCTGATTCATCGGCTAATAAAACCCGGGGCTTCCGCCCATTGGCCGATGTGTATTGCGGCGGGCCGACCCATGCCTGGCCCGGGATTGTTGATACAAATCCAAGGGCGGCTTGGGCCTGCGCGCTGTGCTTCTCGAAAAGTTGCCGGTAATGAGCCTTACGCCTGCCGCTTCGCGTCGGATGCCCGAGAAAATCGCGAAGTGAATGCGATTACCGCCACTTACGCTCCATGGAGTCCCATAATCTTAGCAAAACGGGCCGGCCCATTTCGAGGTCCGCAGGCCGGGGATGCAAGATTTTTGCGCACCTCTTTTTCCCCATTTTCACCCCCCCCCCCCCCCCGCCCCCGGCCTCATCTCCTTCCCCTTTTCGTCTCCCCAACGTTTTCGCCGCCGCGTTACTGGGCGATCTTCTGCGGCTGGATGTAGAAGTTCCGGTCGTACACAAAGCCGAAGCCGTAACTCAGCCGGTAGGCATTGCGCGTGACGGCGAGGAAGGGGGCGACGGCATCGGTCCCGACGTTGAGCAAATCGTCTTTCTTCAAAAAGAGGTCGGGCTCTTCGCCATCGAAAATTTTCTGGAGGTTGACCTGGACGATGACTTCCTGATTGTTGCCGACCCGGCGGACCAGCTCGCAGCGGCGCGGGATGGCGAGGCTGTCGAGATTGCCCGCCGCGGCGACGGCCTCGCGAAGCGTAATTTTTTGTCCGTTAATGGTATATACGCCGGGCTTGTTGACGTGCCCGAGCACGTAAAAGTAGGCCGTTTCCGCACCCGGGGCAATAATGACATCGCCCGGGCGAATGACGATGTTGTAGCGCGACACCCCGGCCCGGAGCGCATCGACCGGGATGCGGATCACGCGTTGCTCCGCGGTCTGCTCGGCATACGCCATCCCCGCGGGCGAGCCCGGCGCGGCAGCGCCTGCGGGTGTTGCCGCAGCGGCGGGCATGGTCGATGGGATCTGGACAGTCTTGCCGTCCACATAGACACTTTGTCCACCCGCCGCGTTTTGCGTTGTCGCACCGCCCATGGCCTGATCCATCATGTCCCCGCCGGCGGGCATGCCGCCCGCGGGACCGGTCGTCGCGACGGGCACGGTGGGCGCGCCGCTGGACATTCCGGGCATGCCGGAGAGGGCGGCATCGAGGTCGGCCTGGGTCAATCCGCCGCGGGGCGTGCCGTCCGCATTGGTCACATCCGCGCGCGTCACCGGGCGCACAAACTGGGGCAGGCTCGATTGGGGTCCAATGGCGCCTCCGGCGGCGCCTCCGGGAGCGACCGAGGGCGACGGAACCGGGGCGGGCGCCTGCTCATTGGCCGGCGGCGTCGGATTGGTGGTGCTGTTGCGCTCAATCGATTCGAGGGCATCGAGCGGATTTCCATGGCCTCCGGCGGCGCTCGTTCCCGTCCCCGCGCCGCCGGCCGGACCCCCGCCACTGCCAGGACGAGCGCCCGCGCCGGTCCCGGGCGCCGGCTGAGGCCCATTGCCCTGGGATCCCTGTCGAATGACGTAGATGTAATCCACAACCGCATTTTGATTGATGTCCCGGGCCGCGGCCAAGGCATCGAGCAAGCGGTAGTCGGGCCCCTGGATGGGATAGGGACCTCCGGGCTGACCGACGGCGCCGAGCACGGAAAAGGTGTTGGAGCGGCTGTTCAAAATGCTGACGGTGACCTGGGGCCCGGCACTGGGCGGATTGGCGCTCGCGGCCACGAGGAGGTGCCGCTCGATGCCGATCTGGCCGATTTTTTCTTCGGCCTCGCGGGGCGTGAGGCCGGCGATATTGATGCTGCCGAGGCTGGCGATGGTGATGTTGCCGGTCTCGCTGACCTGCGCTTCGCGTTGATAGTCGACGCCCTGCTGCTGGAGTTCCCAGACGGTGACGCGCACGATGTCGCCCGGGCCGATCAACTGCTCGCGCGGAGTGGGAATGACATCTGCGGGCGTGGGTTCTGTGGCGTTGGCCCAGCGATCTGCGGGTTCGTCGTTGACGTCGACCTGGTCGAGGATGGGCATAGGCAGGGGTCGGACGTTTCCCCAGGGGTTTCCCTTATCGAAGCGCCCGACTTCATTGGGGGCGAGGAAGCTGTTGCGCAGATTGAGATAATCGCCGATGGTATTGCCGAGGTCGGCACAGCCTCCGAGCGTGGCCGCGAGGCAGGCCAGGGCGAGGAGCTGCACATTCTTGAGCGGCGAGAACCGCGAGGTGCCGGAGGAAATCGGCGGCATGGAAGGCCTTTCGAAGAGGAAAATCGGCCCGGCGAAAGCTGGCACCGGGGGCTGCCCGCGATCTCCCGCCGAACTTTGCGTCAGTAAACACTCGGCCCCTTGCGCAGGCCGCTTTAATAATCCGGCATGGCGCACGGACCGTCAAGACCGGCGGGGACTCTTCCATCCCCTTCTCGCGGGCATACTTTCAGGTGATGCAGGGCCCTACGCTCCCGCCTCGCCCCCGGTTTCCCCCACCGCGCCGATTTTGCGTTACTTCCCGGCGGGCGACGCGTACATCTCTGTCGAATGCATGCTAGCTTGGCGGGAGTGGAGAATTCTTGCAAAACCCCTTGCATTTTGGCCGACATTCCGTTAAGCCAGACCTTGTACGGGCTTCCGTATCATGTCTTTTCCGGCCTGCCGCCGGGGTTTGTACGTTTGGATCGTCATCACCTGCGTCCCCGCACGGGGAGCGCTTTGCTGTAGGTGGCTTATGGCAGTCGTTGTGTACGGCGCGGGCGGTCAGGCCCGGGTCCTCCTGGAATTGATGGACCGGGCGGGAATATGTCCGCTGGCGGGACTGGTGGACGACAACCCGGCCCTGACGGGCGCCAAAATCGACGGGCTGCCGGTTCTGGGGACGGTGGAGAAGCTGACGGGATATATCCGGGTGTACCGGATTCACCGCGCGGTCATCGCGATGGGGGACAACAGCCTGCGCAAGAAATTCGCGGAACACGCCCGTTCGCTGGGACTGCGCCTGCCGGTGCTGATCCACCCCAACGCGTACGTTTCCCCGACGGCGCAGCTTGGGGAGGGGACCGTGGTGATGGCGGGCGCCGTTGTCTCGGCCCATTGCAAGGTCGGGGAGCTGTGCATCATCAATACGCGCGCGTGCCTGGACCATGACTGCGAACTGGGCGACTGCGTGCATGTCGCCCCGGGCGCCACGCTCACCGGCAACGTGACCGTGGGCAACGAAACGCTCATCGGCGCGGGTTCGACGATCCTGCCGGGCCTGATTGTGGGGGACCAATCGATCGTCGGCGCGGGCGCGACGGTGATCCGGGACGTGCCCTCGAACAACACGGTCGTGGGCTGTCCCGCGCGACCGATTGCGCACAAAGGCAAGAAATTCATCGAGCCGGTCGCCACCGCCGCGGTCGCAGCGGCGAATTAGGGAAGGGACCACCCGCCGGCGACTTTTTCCACCCGTTGATTATGATGCCGCCATGCGTGCGCGTCTGCGCGCCGCGCCCCGCCATGGTCTTTTCGTGCGAGGATGCCGATGCGTTATTTTCCCGTGGTCGTGACTTCCGCGGTGCTGGTCACCGCCGCCGCCGCCTTCGCCCAGACGTGGGGTCGGGACGGCGAAGCGCCACCGATCGACATCGCCAAGGCCCCCGCGCCGCTGTTCGATGATCCGGTCTGGCACGCGCCGACCGATCCCGACGTGCTGTGGAATCCGATCAAAAAAGAATGGACGATGTACTACACGCAGCGTCGCGGCACGATGCCGAACCCGACGGGCGTCGATTGGGTCCACGGCACCGCGATCGGCATCGCCACCTCCCCGGACGCGCTCCACTGGAAATACCTGGGCACCTGCCAGGGCGACGGCGGCCTTTCCGATCCGCTCAAGGAAAAGGTCACCTGGTGGGCGCCGGGCCTGGTCTGGGATGGGGACACGCTTCACATGTACGTCACGTGGGTCGATGGGATTTACACCCGCTGGGAAGGCAAGCGGTTCATCAAGCATTTCACGAGCACGGACGGCATCAACTTCAAATACGTTTCGACGGCGAAGCTCTCGTCGGATCGCTGCATCGATCCGTTCGTGTACAAGGTGGGCGACACGTGGCACATGGTGTACAAGGATGAGGCCGCGGGTTCGCACATCTTCACCGCCAGCAGCAAGGACCTGAACGACTGGTCGGATCCGCGGGACATCATCCACGACGTTTCGCAGGAAGGCCCCTGGGTGATCCACTGGAAGAACTCGTGGTGGATGATCTCCGACCCGCTGCGGGAGCGCGGCCTGCGGGTGTACAAATCGGAAAACGGCGTCGACGGCTGGGTGTTCAACAGCGCCATTCTGCAGCAGCCGGGCAAGCGCCCGGACGACCAGCGTCCCGGCGCCCATCCCGCCGTGATCGTGCAGGGCGACAAGGCGATCATTTTTTACTTTGTGGACGGCGGGCGCACGACGGTGATCCAGATGGCGGAACTCGAGCTGGGCGCGGATGGGAAAGTGACGTGCGACCGCGACAAGTACGCGGCCGCCACGACGCAGCCGGCGGCACAGAAGTAACGCTCAGCGATTCGTTGCGCGAAACTCCGCTGCGAGGGCGACGAGCGCCGCGGCATCCGCCAGTCCATCCTGAATGAGGACGCGGTAGCGAAACCGCAGCCGCTCGCCACGGCGGACCTGCATGCCGGAGTGAAACATGAAGGCGGCGTTGTAGAAGACGTAGTACGGATCCGCCTTGCCATACCACGGCGTCATGCGGCGATCCGCCGGTTGCTCCGGCAACGGCGCACGCGGATTCTCCGGGTGATCCACCATCACCACCGTCACGAACTCTTCCGGTCCCCCATCCACGCGCGCCTGCAACGCCACCCATTCATGTGGCTCCCCAATCAGCGGCTGCTTTTTCTCACCGCTCGGCAACAGATATTCCGCCTGATGCAGTTCGCGCGACGCCCGGAAGGTCAGCCCGGAATACCCCCCCCACGTCGTGAACGGCGTGCGATCCAGCGTCAAATCCTGCAGCGGCAGCAGATCGGACGACCAATCGATGCGCATGGCCCCGCCCTCACCGCGAATCTCGATCTCCCGCTTCTCATCGATCACCGCCCCTGTCGCTTCCGATGTCCATTGCAGCGCATGCTCGATGGCGAGCGAAGCGGGTCCGGTGATGCGGGCGTGGGGCTCGCCGGCGCTGCGCTGCACGCCGAAGGGCGCCTGTTCTTCCCAGAAATTCGTGCCGTTGATGAACTTGATGGTGAACCACAATCCCCGATGCCACGCGTGATCGGAGGGCTCAAAGAGCGTGACCACGTGGCCCTTGCCGGTGACCAGGGGATGAAAGCAGGGCTTGGGCAGGCCCTGGTCAAATCGATAGGCGCCGCGTGGTCCGCCGGCAAACGCGAACCCGATCTGCCGGTCCCATGTGTGCCTCAGGGTCAAGGCGTCATTGTGCATTCGCGCATTGCTCCGGCACAATTGAATCAGACAAGAGCTCGCCGCGAGTTTCCCCGCGGCGAGCCCCATGCATCCCTGCAAGATTCCCGATGCGTTACCGCGTCAGGAACTCCAAAAAGTTGCCGCGGAACATGCGTTCCACGTCTTGGCGCACATGGTCTTCGGTCAGGACCCACTGGGTGTCGATGATGTCGGCGTATTTATCGACGAGCACCTTGCCGATGATGGCCCGGCTGTGCTCCCACTTGTAGAGCAACTGGTCGAGCACGCGGCTGTCGGAGTGCTGGGGGATCATGCTCGTGCCGATGAGTTCGAGGCGCATGCGGGTGATCTCATCGATGAGGGAGGGGTTATTGAGGAACCACCAGCAGCCGAAGATCATGAGGTTACCGAACTTTCGGGCGGCGACGCAAAGCTCGTGCTGGTTTTCGCGTGCGAGCATGGTGACGAAGAATTTATTGTGGGGGAAAGCGGCGCAGAGGCGCACGACGGCCTGCACGTCGGACTTGCCGACCATGTCGCCGGCGTCATTGAGCGCGGGATTCACGCGCATTTTGCTGCCGATCATCATGGCGAAGGGAAGGTTGCGCTCGGCGGCGACGGGGAGGATGATTTTTTCGAGAGCGATCTGTCCGGCTTTCTCGGCCGGATCGTGGGATTCCGCGGGGTAGCGGTATTCGGGCGGCAAGGAGAGGGCCATGTAAATGGCCTGCTGGCGGTCGAGCCATTCGCGGAGGAACCGCTGTCCTTCGGCGATATTTTTCGCGGAGAGGGTCTTGCCGTTGCCGGCGTCGAAGCCCCACTCGGTGAGCTTTTTGGCGGCTTTGGGCCAGTCGCGCAGGATGGGGTCGATCCGCAGGACGGCCTTGAAGCGGGGGTCTCCGCGGAGGGTGGGCGCATCGGCCAGCCAGCGGTTGCGCTCATTGTCGTCGAAGACGGGGTTGGTCATCGTGATGGACTGGACGTTGGAGATTTGCATGACGCGGTCGATGTATTTGTCGGGGTCCTGCGCGGCGAACCATTTGCGGAGCGTGGTCAGGTCTTTTTTGCGGCCGACGTCGAGGCCGAGCAGATTCAGGCAGGTCAGGACGCCGTGGCAGGCCTCGCTGACGGGCGCGCGATCCACAAACAGGTTTTTCCAGATATGATCGGCTTGCTGCTGCTTGGTCATCTTCCAGAATTGTTCGTAGGGCAGGCCGCCGGATTTTTTGTATGCGGGCACGACGCGGTAGGTTTCGGCGACGAGGTAGTGGTAGGTGAGCAGCTCATCAAGGCCCCAGAGCAGGAGGCCGTTGGGATCGGTTTTGCCGGTTTTATTGGGGTCGGGCGTGCCGAAGGTGGGCGGGTAGAGGTGGGTGTGCATGTCCACGATGGGTTGATCGCGGAGGGTTTTGGCGATGAATTTTTCGAGGGCGGGGCGGCCTGACAGCACTTTGCTCATGGTTCCTCCGGAGGGGCGGGGGGAGTATGGGGCGCACAGGATACAACAATCGGCGCGGAGCTGCCATCACAAGTCATCCGTGGATCGCCCGTGACGCCGGGAGGGCGCGGCTGCGGTGGGCATGGGCGTTGCAGAGGTATTCGGCGGCGTGCGGGGGGCCATGCAGGAGATTGCCATGAAAACGGTCATTGGTCTTTTTGATACGGCGGCGGATGCACAGGCGGCGCGTGAGGATTTGCTTTCGGCGGGTGTCGCGGCGGAGCGACTGAGCGTCGTGACGAATTCCAGGAAAGCCGATCCGCCGCTGGCCAACGCGCCGGAAGGCACGGAGGCGGCGGAAGGGGCGGGGATCGGGGCGGTGGCGGGGATCGTGGCGGGGGGGACTGCGGGGCTGTTTGCGAGCCTGGGGCTGCTGGCGATACCGGGCATTGGGCCGGTGCTGGCGGCGGGACCGATCGCGGCGATTCTGGTGGGATCGGGCGTGGGGGCGGCGGCGGGCGGGATCGTCGGGGGGTTGATCGGGATTGGGATTCCGGAGGAGGAGGCGGAGGTGTATGCGGAGGGGATCAACCGGGGAGGGACGCTGTTGTCGGTGGAGGCGGAAGATGGGGATGCGGACCGGGTGGCGATGGTGCTCTCGCAGCACAACGCGGTGGACATCGACAAGCGTGCGAGCGAGTGGCGGCAGGCGGGGTGGAAGGCCAAGGCGCCCGCCGCGGCGCCTCATGGCACGACGTCGCGGAGCACGAGCGTGGCGCGGGCGGATGATCTGGCGGAGGATTTGAAGGACATCCGGGATACGGAGCCGGATGCGGAATCGGCGCCGGTGGAGCGCGGGGCGGAGCGCGGGGTGGATCGGGCGCGGGACACGAATACCGGCGGCGGGCTGGGGAGCGTGGGGACGGGCATGGGCGCCGGGATCGGCGATGTCGGGGGGACCCGCCGGGCGCGTATTTACAATCCCTCGTGAAGGCGGACGGAGGGGACGGCGGGGGCGGGCGTTTGGGGCCGGGGTTTTGTTGCGCCGAGGGGCGGTTATTTGCCGGCCCTGGCGGGGACTTTGGCGTCGGCTTTTTCGGTTTTTTCGTGCTTGAGGTCGGGTTTCAGGTCGGCGGCTTTGGCGGATTTTTCCTGGGCGGGAGCTTCGGGCTGGGGCATTTTGCGGGCGAGCACCTTGTGGCGGATTTCCTTGGCGACGTCGGGGTTTTCCTTGAGGAAGGCGCGGGCCTGTTCGCGACCCTGGCCGAGGCGGACGTTGCCGTAGTTGAACCATGCGCCGGACTTGTCGATGACGTTTTCGTTGACGCCCATGTCGAGCAGGTCGCCTTCGTAGGAGATGCCGGAGTCGAAGAGGATGTCGAATTCGGCTTCACGGAAGGGCGGTGCGATTTTGTTCTTGACGACCTTGGCGCGGACGTGGTTGCCGATGTTGACGTCGCCTTCCTTGAGGGCGTTGACGCGGCGGATGTCGATGCGGACGGAGGAATAGAACTTGAGGGCGTTGCCGCCGGTGGTGGTTTCGGGGTTGCCGAACATGATGCCGATCTTCATGCGGATCTGGTTGATGAAGATGACGAGGGATTTGGATTTGGAGACGGCGGCGGTGAGCTTGCGCATGGCTTGGGACATCAGGCGCGCCTGCGAACCCATTTGGGCGTCGCCCATCTCGCCTTCGATTTCGGCCTTGGGAATCAGCGCGGCGACGGAGTCGACGACGATGACATCGACCGCATTGGAGCGGACGAGGGTTTCGACGATTTCGAGGGCCTGTTCGCCGGTGTCGGGCTGGGAGACGAGGAGGTCCTTGAGGGAGACGCCGAGGCGTTTGGCCCAGGAGGGATCGAGGGCGTGTTCGGCGTCAACGAAGGCGGAGACGCCGCCGAGCTTCTGGGCCTCGGCGATAATGTGGAGGCAGAGGGTGGTTTTGCCGGAGGATTCGGGGCCGAAGACCTCGACGATGCGGCCGCGAGGCATGCCCTTGCCGCCGAGGGCGATATCGAGGGAGAGGGCGCCGGTGGGGATGCCGTCGATGTTGAGGGAGGTGTTGCCCTCCATATTCATGATGGCGCCTTTGCCGTAGGTTTTTTCGATCTGGGCGAGGGCGCGTTCGAGGGCCTGATCGCGGGGGGAATCGGATTTGACGGCGGCATCTTTAGACATGGTTTCTCCACGGGTAGGTGCAAGGACAGCGTCATATCACAAAAACAGTTGAGGAGATAGAGGATCATTGTACCGAACGTAATGCGAACGTCAATGACAAACCGGGAGGAATTTGCGGAGGGCGGCCGCGGGAAGCGATGGGGGGTCGCTGGACGCTGTGCGAAGGGCCGGGCGTTTTTATATTTTGCGGTTGTGGATCCAGGAGAAGGGGATCGGCGGCTGCGCGGTGAGGGAGGCTTTCACTTCTTCGGCGAGGGAGGCGTAGCGTTCGGCCTGTCGGCAGAGGTAGTCCTGGGCCTTGGCGGCGGGGCCGGTGGCGTGGCGGGTGGCGACGTGCCAGGTTTTGACGAGGTGGTCGATGATGGCGGCGTAGTCGTGGACGGTGTAGATCTCGTGGCGTTGGGCGATGATGGCGAAGTGGTCGAAGAGGTCGGGGTCTTTGCCGTCGAACATGAGTTTGCCGGGCATGGCGATGAGGGAGCGGAGCATGTTGCGGAAGGCGAGGAGCGCGCCGTTGGGGTCGGCGTCGAAGACGTGTCCCATCATGGCGGTGTAGAAGGCTTCGTGGCGGGATTCGTCGCCGGCGATGCGCTGGCAGATACGGCCGAGGTAGGGATCGCCGGCGGCGGCGACGGCTTTGCCGACGTTGGCGTGGGAAATCTTGGTAGCGCGTTCCTGGAAGGAGGTATAGATGAGGCCGTTGTAGGGGTCGGGGTAGGCCCTGGGGTTGAAGCCGTTGGCGATGAGGTGGTGGATGGTGAGTTCGACGGCGTGCATATCGACGCGTCCGGTGAGGCGGAGGTAGGCGTTGAGGAGGTCGCCGTGGCGGTTTTCCTCGGCAGTCCAACCGCGGAGCCAGGTGGCCCAGGGGGAAGCGTTGGTGCCTTCCTGGTCGTTGGCGATGAGGTTGAGGGAGACGGCGTAGGAGGGGAGGGCTTCCTCGGTGACCATGTCGCCGACAAGGATGACCAGGAGGGGGTCGTCGATTTCGCGGGAGTGTTTGCGGAAATCGAGGAGCTGGCGGTGCCAGTCTTCGGCGGCGAGGTCGGGGAGGTAATCGGAGGGCTGCCAGGCGCGGGTGGGATCGGCGAGGAACTTGAGATTTTTGCGCACGTGGGGCTGGAGGGATTGGAGGAGCTGATAATGGTCGGTAGTGGAGGAAGCAGGGCTCACGGGTGGGGAGTCCATTCGAAAGTGCGTCAACGAGGTATAGTACGTTGGATTGCGGGGGAGGCGAGGGGAAAAAAGGGGGGAAATTCGAAGGATTGCAAAGCGAGGGGGAGTCCGAGGGAAATCACGGGGCGAGGGTGTTGCTGACCTTTAGGTCGTTGTGGATCGTGTTCGGGGTGTGGTTGCCGGGTTCTTCGGGGAGGTGGTAATAGCGGGCGGTGACTTCGGCATCCTGTTTGACGACGTTATCCGCGACGGCGCCGGCGAGGGTGAGCGAGCCGTCGGGGTTGAGGGTGACGGTGAGCGACTGGACGGTGCGGGAGTCGTGATCGGCGCGGATGGCATGGGCGACGGCGTCGAGGAGGCGGTCGTCGCGGACGGTGGCGACGGGGATGGCGGGCGGGAGGCGGCCGGGCGCGCCGGAGTTGCCGGGGTGCTGCGAGACGTCCCAGAGGCGGATGCCCGGCGGGGAGATGCCGGGGTCATCGCAGATAAGGGTGGCGCCGTCGGGGGAGAAGGCGAGGGCGGAGGGAGAGCCGGCTTTTTCGGAGGGGATGGCGAGCCATTGTTTGCTCGAGGCGAGGTCCCAGAGCACGATGCCGGCGTTCTGGTAGGCGGCGGCGAGTGTGCGATCGTCGGGGGAGAAGGCCAGAGCGTTGATGATGTCGTCGTGGTCGAGGGCGAGGACGACCGGTTTTCCGGAGGCGAGGTCGAAGAGGGCAATGCCGGTTTTGTCGGAGGAGACGGCGCGGGCGGCCGCGAGGAACTTGCCGTTGTGGGAGAATGCGAGGGCCTTGGGGCTCAGGGTGAACGCGTCGAGCCGGCGGATGCGGGAGCGCGAGGGGATCGACCAGAGGGAGATGGCGGACTCGTTCATGGTATCGGCGGAGGCGACGGTCTTGCCGTCGGGAGACAGGGCGGCGACGTAGGCAGACCCGCCGGTGCGCGGGGAATCGCGGGGGATGTGGATGCCGATGGTGCGGGCGGAGCCGGAGGCGAGGTCCCACAGGGTGATTTCGCCATGGTCGGAGTTGATGGAGACAAGTCGCTGGGAATCGGGCGTGAAAAGCAGTGCGGCGATGTTGGGATCGCCGGTGGGGTCCTGGCGCGTGGGGGTGAGGAGCCTGGGATGTTCGCCCAGGGGAGTATCGAAGAGCTGGATAGCCCCGCCGCGGTAACCGATGGCGAAGGATTTTCCGTCGGGACTGAAGGCCATGGAATCGGTGCTGTCGGAGACGAGGAGGAGGCGGTTGAGGCGGCGGCCGGTGGCGGATTCATAGAGGTCGCCGCGGGCGGTGAGTGCGAGGGAGAGGTCGGGCGAGAAGGCGGCGAAGTCGTCGCGCCCGGTGGAGGCGTCGAAGGAAAAAAGCATGCGGATGGGGCCTGAGACGGCGAGCGTGAAATCCTCGGTTTTCATGTTGGTGATGCGGGCGTCGAGTTCATGAAGGAGAGCCTGGCGGATTTCATCGTTGGGAACTTCGCCGTTGATGGAGACCTTTTTGCCGCCGCCGGAGGGATCGTCTTCCACCGAGATGCGCAGCCCGCGCGACAGCGCTTCGCCGTAGCGGTCGTGGATGGCGGCGCGGATCTGGCCTGAGTCGGCGGGGATTTTGGGAAGCTTGTCAGGATCGCCGGGAGGAGGGTGCTGCGGGAGCGCGTCGGCCGAACCGGAGGAGGAGGCGCTTGACGGAAAGAAACGGTTGCAGGCGGGCAGGAGAAAAACCAGCGGAAGCAGGAAGGCCAGGCTGCGCGACATGGGGATTCTCCGAGGGCCGCGATGTAGGAGGAATTGTAACGCGCGCCCGCTGGCGGCGGGAGACCCGGGATTGCAGGGTGTCGTTCTTGATCCGGGTAAACCTCCGAGACGCGACCGTGAGGGAGCGTTGGGGGAGGGGGAAGGGGGGAGCGCCGCGATGGTGGATTATTCACCGGAATATGAACTACACCTGGATTGCACGGTGCCCTCTTCCCATGACGATTCGCAACTTCTTCGCGCCGCAACAAAACCATATGTGCGCCCGCTCCCTTTCGCAATTGAACCCATCGAACCAATACCCCAATTGCTCCGATCCGGCGCACGTCCGAGAACGCGTCAATCCGCCGCTTGCCAAAAGTGCCCATCTTTCCCGACCGATAGATTCCCCATCGGCGCCCCGGGCGTCGCACCACTTCGTCCAGGCAACCGTGGAGGTCCTCGTGCCATTCAAACTTTTTCTGCTGTCGGAAGATGCGGGCGTTTATCACCTTGCCGCGGAGGGCGAAGCGACGGCCCTGGATTTCACGGCCGCGGGACCCAGCGCCTTCGAGCAGATCCTCGGCCCGAACTGGACGGCGCGCCGCGTGCTGCTGGACATGGACCGGCTGTCCTATCTTGATTCCACGGCGATCGGCTGGCTGATCACCTCGCAGAAAGCCTTCCGCAGCGGCGGGGGCTTCCTGGCCATGCACTCGCTGCAGCCACAGGTCCGCAACCTGCTGAACCTGTTGAAATTCGAGCGGGTCGTGCCGATGGCCGAGCATGCCCAGGCAGGTTTGGAAGCGATTCCCGAGCCGGCGCCGGCGAAACGCGCGCGGCGCAAAGCGTCCGTCTCCTGAGGCATCCCACGAGGCGCCCTTTCCCACCACCGGCACACGCCATTTTTCGTTCCGAGGCATCCCGATCCAGGCCCCTTACACGGTGATTCCCGATGACCACCTTTTTCTCCCCCAGCGCCACCGCAACTTTTCCCCCGGCACAGCCCACGGTTCCCCCGGTCGCCGCGCCGGCGGCGCCTGCCGCGCCGGTGCTGCTGGACGTGACGTCGCTTTCCCCCGAGCTGGGCGTCGACCGCCTGCTGGAACACGCGGTCAACCTGCAGGCCAGCGACGTGTGCTTCTGCGTGAACGAGCAGCATGTGCTGGTGCAGGCGCGGCACCTGGGCATGATGCGGCCGATCGCGATTCTCTCGCCCGACTACGGCAAGCGGGCGATCGCGCTCATCAAGACCCGCGCCAACCTCGACCTCACGGAGCGCCGCCGGCCCCAGGATGGCCGCTGGATTTACACGCACGGCGACGACAACGGCACGGTGTTCGACCTGCGCATCGCGGCGATTCCCACCGCGTTTGGTGAAGACCTCTCGGTCCGGCTGCTCGATCGGACCAGCAAGCGCTTCACGCTCGACACGCTCGGGCTCCTGCGGGCGCAGCGCGGTCTGCTGGCCAGCACGCTGGAAGCGCCCGGCGGCCTGGTGCTGTTCACCGGCCCGACCGGATCGGGAAAAACCGCCACGCTCTACGCGTGCCTGCAGCACCTGAACACCGGCAAAAAGAAGATCAACACGATCGAAGACCCCATCGAGTACACGCTGGAAGGGGTGCGGCAAAGCCAGGTGAACCCGGCGATCGACCTGAATTTCTCCGACCTGCTGCGCGCGGTGATGCGGCAGAGCCCGGACGTGATCATGATCGGCGAAATCCGGGATCCCGAGACCGCCGGCATCGCCATCCGCGCCGCCAACTCCGGCCACATGGTGCTGGCCACGATCCACGCCACCGCCGCCGCCGGCGCGGTTCAATCCATGCGGGCCCTGGGAGTTCATTCGCATTTTCTGGCGACCGCCCTGCGTGCGGTCGTGGCGCAGCGGCTGGTGCGCACGCTGTGTCCCAAGTGCCGGACGGCATTTGATCTCGCGGACGCCCCGCACACGTTTGATGAAATCTCGCACCTGCTGTCGGCGCGGGATGGGAAGGTGCTCTGGGCGCCGCGCGGCTGCGAGGCGTGCCTCATGTCGGGCTACGCGGGCCGGACCGGCGTGTTCGAGCTCATGCCCGTGAGCCGGACGCTGCGCAACCTGATCGCGGAGAACCACACGACGCGTGAAATCCGCCAGCGTGCCCTGGCCGAAAAGATGATCGAGTTCCGCCACGCCGCCCTGATGAAGGTGGCGCTGGGCGAAACCAGCACGGAGGAAGTGTTCCGCGCCATCCCGACGGAACACCTCATCGCGGACGACTGATTCCCGCCACTGATGGCTTTGCGTGCCCCTTCCACAGGACCGCGGCCTCCGGGCCGCGCTTCCTGTGAAATTTTTTGCCCCGCGCCGCATCTTCTCTGAGTATCATGCCCCGCAGAGGGGTCTCAGAGGAGGATACGCCATGCTTCGTTGGATGTCCGTTGCGCTCTGCGCCGCGGCGGCGCTGCTGCTGCCGATCGCTCTCCATGCCGCCGACGCCCCGCCTTCCGCCGCCCCTCCCGCCGCCGCCGTGCCGCTCTCCTATTCCTCCCCCGACACGGACACCACGCCGATCGGCAATTTGCGTTTCCACGGTCCCTTCGGCAACAACACGCTCTCCATCTCCGCCGACAAAATCCCGCCCCACGATTTCCTCGACATCTCCTGCGATCTGCTGATCCTCCGCTCCTGGGACGGCAGCACCCAGATCACCCAGGAAGACCTCAAACCCGCCCCCATCGGACCGGATTTTCTCCGCATCGGCCTTCACGGCGGCCCCACGCTGCTCTACACCACCTTCTGCAATCTTCCCGACGACCCGCAGTTCAAAGGCGAAAAAACGCAGAACTATCCCTCCGTCGTGCCCGGCGATCAGCTCGAAGCCGCCGGGGGCTCCATTTCGCACAATTCGCTGGGCTATCACTATCCGGTGCCCGGGCCGCCGCAGCTTGAACCGATGGACGCGGTGTATCACCTGCACTTTCTCGTGCCGCACAAAGGGGGCGAGGCGATGCTGGAATTCACCGGCCTGAATCTGCAGGACCTGATCGACGAGAACTGGGGCGTGATGAATGTCGAGGTGCATGCGGTCGGGGCGAGCGACGTGCCCAAACCCAGCGCCGATGAGATCGCCGCCGCCCTGACCGCCTGCGCCAAGGCCGACCCGAAGACGGATGTTCCCGGGGCGTTCCAGACGCTCATCAACGGCATGGACGATACCGTCGCCTGGATGGACGCCCATGTGAAGCCCGTTCCGATCGACGCCTCGGCCGTGCCGGACCTGCTCAAGGACCTGGGCTCCGGCGATGAAAACATGACCGCGCGCGAGGCGGCGCATCCGGCGCTGGTGAAGCTTGGCATCCAGATCGAACCGCTACTGCGCGACGCGCGCAAAAACGCCCCCGGCGAGCTGCGCCACCGCATCGACTGGGCCCTCGAAAGCCTGGATGTGTCATACATCAGCGACGACGGGCTTCGGCGCGTGATGATCGCCACGCGGGCGCTGGAAATCATCGGCACGCCCAAGGCGCTGGAGCTGCGCAAGAAGCTCACCCAGAACTGAGGATGCCGTGAGCGTCACCTTCACCCGCGCCGCACCCGCTGACGAAACCGCTCTGCGGGAAATGATGCAGGCCTTCTACGCCGGGGAGCGTCTGCGGTTCGATCCCGCCTGCGCCGCCGCCCTGCGTGAGTTGCTGGAAAACCCCGCCCTGGGCATCGTCACCCTCATCCGCCGCGACGGACAGATCGCCGGCTACGCCGTGTTGACCTTCTCCTACAGCCTCGAGCGCGGCGGCAAAACGGCGCTGCTGGACGAGCTGTTCATCGTTCCCGAACACCGCCGCCACGGCCTCGCCACCGCCGCCGTCCACCGCGCCATCGCCGACGCCCGCGCCCACGCGTGCCGCGCCCTGCACCTGGAAGTCGACCACGCCAACGCCCCGGCCCAGGCGCTCTACGCCCACGCGGGCTTCGCCACGGAAGGCCGCGATTTCTGGACGCTCCGCTGGTGAGTTGACCGCCGCCGGGACCGCATTTTGGCTTGATGGCGGAGCCCGAAAGAAGGATGCACGCAGCACCGCCCCGAGGTGGTTGGCCGTGGCGAAATGGATCAGGTCGGAAGAACGATTTTGAGCGGCACGCGTTCGACGATTTTGGTCATGATCGCCGGATCGCGATCCGGATGGGCGGCGTTGCCGATGAATCCCGGATGACGCACGCCTGCTGCGTTCTCCATTTCCAGCGCGTAAGAGAAGTAATCGGGGATGTTCCGGCCCCACTCGGCCCGGCAGTTCTGCAGCGTCACATCGGCGGCGTGACGCACGAAGAACGCGGGGGTGTTGTGCGGCTCGATATCCTGGATCGCCCTGGTGGGGCGGTTGTCGAAGACGCCGCCTTTGTATTTGGTCCAGCGGTCCAGCGTTAGATGCACGTTGTCCAAGAGGATGTCGGAGATGAAGCCGGGCGCGGCGGCGTCGATGCGGGCGGAGTTTTCGCAGCGGCCGGTGACGTTGGCCACGCGCACGTTGGAAAGTTTGCCCAGCGGCGAACCGCTGGTGCGCGGGATGGCGGTGAAGGAGATGCCTTCGCCCCGGCCCCACCAGGGATCGGAGAAGTAGCGGGCGGTAAACGTGATGTCGCGGAAATCGATGTTGGAGATGTTGCCCTGGTCGCGGAGCTGGATGCAGACGCCCCGGCAGCCGTCGAGGAGCTTGCAGCGTTCGAAGCGGATGTTGCGGATATCGGAGACGGTTTCGGTGCCGATTTTCAGGCAGGAATCCTGCGTGCGGAGGGTGCAGTCGGAGACGCGGATGTTTTCCGAGGGGCCGTAATCCGGAGTGCCGGGGGGTTGGCGGGTAGTCTTGATAACGATGCCGTCGTCGCCGCAGGTGATGTGGCAGTTTTTGATTTCGACGTCCTGGCAATGGTCGGGATCGATGCCATCGCAGTTGGGGACGTCGAGCTGGTTGGCGATGGTGATGGCGTCGATGAGCACGCGCCGGCAGCCCAGGAGATGGACGGTCCAGGAGGGGGCGTCTTTGATGGTGATGCCTTGGAGTTCCAGGTCCTGGCAGGCGGTGAGCAGGAGCAGTCGCGGGCGCCAGGATTTGGGCCGCCACCATTCGTTGACGCTGTCGAAGTGGTCCATGAAGTCGGGGGAGCGGCCGTTGATAACGCCGGTGCCGGAGAAGGAGAGGTTGCGGAGGTTGTCGCCGGTGAGGACGCCGGGGCCGTCGCCGCCGTGGGAGCCGTGGGAGGTGTCGTGGTAATCGGTGCGCGTGGTGGAGACGAGCAGCTCGGCATCATCGGCGAGGTGGAAATCGATGTTGGAGCGGAGCGTGAGGCAGCCGACGAGAAATTTCTTGCCTCCCGGAAACAGGATCCGCGCCCGCCCCGCGCCGCCCGCCGCCGATGCCGCCGCCGTGTCGATCGCTTTCTGAATCGCGTCGGTATCCAGCGTTCGCCCGTCGCCCGCGGCGCCATATGACAGCACATTGAACTCTTTGGTCATTTTGCGTGTCCCGCCCGAAGAAAATGAACATCCGCCGAGCGCCATCGCGGCCGCAGCCTTCAGCGCAGCGCGCCTGGTGAATCGCACGTCGTCCATCCCCTTGTCGTCCATAAAATCCCGGTTGGCAAACCGACGATCGGAGGCGCTGCGGGAAGTTTTTCCCCCGGCGCGCCGCTGACATTATCTGTTCACACCGCCGGCGCCCAGCGGCGCCATCGTCATCTGCCGCGGACTCACCGGCACCTTGAACTGCGACTCGAGCGTGAAGTCCGGCTTCGACGGATCGAACGGCGTGACATCCGCCTTGATATGCTTCGCCAGCTCCGGGCAGCTCGCCCGGATGCCCTGCACCACGCAGCGCGCCAGCTCATAGGCCCCCATCGGGCTGTGGTGCGTCCCATCATGCGGGCCATCCGCCGTCTTGTGCTCGAAGAGTTGCTCCGAGCCCTGCTCACCGAGCGCCTCATAGAGCGCCGCGCTCATCTTGTTCAAATCCACCAGGGGCACGTGGTCCTTTGCCGCCACATCCCGCACCTTGTCCGGATAAGGCGCCAGGCTGTCGGTGACCTTTCCATCCTTAAACGTATGGCGGTTCATCGGCGTCACGACGATCGGAATCGCTCCCTTCGCGCGGATCTGTTGGACCCACTGTTCGAGGTCCGCCTCATACTTGTCGGCCGCACCCGGAGCCTTGCTCTTCATGTCGTTGTGCCCGTACTGCTCGATGAAAAAATCTCCCGGCTTGATCTCGCTCAAAATCTTCCTGAACCGCCCCGCCCCGTTCGAGCTGGCAATGGATTCCCCGCTTTCCGCGTGATTCGCCACCGCGATGTCGTCCTTGAAAAAATTCGTCACCATCTGGCCCCAGGAACAGTAGGGCCAGCCCGATTGATCGCAGACCGTGGAATCCCCGAGGATATAGAGCGTGGGCACGTCCGCCTTCTGGATCGTCAGCCCTTCGACCGCCGGCTTGGCGCCGTTGAACTCGAGCGTCAGCTTGTCATCCCACGCCCAGGCTTCCTGCGTCGTCTCGCGCGGCGCCTTGAGCCTCACCTTTCCGTCGTCTGGAATCTCCGGCCGCCGGACGTTCACGATGAAATCCACCGTCCTGGGTTCATACGCCACCGTCTTCACGTCCTCCACCATCAGCCGGCGCAATTCCGCCTTGATCGTCGTGTCGCTGCCGCCAACCCCCGGATTTCCAAGCGTCACCGTCACCTTGTAATTCCCCTCCGGCACCTGCGCCGAAAAATAGAACGGCTTGGTGCCGACAAACGCGCGTCCCTCCGCGCTGCTCGCGACCTGCCCCTCCGGCGTCTTCTCAAAGCCATAGCCTTTGTCCGGGGTGTACAGCGAATCCGGCTTCACGGCGATCACATCTCCGCCGCCGCTCCCCCCGAAATCAAACTTCCACGAGGTCTTTTCGTCCCCGCGCGCCAGCCCCGCCCCGCACGCCGCCACCATCACCACTCCCGCCAAAGCCTGCTTGAGACGCACGTGCGCCATCGCTCTCTCCGCTCAAAAAACAACCGTAGATTCTTCCCGGATCGGCACTCAGACTGACGGAACCACCCCCCGTTTATTTCACCGCAATAAGCCCCCGCGCGATCCGTTTTCAATTCGTCCGCATCTCAAGGAATCCGCTTCATGAAATTGCACGCCGCTCTCGCTGCCTCTTTCCTCGCCTCGAGTTCCCTCCTTGTCGCCTGCCAGCAAGCTCCACGCAGCGCCGCTCGCTCGAAGTCCCTCCAACGCTCTGCCTCCGCTTCCCATGATGCCTCCATGACGCGCCCCGCCATCTCCAGCCTCGCGCCAAAAACCACCTACAACGTGCGCGATTTCGGCGCCACCGGCAATGGCAAAACGCTCGATCACCACGCCATCAACCGCGCCATCGAAGCGGCCGCGGCGGCCGGCGGGGGCAAGGTCGTCGTCCCGCCGGGAACCTATCTGTGCGGATCGATCCATCTCAAATCCAACATCGAGCTGAACATCGAAGCCGGCGCGGTGATCCTGGGCGCGCCGCAGACGCCGGAGAACAATCCTTATGATCCCGTCGAAGAATGGCACGGCACCGCCTATCAGGATGGCGGTCATACCTACTTTCACAATTCGCTGATCTGGGGCGAAAACCTCGAAAACGTCTCCATCACCGGACACGGCCTCATCAACGGCGGCGGACTGATCAATCAGGATGGCACCGAAGATCGCCTTGACGGTTTCGCCGCCGGCGCGGGAACCCTCAACCAGCGCCCGCCCGCCGCCACTGGTCTGGCGGCGCGCGGCGGCGGCCGGCCTTTCCCCGGCGGACGCCCCCCCTACTTCAACGCCCCCAACCCCGGCAACAAGGCCATCGCCCTCAAACTCTGCAAAGGCGTCACCCTCCGCGACATCACCATCTTTCACGGCGGCCACTTCGCCATCCTCACCACCGGCGTCGACCTGCTCACCATCGACAACGTCACCATCGACACCAACCGCGACGGCATGGACATCGACTGCTGCCGCAACGTGATGGTTTCCAACTGCCGGATCAACTCCCCGCAGGATGACGGCCTGTGTCCCAAGTCCACCTTCGCGCTGGGCGAAAACCGCATCACGGAAAACATGGTCATCACCAATTGCGAAGTCTCCGGCTTCCAGGAAGGCACCCTCCTCGACGGCACCATGAAACCCTACATCCGCAACGGCGTCCACGCCGGCACCGGACGCATCAAGATGGGCACCGAATCCAACGGCGGCTTCCGCAACATCACGATCTCCAATTGCACCTTCCGCAGTTGCCGGGGGCTGGCCCTTGAGGAAGTCGATGGCGGCATCCTGGAAAACGTCGCCATCTCGAATATCACCATGATGGATGTCTACGGTTATCCGATCTACATCACCACCGGGCAGCGCAACCGCGGGCCGGACGTCAAAGGCCCCAGCATCCTGCGCAACGTGACGATCTCGCACGTGGTGGCCACCGGCGTCGAATCCACCAGCGGCATCCAGATCACCGGCCTTCCCCAGCAGCCCATCGAAAACCTCCGGCTCGAAGACATCCGCATCCACTTCAATGGCGGCGGCACCAAGGAGCAGGCCGAGCGCGTGCCTCCGGAGCTCGATAAGGGTTATCCCGAGCCCTCGCGCGTCGGCGTGATGCCCGCCTATGGCGTTTTCGCCCGCCACGTCAAAGACCTCGAACTGGCCAACTTCCGCCTGACTTTCGAGCAGCCCGACTATCGCCCCATCATCGCCGCCGCGGATGTTCACGGCCTCGAGATCGACAACCTCAAGGCCCAATTGTCGCAAGGCATCTCGGCCGCACGGTTCGAAGGCGTCACCGGCCTGGTAGTGCGCAACTCGCCCGTGCTCGAAGCCCAGGGCGCCATCAACAGCTCCGACACCGTCCGCCCCGCCGAATCCGTGCAATCCAACTTCAACCCCAACGCCGCACGTAACGGCCAGGACGCCCCGCAAAAGTGAATCGTGATCTCTGTGCGAGGGGAGGCTGTCATTCCGGCGGCCTCCCCTTTCTTTTGCGCCCTTCGCGGCGTCGGCGTCCCGCCCGATGTGTCGGCGGCCAGGCCTGCGGCCAAAATCCGGATCGTGGGTGGTTGAATCGCCGGGCGCGGCTTGGATAATGCCTTTATCCCCCTAAGGCAGGATCGAAAGAACCCTATCCCGTCGGCAACGCAGTGAATGACCCCATCCTGGGCGCGTCTCATGCCACAGGGAACCGACACGCGGCGGCGGCGTCAGAAGGAATGCCGGGCCGGCCGGACAGGCCCCCTCTATAAGGATCGCACTCATGACTCAAGCCGTTACCCCCCCCACCACCGGCGCCAACGACGCCGCCCAGATGTCTCCCGAGGAAATCGCCAGCATCCAGAAGCTCCAGGAAGCCTACGCGTCGCTCAAGACGGAACTTGGCAAGGTGATCGTCGGGCAAAGCGGCGTCATGGAAGAACTCCTCATCGCACTGTTCTGCCGCGGTCATTGCCTCCTCGTCGGCGTGCCAGGCCTCGCCAAGACGCTCCTCATCTCCACCCTCGCCAAAACCCTTTCGCTCTCGTTCAACCGCATCCAGTTCACGCCCGACCTCATGCCTTCCGACATCACCGGCACCGAGGTCATCGAAGAGGACAAGGCCACCGGAAAGCGCTCCCTGCGCTTCGTCCGCGGCCCGATCTTCGCCAACGCGATCCTCGCCGACGAAATCAACCGCACCCCGCCCAAAACCCAGGCCGCCCTCCTCGAAGCCATGCAGGAACACCAGGTGACCGCCGGCGGCGTGCAGCATCGCCTGGCTGAGCCCTTTTTCGTGATGGCGACGCAGAACCCGATTGAACAGGAAGGCACCTATCCCCTGCCCGAAGCGCAGTTGGACCGCTTCATGTTCAACGTGCTGGTGAGTTATCCGAGCGAGCAGGAAGAATATGACATCGTGCGTCTGACGACTTCGCCGCGCCACATCGAGCTTAAGCACGTGCTGTCCGCCGACGACGTGCTCGCCCTCCAGGAACTCGTCCGCAAAGTCCCCGTCGCCGAGCACGTCGCCCGCTACGCGATCCGCCTTGTGCGCCAGACGCGTCTGAACCAGCCGGACACGCCGAAGTTCATCAAGGATTTCGTGAGCTGGGGCGCCGGTCCGCGCGCCAGCCAGACGCTGGTCCTCGCCGGCAAAGCCCGGGCGCTGCTGCAGGGGCGCTATCACGTGAGCACCGAAGACATCCGCGCCGTCGCCTATCCGACGCTCCGCCATCGCGTGCTGACCAACTTCAACGCGGAAGCCGAAGGCGTGCGTCCGGACGATGTGATCCGCATGCTCATCGAACAAACCCCGCGCGACGCCGAGGACGAACGCACCGCCGCCCAACTCCCGAAAGTCTTCGCAGGCAAGTCGTAGGCGGAAGGCTTTTGCCACAGAGACACAGAGGCACAGAGAACACAACAGACAATCTAAAATGTAAGCCTCCGCGTCGTTGACGATCTCTGTGTCTCTGTGCCTCTGTGGCAAAAAACCGATCGGCCGCAACAGGGAATCACCCCCACAAGAGTACCGCATGACCCAAACCGCTGAGAAAATCGACTACCGCCAGTATCTTGATCCGCGCACGCTGGCCAAGATCGCGGCGCTCGATATTCGTGCCCGCCTGATCGTCGAAGGCTTCATCACCGGCATGCACCGCTCCCCCTACAAGGGCTTCTCCATCGAGTTCGCCCAGCACCGCCAGTACGTCCAAGGCGACGACATCCGCCACATCGACTGGAAAGTCTTCGGCCGCACCGACCGCCACTACATCAAGCAATACGAAGAAGAAACCAACCTCCAGGTGATGCTGGTCGTCGACGCCTCCGAATCCATGACCTATGCCGGCAGCGAAACCCGCAAGTGGCGCGACAAAGGCGGCTGGCGCAAGTTCGACCACGCCACTTCCATCGCCGCCTCCCTCGCCTACGTCGCCCTCCACCAGCAGGACTCCGCCGGCCTCGCCGTCTTCGACCAGAAAGTTCGCCACTTCATCAAGCCCTCCAACAACCCCCGGCAGTGGCGCATCATCATCGACGAGTTGTCCACCATCCCGAAGGACCAGAAAACCCGTACCGGCGCCATCCTCGATGAAATCGCCGAGCAGCTTACGCACCGGTCGCTGATTGTCCTGATAAGCGATCTCTTCGACGACCCCAGGAACATCGTCAAAGGCATCCAGCACCTGCGCTATCGCCGGCACGACCTGATCCTCCTGCAGATCCTCGATCACGACGAGCTCTACTTCCCCTTCGACACCACCACGCTCTTCAAAGGCCTCGAAGCAATGGGCGAGCTGGTCGTCGAGCCCCGGGCGCTGCGCGAGGCCTACCTGGAAGAAGTGAAAATGCACACCGAATATCTGCGGGAGGAGTGCCACAAAATGCACGTCGATTACGTGCAGGTGGACACCTCGCTTCCCCTCGACGTCACCCTCCCCGGATTCCTGGCCACGCGCGCCGCGCGGATGAAATGATTGGAGGTGTTAATTGGTTAATTAAGTTAATTGAGTAATTGGGGCTTGCGAGAGTCCCAATTAACCAATTAACCAATTAACTCAATTAACTTACACAATGCCGCTCGCCTTCCTCTTTCTCTCCCCGGTCCTCTTCGCCGTCGGCGCCGCGTGCGTCTCGATTCCGATCATCATCCACCTGCTCAACAAGCGGAAATTCCGCACGGTGGTCTGGGCCGCGATGGACTTCCTGCTCGCCGCCCAGCGCCGCAACGCCCGCAAGCTCAAATTCCGCCGCTGGCTCCTCCTGGCCACGCGCTGCCTCGCCCTGCTGCTGCTCGCCGCCGGCATCGCGCAACTCGTCCTGCAGAATTCCCTCTTCGCCGCTTTGGGCTCCGGCCAGAAAGCCTACGTCGTCGTGTGGGATGATTCCTACTCCATGGGCTATCAGCCCCAGGGCGCGGGGGGGGGGGGCAATACGCAGCAATCCGCCTTCGAGCGCTCCAAAAAAGCCCTCGAAGACTGGCTCCCCACCCTCGATCCCGCCGACAAGGTCATGATCATCCATGCCAGCCGCGGAGGCACCACCGCCAACGGCGCCGCCAACAACCGCCCCACGCTCGACAAGCAAGGCCTCCGCGCCCGCGTCGCCGCCACGCTGCTCTCCGACGCCTCGACCGATCTCCCCGCCGCCCTCGATCAGGCCGCCGACGCCCTCAAGGAACTGGGCGCCAGCGCCCGCGTGCGCGATCTGCTGGTCCTCACGGATTGCTCCGCCAGCGCCCTGCACGATCCCCAGGCCCAGAGCAGCGACCGCCTCAAAAAATCTCTCGCCGCCGCCAAAGCCCAGGCCACCGATTTCGCACTTCTCGACTTCGGCGCCCCCGACCAGGCCAACATCGCCGTCACCGATCTCCGCCCCGTCCATCCCATCGTCGTCGCCGGCAGCGAGGAAGAATTCCGCGTCTCCATCTTCAACGGCACCGACAGGCCCCTCCTCGATGAGCCCCTCGCCATCCTCCTCGACGGCGTCATGACCCACAGCGAAAAAGTCGCCCGCATCGATCCCGGCGACGCGCGCACCCTCACCGTCGCGCTCACCATCCCCACCGCCGGACGCCACGTCATCGACGCCCGCCTCCCCGCCGATAGCCTGCCCGTCGATGACACCCGCTCCGTCCTCATGAACGTCCGCCGCGAAATCCCCATCCTCATGGTCGACGGCAGCCCCGGCGACATTCACACCCTCGGCTCGACCACCTACCTGCAAGTCGCCTTCGCCCTTTCCGCAAGCGACAAGCCCGACGCCACCCCCGCGGCCGTCGGCGGCGGTTTCGCCCCCCACGTCATCACCGAGCTCGAACTCCCCACCACCGCCCTGCCCCCCTATGCCGCCGTCATCATGTCCGACACCACCGCCCCCCGCGCCCCGGCCGTCCGCGACGCCCTCCGCAAATATGTCGAAAACGGCGGACTCCTCATGATCTTCCCCGGCGGCCACACCAACGCACAGGACATGAACAGCGCCCTGGGCGCGCCCGGCGTCGGGCCCGATGCCGCCAACGCCCTCCTCCCCGCCGCCATCGGCCAGGTCATCAAAACCGAAACCGTCGGCGACAATGCCGGCGACGCCCAGACCGCCACGCCCCAGGGAACCACCTTCGCCCCCGAAGGCTTCACCCATCCCGTCCTCCAGAAATTCGGCGAAGCCTACAAATCCGGCCTCGACGTCGGCTTCACCTCCGTCCAAACCACCCAATACCTCAAGCTCACCCCCCCACCCGACGGCTCCTCCGAAGTCATCCTCCGCTACAAAAAGCCCGACGGCTCCCCCGGCGATCCCGCCGTCGTCGCGCGCCAGGTCGGCAAGGGCAAGGTCGTCCTCTTCGCCAGCACCGCCGATACCGAATGGAACAGCTTCGGCGCCAAGCCCTCCTACGTCCCCTTCATGCACGAACTGATGTACTACGCCATCCCCGGTGAAAGCGCCACACTCACCCTGCACGTCGGCGATTCCATCCGTCTGCCACAGGATATGGCTGCCCCCGGCGCCTGGAACGGCCCGCGTAACACCACCGTCAGCGTCACCTCCGAAATCAAGGACGGCAAGCCCGAGCTCACCAGCGGCCCGCTGGTCTTCGCCGGCCACTACGCCCCCGCAAACGCCACCGACGGCCGCCCCGTCGTCGTCGTCAATCCCGATTCCGCCGAAGAAGCCGACGTGCGCCACATCAGCGCCGGCGCCATGGCCTCCGCGCTGGGCATCGACGCCTCCTCCATCCGCCCCGGCCCGCGCACCCTTTCGCCCCAGCAAAACGCGACCGGCGATCAGCCCTCGAAGGGATCGGAGCTCGCCCGCAGCCTCCTGCTCGCCGCCCTCGCCTTCTTCGCCCTGGAAACCCTGCTCGCCCGATTGTTCTCCGTTTACCGCTGAGTTCTTTCCCGATGGACAAGCTCCTCGACTGGCTGCTCTCGCTCAATCATGTGTCCATCTCCCCGGGCACGCGCTTCGCCTTTGGCATAAGCTGGGCCGTCTGGATCATTCCCATCGTCCTGGTCCTGCTGCTCCTGGGATACCTCTCCTATCGCAAACAATCCGCCTCGCCGCGAAAAAAGATCGCGCTGGGAATCGTCCGCGCCCTGCTGCTCGCCGCCGTGTTTTTGCTCTTCTGCCGCCCCATGCTCGTGGTCGACCGCGAAGAACGCACCCGCTCCGTCGTCGCCGTCTGGCTCGACAACTCCGCCTCCATGACGCTCGAGGACCCCTATCACGATCCCCAGATGCGGGCCCTGCTGGCCAAAACCCAAGCCGACACGCAACCCGCCGCATCGCAGCCCGCCGGCGCAGCGTCCCTCCGCCCCGACCGCTACCAGCTCGCTGTCCACTCCCTCGACCACGCCCAGTGGCTCAAAGACCTCACCGACACCCAGGACGTCGCCATCTTCACCGGCTCCTCCCACGCGCAGCTCTTGGGCACCGCCCATAACCCCGATCAACTCAAACCCCTCCTCGCCGCCCTCGCCAAAGACACCCCCGCCGGCGAATCCACCGACCTCCCCGCCGTCACCCAGGAAATCCTCCAGTCCGTCCAGGGCCAGCGCGTCTCCGCCCTCGTGCTCTACACCGACGGCCAGACCACCGAGCCCGGCTCGCGCCTCGACCTCGCCACCGCTGCCGCCGAGCAAGCCTCCGCCAAGCTCTTCGCCCTGCCCCTTGGTGATCCGCAGGAACCCCTCAATCTCAAGCTCTCCCAGCCTCAGGTCCCCGAAAACACCTTCGTCCGCGATCCCGTCGCCGTCAAAATGCATCTCGCCGGCACCGGCATCGACAAGCCCACCCCCGCGCGCATCACCCTCTACCGCACCCAGGGCCCCAACGAAGCCATCTCCGGCGCGCCGCTGGCCACCAAGGACGTCACCCTCGATCCCGGCAAGCGCGAGATGGACGTCGAGATGATCTTCAAACCCGAAAAAACCAATGCCGAAAAATCCGAAAAGTTCGACCTCCTCGCACGCGTCGAGCTCACTAACGGCGGCGAAGAACTCTCCGCGCAAGACAACGTCATCACCGCCCACACCAACGTCCTCGACGCCCAGATCAACGTCCTTTACGTCGAAGGCTACCCGCGCTGGGAATTCCGCTACGTCAAAAACGAGCTGATCCGCGAAAAGACCGTCAACATCTCCACGCTCCTGCTCTCCGCCGATGAAGACTTCGCCCAGGACGCTGACCCCCGCGTCGTCGACAAGGACGGCCGCGAAACCTTCCCCGGCCCCATCACCCGCTTCCCCGAAACCCCTGAAGAACTCAACAAATACGATGTGCTCATCATCGGCGACGTCGAACCCACCTTCTTCTCCCCCTCCCAGCAGAAACTCATCGTCGATTTCGTCCGTAAAACCGGCGGCGGCGTCGCGTGGATCGCCGGCAACGGCTGGGACCCCGAAGCCTACAAAGGCACGCCCCTCGATGTCCTCCTGCCCATCGTGCCCGACGAGCTCGACCCCCGCGCCCGCGTCATGGCCCCCGCCGAAAACGCCCCCTTCACGCCCGTCCTCACCGCCGCCGGCCGCGATTCCAACCTCTTTCGCTTCTTCGACGACCCCGACGAAAACGTCAAGCAGATGGCCAACATGCCCGACATGTACTGGTTCAAACCCGTCCAGGGCATCAAGGCGTCCGCCGAAGTCCTCGCCGTGCATCCCACGCGCTCGCAGGGCGGAGCGCCGGCGCCGCTGATCGTCACCGACCGCTACGGCGAAGGACGCACCCTCTTCTCCGCCATCGAAGACACCTGGCGCTGGCGCCGCTACAACGGCGAGCCGCTCTTCCAGTCCTACTGGCTCCAGATGTGCCGGCTGCTCTACAAGAACAAAGCCCTCGGCCAGAACCGCCGCCTCGAACTGGCCGCCGACGCCGCCAAAGTCGAAGTCGGACGCCCCATCAAAGTCTCCCTCACCGTCAAGGACCCCACACTCGCCGGCCAGGTCCCTGCCCAGGTCCCCGTCCTCATCACCGACAAGGAAGGCCGCCCCCTCGACACCCTCACCCTCCAGCGAAGCCCCTCCTCCGGCGGCGATGAACCCGACTCCCTCCAGGGCATGATCACCGCCTCCCAGATCGGCGATGTCCTGCTCACCGTCCAGCCCGGCATCCTGCCCATCGACGTGCCGCCCTTCGAAGTTTCCGTCGAGCCTCCGCAGCGCGAATTCGAAAAAATCGCCGCCGACACCGATTCGCTCACCACCCTGGCGACCAAAACCGGCGGCGCCGTCGTGCCGATCTACAAATCCGACGAACTCGCCAAGCAAATCCCCGACCGCTCCATCCCCCTGATCCTCTCCGACTCGGAAGAACTCTGGTACAAGCCCATCGCCCTGGTGCTGGTCGTCGCCCTTGCCACCATCGAATGGCTCCTCCGCAAGAGCGCCGGACTGATTTAGAGCGAATGAACTTTTTCGTGTCCAGCTATACCCCTTGCGTTTAGCCGGCGGGCTTGCCCGCCGCTTCTGACGGCTGCCACCGGAACCAGCTTGGGTTTCAATCCTCCTGCGGGCATACTGTGGAAACCTTTGGTCCGCCGGAGCGTCTAATCCGATAACCCCGCCGCGCTGGACCGAAGAAACGCCCAACGACCCGTGGCAACGTATCCCCAGCGCACTTCCGTGCGAGGACCCCATGGCCCAGCTCTCCACCCCCCATCCCCTCTCCCACACCCCGGACCATCCCCTCGTCACGCGCATCACCCGCCTCCGCGGACGCGTCCGCACCGTCCTCTCCCTCTTCGGCCTCGGCATCCTCATCGCCGGCGGCGTCGGCTCCCTCTTCATCCTCATGCTCGGCGATTACCTCCTCCACTTCTCCAACACCCTCCGTCTCCTGCTCCTGCTCGCCTGGATCGCCGCACTCGGTTTCCTCGCCTGGCGGTTCCTCATCGCCCCCCTCACCACCCGCCTCACCGACCGCTTCCTCGCCTCCCGCGTCGAATCCGCCCACCGCGATCTCTCCGACGATCTCATCGCCGCCGTCCACTTCATCCACGCCGGCACCATGCGCACCAACGCCCTCGCCGCCCGCCACGTCGATCTCGCCGCGCAAAAAACCGAATCCCTCCGCTTCGAGGACGCCGTCGATTTCCAGCGACCCGCCCGCGCCCTGCTCGTCGCCGCCATCATCACCGCCATCGCCGGCGCCGTCGCCGCCTTTAACCAACCCCTCGCCGGCATCGCCTTCTCCCGCTGGTTCACCACCAACCCCCAAGCCTGGCCACGCATCACCCACGCCTCCTTCGACTGGGACGCCATGGGCGGTTCCGACGGCAAGCCCCCCGCCGCCCTCCCCATCGGCGAAAAAATCACCGTCCGCGCCCGCGTCACCAGGGGCGGCTACCCCAACCAACGCATGTGGCTCTATTCCTTCGTCGACGGCGGCCGCACCTCCCAGGACCTCATGACCTTCCAGAAAGAACAATCCTCCAACGGCGCCTACATCTACGAACACCCCCTCGAACCCGACGGCCAGAAATCCCTCGGCCTCAAACTTTACGTCGGCGATGACACCGAGCAGCAACCCGTCATCATCCGCCTCGCACCGCGACCCGTCATCACCGAGCTCACCGCCTCCATCCAGCCCCCCGCCTACGTGAAAAACGTCAGCGATCCCGCGAAGCCCGCCCCGCCCGTCCTCACCGACCTCCTCACCCAGGCAGGTCGCGCCGTCGAGCTTTCCCGCATCACCCTCCGCGTCCGCTCCACCAAGCCCTTCGCCACCGCCGGGGCAGGCCAGCCCGACGTCCGCCTCGTCGATCAAACCAAAGACACCGACCTCCCCATCGCCCTCGATAAACGCCTCGTCGATCCCACCCTCGCCGAAATCTCCTTCACCGCCTCCAAAACCCTCCAGGCCCGCCTCGTCATGCGCGACACCGACGGCTTCGAGTCCCGCGTCGGCGGCTCCTTCGCCATCGAAGTCGTCCCCGACACCCTCCCCTCCGTCGTCATCACCGATCCCCGCCGCATCGTCGAACGCACCCCCACCGCCATCGTCGATATCGCCGACCAGGCCACCGACGATCTCGGCCTCGACGGCCACCACCTCCGCGCCGATAAATTCGACGCCAAGCCCAACGACCCCGCCGCCTTCCAGACCGACCTCCCCTGGTCCGACCGCACCACCGATCCCGCCTCCGGCAACACCACCGGAAAATCCACCTACACCTGGGATCTCGCCCCCATGAACCTCCAGCCCGGCATGCGGTTCAACTTCTATGCCGAGGTCCAGGACAACTTTGACGTCGATGGCAAACGCCATCCCTGGGTCAAATCCGCCCCGCTCGTCCTCCAGATCCGCACCGAAGCCGAAATCCTCGAAAGCAGCCGCAAATCCCTCAACGAATCCAAGGAACGCCTCAAGGCCCTCCGCGGCGAGCAGGACCAGACCCGCACGATGACCGAGGCCATCCAGAAAGCCATCCAGACCTCCGGCATCAGCACCGATCAGCAAAAGTCCCAGCTCGCCGACCTCGCCCGCACGGAGTCCCAGGAAACCTCCACCGCCAACGCCATCCAGCAGCGCCTCGCCGGGGTCGCTGACGATCTACGCCAGAACCGCATGTCCGACACCGATCTGGGCAAGCTCGCTGCCGAATCGTCCCAAGGCCTCAAGGATGTCGCCGACACCAACATGCCAAAAGCCGCCAGCGACCTCAACAAGGCCCATGAAACCGCCGGCAACGCCGACGCCAAAGACCCCAACGCCAAACAGCAGGCCCAGCAAACCTCGGACAGCGCCAAGAGCGCCGACAACCAGCAGGGCGAAGCTCTCGCCAAGATGGACAACATCATCAACGCCCTGGGCGCCGCCGGTGATTTCGAAGCCGCCCGCACCGCCCTCAAACAAATCCTCGACCAGCAGACCCAGCTCGCCAAGGAAACGCGAGATCTCTCCGCCAAGACCACCGAAAAAAATCCCGACGACCTGCCCAAGGACATCAAAGACCGCCTGGAGCGTATCTCCGCGCAGCAGAAAGACCTCGCCAACCGCACCTCCGACCTCATGGAGCAGATGCAGAAATCCGCCCAGCAGCTCCAGCAATCCGACAGCGCCACCGCACAGGCCCTCTCCAAGGCCGTCGACTCCGGCCAGCAGGACCAGGTCGTGCCCTCCCAGTCCTCCGCCAGCGCATCGGTCTCCAAAAACCAGATGGCCAGCGCCGGCGCCAGCCAGTCCCAGGCGCAGCGCGGCCTCCAGGAAATGCTCGACCAGCTCGACCAGCGCTCCCGCCTCCAGCTCGAACAGCTCTCCCGCCAGCTCGACGAGCTCATCAAGCTCGTCCAGGACCTGCGCGACAAAGAAGCCGGCATCAACAAGGACACCATGATCGCCGGTGAAAAAGCCGCCGCCGCCGTCTTCGCCAAGCTCGGCGATCGCCAGGGCACCAACCAGATGAACGCCATCGTCATCCAGAAAAAAGCCGAGAGCACCCCCAAGGCCCAGGCGGCCGCCGTCGACATCCGCGACGCCGCCGACCAGATGGGCGACGCCGCCGGCGCCCTCTACGGCAACAAGGAGGCCTCCGCCATCCCCCCCGAGGAAAAATCCATCGCCCTGCTCGATGAAGCCCTCAAAAAACTCCGGGCCCTCAAAGCCGATGTCGACAGCCAGCTCAAGGACAAAGCCCTCGCCGAGTTCATCAAACAATACGAATCCATCAAGCAGGACCAGCTCACCCTCAAAGGCGTCACCGACGGCATCGAAACCCGCCGCCAGAAAGCCGCCGACAAAGAGATCGACCGCCTCGGCTCCCTCGAACTCGCCAAGCAGACCACCACCCAGCAAAACCTCATCGGCCGCGTCGCCGACCTCACCAACGACCAGCAGCTCAAACCCTTCGACGTCGTGATCTGGATGAATGGCCTCGTCTCCGACGCCATGACCACCAGCCGCGACGATATGAAAAAAGCCCAGACCGGCAAAAAACTCGCCAGCGCCCAGCAGACCGCCATCGACCGCCTCACCGACATCATCGACGCCCTCAAAGACGAACAACGCCGCCAGAGCCAGTTCAAGAGCGGCGGCGGGGGCGGCGGCGGCGGCAAGCCCCCGCTCGTGCCCCCCCTCGCACAGCTTAAACTCCTCAAAGCCATGCAGTTGGTCGTCAACACTCAAACCACACAGGTCGACAACGACCTCCACGCCGCGACCCCCGCCGAAAAATCCGACCTCCAGCAGCAGGCCGCCACCCTCAGCCGCCAGCAGGGCGAAATTCAAAAAATTGCCGATAAACTTGCCCAGCAGTTGCAGTAGAATAATCGTCATGGCCCTCTGCCCCCCCTCGGTCGAGGATTGCAGACCGCCGTCTTTGGGAGGTTCGCCGATGAAGTGCTCGCTGCCTGTCGTTGCCGCCGCCCTCTTTGCCGCCGTCGGCATCACCGCCCTGCCCGCCTCGGCCGACAATTTGCTCGACCAGGGTCTCGGCGGCTCCGATACCTCCACCCCCGCGCCCGCCGCTAAACCCGATCCCGGTCCCCCCGTCGCCCCCGCCCTCGTCGATCCCGACGCCGCCAAGGTCGTCGACGACATGGACCTGCTCAAAAAACTCACCGCCGGCTCCAGCGCCCAGCAGAACGACACCGGCGCCGAACAGCAAATGAAGGACATGGTCGATCGCATGGGCGAAAGCCGGCAGCGCCTCGCCGACAAAGACCCCGGCGCCGTCACCCAGGAAACCCAGCGCCGCATCGTCGTCGATCTCGACGCCCTCATCGAAATCGCCCGCAAGCAATGCAACAGCACCGGCCAAAGCCAGAGCCAAAGCAAAAGCCAGAGCCAGCAGCGCCAGGCCACCAAAAACCAGAGCCATGAGGGCGGCTCCACCGCGGCGCGCGATGAAAACCTTCGCGGCGGCGGCGCACAGGGCGCGGAATCCAATGGCACCGACATCCACCAGAAAAACGCCGACAACTGGGGCAACCTCCCCCCGCGCGACCGCGACATGATCGCTCACGGCTCCAACGAACAATATCTGCCCGAGTATCGCCAGCTCATCGATCGCTACTACCAGGCCCTCGCCGAGATCGGCCGCTCCACACGCGATCATTAACCACCCGCGCCACCGGCGTCACGCGCCACCGGCGTCCGTGGCATCGGCGTCCCGCCGATGTTCCAGCAACCCGCATCCCCGGATGTCCCCAGCCACGAACCCCCAGCCACGCACGGCCAAAACCCCGTGCCGCTCTTTTGAATCAGCCTCATCTTCTTCCCCGCAGGAGTCTTCCGTGCGTCCCCCCTCAACTTCCCGCACCTTCCGGCAACATGCCGCCCCCGCCGTATTCGCACTCTACACCACCGCCTCCTTCATCACCCCCGGCCTCGCCCTCGCACAAACCCCCGCCCCCGCCCAAAACGGCCCTTCCGTCGAAAACCCCAATTCCACCGTCGGCGGCTCCGGCCCCCTCGCCGATGAACTCACCCCCGAAGTCCGCGACCGCGTCAAAAAAGGCCTCGCATTCCTCGCACGAAACGTCGCCGCCAACGGCACCGTCTCCGGCGGCGGCGGCGACGCCGTCGCCATCGTCGCCCTCTGCGGCATCGCCTTCCTCGCCGACGGCGACATGCCCAACGACGGCCAATACGGACAGCAGGTCGACCGCATCCTCGACTTCATCCTCAAGAACACCCAGGAATCCGGACTCATCACCTCCGGAAACTACGGCTCCCCCATGTACGGCCACGGCTTCGCCACCCTCTTCCTCGCCGAAGTCTACGGCATGTCCCCGCGCCCCGAAGTGAAGGAAAAACTCCAGCTCGCCATCCGCCTCATCGTCCAGTCCCAGAACAGCGAAGGCGGCTGGCGCTACCAGCCCGTCCCCCAGGACGCCGACATCTCCGTCACCATCTGCCAGATCATGGCCCTCCGCGCCGCACGCAACGCCGGCATCAAAGTCCCCAAGACCACCATCGACCGCGCCATCGACTACGTCAAAAAATCCCAGGAGCCCGACGGCGGCTTCTCCTACATGCTCGCCTCCCGCGGCTCCGCTTACCCGCGCTCCGCCGCCGGCGTCGCCTGCCTCTATTACGCCGGCATCTACGACGGCAACGAAATCAAACGCGGCATCAAGTACCTCATGGCACGCCTCCCCGGCAAGGCCGGCGCCGAAAACGACAACTACTACTACGGCAACTACTACGCCACCCAGGCCACCTTCATGTCCGGCGGCGACGCCTGGGCCGCCTTCTGGCCCGCCATCCGCGCCGACCTCTCCAAAAAACAGCAGGCCGACGGCTCCTGGGTCGGCGACAACGGCCCCGTCTACGCCACCGCCATGGCCCTCATCATGCTCCAGGTCCCCAACCGCCTCCTCCCCATCCTGCAAAAATAACCCGCCCACCACCCAACCCCCCAACACCAAAGAGGCCTCCCCCCCATGCCCAATTTCCAATTACCAATTACCAATTACCTGCCCCGCAAACACACCCTGCTCGCGATCCTCGCCGCCACCCTCCTCACCGCCCTCCCCGCCCGCGCCGACTGGCGCCTCACCACCGCCGATCTCTCCCACCAGTCCGGCTTCACCATCAACACCTGGACCCCCGACGCTGGACTCTCCATCACCGCCGCCGGCGGCAAGCTGCAAACCCTCCCTACCCGCGACGTCGTCCTCCTCGCCGGCGATCACCAACCCACCGTCTCCACCAACTCCGACACCTGGCGCCTCCGCCTCCGCAACGGCGACGTCATCTACGGCCAGCCCGCGGGCATGTCCGGCCAATCCATCACCATGAAGACCACCGATCTCGGAAACGTCTCCCTCCCCCTCAAAGCCGCCATGGATCTCGTCCGCTGGGATGGCCAGCCTCGCCGCGCTCCCGGCGCGGGACAGGATCAGGACATCGTCCACCTCTCCGCCAACGGCGACACGCGCAAAGGCATCATCACCGGCCTCACGCCCCAAAAACTCCAGATCGCCGTCGGCGCGGACAACACCGAAACCTCCCTCGATCTCTCCGGCATCGACACCATCGCCTTCGGCGGCGTCAGTGCGCCGCGCGCCATCCCCCCGCTCTCCCTCCGCGTCACCACCACCACCGGCACCATTCTCACCGTCGCCCTCGACAAACCCGCCAATTTCTCCTGGTCCGTCTCCGACATCACCCTCGCCGATCCCGCCGGCGCCGAGCCCCACAAAATCTCCACCGACCACATCGTCAGCGTCGAAGTCCTCGGCGGACGCCTCGTCTACCTCTCCGACATCGACCCCGCCAAAGACGAACAAACCACCTTCATGGGCACCAGCTATCCCACCCACGCCAACGCCAACGTCACCGGCGGACCCCTCCGCGTCGCTGGAACCACTTACGACCGCGGCCTCGGCGTCCACACCCACAGCGCTCTGACCTACAATCTCGACGGCAACTTCGACACCCTCACCTTCCGACCCGCCGTCGACGATTCCGCCGGGCCCCAGGGTGAAGCCAACCTCGCCGTCGCCATCGACGGCAAAGTCGTCTGGCACGCCGACAACCTCAAAGGCCTCGGCCTCCACGCCCAACCCCCCGCCCAGGTCTCACTGCCCATCAAAGGCGCACACACCATCGAGCTCCGCGCCGATTCTCCCGGCCGCATGGACGTCCTCGGACGCGTCGACTGGCTCGACGCCGCATTGCTCCGCCCCTGAGCACCCGCTACCTTACCCAAGCTGGCGGCCCCACCTTTTTCCTGTCCCCATCGCGCGCCGCCCCACTTGCTCAGGAGCGCCCCGCATGCTCAGAAATTCCCTCGCCCCCGCCGCGCTTATCGCCCTCGCCGCCGCCGGCTGCACCAATACCTCCGCGCAAAGCACGCAGAGATCCCCCGCCGCCCGCCCCACCATCACCGTCCAATCCGATCACCCGGGCGCTTCCGTCAGCCCCGCCATGTGGGGCGCCTTCTTCGAAGACATCAACTTCGGCGGCGACGGCGGCCTCTACGCCGAGCTCGTCAAAAACCGCGCCTTCGAATTCCCCGATCCCCTCATGGGCTGGATCAAGGTCTCCCCCAGCCTCGCCAAGGGCGACATCGAAGTCCGCACCGACGATCCCTACCGCCCCTCCCAAACCCACTACGTCCGCATCACCTCCCAGGGAACCGCCCCCATCGGCATCTCCAACGAGGGCTACCGCGGCATGGGCCTCAAAGCCGGCGACGCCTACGACTTCTCCGCTCAAATCCGCAACGTCGATGGCAACTCCAAAGTCACCGTCCAACTTGTCGGCAACGATGGCACCACCCTCGCCTCTGCACAACTCACCGGCCTCTCCAACACCTGGCAAAAAATAACCGCCACCCTCCACCCCAACGCCACCGATGCCAACGCCCGCCTCGTCCTCTTCCTCAACGGCCCCGGAACTGTCGATTTTGATTTCGTCTCCCTCTTCCCCGAAGACACCTGGAAGCACCGCCCCGGCGGCCTGCGCAAAGACATGGTCCAGGCGCTCGCCGATCTCCACCCCGGCTTCCTCCGTTTCCCCGGCGGATGCATCGTCGAAGGCAAAGACCTCGCCCACCGCTACCAATGGAAAAATACCATCGGCCCCATCGACGACCGCAAAACCCTCGTCGACCGCTGGAACTACGAATTCTCCTGGCGACCCACCCCCGATTACTACCAATCCTTCGGCCTCGGTTTCTTCGAATACTTCCAGCTCTGCGAAGACATCCACGCCCAGCCCCTCCCCATCATCAACTGCGGCATGGCCTGCCAGTTCAACTCCGGCGAGCTCTGCCCCCCCGACGATCTCGCCCCCTACATCCAGGATGCCCTCGATCTCATCGAGTTCGCCAACGGCCCCGCCACTTCCACCTGGGGCGCCAAGCGCGCCGCCATGGGCCACCCCGAGCCCTTCAATCCGCCCCTGCGCATGATGGGCATCGGCAACGAGCAGTGGGGTCCCCAATACCTCGAACGCCTCGCCGCCTTCACCAAGGCCATCAAGGACAAGCACCCCGAAATCACCCTCGTCTCCGATTCCGGCCCCTCCCCCGACGACGACCGCTTCGATTACCTCTGGCCAAAACTCCAGCAGTTCAACGCCGGCGGCCACGGCGTCGACATCGTCGACCAGCACTGCTACGCCAACCCCATCTGGTTCCTCTCCAACGCCAACCGCTTCGACAACTACGACCCCAAAGGTCCGAAAGTATTCTTCGGCGAATATGCCGCCCAGAGCGACGCCATCTGCTCCACCAAAAACCAGAACAACCTCGACTGCGCCCTCGCCGAAGCCGCCTACATGACCGGCATGGAACGCGACGCCGCCGTCGTCCGCATGGCCTCCTACGCCCCGCTCTTCTCCAACACCGAAGCCTGGCAGTGGCGCCCCGACCTCATCTGGGTCGATTCCCTCCACACCGTCCCCTCCGTCAATTACTACGTCCAGCAGCTCTTCTGCGAAAACCGCGGCGACGTCGTCCTCCCCACCTCCAACAACTCTCACGTCCTCGACTTCCTCCCCACCGGCGGCATCGCCCTCGCCACCTCCAACGCCACCGCCGAATTCAAAGACCTCCACGTCACCAACAACGGCCGCACCCTCTTCGCCCCCGCCTTCTCCTCCAACAAAGACTTCACCGCCGGCCCCACCTGGAACGCCGCCGACGCCACCTACCGCCAATCCGACCCCACGATCTCCACCACCGCCTCCGCCGGCGACGCCTCCTGGGGATCCGACTACACCCTCTCCCTCAAACTCCGCCGCACCTCCGATACCGGCGCCATCACCCTCACCGTCGCCGACGATGAAACCCACGCCATCGGCGCGCGCACCCAGTGGACCCTCGGCGCCCCCATCGGCGGCCCCACCGTCGCCGATCCTACGAAGCCCGAATTCATCCTCCTCTCCCACTTCGCCGAGCAGGACCAGCTCCTCGCCCACCAGCCCGGCACGCTCGACACCAACCGCTGGTATGACGCCCAAATCACCGTCCACGGCGACCGCATCGA
This sequence comes from Phycisphaerae bacterium, assembly GCA_035545015.1. GTDB lineage: Bacteria > Planctomycetota > Phycisphaerae > WQYP01 > WQYP01 > CALCHA01. The sequence goes on from DASZZD010000051.1 coordinate 62,501, forward strand.
CTGCTATCTCGACGGCAAACTCATCCAGTCCGCTCAAATGCCCCACCACCGCATCCCCGCCCTCTTCTCCTCCGCCACCCGCGACAACGCCACCGGCGACATCATCCTCAAAGTCGTCAACCCCGCCGATCACCCCCTCACCTCCGACATCCATCTCGCCGGCTCTCCCCACCTCGTCGCCGCCAAAATCATCACCCTCACCGGCAACCCGAACGCCGAAGATTCCATGTCCGCCCCCGCCGCCATCCTCCCCACCACCGCCTCCACCCGCCTCACCCTCCCCAATTTCTCCTACACCTTCAAACCTTGCTCCCTCACCATTCTTCGCCTCGGAACCGCCCCCTGACCGAAGCAACTATACGGCGGAATTTCCTTCGGCGAGAATAGGGCCATGAACTACCAGGTCACCTGCATCTGCGGCAACCGCTTCACCATCGGCCAGGACGCGCTCTCCCAACCCGTCACCTGCCCCGCCTGCAAACGCAAACTCCTGCCCCAGGTCGCTCCCGCCTCCCCCAACGCCGCCCCCGCTCCCGCCCCTGCCATCCCTCTCCTCGCCGAATCCGAACCCACCAAACGCTGCCCCTTCTGCGGCGAAACCATCCTCGCCGTCGCCAAAAAATGCAAACACTGCGGCGAATTCCTCGACCGCTCGCCCACCGCCGCATCCGCTGCAATTCCCTCCGCCACCAGCCCCGCTAATCCCAACCCCGCCGCGCAACCCCCCGCCGACGCCTCCCCCGCCTTCTCCCTCTCCGTCTCCCAGTGGGACAACTTCTGGCGCATCTTCATCATCCTCACCGCCGCCATCCTCATCGGCGCCGCCTTCTTTTTCATCGAACCCCTCAAGCCCTACATGCGCCCCGGCATCGCCGCCACCGCCGTCCTCGCCGCCATCCTCATCTGGTATTTCTACCTCTCCGTCCGCAACGCCCGCTGCTTCATCCGCCCCACCCGCATCGACACCGAGTCCGGCATCCTCTCCAAAGACCTCAACTCCATCGAGCTCTTCCGCATCTCCGACATGGAACTCAAACAAGGCTTCGTCGAACGCCTCCTCCGCATCGGCACCATCCACATCTACTCCACCGACACCACCTCCCCCGAACTCACCCTCTACCAGATCCCCCGCGCCCGCGAAGTCTACACCTACCTCCAAAACCAAATCCCCACCGCCGTCAAATCCCGCGGCGCCTATTATGTAGAAAAATAACCCGCACCCTTTTGCCTTGGTCTCCCGTGCCCGAGCTCCCCGAAGTCGAAGAAGTCCGCCGCTCCCTCGAACCCTGCCTCCTCCACATCCCCATCACGGCCATAAAAATCCTCCGCCCCGACTTCCTCTCCCCGCGCCGCGCCCCCCTCCACCACCTCATCGGCCACCGCTTCACCCGCACCCATCGCCATGGCAAAAAACTCTTCCTCATCGCCGACGACGACCAAACCCTCGTCATCCACCTCGGCATGTCCGGACACGTCGATTGCCTCCCCGCCACCGCGCCCCTCGCCAAGCACACCCACATCCTCCTCTCCCTCAAAAACGCCACCGATATCCGCCTCCGCGACCCCCGCCGCTTCGGCGGCCTCTGGTACTACCCCACCTTCGCCGCCGCCCAATCCGCCCAACTCCACAATCTCGGCCCCGACGCACTCTCCGCCTCCCCCGCCCACTTCGCCCCCTGGAAAAAAATGCGCGGCCGCATCAAACACCGCCTCCTCTCCCAACGCGACCTCGCCGGCCTCGGCAACATCTACGTCGATGAAGCCCTCTGGCTCGCCAAGCTCCACCCCCTCCAACGCGTCGACCGCATCCCCCCCGCCTCGCTCGACGCCCTCGCAAAAGCCATCCGCGAAGTCCTCAAACGCTCCATCCGCTCCGGCGGCACCACCCTCCGCGATTATCGGAACGTCGCCGATCAACCCGGCCAATTCGCCCGCCAACTCCTCGCCTACGGCCGCGCCGGCCTCCCCTGCGCCCGCTGCGGAACCCCTCTCAAATCCGCCCTCATCGCCGGCCGCACCACCGTCTTCTGCCCCACATGCCAACGCCGCCACTAACCCTCCCGTGCCACGCCCGTCCCGCCCGTGTTCATCTTCTTTCATCTTCCGTCTTCCGCTTTGCCCCTAACCCCCCCTCCCCCCCACGACCGATAGATTTTCCAACCGGTATCTGTGCGGTGCCGGCACTTCTTCGAACCGACCCCGAGGCACCACGGCGCATGCAAATCTTCGACGTCGCCAACCTCGCCCCCGGAAAGCAATTCCCCGAGCCCCTCTTCCACGCCACCGGCCGCAAGCTCCTCTCCGCCAGCACCCAGCTCACCCAGCTCCATATCGACGCCCTCACCCGCTCCGGCATCCGCCAGGTCTACATGGCCCCCAACGCCCGCGCCGTCCTCGATTTCGGCGGCTCCCAAAACCCCGCCGCCATGGTCCCCGTCAACTCCCTCTCCCTCGGCCAAACCGTCGACACCGATCTCCTCACCCCCGACGGCATCGTCATCATCCAACAGAACGACCAGGTCGAAGATCACCACCTCGCCGCGCTCCGAGACTCCGGCATCGAATACCTCATGGCACGGCCCGCCGCCGACCTCGAATCCATCCGCGCCACCCTCCAAGACCTCTCCCGCGTCCTCGTCGGCCAGATGGAAGCCCTCATCAAACGCGGCGAATACATCCGCGCCCCCGAAGCACGCGACCCATTCATCGATTCCCTCCACGCCCCGCCCCCGGCAGACACCCTCAACCTCAGCTCCATCCAGCTCCTCCGCCGCCGCCTCTCCGCACGCCTCCAGCCCATCTACGGCATGCTCGAGACCGGCAAACAGCCCGCCTTCCCCGTCCTCGTCGAAATCTGCGAAGACCTCGTCGACCTCATGCGCGCCGAGCCCCGCCAGTTCACCCAGCTCGCCCTCATGACCGCCCGCCGCGAAGATTACCTCCCCGACCACGCCGTCTCCGTCGCCGTCCTCGCCATGGCCATCGCCGCCCACATGAAGCTCTCCCTCGACCTCATCAAGGAAGTCACCTTCGGCGCGCTCGTCTTCGACGTCGGCATGCTCGCCCTCCCCAAACGCATCCGCAGCGGCTCCGGCGTCCTCTCCGACGGCGACAAACAACGCGTCCGGCTCCACCCCAGCCTCTCCCTCTCCATGATGGAACAACTCCCCGGACTCTCCCCCATCGCCCGCATCATGGGCTTTCAGCACCACGAACGCCTCAAAGGCAACGGCTATCCGAACTGCGCCGTCGGCGAAAATATCTCCGACTACGCACGCATCGTCGCCGCCGCCGACGTCTTCGCCGCCTCCATCAACCCCCGCGCCTACAAATCCCCAAAGCTCCCCTACACCGCCATGGAAGAACTCATTCGCATGGCCCATCACGGCATGGTCGATTCCCGCGTCGTCAAAGCCCTCCTCTCCGCCGTCGGCCTCTTCCCTGTCGGTTCCTACATCGTCCTGTCCAACAACGTCCAGGCCCAGATCGTCGGCGCCAACCCCGCCCGCATCGACCGCCCCCTCATCCGCCCCCTCGCCGGAGACCCCTGCTCCGAACCCGCCATCGTCGACCTCTCAGAACCCCACTACGCCCACCTCAAAGTCACCCGCGCCATCCCCGCCCCCATGTCCCTCGAACCCGCCCCCACAGCCTGACCCAGCCCCCCAACACGCCAAAGCGCGCCCGGAGTTCACACTTCAGTGTGCCGTCGGCGGGGGGAAACACAGGCGCCCCCTCCCTCACCCAAACACCCACACCAACACCACCCCCACAACCCAAATCACATGCAACCCCATCCCCACCCAGGACCACCAGCATCGCCACCGCGTCCGCCAAAGTCCCACGGCCCCCAGCACCAATCCCACCACGGCCAACAACCCAATCACCAGCGATGCAACTCCCATCACCGCGAACAAACCAAGCACAATCAACGGCCCCCCCGCATCCCCCGACGGATCATGCGCAATCGATTCCATCCCCGCCACCCCCAACAAAA
>DASZZD010000052.1:0-48647 GCA_035545015.1 Phycisphaerae bacterium
GGATGAGATGTGTGCGGGGGAGCGTCGATCTCCGATCGACGGCTAAACTTTTGGGGTGTAGGGGCGGGAGGTGCGAGAGTCGAGAAGGAAGGTGGCGGGGCCTTCGTTGTGGAGGGAGACTTGCATGTCTTGGCCGAAGGCGCCGGTGGCGAGGGGGACGGGGGAGTGGCGGAGGGATGCGAGGAGGAGGTCGAAGAGGTGGCGGGCGCGGTCTGGGGGGGCGGCTGGGTTGAGGCTGGGGCGGCGGCCTTTGGCGGTTTCGGCGGCGACGGTGAAGTTGCTGATGACCAGGAGGCTGCCGTGAGCGGCCTGGACGTCGAGGTCGAAGTTTTTGTCGGCATGGGGGAAGATGCGAAGGGTCAGGAGTTTGCCGGCGAGCCATTGGGCGTCGGCGGGGGTATCGTCGGCGTGGACGGCGGCGAGGACGGCGAGGCCCGGGCCGATGTGGCCGACGATGGCGCCGTCGACGGAGACGGAGGCGGCGGAGACGCGCTGGATGACGGCGATCATGGGGATTCTCCGATATAACTGGGGGAATGTAACCGGAAGGATCGGATTGGGGCGATGGAGGGGTTGTGGAATGACGAACACGGGCGGGACGCCCGTGCCACTTTTGCAGCAGGAAGGTTCATGAGCAGCATCGACAGTCGCAGCAGGGCCGGCAAGAAACTCGCCAAGTTGGTCGCCAAGCAGATGCCGTCGGAGGAGTTGCCCAAGGCGTTGCGGGTGGCGGCGACAGACAATCATGTTCCTGAGGGGGCGGATTTTGCGAAGCAGACGGGGCTGCGGTATGTGTCGGACCATTCGCCGGGGATTCGGCGGGAGGGGAACAGCGTCAAAACGTTTCGGTATCGGAGTGCGACGGGGCGGGAGGTAAAGGATGCCGCGACGCTTCGCCGCATCCGGTCGCTGGTGATACCGCCGGCGTGGAAGGAGGTGTGGATTTGTCCGTTGGCGGAGGGGCACATTCAGGCGACGGGGGTGGATGCCAAGGGGCGGAAGCAGTACCGGTATCATCCGCACTGGCGGGCGGCGCGGGATGAGACGAAATTTCATCGGATGATCGCGTTTGGGAAGGCGTTGCCGATGATTCGGCGGCGGACGGCGAAGCATTTGAAAATGAAGGGGTTGCCGCGGGAGAAGGTGCTGGCGGCGGTGGTGCAGTTGCTGGAGAAGACGCTGATCCGGGTGGGGAATTCGGAATATGCGCGGGACAATCATTCGTATGGGTTGACGACGATTCTGGACAAGCATGTGCAGGTGAAGGGGCGGCGGGTGCATTTTGAGTTCACGGGGAAAAGCGGGGTGGATCATGCGATCGACCTCGAGGATCCGCGACTGGCGCCGATCGTGAAGGCGTGCCAGGATTTACCGGGGCAGGAATTGTTTGCGTACACGGCGCCGGATGGGCATGCGGTGGATGTGACGTCGGCGGACGTGAACGGGTATTTGCACGAGATCACGGGGGAGGATTTCACGGCGAAGGACTTTCGGACGTGGAATGCGACGGTGCTGGCGGCGAAGGCGCTCAAGGAGATCGCGAGTTTTGATTCGCAGGCACAGGCGAAGAAGAACGTGATTCAGGCGGTGGAGGAGGTGGCCAAGCGGCTGGGGAACACGCGGTCGGTGTGTCGTAAGTGCTATATCCATCCGGCGGTTATCGATGCGTATATGGATGGGAGCCTGCTGGAGACGCTGGCGCAGCGGGCGCGGGCGGAGATGAAGGAACTCGGGGCGCTGCGGCCGGAGGAGGCGGCGGTGCTGGCGTTTTTGCAGGAGCGGCTGCGGCGGGAAGCAGGGAGGGGAAACGCAAAACGCAAAACTCAAAACGCAAAACCAGGGGGGAGCGGGTTGGCGGCTTAGAGTGTTTATGCGGTGGGCAAGCCCGACGGCTAAACGATGGGGGATGGATGGAGTGCAAGTGGCAGGGGAAGTGCTCGACTGTGGCATAGGGTTCGCTTCCAGGCAAGGGGACAGGGCCGGGGCGTGAAAAGGTGCGTCTCTGGCGTCGTACAGTGAAGCCCTTTTGACAGGAGACGAGTCATGGCGGACAACATGGCCGAAGCAGGCCGGATGAGCGAAGAACAAGGCAGCATGACGGACAAGGCGAAGGAGATGGCCAGTCAGTATGCGGGCCAGGCGAAGGAGTACGCGCAGCAGGGGTATGAGTACGCCGCGGACAAGACCAAGAAGATCAAGGAATCGACGGAGGGGTACATTGAGGAGAATCCGTGGTATGCGATTGGGATTGCGCTGGGGGTAGGGGTGCTGGTGGGGTTGATGCTGCGTGGGGGCCGGGATTGAACGGGAGGGGGGGCGGTCATTTGACGTGCATCGGGGTTTGATGTGGAACCTCTGGCGGATGCCGGGGGTTCTTTTTGCGCGGCGGCGGCCGGGCAGTTTGCGGCACGCCTTGTCGGCTATGGTAGATTTTTGAGAGGGAAAGAGTCCGAAAAAGTTGCGGGGGGGGAAAGCGGGGTTATAGTTTTTGGTGGCGCAACGTGGGCGGTTCACCGGGGCAGGCGTTGGCAACTTCTTGTCGTGGAATGCCTTTGGGCGTTTTGCGGCGGTTGGGAGCGTGTATGTCTGCGGGTGGATACGGCCGGTCGGTGCGCGGTTTGGGCGGTTTGGGGGGGCTGGGCAGGTGGGGGGTGATGGTGGGGGTGATGGCGGCGGTGGTGAGCGCGGCGCGGGGGCAGATTGTTCCGCCGCCGGGCGGGGCGGTGCTGCAATTCCGGGGGCCGGCGAATGGGTTCGGGAATGGGCCGCTGCTGCCGAATGATGGGAATCTGTCGAATGCGAACGAGTGGTATTTTCCGGTGACGGGGACGCCGAACAACGCGGTGCCGGGGGGCTCGGACATTGCGATCGTGACGACGAATGTGGCGCCGGGGAACGTGGTGACGGGGAGTTTGAATTCGTTTTCGGCGGGGTTGAGCGGGGTGACGGTGGAGGCGACGGTGAACACGGGGCTGGGGGGCATCGGGGCGAGCGACGTGAGTTTCGAGAGCAGCGCGTCGGCGGCGGGGGATCTGGCGTTTCAAGGCGAGGTGAATGTGGATGCGTCGATCACCTCGACGGGGGAGGCGGATATGGGGGGCACGGTGAACGTGAACGCGAGCATGAACGTGGGGGGGATGAGGATCGTGGGGGGCAGCATGGTCAATCTGGCGGGCAGCATCACGTCCGGGCCGGCGGCGTTCACGGGGCAGTATGCGGATCCGTCGTTTTATTCGAACACGACGGCGCTGCAGGATGATGCGGGGAACCTGGATTTCAATGGCGGGGTGTTCACGTGCAATGGGGATGCGGTGTTCGGGACGGTGGCGGGGACGGCGGACCAGCCGAACATTGCGTCGGTGCTGATCTTTGGCGGGGGGACGCTGAATACATCGGGTGTGACGCGGATGGGGGTGATCAATCCAAATCCTGATCCGAATTACGATCCGACGCTTCAGGGGCCGACGGCGGCGGGGAGTGCGTTTGTCGCGGTGTTCGGATCGACGTGGGATGCGGAGGGTGACATTCGGATCGGGGATGCGGCCAATGGGATTGCGACGGTGATGGTGGAGAGCGCGGGCATTTTGCATGAGGACGGGGACCTGCGCGTGGGGGCCGCGGCGGGCGGATTTGGGACATTTGAGGTGACAGGGGCGGGCTCGACGGCGCGGGTCAGCGGGGAGCTTCTGGTGGGGGATGCGGGGTGGGGAACCGTGACGGTGGACACGAACGGGAGCCTGGAGGTCGATGGGGACCTGACGGTGGCGAAACAGGAGGGGTCGAACGGGACTCTGACGCTGCAGGATTCGGGCAGCAAGCTGATTTTTGGAGGCGGGGATGTGGTGGTGGGGTCGGCGGGCACGGCGACGATGACGGTGGAGGGGGGATTTGTCGCGGATTTTTCGGGGAATGAGGTGACGGTGGGCGATGAGGCAACGGGTTCGGGGACACTGACGGTGACGGATACGGATTCGCAGATGAACACGGGGGATATCACCATCGCGTCGTCAGGGACGGGGGAACTGGTGCTGCAGGATGGGGGTGCGGTGCATACGCTGGGGGATGCGACGATCGGGGAGGAGTTGGGGCAGGGGGATGCGACAATCGATTCGGCGGAGTGGACGATCGATGGATCGCTGACGATCGGCGAGAACGGGATGGGGGAACTGGATGTGAATGCGGGGGGAACGCTGACGGTCAAAGGGACGGAGGTGACGCTGGGGGAGGAGGACGGGAGCACGGGGACGCTGGTGTTTACCGGCGATGGCCCGACGGCGGCGATCAGCGGGAAAGTGACGGTCGGAGACAACGGGACGGGGAAGCTGTCGGTGCTGGGTGGCGCGTCGATCACGCTGGAGGAGGTGTCGCTGGGGGAGCAGGGGAGCGGGACGGGGAACCTGACGGTGGATGGGGGAAGCGCGTTGCATTTGATGGGCGGGTTGACGGTGGGGGGGCAGGGGAATGCTTCGTTGTCGGTGCTAGGGGGCAGCACGGTGACGGTGGATGGGGACCTGACGATGGCGGAGGGCGTGTTTGCGGGGAATACGGCGACGGGGACGGTGGATGATGCGTCGACGCTGCATGTGGTGGGGTCGGTGTCGGTGGGGAGCCAGGGGAGCGCGACGCTGACGCTGGATCATGGTTCGGCGCTGGTGGCGGATGGGGATGCGACGATCGGGGAAATGAGCGGGGGAAGCGGGGTGGTGAACGTGAAGGGGGCGGGAACGCTGCTGACGTACAAAGGGAAATTGACGGTGGGGGATGGGGGCGCGGGGACGCTGGCGATCAGCGGGGGCGGAGGGGTATCGGGGGCCGGCGGAGCGACGGGTGTGTTGAATGTGGGCGTGCAGGGGCCGGCGAGCGGGACGATCACGGTGGATGGGGCGGGGTCGTCGCTGCAGGCGGGCAGCGTTTTTGTCGGCGGGGACGAGGGCGGACCGGGAGGGAGTGGATCGATCACGGTGAGCGGCGGGGCGGCGGCGGGGGCGAGTGCGGAGCTGGTGCTGTGGCCCAATGGCAGCGTGAATGTGGGCGGGGGCAGGTTCACGGTGGGGGATCAATCGGCGTTGGCGGCGGTGGGGACGGTGCAGGTGAATTCCGGGGGGCTGCTGGCGGGGTTTGGGAAAATCACGGGGAAGGTGGTGAATGCGGGGGGGCGCGTTTTGCCGGGCGGGGACCCGGGGACGCTGGAGATTGTTGGGGATTTTGAGCAGGACAGCGGGGTGTTGGATATGGGGATCGCGGGGAATGATCCGGGGCTTTACAACCACCTGGTGGTGGACGGGAATGTGACGCTGAATGGGACGGTGCTGCTGGATTTTGAGGATGGTTTTGCGCCGCTGGCGGGGCAGAGTTTTGACCTGATCAGCGGGGACAACGCGTTTACGCTGCAGCCGGGGCAGGTGGAGGTGGCGGGGTTGGAGCCGGGGTGGGCGTATCAGATTGACACGACGAATGATGGGCTGGCGATCGAGTCGCTGACGAACGGGGTGGCGGTGCCGGAGCCGGGGACGTTGGGGGTTCTCGCGTTGGCGGGGGTGCTGGTGGGGTGGCGGCGGCGGGCGGGGGGGAAGCGGTAGGGAATTTTCTCGAGGGCGGGCGGGGCGGGAGGGTAAAGTGGGGGGTATGTGGCGGCGATGGATGATGGGTGTGGTGATGGGGGTGTGGCTGGTGATGGGGGCGGGGCGCGCGCTGGGGGGAGTGGCGGCGACGGAGTGGTCGCTGGAGGCGCGGGTGGCGTGGGCAGATGCGGTCGTCCGGGGGCGGGTGGTGGATGTGGCGCGGGTGGCGGCGCCGGGGGGATTTGCGGCGACGCCTGGGGGCGTGTGGCATCGTCTGCATATTGAGGTTGATGAAACGCTCAAGGGGCCGCCGCTGGCGATGGTGGATGCCTGGTCGTGGAGCAGCGATTCCTATGTTCCGGTGTGGGAGTTGCGGCACGGGGAACAGCTTCTCTTTTTGAAGCGGGGCAGCCACATGGTTGCGTCGGGCGTGGCTGCGTACGGGGCGGTGGATTGGGCGGTATCTGAGTATGTTCCGGGGGTGGATTTGCCGGAGAAAGGGGCGAGTGCGGAGCCGGTGGTGGGGGAGGATTTGACGCGGTTGATGGATACGGGGGCGGTGCTGGCGGCGGCGCGGCGTGCGGCGGGGGAGGCGTCGCTGGGGTTTCAGGGGTTGCCGCTGAGCGATGCGGATGAAACGGCGCTGGGGATCGCGCCGACGGGGTTGTTGGAGGTGCCGGTGACCGATGAGATGTTGGGGGTGGCGGCGGGGTGAGTGCGGGATCCGCGCGAGTTGCGGCGGTGGGATGCGGTGTTGTTGTTGCGGCAGAAGCGGACGGCGGGGACGGTGGCGGGGTTGCGGGAGCTGGTAGCGCGGGGGCCGGGGGCGATCACGGTGGACTACTCGACGGATTTTTTTACGGATGCGGTGGCGCAGTCGGCGCTGGAAAGTTGGGGTGAAGCGGTGGTGGGTCCGGCATTGCGGCCGTCGGCGCGGTGGTTTGATCCGGGGGAATTTCGCGGGTGGCTGTCGCTGGTGGGGCTGATTGTGTTTCCGATCATGATGGTGTGGAACCGGCGGCACAGGTGGCGGTTTTTTCATGCGGTGATGGCGCTGGGGTTCTCGTTTGTGCTGGTGATCGCGATTCGCTCGTTCGGTAACGGGGACGCGCTGCAGTGGAACAACAAGACGTTGATTTCGTCCAATGGAAACATCTATTTTAATTCCTACAAACGCGCGGACGTGACCGTGCATCAGCCATTGCTCTATTGCCGATCGGGGCAGTTGCCGAAGCTGATGCCGTTTCGGGAAGGGTGGCGTGAGTCCCTGTGGGGGTGGGGATCCGATGTGTGGTGGAACGACTGGTCGGATGCGGCGGACCAGCCCTATTGGGTAGCAGTGGGGGCGTGGCGCGTGCCATTGTGGTTTGCGCTGGGGGTGCTGGGGAGTCCGTGGCTTTATGCGGGGGCTTGCTGGCTGGCGCGGCGGCTCCGGCGGCGCGAGGTGCGGGGTTTTCCGGTGGAGGCGGCTCAGGGCCAGCGCACTTTCCGGGTTACGGGTGAAGTTCCCGGTTTTGGGGCGGGAAAGCATCGATCTTCGATCGACGGCTAAACTTTGTTTGTGGTCAGGGGGATTGCTGCATCATCTGGGTGAAGCGGTCGGCGGCGGCGGTGGCGGTGGGGATTTTGTTGGTGTCGAGGTCGGCGGAGAGGGCGTTGGCGGCGGCGGCGAGGGCGTTGAGGCGGGCCTGGAAGGCGGCGGGGGGTTGGGCGGAGAGGGAATCGACATCGTATTTCCAGAGGCCACTGGTGGGAGTGCGGAGGAGGCGTTGGGCGCTGGTGGTGGCGGTGGTACCTGTGGGATCGATTTTCCAGGGGTTGCCGAGGAAGGATTCTTCGAGGGCGAAGGATTGGCCGGAGTCTTCGGCGGCTTGGGAGAGGGGGACGCGGCCGAACTTTTTTTCAGCGCGGCAATAGGCGGCGCCCATGGCGGCGAGGGCTCTGGCGGCGGCGGCGACGGTTTGGGGGTTGGAGCCGGTGAGGTACTTTTGCACTTCGAGGGGATTGCCGGTGGCGGCGGCGTCGACGAGGAGGTGCATGGCGCCGACGGGGGTGGCGGGATCACGAGGGAGTGCGTCGAGGTCGTCGAGGCGGTCGGCTTCGCGCTGGCCGTCTTTGAGGGAGAGGTCGGTGGAGGCGAGGAGGTGGGCGGCGTGGAGTTCGCCGGCGTCGAGTTTGGCGTCGGCGGGATCGGTCTGGGGGCGGAGGGCGAAGTTTTCGAAGGTGACGGCTTGGCGCTTGCGGGTGAGCAGGACCCAGTGATCGACGTCGGCGGGTTTGACGTAGACGTTGGCGTCGTCGCGTGTCCATTGGGGGGCGTCGTTGCCGGCGGCGAAGAGGGTGCGGTTCCTGTCGCTGTTGGTGGCGAGGATGCGTTTGCCGTCGCGGGTGATGGCGGCGATGGAGACCTGGGTTGGGGCGGCGACGGCGCCACGGATTTCGGCGAGGGTGGGGCCGCCGTCGACGGGCTGGATTTTTTGGAAGGTGACGGTTTCGCCGGTGGGGAGGGTGAGGGTTTGGCCGAGGGCGATGGGGTGATCGGTCCAGGTGGGGCCGGCGATGTAGAGGGTGGCTTTTGAGGCGCCTGCGGGGAGGGGTTGGATTTGCTGATATTCGTAGCGGGCGGTATCGGGGATGGAGGGATCGCCGGAGTCGTTGTCGGGAGAGGCGACGTGGAGGGCGAGGGCGAGGGAACCGGGAGGGATGGGGTTGTAGCGGGTGGCGACGGTGGCGTTGCCGGCGGGGTCCCACCAGATGAAGGGGGAGCGGGAGGAATCGCCGATGGCGTCGAGGGAGACTTTGAGGCCGCTGGAAATGGTGCGGGTCCAGCGGCGTTCGACGGCGCGTTCTTCGGAATGGGAGAGGCGGTTGGCGTAGCCCCAGACGAGAGCGAGGTCGGCATCGCGGCGGAGGCCTTCGGGGCCTTCGGCGAGCCAGCGGTTGGTGTCCTGGCAGGTTTGGAGGAATTGGGCTTCTTCGGCGGGGATGCGAGCGGTTTCGCAGAGGGCGACGATGGTGAGGGGGGTGTTGGGCATTTGCTTGACGGCGCCGAGGGCGAGGAAGGCGTCGCCGGGGATGAGGTCGCCGCTCCAGTGGATGCTGGCTTTGGTTTGGAGCCAGGGAATGTCGGTGGTTTGGGTGGAGAAATCGGCGTTGAGGATATAGACGGCTTGTTGGACTTGCTGGTTGTCGAAGTTGAGGGAGAGGTGTGCGAGGTTGTTCTGGAGTTCGGCGGTGCCGGGGGATTGCTGGGCCCAGGGTTCGCCGAGGTTGGCGGAGATGTAGGTGGAGAAGTGGTCGTGGGCGAACTGTTGCATGGTGAATTCCTGCCAGCCCCATTTGCCTTGCCAGGGGGGCGGGTTGGCGGGGAGTTGTTCGGGGAAGTCATAGGCCATCGTGTAGCTGGGGTTGTGGGCGGAATCGTGGAGGAGCTTGCGGATATCGGCCATGTGGGAGGTGCGGAGTTCGTAGAAGTTGGATTGGCCGGCGCTTGGAGGAATGGGGGTGGAGAGGGCGCGGAGGCGGTCGGCGGCGGGTTGTTCGAGGAGGAGGGCGTAGGAGGCGACGACGAGATCGCCGCTGGGTGCGGGGGCGGATGTGGCGGCGGCGGCGGTGGCGGCGATTGGGGGCTGATGCTGGGCGTGGGCGAGGGAGGCGGCCCAGAGGGCGATTGCGGCGGCGGCGGCGGACGCTGCGAGCGCGGCGGTGAGTTTCATGGCGGCTCCAGAAAGGGTTTTGGCGGTGGCGGCGGCGAGTGCGGCGGCGGTGGCGGAAGGGGCGGCGGGGAGGGAGGCGAGGAGGGCGGGCGGGGCGCTGCGTGCGGATTCGGCGGCGAGTGCGGTGGTGAGGGCGGCGGCGGCGACGGGGAAGCCGCGGCTGGTGAAGAAGGCGCGGATTTTTTCGAGGCCGCGGAGGGCGCGTTTGCCGGCGGCGGCGGGGGAGATGGCGAGGTCGGCGGCGGTTTGGTCGACGGATTTGTTCTGGAGGTGGCGGAGGAGGACGGCGGCGCGTTCGGAGTCAGGGAGTTTGGCGAGGGCTTCATCGAGGAGGGCGGCGAGGGGGGAGAGGTCGGCGTGGGGCGCGGGGGTTTGGGCGGGCATGGCGGCACCTGCGAGGCGTTCGTGGTGTTCGCGGCGGCGGCGGAGTTTGCGGGCGTTGAGGGCGCAGTAGCGGGTGGCTTTGTAAAGCCAGGGGGCGAGGGTGGGTTGTTTGCGGAGGGAGTGGGCTTTGCGGGCGAGGAGGAGGAAGACGGCCTGGGTGATGTCGTCGGCATCCTGGGGGGCGAGGCGATGGGCGGCGGCGTAGATGAGGTCGGCGTGGCGCCGGGCGAGTTCGGCGAAGGCGGGGGAGTTTTGGCCTTCGTGGAGGAATTGGGCGAGGAGGGCGGGGTCGGGGAGGGAGGTGAGGTTGGGGTGTGGCATCATGGAGACAATGTACGGTGGGGGGGCGGCGCGGACATGTTGTCGGAGTTTTTTTCTGAAAGGGGCGCGCGTATTGGCCGGTCGAGGTGCGGCCTGCGGGCCGTCATGGGCGGGACGCCCATGCCACGTGCGCGTCTTTTATGGGGCGGGGGTTCGTGTTAGAAGGGGTTGGGGATTTTTGAGTGTGGAGGAACGGTGATGCCTGTTCCGGCGATACGGCCCACGGCGATTGGTGTGTATGTGTTTCGGGCGGTGGGGGCGGGCGGCGCAGGGGAGATGCGGTATGAGTTTTTGCAGATTCGGCGGTCGGCGAAGGCGCGGGGGCATGCGGGGTTGTGGCAGACGGTGTATGGGGGGGTGGAGATGGATGCGGCGGGGCCGGAGGGTCGGGAGACGGCGGTGATGGCGGCGTTGCGGGAGTTGCGGGAGGAGACGGGGCTTGTGCCGGCGCGGATGTTTCAGGTGGAGTATCTGGAGACGTTTTATTTTCGGCCGACGGATACGGTGCTGCTGATGCCGGTGTTTGGGGTGGAGGTGGGGCGTGAGGCGGAGGTGCGGCTGAACGAGGAGCATGATGGGGTGCGGTGGGTAGGGGAGGGGGAGATTGGGGAGAAGTTCATGTGGCGGACGCAGCGGGAGGCGTTGGGGATTTTGCTGGAGCAGTTGCGGCGGCCGGGGGCGGCGGGGCTGCTGGAGATTGATCTGGGCGCGATGGGATAGTAAATGGCCACTGGGAGGCGGCAACCAGATCAACCACGAAGGACACGGAGAGCACGGAGGAACCGACCGCCCCCCCCCCCGACGACGACGTAAATGGCCACGAAAGGCACGAAGGGCACGAAAGACGACGACGGGAAGTGTCCACAAATGTGCACGAATTTACACGAATGGGGGTGGTGGGATTGGATGGAGCGGGGAGTGGCCGCGGATGGAGGCGGATGGACGTCGATGATTGGATTGGGGGCGGGAGAATGTTGTCGGCGAAGGAAGACGTTTCGAGATAGTAATACGAATCGTGGGAATGGATTTCAGGTGAAGGTTTCCTGCCAGGCGAGGGCGTCGGCGAAGAATGCGGCGGCGCGTTGGGCTTGAGCTTTCTCTTGTTGTTGTCGCCATTTTGTAATGGGGGGGGCCGGGGTGTTGGTTTTTGAGTCGTGCAGGCGGGTCAGGAGGACGTGCGTGTCGTGGTGTTGGCCGGCGATTTTTTGCAGGCGTTTGAGGGCTTTGGCTTCTTTGCGGGCTTTTTTGTCGCCGGTGTCGGCGGCGAGTTCGAGGAGGTAGCGGAGTTTTTTGGCGGCGATGCGTGCGGCGTGGAGGGCGCCGGGGGTGTGCTTGTCGGCGGCGAGTTGGAGGGCGTGGCGGAGGGATTTGCGGCGTTTTTTCGCGCGGCGTGCGAGGGATTTTTCGGCGTGGTCGGCGTTTTTCAACGTGGCGGGCAGGAGGAGGGAGAGGGCGGTGGTGAAGGATTTTGCGGCGAGGCGTTGGCGCAATTTGGCGGCGAGGGCGGGGCGTTGGGCTTTGAGGCGGGCGGCGAGGATGTGGGCGCGGCGCTGGAGGGAGGGGGGCATGAGGGGGGAGCGGAGGTGATCGGCGAGCACGTCGGTGTCGCGGATTTGGCCACAGGCGCGGCGGACTTTTCGGAGGGCGGGCTTGATGAGGGATTTGCCGGGGTCGTCGGGGAGGAGGCGGGCGGCTTCTTCGAGGCGGCGGAGGGAGACGCGGATGTCGTGGACGGTTTGGGCGCCCAGCGGTGCGGAGCGTTCGAGGAGCGCGAGGAGGGCTGCGTGACGCTGTTCGAGCACGCGCGCGAGGGGGTGGTGAAGTTGCCGGCGGGTGGAGGGCATCGGGACATCTTAGAAGGCGGCAAGGGGATGGGACAGAAGCGCATGGGCTGCGGGGGATTCGTATAATGCCCGGCTTTCCTCGCTGGCATTCACACGGTGGAGCAGACGGATGGCGAATAAATCCTGGCAGGCACGGATTGGCGCGGCGCAGGATGCGCTGGCGGTTTCGTTTGTGGAGTCGCTGTCGTTCGATCGCCGGCTGGCACGGCATGACATTCTGGGGTCGATCGCGCATGCGACGATGCTGCAGTCGGTGGGGCTGCTTTCCAAGAAGGATCTGGCGGCGATCAAGCGGGGATTGATGGGGATTCTGGCGGATATCGAGGCGGGGAAATTTGTTTTTGACGTGACGCAGGAAGACATTCACATGGCGGTGGAGGCGGCGCTGATCGAGCGGATCGGCGAACCGGGGCGGCGGTTGCACACGGCGCGTTCGCGGAACGACCAGGTGGCGCTGGACATTCGGCTGTGGTGCCGGGATGCGATTGCGGGGGCGGGCGGGCTGGCGGAGAAAATCACGGATTTGCAGCGGGCGTTTGTGAAGATGGCGGAGGAGCAGGGGACCGCGCCGATGCCGTCATTCACGCATTTGCAGCGTGCGCAGCCGATCACGGCGGGGCATGAGATGCTGGCGTATGTGGAGATGCTGGAGCGGGACAAGGAGCGGCTGGGGGATTGTCTGAAGCGGATCAATGTTTCGCCGCTGGGGGCGGGGGCGGTGGGCGGATCGACGCTGCCGATCGATCGGCGGAAGACGGCGGCGCTGCTGGGGATGGGGGGGATCACGGGGAATTCGCTGGATTCGATTTCGGACCGGGATTTTCTGTGCGAGCTGGCGTTCGATCTTTCGATGATCGCGATGCATCTGTCGCGCTGGGCGGAGCAGTGGATTTTGTATGTGTCGACGGAGTTCGGGTTTTTGAAGATTGCGGATGCGTTTACGACCGGGTCGAGCATGATGCCGCAGAAGCGAAACCCGGACATGCTGGAATTGATTCGGGGGAAGACGGGGGGCGTGTATGGGCAGTTGGTGGCGCTGTTGACGATGATGAAGGGGCAGCCGCTGGCGTATAACCGGGACATGCAGGAGGACAAGCGGTATTTGTTTTTCGCGTATGACACGGTGGATGCGTGCCTCACGATGGCGGCGGCGATCGTGCTGAACACGACGGTGCAGGCGGAGCGGATCGCGGAGCGGCTGGATGAGGGGTTCAGCGATGCGACGGTAATGGCGGAGTATCTGGTGGAGAAAGGGGTGCCGTTCCGCACGGCGCATCATGTGGTCGGGAGTCTGGTGGCGTTGTGTGATCGGCAAGGGTTGAAGCGGCTGGGGGAGTTGTCGCTGGAGGAGATGCGGGGGCAGTCGCGGGCGATTGGGGAGGATGTATATGAGGCGCTGGGGGCGGCGCGGGTGATTGAGCGGTATCGGTCGGAAGGAGCGGGCGGGATGAAGCAGCTTGCGGCGCAGATCAAGCGGTGGCGGAAGGCGCTGGGGTGAGCGTCTCGCTTTGTTAGACGTCTGCGACGTCTCCGCGCGTGGCGATGATGGGGGGGAGGAAGCCGGCCTTTGTGAGCGCGGCGGCGTGGGCCTGGGCCTGCGGGACTTCGCCGTGGACGAGGTAGAACTGGGCGGCTTTGAGGGGTTGGGAATAGGCGGTGAGTTCGTGTTCGTCGGCGTGGGCGGAGAGACCGTGGAGGGTTTCGATTTGCGCCCGCACGGGGATCATGTCGCCGAGGATGGGGACGCGGCGCTGGCGATCCTGGAGGCGGCGGCCGAGGGTGTCGGCGGCCTGGTAGCCGGGCAGGAGGACGGTGCTGCGGGGGTCGTGGACGTGGTGTTTGAGGTGGTGGAGGATGCGGCCACTTTCGCACATGCCGCTGCCGGCGATGACGGCGAAGGAACCGCGGCGGCTGTTGAGTTCGCGGCTTTCCTGGGGCGTGGCGATGTAGGTGAGGCCAGGGAAATCGAACGGTTCAAGCATCTGTCGGGTTTCCTCATCGAGCAGTTCCATGAAGCGGCGATGGACATCGGTGAGGCGCGAGGCCAGCGGGGAGTCGACGAAGATCGGCAGCGTGCGCGGGATGTCGCCGCGGTCGCGCAGCTCGTGGAGCATTTCCACCATGGCCTGGGTGCGACCGAGGGCGAAGGCGGGCACCATGAGGATGCCGCCGCGTTGGACGGTGGCGTTGACGACTTTTGCGAGGATTGCGGGAACTTCGTCCATCGCGGCGTGGGTTTTTCCGCCATAGGTGCATTCGGAGATGACGGCATCGGCTTCGTGAAAGGGATCGGGGTTGCGCACGAGCGGGGAGTTGGGGCGGCCGACATCGCCGGTGAATACGAGCCGCTTGCCGGTGCGCAGGTTCGTGAGACGCACGGCGGCGGAGCCCACGACGTGGCCGGCATCGCGAAGTTCGACGGTGACGCCTGGGGCTTCGGCGAGTTCGTGGGCCTGCTGATAGGGGATGGGCACGAACTGATCGATGGTGCGCTGGGCGTCTTCGCGCGTGAACAGCGGTTCGATTTGGCCTTCCCAGTTTCTGGTTTTTTTCTGGTTCAGATAGGCGGCATCTTCTTCCTGAATTTTCGCGGCGTCCATGAGCATGAGGGCGGTGACGGCGGCGGTGGCGGCGGTGCAATAGATGGGGCCGCGATAACCCTGGCGGACGAGGTTGGGGAGGTTTCCGCAGTGATCGGTGTGGCCATGGGAGAGGATGACGGCGTCGACGGCGTGGGGATCGAAATCGAAGGTGGTGTTGATTTTGCGGGCGAGGGCGCGGGGGCCCTGGAAGGAGCCAACGTCGAGGAGCAAGCGCTTGCCGCCATCGCCGGGGCCGGTGCGGATTTCATGCTGGGAGCCGGTGACGGTTCGGCAAGCGCCGTGGAAGTGGATTTGCATGAGGTCCTCCAGCAATTACTCGTGGCGGTTGCGCACTTCTCTCAAAAATTCGACAGGAGTCACCACACGCAAAGGGTGGGTGCGGCGGCGAAATTCCTTGCTCGGAGCCGTGTAGTCCGTCATGAGGGACAACAGGTCCTTGTCACTCGTCACGAGATAATGCGCTTTGGCACCGGCGGCGAGGTCCATGTAAATCTCGTCCTTTGGGTCGCGCGGAAAATCCATCACGTGCGGCACACGGCGCACCTTGATGGCGCGAAATTCGAGCCTTTTGAGGAATGTGCGGATCCACGAATCCGTCATTCGCGCGCTGAGCGCACGAATGCGGGGGTACGTCACCACCTCGCGCACTTCCGCCACAATCCTGCGGTTCATTAACAGCTCGATTTCCCCCCGCTCCACCAGTTCCACACACTCCCCCGCCGGACCCGCCGGATCGCCCATGGCCTGGACGATCGTGTTGCAGTCGAATACGACGCGAATCCGTTCTCCTTCATGCCTCATTTCTTTCTGCGCCGTGTCTTCCGCCAGTGCGCGTCGCGCGCTTCCTCCACCAGCGCTTCGAGTTGGGTCGGCGTCACACCGGCCCTTTTAAAATCCTCGCTGATGGGTTTGACAAGTTCCGCAAAGGTCTTGTGCGCCTCGACGTGCTTCTCGACCACCCAGCGTACGTACTCGATGGGGCTCTTGCCCGCTTTTTTCGCTTCCAGCGCCACCTTCCGGGCGACTGCCGGGCGGAGTCCGATTTCTTTGAACGCGATGGTGCTCATGATGGAATCATATCCGCTTGCGCCAGCTAACCAAAGTTTCTCTTGTAGCTCTTCGCACCGGGGATGCGGGCGTTGCCGGTCACTCGATCATTGCAGCACGCGCCGCCAGTTGGCGTGGGTGAAGCCTGCCACTTCGGCGTCGCTCCAGCCGGCGGTTGACAAGGCCTCCGCGAGGAATTTCCATTGTTCCGGACGCTCCAGGCCGAGGGGCATCAGCTCGCTTCCGAATCCGCTGTCGGCGTCGGAGCCCAGGGCGACGCAATCGCGCCGGCCGGCGATGTGAGCTACGTGTTCGATGTGAAGGAGGACATCTTCCACGGTGGCGCGCACGCCCTTGCCGATGCGGGCTGCTTGCTCGGCGTCCTTCACCAGAAAGCGTCCGAAGAGGTTGATGCCGATGACGCCGCCGCCTCCCGGGTGGGCTACGAGGGCCCGGATCTGTTCGTCGGAAAGATGCCGCTCCGGATGTTTGCGGCCAGGCAAGAGCGATCGGCAGTTCGAGTGGGACGCCACGACCGGGCCTCGCGCTTGTGACAGCAGGGTCCAGAAGGCGCGCTCGCTGAGATGCGATACATCATGGACCACGCCGAGCCGATCCATCTCCGCGAGCAGCGCTTCGCCTGGCTCGGTCACATCACCGCCGGATTGGTCGCCGCCGGCATAGCGCGATCCCTCCGCCCAGGCGAGCGACACCATCCGCACGCCTTGTGTGACGAGGTCGGGCAGATCGTCCGCGGAACGCAAGCCTTCCGCGCCCTCGAGCGCCAGCACCACGCCGAGCGGATCGTTCTGCGCGCCTTGCAATGATCCGATGCGGAGCGATCCTTCCGCTTCCCAGCGGTGGTACATCGCAAGTTGCCGCAGCAGCGCCGCGTGGGCCTCTTCGCCGGTGTCAAAACTCCATGGGCCATCGTCTGCCGCGACATTGCGCCGGCGCCGCACGAAGATCGTCGCTACGGCCCCGCGCACGTTGCCAGCGCGCAGCGACGGAAACGTCACGCCCGCCGGCAGGAGGGTTCCGCCGCAGGCCTCCGGCGCGAGCCGCAGGTCGCGCCCATGGTCGGCGATGTACGAAAGATCGAGATGTCCATCGAACCACATCGGGGGCCATCATCGCAGAAATCCGCGCCGGTGCCCTCTCCCCGACCTCATTTCTTCGCGTAATTCAGCGTGAGCAGCGTCATGCCGTCGTCACCGGGGCTTACCTGCACAAGCACCTCACGGTCGTCCTTGGTATAGGTGAGCTGGGTGAGTTCTCCCACTTCGGTATCTCCGGTTTGCTCCCAGCCGCCATCCTTCATCTGCTTTCTGTAGTAATCCACCAGGTTCTGATGCTCCACCTTGCCTTGCAGCAGCACCGATCCCTTGCCGGTGAGATTGTCGGACGCGGAGAAGGTGGAGTTCATGCCGGGATAGACGGTCAGGTCACTGGGGAAATTCGAGGGCAGCTTGAGGGGCTTGCCCGAGGCGTCCATCACGCGCGGAGCCGGGCCATTTCCCCTGGCGTCTGCGCCTGCCGGCGGGGCGGTGTGCTCATCGGGCGCGCGGGCCACGGCCGGCGTTTCGCCCGGGGCGGCGGCTCCGGGGCCCGGCGGGTTATTGCCCTTGCCGACGTTGATCACCACCATGGATTCGTTTCCGCTGGGCGTGATGGTCACCGATGCCTGGCGGTCGCCCTTCTGGTAGGCCTGATGTTGCGTGTCGTTGGCGTTTCCGCTGTCGGTGAGGGTCCAGCCGTTGGATTTCATGTGGTCCTGATACCAATCGGCGACATCGCTTGTGGAGCCCGCGCCCATCAGCGTGACCGTTCCATTGCCGTTCTTGTCCATGCCCGATTCGATCGGCTTCATCCCGGTGTAAATGGGGATGTCGGTGGGAAATGACGACGGCAGCGCGCCGACGTTGAATTCCCCGCCTCCCGAGCGGATGGTGAAGCCGCCCGATCCGTTCGTTTGGATCGGCGACAGCGATGCCGCCGCGCTGGCTGCACGCTTACCGAGCCAGACGCAGGTGGTCACGCCGCCGCAGCATCCCACGACGATGATGATCAGCAGGATGATCACGGCGATCAGCCACACGGGCATTCCCGTCTTGGGCGAAGGGCCCGGAGGCGTGGAACTCGGAGTGGTCATGGATGTCCTTTCAGAGGGAACCGGGAGCGTGACGAGACGCACGGGAACGGGCGGCGGCTATTTGAGCAGGTTCCACGTTCCCACGATGGGCAGACGTTTTTTCTCGCCGTTGGCGGCATTGACGATGCCGGTAAGCGTGAGCGCTGCGCAGGCGATCAACAACAGCGGCCCCAGAAGATGAAACATGCAGCTGAAAAAATACTTCAGAAGTGGAATGTTCACCAGCAGCCAGCCGTTGAGAAAAATCAATCCCTCAAGGACCGCGACCAGCACGATGGCGACCCACCAGAGGATGAAGGTGATGAGGCCCTGGTTGGCGTGGAATCGCGCGAAGGGCGACTTCGGGGCGGCGACCAGCGGGATCACGAAAAACACATACGCCAGGATGCCCATGGCTTTGTGGTGCTCGGCATCCTGGACGTCGGCGATTTCTTCGGCGGTTACCGCACTCGGTGCTGCGGGCTCCTCCGCCGGCTCCTCGCGTGCCTGTGGGGCCGGCTCAATCACGACTTTCGGCGGAACGAAATCCGGATCACCCGGCTTGGGCCCTTTTCCCCAGCCTTGCCCCGGCGCCCCCTTGATTTCGGCCATGTCGCCGTCGTCTTTCAATTCGTATGTGCCGTCGTCTTCTGCCATGGAGTCCTCAGGGGAAATTACGCCGAACGTTTGAGACGATAGCGCGGCAAAATTACCGCCACCGGCCCGGGCACGCAATCGGCGGCGGGCGTTGGTCAGGGGCGGGCGGGCCGGGTCTGCGTCTGCGGCGGGCGCGCCGGCAGCTCGTGGCGCAGGGCGACCTGCGTGAGCACCCGGCCGGTGAACTCGCCCGGGAGATATTCGGCCGGCCGATGATCGCTTTCGACGAGGCCGGCCGGACCGCGCGTGTAATCGCTCTCCCGCACCCCGGCGATTCCGTCGAGTTGCCCGCAGAAATCATCGATGCTCTCGGTGGCTGCGCGCAGGGGCACGTCGATCGCCTCGGCCTCCAACTGCGCCGCGATGGGTTCGGTCGCCCCGGCAACATGAATGGTCAGGCCGATCTTCCGGCCCGGCCGCGCCGCGTTTCCGGGCACGACCAGGTAAAACGCCACTCGCATCGCCGGATGCGACAGCGGCGCCCACACTTCCGCCACCTTGCCCACGGACAGCCCACCGGCGGCGGTCGCCTCGACGCGCATCTCGGGCAAGTCTTTCCCGGCGGCGTCGCCGGCGTTGTTCCACCGCTCCGTGCATACCACGAAAAACGTGCCATCCTCGGCCTGCGCGACGTCGTTGACCGCGACGAGCACCGGCCCGGCGGCGCGCACGAGCGGCCCGTTGTGCGCGGGAAAGCGCGCCTGCATCAGCTCCAGCGGCTGCACGACGTCCATCGTCGCCACCGCCGGCCAGGGGATGTCCGCCGCGGGAAGCGGCTGGGCGCCGGCGCGGAGCGCCTGGGCAAACGCGTCGGCGGGGCGGGCCTCGGCGGAGGTGGCCGGCTCCGTCGATGCCTGGGTGGCCGGGGCGCTGGTCGCCTGGCTGGCCGCCGTTGCCGGGGCCGCGGCGCCGACTGCCTCCTTGAAATGCCAAAGGAGTTTTCCATCGTCATAGGTCACGTAGACGCCGTGGGCGACCGGCACGCGCCGCATCCATCGCTGTGGCGTGAAGACGTCATCGCCGCGGCGCAGGGCTTCGGGCAGGACCGGCATGGCGGCGCCCTGGGTCATCGTGGGTTGCGTGGCGGCTGCGGAAGCGGCGCCGGCCGGCGCGGAGAGCGGCGCCCCCGGCCCCGTGCGTGGATGAGTTGCGGTTTGCGCGCTCGCCGGCGCGCTTCCGCCGCCCGCTGCGGGTGGAACCGGCGCCCGGCGGCTGGCCACCAGCCAGGCACAGACCGCGCCCGCGACCGCCCCGGTGATGGCCAACAGGATTTTCCCGCGGTTGCTCATGGCACCATCATAAGTTGCCGCCGGGATTGTCGCCGCGCGGCGCGGGCGGTCTCCTGGCGCCGGCGACCGGCCGCTGCGGTCGCACCTGCGCCAGAGGCGGCAAATTCCTGAAAAAAAGTTGCAAACCTTTCGAGCGCTGTTAAATCTACTCATAGGCCCGGCGGTTTTCAGTCCTGTGGATTTCCGGCGGGCCTTCTCTTGTCGGCGGAAGGAAAGGCAGTCCAGGGAGCAGGTTTTTCAGCGTCTCCAGCCAGCCGCCTCAGTCTTTCGGATATCTCATCGTGGCCCCCTTGGGAAGGAGTTGTCATGTCCGCGCGCACACTGATGCTGGCCCTCGCCGCCGCCGTCGTTCTGGCCGGCCCCGTGTTTGGCGACACGTTTACGTATACGGGCAACGGCAACTGGTCGGACCCGAACAACTGGGCGAACCAGCTTGTGCCGCCGAATGATCCGGCGACGCAGGTGACGTTCGCTCCCACGGGCAGCGGAACGATTACCTCGACGCTCGACGCGTCCCGCCCTGTGTGGCAGATCAACGGACTGACGCTGAACCGCTCGGGCAGCGATTCGTCGGTCATCGTCACGGCGCCGGGCAGCTCCCTGGCATTCGTCGGCAGCAATCCGTTTATCAACGTCGCCTCCATATTTGGCGCAACGATCGGCGGAAATATCTCCAGTGATTCGCAGCTCACGCTCGAGGGAAGCTCATCCGTCACCACCGTTTCCGCCGATATCAACGCCCCCGGTCTGCTCGTCACCGGCGGCAATTTCGTCCTGTCTGGGACGAACACCCTTAGTGGCGGCGTTACGGTCGATGCATCCGATGTCTTCGGGGCGACGCTTGGCATCGCATCACCCAGTGCGCTGGGCAATGGGCCGCTCAACATCACGCTGGCCAAGAACGGCGGAAACGCGTACGTCCAGTTCACCGTGGGCAGCGGAAGCTCCCAGACCTATGCCTCGCCCATCAATGTCACCGCCGAGGCGGGTACGGTTGCGATGGCCCGGTTCACGGCTTCCTCCTATGCCACTCCCTACCAGTTCATCTTCCCGTCGCTATCCGTTGCCGGTCCCGCGAAGATCTCCTTCGAAAGTAATGGCGTTCCGAGTTCGGTGGGCATGACCTTCAATGCGGTCACGCTCAACGGGGATGCGACCCTGCAAGGCAACTTCACGCTATCCAACGTCTCGGGACCCGGGGGACTGACCCTGGCCAGCAGTGCATTTACACCGAACGCGACCGTGACGCTGCAAACCGCCAATTCCTTCACTGGCGGCATCACCACCGGGGCCTTCATTACCCTTATCGCGAACGCGACCGGTTCGCTTGGTTCCGGGCCTTATCAGATCGGAGCTGCATCGACCCTGGTTCTTAATGCCAGCGCCGCCGCAAATTCGGACATCGACGCTTCGCTGGCCACCGTTCAATACAACGCCAACGGCGCCGCCGGTGGACATCTGATCTCGGCCGTCGAACTCGATCTCGGTTCCGCCGTCACGTCGCTGGGCGGCGACACTTTCAATCTGGCCCACACGGAATATCTCTCCGGCAACTCCGCGACGCTCGCCCTGCTGACGCGCAATGGCAACGTCATCATCGGTCCGGAAACGCAAATCGAAAATACCGACGGCGTATTGCCCACGATTAGCAATCTGGGAACAGACGCTGACCTCATTCTCGCACTCCATACTACCTCTCCCTTCGACGTCACCATCGGCGCAGGCACCTCATGGGGCGGCATCGCCGGTGGACGCGGCGGCTCCTATGTCGGGACCGTCACGGCTCTGTCGGATTTCTCCCTGTCGGGGGGAACGCTGGGTGATGGATCTGCCGGTTCGTTTAATATCGTCGCCTCCTCCCCTGTGGTCGTTACGGCCAAGGACGCGGTTCTCAACAGTCCCCTGAGTGATTACTCCGGTGTTGCGTCTTTTGACGTCACCGGCAATCTCCTGCTTCAGTCCGCCGACGCCCTGGGCGGCGGCAATGGATCGTCGCCGGTTCCGCTGATCGTCGAATCCGGCGGCAATCTCACGATCAACAACAGTCAGGCGATCAATGGCTCCGTGACCCTGCACGCGGGTTCGACTTTGGCGATCGAGGCGCCGGGACTGACCGGCTCCGGCGTGATCTCCCGCGATGCCGGTGGTGTGACATTCGACATCGACAACGCGGCGGCATTCAGTGGCAGTGAATTGTCCGCCTCGGTCATCACCTCCGCGGACACCGTGATCCTGGGCGTCACCGATTGGGCCCTGCTTCCCTCCCTCAATCCCACCGCCACGTATGTTGTTCCGATGCCTTTGTCGACCCAAAGCGCTGGATTCAATCTCAACGGGGGAACATTGCGGCTGGATGAAAACGCTTCCCTCGTCGCGGCGCCTTCCGGCGACAACACCATTCACATCGGCAACCAGGGCGCGATCATCCAGACTCAGTCGCTGTATTCCGATCTGCTGCTCGGAAGAAGTGCGAACGCGGTTATCGATATCCCCATCGTGTCTACGGGGCCGGTGACCTTTGGAACCTTGGACCCCAGCGCCACGAATTTCTTCGCCAGTTCGTCCGGAATTATCGCCCTTACCACCCCCAGCACCCTGCCCTCGGTTGCTGTGAGCTACGGCGGCTTGGCGGTTGCATCCCCCTCCGTGTTGGGAACTACGCCCATTACGCTGAATCACGGATTACTCGAGCTTTATCCCCTTGCCCCAGCCTTCCCGGGGAATACCGCGGTCTATACCAACGCGATCAATGTCGTCGGTGACAGCGTTCTCTCAGACGCAACCCAATCAATCGTCGATACCGCGTTTTTTCAGCCAACAGTTCAGCACCTCTCGATTGGTGATATCCGCCTCGCCGCCGCGCTGGAAATTAACACGCAGCACGTCGATGTGAGTATCAATTCACTCATGCCCACCGCCGATGCCACCTTGTCTTCCGATTGGAACGATGTGACCATCGGCGCAATCAATGCTGACACGTCTCCCCATACCCTCACTTTCCAAGGCCATCACGGTATCGCCAACTTTTACGTCAGCGGGCCCACCGCCGACACCGGGCCGATCGTCTTAGATGCGGCTTTCCTGTATCTGGGGGGATCGGTCGCTCCATCGTCGAATCCGATCATCCTCACCAATGGAAGTTCCTTCGCCTCCGCTTCTCCGGTCGATCGTCCACTCGTGTTTAAGGATGCCGCTCTGGGTAATTACCTCCCTGGCCCGGCGTCCACAAGCGACCTGACTCTATCGTCCGATACAACGCTGGAGTTCGCGCTCAACACGCCCGGCGATCCCTCCGACACGTCGATCAACGTGCAAGGCAATCTCACCCTCGACGGTACTCTGTCGCTGCAGCCCGGTGCCTCCTTCGGCGCGGGTGACTACACCCTCTTCACCTACACCGGCAGTCTTACCGATGACGGCCTGGGCCTGCCCACGGACCCGTCCTTCGTCTATTCCCTCAACACCGGCACTCCGGGATCGGTGATCCTCCACGTCGCCGCCGTGCCCGAGCCCGCCTCCCTCGCGATCCTGGGCTTCGGTGGCGTGCTGCTTCTGGGGCGGCGCCGGCGCAGCCTGCGGCAGGCCCGATAATGCGTCCCGCTCGGATGCGGTGCATTTTTTGATCCCGCGGCTCATGCTGGTCCGTTAGAATAGCCCGCCGTGTTTGTCGCATCACGTTCGGGAAAGGATCACCCATGCCCACACGAGGCCTCTGGCTGGCGCTGGTAGCGGTGGCGATCTCCACGCGTGCCGGTCTTGCCGACACCTACACGTTCACCGGCGGCGGCCCGACCACCAACTGGTCAGACCCCGCCAACTGGCTTGACGGGCTCGTGCCGGCGAACGATCCCTCCACTCAAATCCTCCTCGCTCCCGCCTCCGGCCCCATCACCGCAAACGCCGATGCCGCTCGCGCCGCGTGGATTCTCAACGGCCTCGCGTTCATGCCTCCCGGTTCCTCCGGCAATACGCTCACCATCGATCCGGCGTCCTCCCTCTCCTTCACCGGGCCCAGCCCCTTCATCCAATCCACCGCCAACGTCACCATCAACGGCAATGTCTCCAGCGATGCCCCCCTGGCCTTCAACGCCTACCTCGCCCTCAACGGCAACATCTCGGCCCCGAGCCTCCTCCTGCAAAACGGCGCCATCCTCCTCAACGGGACCAACTCCCTGACCAACGGCATCACTTTCGCCCCCGTCTCCACCGGCCTCGATTTCACCGCAGCGTCGGCCGCGGCGCTGGGCAACGGTCCGCTCGATCTCGAATTCAATGGCTCCGTCGTGCAGCAGGTCACGCTCCATTTCCCGAGCGTCGCTGACGCCGCCACTTCGTTCGCCAACCCCATCATCGTCAACAGCCACAGCGCCGCCCCCGGCATGGTCGCTTTCAACGGGCCAGGCGCCGACACGGGTTACAGTTTCGACTTCCCCTCTCTGACCACCACCGGCCCGGTCGAACTTGTCACGCTCAACGCCGTGACTTTCGACGCTGTCTCGGTCGGCGGCTCACTTTCGGTCTTCGACAATTTCACGCTTCGCAACGTCTCAGGGGCCGGTTCCATCACGCAGATCGTCAACACGCTCACCCTCGATACCGCCAACACCTTCACCGGCGGCACCACCATCCAGACGAACGGCGAAGTGGTCGCGGCCGCGACCGGCGCGCTTTCCGCAGGCTCCGTTACCAATGATGGCGTCCTTTTCCTCAACGCCACCGGGGTCGCCAATAGCGACATCGCCCCCTCGACGAATTCCACCACGGGCAGCGTCTACTACAACGCCAACGCCGCCGCCAACGGCCACCACATCACCGCCAACACGATCAATTTCGCTTCCACCATCACCGACCTCGGCGGCGACACGTTCGCCCTCACCCCCAACGGTGTGCTGTTTGGCAACGCGCAAGTCTTCCCCCTCCTGACCCGCGGCGGCAATATCGATCTCCCCGCCGGCTCTTCCATCTTTTCCGACGGCACCCTGCCCACCATCCGTAACCTTGGCAACAACGCCGACCTCTTCCTGGGCATCAACAGCCTGGACCAGGTCTCCATCACCGTCGGCGCCGGAACTCCCTGGGCCGGCGTCACCGGCCTCACCATGGGCACCATCAACGCCAACTCGAACTTCTCCCTCCTCTCGGTCGCTCTCGATGCCGACATCCTCGCTGCCTCGCCGGTCCATGTCACGTTTCTTGGCGCCGGCAACATCCTCAATGATTCCGTGCAGCACGATTTCTCCGGCGCCTCCGCTTTCACCGTCGCCTCCGGCGCAACGCTCCGGCTCAACGCCAACGATGTCCTCGGCGGCGCCAACGGCACCAGTCCCGTGCCCCTCGATGTTGCCTCCGGCGGAACTCTCGCGTTCGTGGACGGCTCCGAGCGCGCGATCAATGCCCCCCTCACTCTTCACGCCGAAGCCACCCTCAGCTTCAGCGGGGATGTCTCCGGCGGCCTTAAGGGCTCGGGCGTCATCTCCCGCGACAACGGCCCGCTCACCTTCATCATCGACAGCCCCGACGCCTTCGCCGGCCCACAACTTACCCCCGCCTTCACCCGGGCCGGCGACACCATTTCCCTCGGAGCCAGCAACATCCAGAACCTCCACTCCCTCAACCCCGCCGCCACCTACATTGTGCAAAGTTCCATCACGCAGTCGGACGATCTCTTTCTCAACGGCGGCACTCTCCAGTTCCAACCTCCCGGTTTCGCCACGTCCAACACGCTCTCCGGCGCCGGCACCGTTCACATCGGCGAGGCCGGCGAAACCCTTCTCGCTCCCGGCGACTACACCCAGCTCTCCGCCAACGCCCCCTTCTCCTCCATCGCCAACCCCATCATCGCCACCGGGCCGCTCACCATCGGCGCCACCGACCCCAACGCCGCCACCGGCCACGGCCCCATCTTCCTCTCGGGAAACAACGCGCTCGCCCGCGTCACCGTCCAATACGCCGCCCTCGGCGTCGATTCCCCCGCCTCCCTCGCCAACGCCTCTCTCACCCTCGATCACGCCTTGCTTTTCCTCAGTTCCGCCTCCAGCCCGCCGGCAACGGTCGTCTATAACAACGCCATCACCGTCTCCGGCGAAAGCACCCTCACCGACCATTCCCTTCTCTTCGCCAACGTGAACTCCGCCAGCCCGGGTTCGCGCCTCACCATTGATACTCTCAACCTCGGCGCTCCTCTCCACGTGATCGTCGGCGCGCCCACCTTCCACATCACCAACCTCCACGTCACCGCCGATACCGCCCTCATCAGCCGCTCCTTTCCCATCTCGATCGACACGCTCTCGGAAGATGCCCCGCACTCCCTCCTGCTTCAGGGCGACACCGGTATCACCGGCGCCACCTTCCGCGCCAACGCCCTCTCTGGCGTCGCGGGCGCCATCACTGTCGATAACGCCAAGTTCATCCTCGCCGCCGCCCAGGGCCCCGCCTCCCCAACGACCTTCGCCGTCGACGCAAACGCCACACTCGAATTCGCCGCCGACTACGATCTCTCCTCCGCCACCGATCCCACCCTCACCGGCGCCGGCACTGTCATCATCGACCCCGGCGTCACCCTCACCCTCTCCATCGATTCCGCCTTCGCCGGCACCATCGAAGTCAACGGCACGCTCTTTCTCACCGGCCCGCGCGACCCCGGCTCCACCATCACCACCCCCAACTTCACCGTCCGGAGCGCCCCCGTCCCCGAGCCCGCCTCCCTCGCGCTGCTCGCCTTCGCCGCCCCGCTGCTCCTCCGCCGCAGGCGAACCGTCTAACGCTGCCGGCGCTGCTCACCGTCCTCCTGCCCGCGCCTGAATAGACGCCCCGCCCGCCGTTCTCCATAATTCCCTCATGCACCGTGCCCTCTCACCGCTACGCCCCGCCCGGCCGCCGCACCGCTCTTCACGCCGCACCGCCCGCTCGAAACGCGACCACCGCAAACCGAAACCGAAAACGCCCCACGGCCTGCGCATCGCCGCCATCGACATCGGCACCAATTCCCTCCATATGATCGTCGTCGAGGTCACCCCCAACCTCGCCTTCAAAACCCTCTCCTCCGACAAAGACCCCACCCATCTCGGCGACGGCGCGCTGGTGAAACGCCGCCTCACCTCCAGGGCCATCGATCACACCCTCGATGCGCTCGCGCGCTATCAGAAAATCGCCCAGGGCCTCGATGCCGACGTGCTGCTCGCCTACGCCACCTCCGCCGTGCGCGAATCGGCCAATGGCGGTGATTTCGTCGACCTCGCCCGCCGGCGCCTGCGCCTGCCCGTCCAGGTCATCTCCGCGCGCGAAGAGGCCCACCTGATTTACCTCGCCGTCCGCTCCGCCATCGATCTCGATTGCCACCCTGCCAGCGGCGAGCACGGTTCGCGCGACCCCGATTCCCGCGGGCCCGCGCTCATCCTCGACATCGGCGGCGGCTCCGCCGAACTCATCGTCGCCACCAACGAACGCCCTCTCCTGCTCGAATCGCAGCCGCTCGGTGCGTCGCGCCTCGCCCAGCAGTTCCTCCACGCCAATCCCGTTTCCAACAAAGACCTCGCCGCCCTTCAATCCCACATCAAAAAATCCCTCAAGCCCGCGCTCCAGCAAATCCGCGAGCTCGCCCCGCGCCGTCTCATCGGCACTTCCGGCACGCTGGAAAACCTCGCCGCCATGGCCGCGCTCCGCCATGGCGAATCCGCCGCGCGCCACCGCCTGCTTACCCACATGTCGCGCGACGATTTCGCGGACCTCTACAAGCAGCTCCGCAAGCTGCCCCTCAAGGAACGCCGCCGCCTGCCCGGCATGGATCCCGACCGCGCCGCGCAAATTCCCGCCGGCGCCGCCGTGCTCGATCACCTTTTCGACAAGCTGCCCTTCACGCACATCGATGTCTGCGATCGCGCCCTGCGCGAAGGCATGATCATCGATTACATGCACACCCACTGGCCCAAGATCAAGCTGTCGGTGCAATACCCCGATCCCCGCCGGCGCTCCGTTTTCGAGCTCGCCCGCCGCTGCAATTTCGACGAAAAGCACGCCGCCCACGTCGCCGCTCTTTCGCTCCAGCTTTTCGATTCGCTCGAAAAACTCCACCGCCTCTCACGCCCCGAGCGCGAGCTGCTCGAATTCGCCGCCCTTCTCCACGACATCGGCTGGCATATCGGCCACTCCGGCCATCACAAGCACTCCGCCTACCTGATCAAAAACGGCGACCTCGAAGGCTTCTCCCCCCACGAGCTTGACCTGCTCGCCAATATCGCCCGCTATCACCGCAAATCCCCGCCCAAAAAATCCCACCCCGATTTCCAATCGCTCGACCCCGCCTCCCAACTCCTCGTCCGCAAGCTCGCTTCCCTCCTCCGCATCGCCGACGGCCTCGACCGTGGCCACTATTCCAACGTCCAGTCCGTCTCCACCCGCACCACCACAAGCTCCGTCACCATCCGTATCCACGCGCAGCACGACGCCGCCCTCGAACTCTGGGCCGCCCGCCACAAAACCGACATGTTTGAACAAACCTTCCACCACCGCGTCGCCATCAAAACGTGATGCCGCCGTAAATGGCCACGAAACACACGAAACGACGCCGAACCCGTCCACAAATCTGCACAAATCGTCACAAATGCGCTGTGGGTATCGTGCTTTTCCCATCAAGCATAACATTTTTGGATACTTGGATTTTATCGTCTGGAGGCGCGTGCTGCGATCAACAGTCCATTTGTGCGCCTTTGTGCAAATTTGTGGACAACTCCCATCATGTTTCGTGAGTTCGTGTTTTTCGTGGCTATGTACGGGTTACAGCGAGATCGATCCCGCCGAGCAATTCAACTGGATGTTCGCCAGCGTGATCCGCACCAGCCCGTCAGCCGTGTTGCCGTCGTTGCCGATGCCGTCGAAGCCCCATGGGTTCCGCAGGGTCGCCCATTCCACGCCGTTGGCGTCGG
Source organism: Phycisphaerae bacterium (assembly GCA_035545015.1). Classification (GTDB taxonomy): domain Bacteria; phylum Planctomycetota; class Phycisphaerae; order WQYP01; family WQYP01; genus CALCHA01. The sequence continues at coordinate 28,475 of DASZZD010000052.1, forward strand.
TGTACACGTTGACGACCGTATACGCGTGGCTGCCGATCAGAGACGCCCCGCCGGAAATCGTCGGGTTGGTGATGATCGTCACCGCGTGCGCCGCGGTGGCGTTCGAAAGCGTGTTGTACAGGTTCTGCTGGTTGCCCCAGGTCGAAAACGTCGTGTTCGCCACGCCCAGGTCCGAGTAGACCGAGCCGGTCCACCCCGAGTTCAGCGACGCATAGGTGTTCTGGCCCGTGCGATAGAACGCGTACGCCTTCTCCATCACCAGCGCCCAGATCGGCCCGTTGCCGGTCGTGTGCGCATAGTACTCGCCGCCCCAGGGCGCCGCCGGGAAGTCCGCATCCACCCGCACGTACGATGTCACCCCGCCGCGCACGAACTGCACCGCGTACGTGCCATCTCCCAAATCCACCGCCATGTTCTCCAATCGTCCCGGCGTCTTGTACGCAAATGCCTGGATCGACGACAGGAAGTAACAATCGCCCACCTGCCCCTGGTTCACGTCCGTCATCTGCGGGCCCGATCCGAACAGCGTCCGGTTGGACAGCCGCAGCGTCGTGCCCGAGTCCGTCGGGTCCGGAAGGTTCTGCCCGCCGAGGGACGTCGATATATAGCTCGAACTGGCCGTGTTGTTTGTGAACGGTTGATAGAATGCCGCAACTCTATGCACTCCGCCCAGCGCGCTCTCAGCCGAGGTCGCGTTGACAATGTCGCCGGGGTCCGCCCAGAACGACGTGTTCGAGCCGTTGCCCGTCAGCACGTCCGTCCCGGTGTTCCCGATCGACACGATGTAGCTCTTGGCCTGTCCCGCGGCCGTCAGCAGGTTGCTCCCCGCGCCGCCATAAATCAGCGATTGCACCTGCACCGACCCCGCCACATCCAGCGTGTCGTCCCCGCCCAGGCCGTAGACCGCCAGCTCCCCGAAGTTCCCCGCCACCGTGTTCACGTGCCCGTTGGCCGTGACGATCAGCGTGCCGCCCGATTGCGTCACCAGGATCGAGTCATTGCCCGACGTTCCGGTGATCGTGAGCCGCATCAGCGAGCCCATGTTGGTCTGGGTGATGGTCACCGGCGAGGTGGAGAACTGGCTGGGCGCCGGCGTGGGGTCCGGGGTGGGTGTCGGCGTCGGCGTCGGGGTGGGCGTCGGCGTGGGCGAAGGCGCCGGCGTGGGTGTCGGGTCCGGATGCACGAAATTATTGAACGTCTGGTGGAACCGATCGAAGAACCGCTGGGCCTGCGAATACTGGGTGTTGTTGAACGACGCGCCGTAGCTCACCGTGCCCGAGGACGCATCCGTGTACGAATCCAGCCGGTACAGCCGGTTCGTCATCGTGCTCACTTCCCGCGTCTGGGGCGTGCTGGTCGCCGCGGGCACGGCGGGAATCAGCGTCGACAATGTCGACAGGTTCAGCCGCGATTCCAGATTTTCCAGAGCGAGCGATGCCTGGGTGCGAGTTCCACGGGTGGCCATAAGCGAACCTCCTGAGTACGGCGCTGGCCAATGCGCAGTCCATCGGCCAGCCGAAAACGTCACTCAAAAGGTCAAATACATTTCCCCCCCACGCAAAAAGTTGGGCGGTTTTCCCCCTTATCGGTCAATGTCCATACGTTATCACCACCACCGGACGCTTTATCGGAACTGCGGCGGCAACGCCCGGTAACTGGTAACTGGTAATTAGTAATCGGCTGCCGCGGCAAAAGGCAGCCCCTTTCCCGGCGACAGCCAATTACCAGTTACCAGTTACCAATCACCACGCCCCCTCCATCTTCCTCCTCTCCCGCCCTCTCCGCCGCAGCTTCGCCACCGCCGGCAGTTCCTGCACCATCTCCGCCGGCGCCAGCGTCTCGAACCTGCGCAGCGCCGACAACTCCGGCATCAGCGAAAACCCATGCTCCTGGAAAATCGCATGTGCTACCCGCAACGTCGCAAAAAATCCCCGCCGTCGCAATTCCGCCAGCACCTGCCGATCGTACGCGCACAGCGATTCGGCAAACGCCGCCCGCTGGTCTTTCGCCCGCTCGCAAAATGCCAGCATCCGGTCCCGATCCGCCGTATCTTCCATCGCGCGCACCGCCAGCGTCACGATCCGCAAATGCTCCGCGAGCAGCACGTCATCAATGAACGGCCGATGGATTTCGATCAATCCCTGCAACGCCAGGTGATTCTGCAAAAACCGCTGCCGCCTCAGCGCCGGCCGCGCTTCGACGATCCCCCTCATCCGAAACCCAAACCACGCCGCCGCCACCGCGTTCAATCGCCCCGGCCACGCCGACCGGCGCCGTGCATCGTGCACCGCCTGCAAAAAGTTCGGCAACGCCCGCAGATATGATGCGTCCCGCCACCCCGCCAGGTCATACCGCGCCAGGTACCGCTTCTTGTCCGCCGCGATGATGTAGCCGATGACCGCCGACCCCGTCCCCATCAGCAGCAGCATCAACAGCACCCCCGACGCCTCGCCCGTCACTGACCCAATCGCCGGATTCATGCCTCGCGATGCTCCATCCCTGCCGCCATCCGGGACGATCGCGGCACAATTCCCTTCAACGGACCATCGTAGCCGCCAAACGTCAGCCGGCCAGTCCCCATTTTCCGCCCCGCTCTGCCGCCCAGGCCCGCGCCGCCGCCGCGCCGCCTCGCTATGATCCCACCACCATGATTCCTCCCCGTTTTGAACCCGGCGCCGAAGCCCGCCTCCGCCGCGAAGCCAACGACGCCTCCGCCCCCGCGCCCCCCGGCGCCACCATCGCGCTGGCCGTCATCCTCGCGCTCGTCTGCCTCCTCTTCCGCATCCAGAACCTCATGGCCATGCCCATCTTCGGCGATGAGGCCATCTACCTCCGCTGGGCGCAGCTCATTCGCCAGGGACACCTCTGGGTCAGCCTTGCCGATCCCAAGCCCCCGTTCCACTTCTGGCTGATTGCCGCCCTCTTCAACTGGACCGCCGATCCCCTCTCCGCCGCCCGGGCCCTTTCCGTCGCCGCCGCCGTCATCACCATCCCCGCCGCCATGGGCGCCTGCGTCGAGCTCGGACTCCTGCGCCGCACCACGCGCCTGGGCATCCCCTCCTCCGGCCGCGCCGCCGGCGCGCTGGCCGCCATCTTCCTGATCTTCTGCCCCTTCCTCGCCTTTTACCAGCGCCTCGCCACCGCCGACGCCCTCTTCGTCGCCGAGATGTTCCTCGCCGTCTGGGCCGCCCTCGCCTGGGCGCGCCTCGCCTTCGCAAATTCGCCGCACGCCGCCCGCCGCAGTTGGCTCCTGGCTATCCTTCTGGGCCTCCTCATGGGCCTGACCATGCTCACCCGCCAGGGCCTCAGCTACACCCTCTGGGCCTTCCCCATTGCCGCGGCATGCATCGCCGCTCTTCGCGCCGCCGCCCCACGGCATCTCCTTCGCACCCTCCTCCAGTTCCTCCTCGCCGCCCTCCTCGCCGCCGCCCTCTGGGCCCCTTACCTCGTCGCCCAGCTTCCCCAATACGTCCACGACGCCCAGGCCGAAGCGCCCCCCGCCGTCACCGTCAGCTCCTGGAACATCATCCGCCAGCGCATCCTCTACCAGGACCAATTCAGCCAAGCCGACAACCACCTCGCCATCGCCCAGCGCAACGCCGCCCAAACCTTCCTCCCGACCTTCACCGATGCCCGCGGACGCTCCTCTCCCGGCTGGCTATGGCTCTATCTCACCCCGCCGCTCTACATCGCCGGCCTCCTCGGACTCCTCTGGCTCGCCCTCCGCGGCCAATGGCCCCTCCTCGCGCTTGTCCTCCTCTGGCTCCTGGTCATGCTCGGCCCCATCATCTTCCTGGGCAACGTCGTCTACTCCCGTTATATCCTCGCCGGCGCCGTCATCCTCCTCATCCCCGCCGCCTGGCTCGTCGCCGACCTCCTCTCCCTCGCCTTCTCCCTCCCCCGCGCCGCCGCCCCCATCGGCTGGACGCTCACCCCGATCCTCCTCGCCGGCCTCCTCTTCCTGCCCTTCCGCGACATCGGCCGCCAGATCAACTCCTGGGCCCATCAAACCCTCACCCCGCGCGACCGCTACCAGTACCTCACCGGCTGGACCTCCGGCCAGGCCGCCATGGGCGCCATCCACGCCCTCCAGCGCGTCGCCCGCGAATCCCACGCCCCCATCGTCGTCATCACCGACACCGCCTGGGGTCTCCCCGCCGATGCCGCCTGGGTCTACCTCTCCCCGCTCCCCAACGTCCACGTCTACTTCACCAGCCGCACCGAAGAACCCCTCCTGATCCCCGACACCCAGCCCTCCCCCGCCCCATCCTCCGCCCCAGCCGCCCCCTCCGCACCCGATCACGTCTACTGGCTCCGCCCCGACAAATGGCTCTTCCTCCCCCAGCGGCCCGTCTACATCCCCCCCAACGCCGGCATTTTCTACATCACGAACGACCCCATCCACGCCTCCGACGGCGACCACCGCGCCCCCGACGCTTTACGCAAATTCACACCGAACCTTCCCGATCCATGGACGTTCTATGGTATAGACGGCCCGGTCCCCGACCGCCACGCGGGGCAAGGACCCTCCACCGCCCCCGGCGGTGAAGACCAGGTCGACGTTTTCCGGTTACAGTAGCACTTCCGGAATTTTCACGACTCAGGAGTTTCTTCCATGCGCGCACCCGGCGCTCTCGCCCTCCACGTCTTCCTCCTTGCCGCCGTCCCCTGCCTCCTGCCCGCCTGCGGCAACTCCGCATCGGGCGGCCCCAAGCCCGTCCCCGCCGGCGCCACACAGGCCGCCACCCTGCCCGGCGCCCTCGTCGACGCCACCACCGTCCCCGGGTCCACCCTCCCCGCACTGACCGAACCCTCCAACGCCGACATCTTGCCCATCCCCCCGCTCATCGGCTTTGGCGTCGTCACCAAAATGCCTGACGGACAACTCTGGGCCGCCTACCCCAACGGCATGGCCTACCAGAACATCAAAAACGGCGCCTCCCTCGAACCCGGCCCAGGCCAAACCGTCTTCATTTTCTACAAAGCCTACAACGCCCTCACCGGCGAACTCTTCGACCAAACCAAGGCGGGTCATCCCTATGGCTTCCGCCTCGGTTCCAGTTCCGTCCCCGAGGGCCTCAATATCGCAGTCTACGGCATGCAACGCGATGGCGAACGCAAGTGGTGGATCCCCGCCGACCTCGCCTACGGCGAAAAAGGCATCCCCGGAAAGCTCCCCCCCAATACCCCCGTCATCTACGACATCACCCTCCAGCAATGGGAAGGTAACGTCGTCCCCACTCTCAACCTCCGCAAGCCCCAACCCGCCGGACCCGCCTATTACGGTCACAAATCCTCCGCCGCCACCGTCCCCGCCGCCCCGCCCGCCGCCGGCCCCTCCTCCGGCCCGCCCAAACCCTGACCCGCGCGCCAACCCTCCCGCGGCACGCCCCCGCGCCCGCGGCCTCCCCCCCAAATCACCCGAAAACACCGATCACCCCCACGACCGTTTGGGATCGCCCACGCTTTTCGCCTACGATAGGGGGACGCTTTGACAGCCGCCGCGCTCACCCCGCCTCCCGGCCCGGGGTTCCCCTTTGCACTCTCCGAGGCTCCCGCATGGACAATCCCCCAAACCGTTCCGCCGCCCGCGCCTGGGTGCCGGTGCTTTCGATCCTGGTCATCGTCATCATTGTGGGATTGCTCGCCCTGGGCTGGCTGCATCGCATCGCCACCGCCGGCAAGGCCGCCATCGACCCCATGGAAACCGCCACCGTCAAGCGCGGCACCGTGGAAAAGTCCGTCGAATCCGCCGGCAAGGTCGTCGCCAACCTCGAGGTCGACATCAAATGCCAGGCCAGCGGCGAAGTCCAGACCCTTCCCTACGACATCAGCGACAAAGTCAAAAAAGGCGACCTGCTCTGCGAGCTCGACCCCACCGACGAGCAGCTTGCCGTCGATGCCGCCCAGGTCGCCGTCGAGGTATCGCAGGCCAAGCTCGCCCAGGCGCAGTTCACCCTCGATGAAGCCCGCGAAAACCTCCAAACCACGCGCGAGCTCGACGAAGCCAACCTCGCCTCCGCCAAAGTAAAAGCCGCCAACGAGCAGCTCAAAGCCACCCGCCAGCAGCAGCTTTTCGACCAGAAGCTCTCCTCCAAGGAAGACCTCGAAACCGAGCAGACCACGCTGGCCCAGACCCAGGCCGCCCAGCGCCAGGCCGAAATCGCCATCGAGCAGCTCAAACAGCAGGAAATCGACCTCCAGTTCAAAGAGCAGGATGTGAAGATGGCCGACGCCCAGCTTCAATCCAGCCAGATCAACCTCAAAACCGCCCAGCAACAGCTCGGATACACCAAAGTCACCGCCCCCATCGACGGCACCGTCTCCGCTCTCTCCGTCCAGAAAGGAACCATCGTCGCCTCCGGCATCGGCGGCTTCTCCGGCGGCACGACGATAATGACCCTCTCCGACCTCTCCCACATCTTCATGACCGCCACCGTCGACGAAAGCGACATCGGCGAAGTCGAGGTCGGCCAGTCCGCACGCATCAAGGTCGCCAGCTTCCCCAACCGCGTCTTCGACGGCAAAGTCGTCCGCAAGGCCACCAAGGGCGTCAACACCAACAACGTCGTCACCTTCGAAGTCAAGGTCGAAGTCCTCGACGATCACAAGGACCTCCTCCAGCCTGAAATGACCGGCACCGTCACCATCATCGAAGCCACCGCCCCCGACACGCTTGAAATCCCTGAAATGGCCGTCGACCGCGAGGGCGACAAAACCTTCGTCACCACCACCGCCGGACAACGCAGGGAAGTGAAGCTCGGCCTCGAAGGCACCGACACCGCACAGGTCCTCTCCGGCCTCTCCGAAGGCGACCGCATCATGCTCACCACCGCCGAACTCCCCACCCGCTGGAAGAGCAATCCCAACGGCCCCCCACGCTAACCGCAGTATGCGTTGCCTCCCGCTCCGTTGCTCGTTTTGCGTTTTGAATTCTGCGTTTTGAGTTTTCCCTTCGCCCCCATGATGTTCTACACCATCATCGTCGTCTCCCTTCGCAGCCTCATGGCCAATAAGCTGCGCTCCCTCCTGGCCATGCTCGGCATCATCATCGGCGTCTGGTCCGTCATCTCCGCGCTCTCCCTGGCCGTGGGCGCCCAAAAGAAAATCGTCGACCAGATATCCTCTCTCGGCACCAACGTCGTCATGGTCACCCCCGGACAGCGCGGCACCGGCGGCGTCATCACCGGCTCCCAGCAGAACCTCAAGGTCGGCGACGCCTTCGCCATGCTCTCCATCCCCGAAGCCTCCCGCGTCGCCCCCGTCGTCCGCGGATCGGTCCAGGCCAAATACGCCAACAAAAATACCCGCTCCAGCCTCCTGGGCACCGCTCCCACCTATTTCAGCATCCGCGACTTCCTCATCGACCGCGGTCGGCCCCTCACCGATGCCGACTGCGACGCCAACGCCCGCGTCGCCGTCATCGGCCCCACCACCGCCAAAAATCTCTTCGGCGACGATTACCTCAATGCCCCGGGCAAATCCATCGACGTCCAGGGCGTCCAGTACCTCGTCGTCGGCGTCCTGGAGTCCAAGGGCGACCAGGGCTGGTTCAACCCCGACGACCAGATCATCATCCCCTTCACCACCGCCATGACCCAGGTCCTCGGCGTCGATTACCTCGCCGAAGTCGACCTGAGCGCCCGCAACCAGTCCGAACTTGACAACCTGCAAACCAAGGTCACCCTCCTCCTCCGCAAACGCCATCACCTCGCCGATGACGCCGACAACGATTTCAACGTCCGCAACATGGCCGAAATCCTCAACGCCACCGGCACCATCAGCACCATCCTCTCGCTCCTCCTCGGCGGCATCGCGGGCATTTCCCTCCTGGTCGGCGGCATTGGCGTCATGAACATCATGCTCGTCACCGTCGTCGAACGCACCCGCGAAATCGGCGTCCGCAAAGCCGTCGGCGCCAAACGCCGCGACATCCTCCGCCAGTTCATCATCGAAGCCGTCGTCATGTCCGGACTCGGCGGCATCATCGGAGCCTCCCTCGGCTGGCTCACCGCCCGCGGCATCTCCGCCGCCCAATCCAGCATCACCCTCGTCGTCACCCCAGGCAGCGTCGCCCTCTCCCTGGGCTTCGCCGTCGCCGTCGGCATCTTCTTCGGCTGGTACCCCGCCCTCCGCGCCTCCAAACTCGACCCCATCGAAGCCCTCCGCTACGAATAACCCATGCCGCGAGCATCCCGCTTGCCTGGACCCATCGCCCTTCAGAACATCGGCGGGACGCCGATGCCACCCCGCCCCTCCAACTTCCCCGCGCCGCGCATTGCGGCACCTCAGCCCGTTTGCTACCATACCCCGCTCGACTTACCGAAAGGCATCACCATGGCTCGTCCGGGAAATAACCACCGCCTGCGCTGGCGTTCGAAGCGTGCCAACAAAGGCCGCAAACCCTCCAAAGGCCGCGTCAAAGGTTGGGGCGTCAAGAACTACCCCCACCTCTACGCCTGAGCCCCGGGCTCCTCCGGCCGGCGCGCCCCGAGAGCGCGCCCGCCGACCCATCGCCTCCACCTTTTTGCCGTGCCCCCATGACCAACCCCGGCACCGCCCCCCTCATTTCCCCCGGTGGCCGCCCCTTCCCTCCGCGCCGCAACCCCATCCGCATGGTGGCCATCGATCTCGACGGCACCCTGCTCACCTCCCGCAAATCCATCACCCGGCGCACCCACACCGCGCTGCGCGCCGCTGTTGCAAAAGGCGTCCACGTCGTGCTCGCCACCGCCCGCCCCCCGCGCTCCGTCCGCGGCTACTACGACGCCCTCAAGCTCACCACGCCCACCGTCAACTACAACGGCGCCCTTATCTGGAATGAATCCCAGAAACGCGTCATTGAGCATACCCCCCTCGACGTCGCCGTCGCCCGCAAAGTCATCCACTGGGCCCGCAAACGCTATCCCGAAATGCTCGTCTCCGTGGAAATCCTCGACAAGTGGTACACCGACCACACCTCCGACGTCCCCGAATACATGACCGAAACCTCCAAGCACTTCACCCCCGATTTCGTCGGCCCCATCGAAGCGTTTCTGACCGTCCCCATCACCAAGCTCATGCTCCTGGGCGATCCCGCCTGGATCGCCGACATCGAACTCGCCGCCGTCGAGCGCTTCGGCAACGTGATCTCGCAGACCCGCTCCGATCCGCACCTCCTTCAGATCATGAATCCCGCCATCACCAAAGCCGGCGGTCTGGCCAAAGTCGCCGCGAGCCTCGGCATCGCCCCCGCCGACGTCATGGCCATTGGGGACGCTCCCAACGACATCCAGATGCTCGAATGGGCCGGCCTCGCGCTCGCTCCCGAGAACGCCTGGGACGCCGCCAAGCAGATCGCGCACGCCATCGTTCCCTCGAACGACGCCGACGCCGTGGGCATCGCCCTGCAATACTTCGTGCTCAACTCCCCGCGCCCCGCCTGAATCCCCCAAACCCGCCCGCCCAAGACCTCCCGCGCCGCAAAATCCGCGCCTTTCCCGCCACGCTGACTTGTGCGAAACCCCCCGCTGCGTTAAGTACAGGACTTGTCGGATTCTCATAAGGACTTTGCCCGCCATGGCCAACTCCGTCCAACTCGTCGTCGATGGCAAGACGCTCGACCTGCCTCTCGTCGTGGGCACCGAGGGCGAAAAGGGCTTCGATATCACCAAGCTCCGCGCTGACACCGGCCTCATTACCCTCGACCCCGGCTTCGGCGACACCGGCTCCTGCCAGTCCGCCATCACCTTCATCGACGGCGACAAGGGCATCCTCCATTACCGCGGCATTCCCATCGAGGAATTCGCAACCAACCCGGACTTCATCGAAGTCGCCTGGCTCCTCATCTTCGGCCGCCTTCCCAACAAGGAAGAATCCACCCGCTTTCGCGCCCGCCTCACCGCCAACGCCCACCTCCACGAAGCGATGAAGCACCACTTCGAAGGCTTCCCCGCCGATGCTCCGCCCATGGCCATGCTTTCGGCGATGATCAACACGCTGGGCTGCTTCCACGCCGAGATGCACTCGCTCAAAGGCGACGAGCTTTTCGAGGAAGCCGCCGCCCGCCTGATCTCCAAAATCCGCACCATCGCCGCGTTCATCTACCGCCGCCTCCACGGCCTGCCCTACATGTACGCCGACCCCAAGCTCCGCTACTGCGCCAACCTCCTCCACATGATGTTCTCGATGCCCCACGACCAGCACATGGTCGATCCGGAAATCGAAAAAGCGCTGAACCTGATCTTCGTTCTCCACGCCGATCACGAACAAAACTGCTCCACCTCCACCGTCCGCATGGTCGGCAGCAGCAAGGCCAATCTCTTTGCCTCCGTCTCCGCCGGCGTCTGCGCCCTCTGGGGCCCCCTCCACGGCGGGGCCAATGTCGAAGTCCTCGAAATGCTCGAACAAATCCACAAGGGCGGCCTCACCGCTGACAAATACATCGAGCTCGCCAAGCAAAAAGGCTCCGGCGTCCGCCTCATGGGTTTTGGCCACCGCGTGTATAAAAATTACGACCCCCGCGCCAAAATGCTCCAGGGCATCTCCGACCGCGTCCTCACCAAACTCAACGTCAAAGATCCTCTTCTCGATATCGCCCGCCGCCTCGAAGAGCAGGCCCTCAAGGATGACTACTTCGTCGCCCGCAAGCTCTATCCCAACGTCGATTTCTACAGCGGCATCATCATGCGGGCCATGGGCATCCCCACCAGCATGTTCACCGTCATGTTCGCCATCGGACGCCTCCCCGGCTGGATCGCCCACTGGAAAGAACAGAACGAAGATCCCACCTCGCGCATCGCCCGGCCCCGGCAGATTTACACCGGCCCGGTCGGCAAACATTACGTCCCGCTCGACCAACGCTGACTTTTGGGGCAAGACTCCGGGAGAAGCCTGCATGGGACCGCGGACCAAGCCGGTGGCGCACTACGAAGCGGCGTTCGAGGACTTCCTCCGCCGCAAGGGGCTTCCCTACATCGCCGTGGACGAAGCCAAAAAAGCGCTCTTCGCCGGCGCGAAGCTCAAATCCTTTGACTTCGTCGTGTACCGCCCGGAAGGCAAGAACCTGCTGGTCGACGTCAAAGGCCGCAAGCTCGCCGCCGCCTCCGGCCGCGCTCCTTCCCTCCAGAACTGGGTCACCCGCGAGGACATCGACGATCTCCGCCAATGGCAGGACATCTTCGGAGCGGGTTTCTCCGCGCTGTTTCTGTTCGTCTATCACTGGCCGGGCCGGCTCGAAGAATCGCCGCTGCCGGACATGTTCAACTTTGGCGGCAAATGGTACGGCATGCTCGCGATTGAGCTGGCGGCGTACCGGGAACTGATGCGGCCCCGCTCCGAAGCCTGGGGCACCGTGCACCTGCCCACGCGCGACTTCCGCCGCACCGCCAAACCCATCGAAGAATGGCTCGCCTGATGGGGTGGACGCCGCGGGCGCTGCGGCGGCGGGTGTGAGAATGAATGCGGCCGGGCTGATGGAGCGTTCCGTTCATTTACCCATGGGGGGTGATTTTCAGCAGCACAACGCCGTGGCGCGGGATGGATTGGGTGACGGAATCGGGAGGCTGCATCTCGCCGTCGATGACGGCGGTCAGTTGCACGTTCTGTTGGCGCCACAGATCGCGGACGGTGGAGACGCCGGTGAGTTTGATGTCGGCAAATTTGAGGGTGTAGGGCTGTTCGAGTTCGGAACGGTTGAAGATGCCGACGGCTTTGGAACCGTCGGCAAGGTCCTTCGCCCAGACCTGGATGTCTTGGTCCACGAGAATGCGGGAGGCTTGCCGGCCCAGCGGGTCCTGGTTGACGGCGAGGACTTCGTCGTTGGAGAGCAGCGAGGTGGTGAAGGGGTCCATTTTGGTCATGTCGCAGCCGATGAGGAGCGGCGCGTCGAGGAGGCACCACATCGAGATGTGGGTATACATTTCGTTGGGCGTCAGGCCCTGGGTCGGATTATTGCCCGAACCGATCGCGGTCTTTCCCACGACGAGCATGTCGGGGTCGTTCCAGTGCCCGGGCCCGGCGTATTTTTCGCGTCCGACCTGCTGATCGATGATGCCCGTGAGGCTGGCCCAGCGTGCCGAGATGTCGCCGGTGGTGCGCCACGAGTTGCCGCCGACGCTCGGGGCCCATGCGCCGACATCCTGCTGCCCGTACTGGCAGAGGGAGTAGAAGATGTCGCGGTCGGTTTTTTTGAGGGCCTCGCCGAGGATCGCGTAGGGCATTTTAGCGTTTTCCGGCGAGGCGCCCGGCGGGTGGGCCCGGCCTTCGGGGGTGCGGGTATAGGAGCAAAGGTCGTATTTGATGTAGTCGAAGCCCCACTTGTCCCAGGAGTGGACATCCTGGGCTTCGTGCTGATAGGAGCCGGTGCAGCCGCCGCAGGTGGTGGGGCCGGGGGAGGAGTAAAGGCCGGCCTTGAGGCCTTTGGCGTGGATGTAATCGGTCAGGGCTTTCATGTCGGGGAAGCGGGCGTTGGGGAGGATGTTGCCGTCTTTGTCGCGCGGGTCGCCTTTCATGGTGTCGTCGCGGGCGGCCATGCGTTCGTTTTTCTCCCAGAAGTCGTCGATGTTCACGTAAGTAAAACCGTGGTTGATGAGGCCGGAGGAAACCATGGCGTCGGCGGCGGCTTTGACTTTGTCGGCGGTGACGGAGGAGCCGAAGCAGTTCCAGGAATTCCAGCCGAGCTGGGGGGTGAGGGCGATCTGGTCTCCGACGGCGAGTGTGAAGGGGCGGGCGGTTTCGCCTTTGGCATTTTTGGCGTGGAGGGTGATTTTGTATTGGCCGGGGGCGGTGACGGCGCCGGAAATCATGCCGGTGGCGGGATCGAGGGAGGCGCCTTGGGGGAGGTTGTCGGCGGAGAACGTCATGGGGCGGTCGCCGGTGGCGGCGATGGTGTAGAGGATGGGGTGGGTGGGACGCACGCCGAAGATGGCGGCGCCGTTGATGCGGGGCGTGGCGGGCGCGGGCGGGGTGAGAATGACCGGATCGTCTTTCTGCGGCGGCGCGATCCGGGGTTTTTCGCCCGTGTAGGTGATGGCGGCGTTGGTGATGTCGACATGGGCGGGGGCGTTGCCGGCGCGGAGGGTTTCGATGACCAGAACGCGGACGTTCGAGACGTCGATGTCGACGGGGAAGGCGGGAGCGCCGGAGCGCACGGTGAGCATGGGGGGTGTGAACCGGCGGTTGGAGCGGGCTGGGGCGCCGGCGGCGGGCGGGACGGGGGCGATCGTGAGGCGGCGGCCATCGGCGGTGACGGCGATGGCGGCGGAGGCGTCGGGAGAATCGGGATCGATCGCGAAGGAGGCGGTGAAGCGGGTGGCATGGCCGGCGAGGTTGAGCAGGATTCTGGCCGGGACATCGGCGGTGATCCCGGCGCTGGTGGCGTGGGCGGACGGCGCGAGGTTCTGGGCGCCGGCATCGGTGAGGGCGAGCTGGTCGGCGAATAGCGCCGTGGACAGGGGCGCCCCGGCGAGAAGGGCGGCGGTGAAGAGGAGGAAGGTTCTCGTCATGGCAAGCCTCGGTTTGGAAAGGAAAGAGGTGATGCGGGCATGGTAAAGGTGAAGGGGGCTGGGCGGAAGGGGCGAGTGCGGGGGGGAAGAGGTGGTTTTTTCCCGGTGATTTCCAGGGGCTTGGGGAAAAAGGGGCAGTTTCTGACGGTGATTTCCGCGCGGGATGGGGCTTTCGTCGGTGATTTCCAGGATTTCCGGTTTTTTCGATACACCGTCCCTGCCCTGCCCCCGGACGGCGGCGGAAACATGAAGTCACGAAGAGATGAAGGACCACGAAGATTTTTCCGGCGCGGTGCTCCTCTATAGAAGGAGACTGCGCCCCCTTTGTGCGCACACAGCTTTGTGAAAATGGAGGTAATACGGAACTCAATTGATTCTTGTGCTGAAATAAGTTTAGCCCCGGCCCTTGGGCCGGGTTCCACTGGCGCGAATTTCACATGGAAACCGTATAAGGGATAGCGGGGTGAGGGGAGCCACAGAGGACACAGAGCCCGATGGCGATGCGGAATCCCTGAAGGGGCCGGGAAACCATTTTATTATTTATATATGTAAATTATATAAGTATGTAAATCGCCGTTCATCCGCGGCGCGTCTTTCGCCGGCGGATCAGTACGCCGGCGCCCAGCGCCAGCAGGGTGAAGGATGCGGGTTCGGGGACGGCTGATTGGATCACGGAGAAGCGCATGAGCTCGTCGGGGCTGGCATTGGGATCGCGCGGAGGGGCGATCACGAGGGTTCCGTTTACCTCGATGGTGCCGGTGAAATCGACATCCTCGGGCACGGTGAGCGTCACGCCCGGATCGACGATCACGGTGCCCGAGCCGGTGAGCGTCGGAATCATCGAGAAATCGTACGAGGCGGCGAAATCGAGGATGCCGGCGGCGTCCACCTGGAAGAGACCGGTCGTGGCGGGGTCCTGCGCCGCGGCGAGGATGAGCGTGCCCTGGTACACATCGAGGGTGCCGATGTGTTTGAAGGTCAGGCCCGAGCCGAGGGTGGTGGAGGAACCGGTTGGCAGTGAAACTTGCACGTAACCGTCGGTTTGCAGAGTGCCGGCGAGGAAGGGGTGGATAGCAGTGAGGGAGAGCAACCCATTGCGATTATGGATGTAGGAGTTTGGCCCATCGGTCCCGGGCCCGTAGATGGCGGACTGATTGCCGAGAATGAGCGTTCCGTTGTTATTGAAGGTGACGTAAGCATCGCTGCTGAACGATGCATTGATGATGCCATTGTTGGTGAATGTTCCGGATGCTCCGAACGCCGTGACGGAGCCCTCAAAGATGGGGTTGTATCCCGTCAGAACGCCGTTGTTGGTGAACGTCGCGTGATTTTTAAGGTAGACAATTCCCTGCATCGTCACCGTGCCGCCACTGGCGATGGCCGCCGCCGTGCCGTCGAAAGTGCTTCCGCCGGCGCTGGCGGTCAGCGTCGTGGTCCCTCCGAAAGTAAATGAATGAAGGGTACTGGTGAAAATATCGAGCTTGGACACGCCGGTGAGGGTGAGGCTTCCCGCGCCGGAAATCTGCGTGTAACTCCCCGCGTTCAAGTTTGCGACGGTTGCGGCATCGTCGAATTGCAGCGGCCCGCTGGTCGAAAGCGTGCCGCCGAAGTTGATGGGGCCCTCAAATTCATACACATTGGTCAGGGAAGCAGCGGCCAAGTCGATCAACCCCGCACCCGTGAGTTGTGCCGTCGAAGCAAACATATGAGGCTGACCGAGAACCAGCGTCGCGCCGGCGGAGACATTGAAGGCGCCGGGCGTCGCCGCCGCCGGGTTCACCTCCACGTCGAAGGTGCCCGTCTGAACGTCCACGACGCCGTCGTTCTGGAAAGTTCCGTATCCGCCATCAATGGAGTTCGCCAGCGCCGCGGATGGTCCGTCGTGATCCTGCACCACCAGCGTGCCGTTGTTGACGAACGAGGCTGCTGATGCCGGCGCGCTGCCGCCAAGCGTGACCGTTCCGGTCTGCAACACGACCGTTCCGTTGTTGACCAACGTCGCGCCGGATTGCAGGGCCAGCATGGTTGTGTCGTCCGCCGGCCCGATCGTCAGCGTTCCTCCGGCGGCATTGGTCATCGAATCGCTCAGCGCGTTGGCATAGCCGAATTCCCATTGGATGGTGCCGCCATCCACGGTCACTCCGCCGACCAGGCCCAAGTCACCGCCCTTCCAGGTGATGGGTCCGTTGACCGTGAGTTCGCCGGTACCTGTCAGGGCGCCGTGGAAGATCAGGCTGTCGATCGTCGGGCTGATCCCGTTAATCGTCGTGGCGCCCTTGAGCGTCACCGCATAGGTTGTTCCCGGCGGATGATCGTTGTCGGGATAGCCCGAGGCGAGGCCCCATGCCGCGGAGTCGGTCCAGTCGTTCTCATTCCCCGGCGGAGCCCACGTGACGCTCACCTCCGCCGCCCGAACGGAGGCACAGGCGGCCAGAACGGCGGCGATCAACGGAGCCGTGTACAGCTTTCGCATAGTACCTCCTCCTCGCTATTCCATGATACTGAGGAAAATCTATCGACATCGCGCCGCCGATTCAATCCTTCTCCCTTGAACTACGCTTCCGTCTTGATCCACGGCGCGATGTGCTTGCTTAAAAACAGTTCGCCGCCGCTGGCGATGTGGCCGCCCCAGTGGTGGCAGGTCTCGGCCATCTCCTCGCACCATGGCAACTGGTGCAGCTTTTCGCGATAGAGCCGGCGTTCCGTTTCGTGCAGGTCCGCCGGCTCGCGGAATCCGGTGCAGCCGGCGGCGCGCGTGAATTGGCGGTCGGTCGTGCCGAACAAGCGCGTGCCCCAGTTCAAAATGATGGTGTCGCGGCAGGAGTAGGAATTCAGCAGGCCTTTGCGGGTGCGCCGCAACGCGGGGGCGAGGTTGTAGGTTGGGGAGAGCGCGCCGCCCAGCAGCACGACGCCGTCGATCGTCCGTCCCTCCGGCAAGGCTTCGGCGGCGAAGACGGCGACGCCCGCTCCGCCGGACTGCGCGACGAGATGCACGGGGCGGCCGGGGAAGGCGTCCTGGTAGGCGATGATCTGCTGGGCGAGATCGCGCGCCCGGCGGCGGTTGCGGTCGATGCGCGTCAGGTTGGCCAGGTAACCGCCGGGGAAGGGCAGGCCCCAGTTGAAGACGCGGATTTGTCCCTGCACGCCGCCGTCGAGGAGGCCGTCGCACATTCCGTAGGTGAAGACCGATTCGGATTCGATTCCCGGCAGCACGAACGTGAGGCCGTGCTGGAGGAGGGCGGGATCGAGGGTGCGTGGCTGAACGAGTCCCAGGCCACGGCGAATCCAGAGGTTGGCGAACTGGATGCGCAGCATGGTGTAATCGCGGAGCTGGCGCCAGAGGCGTTTGCGGCGCAGGGAGCGCGGATCGCGCGGGTCGCGCTCAGCGGTGCGGGGAAGTGAAATTGCGGGAACGGCGGAAGTCACGGAACCTCTTGCGTGATCGTGCGTGAGCACTTGCCGGGGGGGGCGTTCCGGACCGGTCCGGTGCGGCATGATCCCTCATCGGACTTTAGCACGGCGTTGATGCAAGGCAAACGAAAATACCCCTGTCAGCTCATCAAAAGAAAGAGGCGCGCGGGCGGTGAAGCGGTGGGCGGGTAGAATCGTGGCTGCAACCTGGGTAAGCATTGCGCGGAAGAATTCAGGTTTTTCCATGGAGACGCCTGCATGATAACCAATCGGTCGGCGCCGGCGGATGCGGTGATTCCGGTGCTGGAGTATGCGGATGTGCGTGCGGCGGCGGCGTGGCTTTGTGCGGCGTTTGGCTTTCGCGAGCGACTGCGGATTGCGAATCATCGCATCCAATTGTCGATCGGCGAAGGGGCGGGCGAAGGCTGGATCGTGGCGGCGGAGCGCCGCGGAGAAACGCTCGGCGGGCATTCGGTGCTGGTGCGGGTTGCGGATGTGGATGCGCATCATGAACGGGCGGTGCGCTTTGGGGCGAAGGTGTTGCGCGTGCCGGAGTCGCATGCGTATGGGGAGCGGCAATACAGCGTGGAGGATCCTGGCGGGCATCGGTGGACCTTCTCGCAGACGGTGATGGATGTCGATCCGGCGAGCTGGGGCGGGGAGGTGGTGTAGGGCGGCTTGGAAATCGTCATCATTCATCCGTGGGCAGTCAGCGACACGCACCCGCTGACCACCACCAGCAGAATGCCTGCGACTACGATGTAAATCCGCTCACCATTGGCTATCCAGGGCAACACCGCGCAAAAAACGGCGGCGATGCCGACAAAGACTCCGAACGCTGCGATGGTCGAGAGAGGCTGATAAAAGCTCCATGGCATATCGGGGAGGAACAGGACGGCTGCGTCGATCAGAAAGAGCGGGAGCATGAACAGGGAGAGGATTTCCGCGGTGATGTGCCGGCGTTTGGCGGGGAGGCGGTCGTAGTCGAGTGGTTGCATATAACCCCCGCGCGTGGGAGGCGGGTTATCTTCCGTCGAGGAGGCGGGTGCCCAGGAAGTTGTCGAGGGCGTCGATGGCTTTGATTTTGGCGACGGTGGTTTGCACGTCGTAGGGGAGGCGCACGAATTCGATGGCGCCTTTGGGGTCGGCGTCGGTGGGGTCGTGGAGGATGGCGTAGGAGGAGTCGGGGTTTTTGTCGCGCGGCTGGCCGACGGAGCCGACGTTGACCATGACGGTTTCGTCGGTGATCTGGTGGCGTTGGCCGATTTCTTCGGGGGCGTAGAAATCGGGGTCGGGCACGAAGACGCCGGGGACGTGGGTGTGGCCGAGGAAGCAGGTACGGTCGATGCGGTCGAAGAGGGCGGCCATTTTTTGCGGGGCTTCGTAGATGTCGTTGGGGAAGACGTATTCGTTGATCGGGCGGCGCGGGGAGGCGTGGAAGCACACGAAGCGGTCGTTGTGCATGCGGGTGGGCATGGAGCCGAGGTATTGCCAGCGGCGGTTGCGGCGTTCGATGTCGGGGTCGTTTTCGAACTGGGCGCGGGTCCAGAAGGCGGCGTTTTCGGCGGCGGTGTTGAAGTTGTGGGGTTCGAAGAAGATGGCGAAATCGTGGTTGCCCATGAGGGAGAATTCGCAGCGGTCGATGACGAGGTCGATGCATTCGAGGGGGTTGGGGCCATAGCCGACGACGTCGCCGAGGCAGACGATGCGTTTGATGTTGCGGGCGTCGATATCGGCGAGGACGGCGGAGAGGGCTTCGAGGTTGGCGTGGATGTCGGAGATGATGGCGATGGGGCCGGGGCCCAGGGGGGTGCTGGCGGCTTTTGCGGGCGCGGCGGGGTGGAGGGGCTTGACGATATGGGGCTGGATATCGTCTGCGGGGTCTTGCTGGAAGGGTTCGTCGGACATCGGGAGAATAGTAAGTAGGGGATTGGGAATAGTAAATGGGGGCGGGTCGAGTGCTGAGTGCAGAGTGCTGGGTGCTGAGTGTGGGGGGCGGGAGATTTCAATTCTTTTTGAAAGTTGGTGAAGGTTTTGGGAAATGGCGTGGGAGGAGGTGGGGTTTTCTTCGATGTATCGGGGGTGTTTTGCAAAAAACGTTGGGTTTTTGCCGTTGTGTTTTTGCAAATGTGAGGTTTTTGTGCTTGTGTATGAGGTTTTTGGGGGAATTTGACACAGGGTGGGGACGGTAATTGGTAACTGGTAATTGGCCGTTGGGAATGCGGGGGTGGCTGGATTGGGAGTGGTGGTGTCATGGCGCAGTGCTCCTCTATAGAAGGATGGTGCGCCCACTTTGTGCGCACACAGCTTTGCGAAATTCGGGGTAAGGGGTTGTGGGGGTGGGGGTTGGGGAGGGAATTTTTGGGTTTGTAGGAATCCGCGGCGCGCCAAATTGTGCGCGCCTGGGGTTGCGGGGATGGGTGTAGGTGTTTTGATGGGGTGTGGAGAGGGGAGGACGGGTGGGGGTGAGGGTTGCGGGGGAATTTCAGTCGAGACGGATGGTCGGCCGATGCGGGCGTCGCGTGGCGGGAGATTTTTGTGTGGTACGGCGGCGTTCCCAGCGGGCGATCAGCACGGACACACGGATGTTCATGGCCTTACAGATGCGGTCGAGCGTCTCGAGCGTCGGCGACTTCTCGTCAAGTTCGAGCAAGCTCACGTAATTGCGGGAAATCTTCGCGCGGTGCGCAAGGTCTTCCTGCGTCATTGCCGCCGCCACCCGCGCTCTTCGAAGTTCCTCGCCGAACATGAGGGCGAGAATAGGTGTGGCCAGTCACGGCGTCGTCCAACTATAGTGGTAATCAGGAGTAGCATCAATTACGAAAATTTGGAAGGATTTTTCTTGTTCTTGATGAGCGGTAGTCGTATAACGCCGCGTGGAGAAAAGTGTCGCGTGGGTGAGCCGCGGCGGCATCTCTTGTGTATTCGGCATAAAACTGAATCAGGGCTTGGCGGCAGGCGTGGGAACGATCGCGGCTGTCGGTGCGCGCGGTGGTGGGATGGCGCCGCATTCGGGGCACTTTTCTGGGCTGGAGCGGAGGTCGTAGCCGCATTTGAGGCAGAGGCCGTGGCGTAGGCGGTAGCGCTGGCGTCGGAAGCGGCGGAGCCAGATCAGAGGCAACGGCAGGCACAAAAGAAGGATGAACCAGTGTGGGACGACGATAAAGATTCGCTGGAGCGGTTCCACGGTGTGGGGCTTAGTGGGCTGGCTGTGCATGCTGCCGGCGATTTGGAAGCCGAGGGTCTTTTCCACGAAGTCCCATGGAGTGAGGCTCAGG
>DASZZD010000053.1:0-57230 GCA_035545015.1 Phycisphaerae bacterium
GGGCAGCTCCTCTTCGATCATCGGATCATCCACATGGGCAGGCGGCTTGCCGAGCTCGGATAGAAGAATGGGCCGATCTAATGCGGAAAAAAGGGCTTGACTGGATGCGGGATTTCATAGAAGGACACGGAGAGCACGGAGATTTCCTGCATTTTTTTTGCTTTTTGTGCTCGCCGTGATTTTGTGGTGGAAACCGGCGCTCGCGGGATCGTTGATTTGAGCTGTCCCGCCCGGCGCCCCAACGCTCCCTCACGGTCGCGTCTCGGAATGCCGGGAATGCGGGCGGAAGAGACCATCACGGAAGATTTCTGTTGACGACGGGTGTCGTCAGGGGTAGGGTGACGACATGGGTCGTCAGAAGCAAACTTCGGTGGGGCGGGTGGCGGGGTTGGGGATGGGGGAGTTGGCGTTGTTGCGGTATGTGGCGGCGCATCATCCGGTGACGGTGCGGGAGGCGGCGGAGGCGATGGGGGAGGCGCGGGGGGTGGTGCGGACGACGGTGCTCAACGAGATGAGCCGGCTGGTGGCGAAGGGGCATCTGGTGAGGAAGCGGGTGGGGGGCGTGTGGCAGTATTGGCCGCGGGTGCAGGAGCGGAAGTTGCTGGGGGAAGTGGTGCGGGCGTTTGTAGCGGGGGCGTTGGGGGGATCGGTGTCGCCGTTCGTGGCGTATTTGACGGAGGAGGGGGATGTGACGGCGGAGGAGTTGGCGGAGTTGAAGGCGATGGTGCGGGAGCTGGAAGCGCGCGGGAAGGGGAAGCGATGAGACTAAAGGCGCGTGCGCTCTTTGATGTCATCGCTACAGGGTGCGAACCGGCGATGTGCGTTGGAATCATTGGCACGGCGAATAGGACCAAGAGGAGATTGCAGACGATGAAAACCGGAACTACACGGGGCGGACGGCAAGCGGTTGCCCTGGGCGCTGCGGCAGCGATGTTTGCGGCTGTCGGACTGTTGCCATGGCGCGTGCTGGCGGTGGAGCCCGCAGGGACGCAGGCTGCGACGATGGGCGAACAGGCGAAACAGGCAGGGAGGGATTTTCCGTACGTGGTTGCCTTCGAGACGGGGCTGCGCGATTTGAGTGGGGAAGATGCGATCCAGATTACGGACGTTCGGGGAACCAGCCCACAGATGGATGGCGGCATTTATCGCATCACGGGCACCTATCGGCTGTCTTCGCGTGATTCGGCAACGCTGGCGGCTTCGGTCACGGCGCGCGATGCCAAGGATGGTGTCGGACCCTGGAACAAGGCGCAAGTGACGAAAGTTCAGAAGGGCGAAGGCACATTCAACCTGTTGCTGCCGATCAGCATTCAGGGGTGGGCACATGTCAGTTTCTACGACGATCATCATTCCCTGGGCGGTGTGTACGTGGGAACCGGGAACACAGTGCTGCACCATTATTGATTTTGTTGCGAGCGTGCGGGAAGGCGAGAAGCGATGAATGGGGCCGTGAGCATGATCAACGGATGGGCGGCCATGTGGGCCGAGGCGATATTTCGCGCAAGCGTGCAGGGGGGAATAGCGTTGGCGCTGGCGTGGGGAATTTGTGCGGCGATGCGCAGGGGGCCAATGTGGGTGAAGTGCTGGTTGTGGCGAGGCGCATTTGGGAAGTTGCTGCTGGCGATGGTGCTTCCGGGAATGCTGTCGGCGCCATGGGTGCATGTGAGGATCAGCGGCACGATTCCGGCCGAGGAACCGCCGCGAGTCCAGCCAGCGGTGATGGCGGAAGCAGCGGTGGTGCGGAACGCGACAGCACCTGTTGGCGTGACGGCGGTGAAGCGTGCAGCAATGAAAAGTACGTCGCAGGCGCCGTGGGCGACGATCGGGATGGGAGCATGGATTGCGGGAGTTTTCGCGGGGTTGACGGGGCTATGGCGGGCATGGCGTGGTGCGGTTCGTATGCGGCGCGAATGCTGGGAGGCTGACGGTCGGGTGCAGGAGTGCTGCAGGGAGATCGCGAGGCGGATGCGCGTGCGAAGGCCGGCGATATGCGTTGCTAGTGCGGGGCCGCTGCTGCTTGGCTGGTTGCGGCCGATGATTGTGCTATCCGGGGAGGCGCTGGGGAGGGAGGAAATAGAGTTGATGATTGTCCACGAGATGGCCCATTTGCGCCGGCGCGATTTATGGTGGAATTGGCTGTTGACGGCGGGGATGGTGGTGTTCTGGTTTCATCCGTTGGCATGGGTGGGACGGCGCGGGTGGGGAGAGGCGATGGAGATGGCGTGCGATGAGGAAACGCTGGCGGTGACTGGAGCGTCGCCGGTGAGGTACGGCGAGATGCTGTTGGCGCTGGCGCGAGGGCGCGAGGCGGATCGGGTGCTTGGTGCGGGCATGGCGCACGCGCGACGAGGTCTTTTGCGGAGGTTATCGGCGATGAAGACGGGCAAGCGGTGGACGCGGAGGCGGGCGGCGGTGGTGATGGCGGCGTTGGCGGTGGCGGCGGGGGCGGGGTTGGCGCCGTGGCGCGTGGCGGTGCGTGGGGCGGAGGGGGCGGGGGCAGCGGGAGCTTCGGCGGCGCCGGCGGCGCCAGCAGGAGCGGGGGCGCCGGATGCGATTTCGCCACAACGGGTGCTTCCCGAGGGTGCGGGGGGGGTCCGCGTTCTCGGGACGGTCATCGCGCCGGTGGTGGAATTGCGCGCGCCGGGGGATGGAACGCTGGTTGATATTGACGCCAAAGAGGGAAGCGCGGTGAAGCAGGGAGAGGTGCTGTTCCGATTCGATGATACGGAGCTCAGAGGAGCGCTGGCGGTGGCGCAAGCGAAGTTGCAGCAGGCCAAAGCGGATCTCTCGCGGCTGCAGCAGAACGGGAATGCGGTTGCCCCGGCGGACGTGGAGCATCAGCAAACGGAGGTGCGACTGGCAGAAGTGGACGTGGAGATGACGCAGCGGGCGCTGGAGCAGACGCGGATTGTGAGTCCCATTGATGGGGTGATGGATGCGTGCACGTTGACCAAAGGGGCGACGATCACGAAAGGGACGCTGTTGACGAAGGTGGTGGGGACGGGGGAGCTTGGGGTGAAGATGGATGTAAACGTGGATTGGGCGAAGCAGTTGCACGTCGGGGCGCCATTCACGATGGAGGCGGGGGTTGTTGGCGAGGTGACGTTCATTTCGCCGCTGGCGGATCCGAGCACGCGTAGCGTCGAGGTCCATGGGAAGATCACGAGCGGTGGTAGCGGGTTGTTGCCGGGAGAGGGGGTGTCGGTGCTCATTGGTGGGAAGGGGGCGGGCGGCGGGCAGTGAAGGGAGGGTCAGGGCGTAGGCAGGTCGTTGGCGGCGGCCCAGGCGAGGAGGGGGGCGTTGGGGTCGGGTGGGGCGGTGGAGATGCGTCGGCCGCATTCGGGGCAGCGGTCGGAGGTGAGGCCGCGGAGACGGTAGCCGCAGTTGGCGCAGGTGGCTTCGGCGAGGGCGATGTAGATGCGGAGCTGGCAATTGGGGCAGCGGCCGCCGTTGGGGGGGATGGATTGGGGGGTGTTGCAGCGGGGGCAGGTGAGGTTGACGGCGGGTGCGGCATCTGGGGGTGGGCGGTGGGGGAAGGGGAGGGGGTGGCGGAGGGAGTGGAAGAGGATGATGGGGAGGCATGCCAGGAGGGTGAGGATGGCAAGGAGCTGGAGGATGAGGCAGGCGTCGGAGATGTAGTCTGATTGGAGGAAGTGGTCAGCGAGCGATTGGGCGGGATTGAGCAGGAACAGCAGGATGAGGGCGTAGAGGGCGAAGGTGCGCAAGCGTGCGTGTCGGGGGCGCAGGATGGGCAGGAGCATGAGGGCGGCGATGGTGCAGGCGATGCAGGCGAGGTTGATGGAGGATCGCAGGGCACTGAGCAGGGCGTAGGCATTGGTCCAGGTGGAGTCGCGGCGAAAGAAGTAGTAGTAGATCTGGTTGGGGATTTCGAGGGTGGCCAGCAGCAGGGCGAGTCGGGCGAGCAGGCGGAGGCGGCCGGTTTGGAGAAGCAGCACAGCGGCGAGGGCGGCGGGAAGTGCGTAGATGCAGATGGCGATTGCGGAGGAGATGGAGAGTGCGGTGACGAGGGTCCATGAAGAGGCGCCGAGGAAGGAGTCGGCATTGGCGTCATGGAGAAGGGCGGCGATGACGAGCAGGGAGACGGCGGCGGGGAGGATCCAGGGGCGCCAGCGGGGGGGGGCGGCGGGGGCGTCAGCGGGCGGCGGGTCGGGCGCGGGATCGGCCATGCGGTGCTCCTTTGGCGGAGGTTTGGTGAGCATGGTACCGCGCGGGGTGCGGGATGTGGGGCGGGAACACGGGCGGGACGCCCGTGCCACGAACGCGGGATGGTCGTGGCAGAATACGGGCGGGAGGTCCGTGGCACGTTTAACCGCGGATGAAGACTTTGGCTTCCCAGGGGGCGAGGGGGCCGGTCCATTGGTGGTTTTTGATTTCCACTTTTTCGCCGGTGAGGTAGTCGGTCCAGGTGTCGCCGTCGGGGAAGTTGGTGACTTCGTGTGGGTCGTGGGGTTGGTCTTTGAAGTTGGCGATGACGACGACTTGTTTGCCGGTGTCGTCCCAGCGGGCGAAGGCGAGGATGCCGTCGGCGGCGTGTTCGTAGAAGAAGGCGAGGTCGTTGCGGTGGAGGGCGGTGTTTTCGCGGCGGAGGTGGATCATTTTTTTGTAGTGTTCGCGGAGTTCCTTGTTGTGGTCATTGGCGAGGAGGGTCCAGTCGATTTTCTGGGGGTCCATGGCTTTGCCGTGATAGTCGGCGAATTCCTCGCCCATCCAGATCATGGGGATGCCGACAGCGGTGAAGACGAGGGTGGCGGCGAGTTTGGCGCGGGCGAAGGCGGGTTCGTCGAAGACGAGGGATTTGGCCATGTGGGGCATGAGGCGGAGGTGGTCGTGGTTGGAGCAGTAGTTGACGATCTGGGTGCAGTCGGAGAAGCCGCGGCGCATGGGGTGGAGGACATCCTTGATGCGTTCGAGGTCGGGGTGGCCGTGGGCGATGGCCTGATCGCCGATGGTCCAGTAGAAGGAATCCTGCCAGACGGCGTCCATGGGTTTGCCGCTGTCGAGGGGCCCGGCGATGTCTGGGGATTCGGGGAGGTATTCGGCGATGGCGATGAAGGGCTTATTGCCGGCGACGCGGTGGCCGGTTTCTTTCATCATGCGGAGAGCGTCGAAGTTTTCGATTTGTTTGGCGGCGTCGAAGCGGATGCCGTCGATGTGGTACTGGCCGACCCAGAATTCGATATTTTCGTTGATGAACTTGCGTGCGGGCATGATGCCGGTGTTGGGGTCGGTGAATTCGTAGTTGTACTGCGGGCCCCAGGCGAGGTTTTTGTCCTTGGGGTCGTGGTGGAACCAGTAATCGTGATCGATCTGGGCGAGGGGGGTGTCGGTGTGGCCATGGTTGTAGACGCCGTCGAAGATGACGCGCATGCCGCGGGCGTGGGCTTCGTCGATGAGGTGTTTGAGGTCTTCGGGCTTGCCGTAGGCGCTTTCGGGAGCGAAGAAATATTGGGGGGTATAGCCCCAGGCGTACTCGCCGGGATATTCCTTGATGGGGAGAAGTTCGAGGCAGTTGATACCGAGGTCTGCGAGGTAATCGAGTTTTTCGGTGACGTGTTTGAACTGGCCGCGCTGATAGATGTCGGCTTCGCCACCGGAGAAATCGGCGACGTGGAGTTCGTAGATGACGAGTTCGTTGTTGGCGGGGAGGGGGTGGTCGTCGTGTTGCCAGTGGTATTCGTCGACGACGATTTTGCCCTGGCGGATGCGGAGGACGCCGTTGCCGGTATCGGGATCGACGCGGGTGGCCTTGGGGTCGGTGATGGTGACGATTTTGCCGGGCTCGTAGAACCAGGATTTGGTGGGGAGCTTGAAGCGATATTCGTAATCACCGTCGGGAAGTTCGATGGCGATGCGCCAGTTGCCGGCGTTGTCCTTGGTCATGGGGAGGTCTTGCCAGCGGGTGAAGTCGCCGGCGATGGCGGCGGAATCGATGGTGGGGGCGAAGAGGGACAACTCGACGGTGGCGGTGGGCAAAATGGCGGGGATGGGCTGGAGGGGGGCGTCGATGGGAGCGGATGCGGGGGCGCCGGGAGCGTCGGCGGGCGGGACATCGGTGCGGCGGTTTTGAAGGTCGGAGGTTTCGTGGAGGCGATCTGGGCCAAGGGGGGGATGTTTTCGGGCGTGTTTGGTGGTGTGGGTGGCCATGGTCTGACGACTCCTGTGTACAGGCAGGGCGTCCGAGGTAGAGCAAAGGCCGGGCCGCGCGGAGGGAGGGAGGTATAAGGCGGGTTGGCGGCGGCCGTTTTTGGGCGTGGGGCGGGCGAGAGGATTGGGGAACAAGGGGCCTTGCCTCCTGAGGGGGAGTGGGCAAGAATAGATGGGGCAGAGGGCGAATTGCGGCGGCAGGTGGTCCCTTCTCGCGGCCGGGTCGGCCGAGGGCGGGTTCGTATTCAGGAAGAGGATGGCAGGCATGACGCTCAGTCCGGCGAACAAGCAGGACACGATTGTCGGCCGGCTGGTCGTGGAACAGGGGTTCGCGACGAAGGAGGAGGTTCAGGACTGCCTGGCGATGCAGTCGGAGCTGTCGAAGGAGCAGAACCAGCGGTCACTGGCGGACCTGCTGGTGTCGAACGGGTTTGCGACGAAGGGGCAGATGGAGCGGCTGCGGTCGGTGGCCGAGGAGCAGGGGGCGTATCAGCAGATACCGGGGTATCAGATTTTATCGAAGCTGGGGGCGGGGGCGATGGCGACGGTATTCAAGGCGCGGCAGGTGTCGCTGAACCGGATCGTGGCGATCAAGGTGCTGCCCAAGCGGATGAGCGACAACAAGGAGTTCGTGGAGCGGTTTTACAAGGAAGGGCAGGCGGCGGCGCGGCTGAACCATCCGAACATCGTGGCGGCGTACGATGTCGGCGAGGCGAATGGGTTCCATTATTTTGTGATGGAGTATGTGGAGGGGGCGAGCGTTTACGAGAAGCTGGAGAAGGGGGAGCGGTATTCGGAGAAGGAGGCGTTGAAGCTGGTGATCGAGACGTGCCGGGCGCTGCAGCATGCGCACAAGGCGGGGTTTGTGCATCGGGATGTGAAGCCCAAGAACATCATGATCACGAAGGAGGGGACGGCGAAGCTGGCGGACATGGGGTTGGCGCGGGAGACGGCGGACGTGCAGGCGGCGCAGGCGGAGGCGGGCAAGGCGTATGGGACGCCGTATTACATTTCGCCGGAGCAGATCAAGGGGGAGATGAACATTGACGGGCGGGCGGATTTATATTCGCTGGGGGCGACGCTGTATCACATGGTGACGGGGCGTGTGCCGTTCGATGCGCCGACGCCGTCGGCGGTGATGCTGAAGCATCTGAAGGAAGAGCTGGTGCCGCCGGATCACCTGGTGAAGGATTTGTCGACGGGGATCGGGGAAGTGATCGAAGTGGCGATGGCGAAGAATCGCGACAAGCGATATCAGTCGGCGGAGGACATGCTGGGGGATTTGGAGCAGGTAGCCAAGGGGGAGCCGCCGCTGGTGGCGCGACGGAGTTATAACCTGTCGTCGCTGAACACGATTGAATCGACGGGGGCGGAGTTGCCGGAGGGGGAATTGCCGGTATCGGCGGCGAACACGGTGGATATCGGGGGGCGGACGATGACGGAGCGGCTGACGGATCCGATCGTGCTGGCGCTGGGGGCGGCGTTGATGCTGGCGATTATTGTGATATTGGCGTTGCTGATGAAGTGAGCGCAGGTGGGCGGCACGGGTGGGGGAGTATCTGTGTTTTTTACGGCTGCGGGGGATCAGCGGGGCATGAAGCCGCCGATGACGCCTGCTTTGTTGATGAGGACGACGAGCTGGTCGTCGGGGTTGTAGACAGCGAGCTGGGCGGCGGGGACGGGGGTGGAGGAGATGATGGAGCCGTTGTCGAGGTTGATGTTGTCAAGGTTACCGGCGTCGTCCTGGGCCCAGGCGTGGTTGCCGGTGACGGTGGCGATTTGGGAGACGCCTGGGGCGATCCATTGGGTATCGCCGGTATCGGTGGAGAGGGAGTAAAGTCCCTTGCCGCCGGCGGGGACGAGGAGTTGTCCGCGGACGGGGACGGGCATTTTGTTGAGGGTGCCCTGGATGCGGACCTGCCAGAGTTCGCCGCCGCTGCCGACGGCGAAGGCGTAGACGCGTTGATCGAGGGCGGCGACGTAGAGGGCTCCGCCGTCGGTGGCAAGGGGTGCGACGACTTCGCCGTTGGTTTTGCGGTCTTTCCAGTTCCACTCGCCGGTGGCGGCGCGGAGCTGCCAGAGGTGTCCCTGTCGGCTGGCGACGAGGAGGGTGTTTCCGACGACGGCGGGGGTTGCGGCGAAGAGGTCGTGGGGCGCGGCGATGTCCCACTTGCGGCCGCCGAGCTGATCGATGTAGAGGCCATAGTAGTAATCGAGACCGCCGACGCAGAGGGTGTTGGAGGCGTGATCGACGATGGGATCGCAGGTAACGATCATGTTGAGGCTGTTGGAATTGACGACGACGCCGGCGGCTTTGTCGAGGAGGAAAGCGGAGCCCTGGTTGAGGACGAGGATGCGGTTTTGGCCGAGGTCGACGGGGCGGAAGATTTGCTGGGTCTGGACGCCGATGGTGACATCCCAGGCTTTGACGCCGGAGGCGGCGAGGAGACGGACGAGGCGTTTGTGGTTGGTGGTGACGTAGAGGGAATCGCCGACGCGCCAGGCGTTGACGACGTGTTCGCCGGAAGCGAGGCCGATGATGGTTTGCCAGTGCTGGTTGAGGCCGGCGCGTTGGAGGTCTGGGAGGGCGGTGAAGGGGGTGGAATTGGAGAATGCGGCGCAGCCGGGGAGGGCGGCGGCAGCGGCCAGGAGGAGGGCTGCGAGGGAAAGTTTGCGGGCGGGGGCGGAGGCGGGGGAAGGCATGCGAACTCCTTAGCGCTGCTGGCCGGCGGGCGGTGGCACCCCGAGCGTTCGGGGACCTGGAGGCGGGCGTGTGGTGGTGGGGGAAGCGGGGAGCACAAGAGAGGAATCGGGCGCACGCGGGCCGATCTGCCGCGAAACCCTGCCACCTTCGCCATCGGGGACATCTTACTTGGACGGGCGGAGCGGTCAACAGAATAGTTGGTGGGCGGAGGCGGTTTGCGCGGTGCGGCGGGACGGGTAGACTGGTCGGCCTGGAGGCGTCGGTGCTCACATTTGACGGGATTGTTCAGCGGGTGGCGAGCCGGTTTGGGGGGGCGGTGGCGGGGCATGCGGGGGGGATGCATCCGTGGATGGGGGTGGCGGCGGAGCGATGGGGGGAGGCGGCGGCGTTTTTGCGGGATGAGATGGCGTTGTCGTTTTCGATGCTGCGGTGCTTGACGGGGATGGATTATCCGGATCGGCGGCAGATGGCGGCGGTGTATGAGCTGCTGTCGTTTGAGCATGGGCATGGGGTGTGCGTGAAGGTGTTTGTTCCGCGGGAGAAGCCGGTGATTCCGAGCGTGGCGGCGGTGTGGCGTGCGGCGGACTGGCATGAGCGCGAGGCGTATGACTTGCTGGGGATCGTGTTTGCGGGGCATCCGGATGCGGTGAGGGATGGGAGCGGGGAGCATCCGCGGCGGATTTTGTTGCCGGAGGATTGGGCGGGGCATCCGCTGCGGAAGGATTATGAGTTTCCGCGGGAGTATCAGGGGATACCGGGGAGCGTGGAGATGGAGTGGGCGCAGAAGGCGGAGTATCCGAAGTGAAACGAAGAATGCGCAAAGCAAAACAAGTGGCGAGTAAACGGTGTCGCCACAGGTGAGTGGGAGAACGTCATGTCGATGCTGCGTGGGCGACTGGCGCGTCAGCCAGAAACCGTACAGGACCTTGAGCTGGCGGCGGAGAGCCGGTATTGGGAGGGCACGAGCCTGGCATTGGCAGGGGAATCCTATGCGGCAATCTACCTGATGGGTTACGCGGCGGAAATGTGGTTGAAACTGGCGGCGCTGCGACTGGATGGGGTTCGGCCAACGGACCCGGTGAAGTCGATGTTACCGGCGGCAAAAAAATGGCTTCAGGGCCAAGCCGGCGTGATGATCGATCATGAGATGTATCACAGTTTGTGGTTCTGGGTCACGTTTTTGAAGGAGAAGCGTTGGTGGAAGGGCAAGCCGCTGGACGCGATGATGGAGGCTCGCCTGAGCCAGCGGGCGCGTCGTCTTTATGGTACGTGGTGGGTAGAGATGCGCTACCGGCCGAGCATGGTTTTGGAGCGGGAAGCGCAGTCCGTCTATGATGATGTGACGTGGATACGCGACCATTACAGGGAATTATGGAGGCTGTAATGCCTATCAAGAGAATCGTGCGCGGAACGATTACGCCGGAAACTGAGCGGCTGCTTAGAGAACTCGTGGCCGAGTGGAAGAATCCGTCGGACGACACGAGCAACCCGGTCATTTTGCAGGAAGGCGGCGGAAAGCGGCCCGTACACGTGTATGTTGTATGGGAGGAGTGGGCGGGGCTCGATCAATTGGAGCGGTCAGAGATCATTCTGGAGGCATTTGAGGAGGTCAAGGGGAAGAAGGCGGCGCTCGAGGTGACGGTGGCCATGGGTTTGACGGCGCGCGAAGCGGAGCGCATGGGGATTTCCTATAAGTGATGATTACGGAAACCCACATACGTTCTTTTGCCATAGCCGGGGATACGCAGGTCGATGCGGATGTGGCGTCGGAGGAGATGCTGGTCAACATGGGGCCGCAGCATCCGTCGACGCATGGGGTGCTCAGGCTGGTGTTGCGGACGGATGGGGAGATGGTGCTGGAGGCGGTGCCGCACATCGGGTATCTGCATCGGTGCGCGGAGAAGATCGGGGAGAGCCTGGCGTATTATCAATACACGCCGTACACGGACCGGATGGATTACCTGGCGGGGATGAACAACAACGTGGGGTGGTGCCTGGCGGTGGAAAAGCTGGCGAAACTGGAGGTTCCGCGGCGGGCGCAGTACATCCGGCTGATCATGTGCGAGTTGAACCGGATTGCGTCGCATCTGGTGAGCATGGGGGCGTATGGGCTGGACATGGGGGCGTTCACGCCGTTTTTGTATGCGTTCCGGGAGCGGGAGTTTATTCTCGACTTATTCGAGGCGGCGTGCGGGGCGCGATTGACCTATTCCTATGCGACGCCGGGGGGATTGATGCATGACCTGGCGGGGCAGTGGATTGATAAATGCGTGGAGTTTCTGGATTACTTCGAACCGAAGATTGCGGAATATGATCGGCTGCTTTCTTTCAATCATATTTTCATCAAGCGGACGGCGAACATCGGGGTGCTGCCGCGGGAGATGGCGATCAATTATTGCGTGACGGGGCCGATGTTGCGGGGGAGCGGGGTGGCGTGGGACTGGCGGAGGAAGTCGGAGTATCTGCCATACGGCGATTTTGAGTGGGACGTGTGCGTGGGAGATGGGCGGATGGGGATGGTGGGGGATTGCTGGGACCGGTATTACGTGAGGATCCAGGAGATGCGGCAATCGGTGCGGATACTGCGGCAGGCGCTGAAGCGGCTGCCGGAGGGACCACATCGGGTGGCGTTACCGCGGGTGTTCAAAATACCGCCGTCGGAAATTTATATGGAGACGGAGGGGGCGCGGGGGCAGTTGGGGTTTTATATTGAATCGCAGGGGGGGCCGATACCGTACCGGGTGAAGGTGCGTGGGCCGTCGTTTTGCAATTTGTCGGTAGCGCATGAATTGTGCAGGAACTGCCTGCTGGCGGACGTGCCGGCGATCGTGGGGTCGATTGATATTGTCATGGGGGAGACGGACCGGTGAAAAAAGGGGGACTGCCGGATGGGGTGAGCATCGGGCAGCCCGGGTTAGGGTAGGGGGAGACGCGGCGGATCAGGCGGCGTGGGCGTTGATGCCGCTTTCGGCGATGTGGGTGAGGAGTTTGTCGGCGTTGCCTTCCTGATCGAGGATTTGCTGGAGGTTTTCGGCGATGCGGTGGAGGCCGAGCTGATGGGCGAAATTGCGCACCGTGCCGTAGCCGGCGATTTCGTAATGTTCGACGCGTTGGGCGGCGGCGATAAGGGCGGCATCGCGGACGGTGGGATCGCCATTGGCGTTGATGACGGCGGAGCCTTCCTTGACGAGGCCTTTCATGGCGTCGCAGGTTTCGCGTTTGGGTTCGCACTGGAGTTCGCGGAAGATTTGTTCGAGCATAGTGGCGTGGCCACGGGTTTCGGTGAGGTGTTCCTCGAAGGCGGAGCGGAGCTCGGGGTTGGAGGCGGCGTCGGCCATTTTGGGGAGGGCGTCAACGAGACGCAGTTCGGCATCGTAGAGGTCCTCGAGCTGGTTGACGAACAGGTCGCGGAGGCTGTCGAACTTGAGGTTTGAGAAAAGTGCCATTGTGAATTCTCCTTTGGTTGGAATGTGTCACGTCATGGGAGTAATGAAAGGCAAGGGGGGTGCCGCCGGGGCGAAAAGCGGGGAGAATATTTACGCGGCGTGCGGCGGGGCGGCTCATGGGGCCGGCGGCGGTGGATTGCGGAAACTGAGCGGTTGGCGGTGACGATGGATGGTTTTTGGTTCAGCAGGGTGAGTCGCGGTTCGTGGATGGGCATTTTGAACATCACGCCAGATTCGTTTTCGGAGTCGGGGCGGGATTATTCGGCGGAGGCGGCGGTGGAGCATGGGCGGGAGCTGGCGGCGGCGGGGGCGGCGGTTTTGGATGTGGGAGCGGAGGCGTCTTCGTTTTTTCGCAAGGGCGTGACGCCGGTGGAGGCGGGGGAGCAGTTGCGGCGGTTACTGCCGGTGGTGGAGGGGCTGGGGCGGGAGTTGCCGGTGATGGTGCTTTCGATCGATACAAGGTCTGCGGCGGTGGCGGAGGCGTGCCTTGAACGGCTGGGGGGCGCGCGGGCGATTATCAATGATATTTCGGCGGGGACGCATGATGGGCGGATGTTTGAGGTGGTGGCGAAATATGGGGCGGGGATGATTTTGATGCACATGATGCCGGGGTATCCGGCGACCGCGCCGGATGATACGGACATTGTGGGGAGGGTGCGGGCGTATTTGGCCGAGCGCGTGGCGGCGGCGGAGGCGGCGGGGATTGCGCGCGAGCGGCTGGCGGTGGATCCGGGGGTGGGGTTTGGCAAATCGATGGCGGATAGCTGGCGGCTGGTGATGGGGGTGGAGGGGTGGAGCGTGCCGGGGGTGGCGAGCGTGCTGGGTGTGTCGCGGAAGCGCTTTCTGGAGACGGCGCCTCCGCGGGAAATTGCGGAGCGGCTGGCGGCGCTGGTGGGGCAGGCGCCTGAGGGAGGGGGCGGGTCGCATCCGCGCGATCGCATGACCTGGGCGGTGACGGCGCTGCTGGGGGCGCGGGTGACGCTGCATCGGCTGCATGCGATGCCCGAACGGCCGGTATAGTGCTGCGATGTTGAACATCACGAATTCGGTGGAAGATGTGAAGCGTGCGGGGCAGGCGCATTACCAGGCGGGGCGCTTTGCGGAGGGGCTGGCGGCGTTTGAGCTGGCGACGCGGCTGGACCCGGCGAGCGCGGCGTCGCGGCATAACGTGGGACTGGGGTTGTTTTCGCTGCGGCGGTGCGATGAATCGGTGTGGCATTTCGAGCGGGCGCTGGCGATGGAACCGCGGCTGGCGCTGGGGTGGAATTCGCTGGGGGCGGCGCTCCTGGAGACGGGACGTCCGGGGGCGGCGGTGCAGGTGCTGCGGCGCGGGGTGGAACTGCATCCGGGGGAATTGGGGATGCACAGTTTTCTGATTTGTGCGCTGGCGCTGGCAGGGGCATCGCGGGCGGAGGTGCTGGCGGAGACGGCGGCGTATGCGGGGAAGTTTGCGCCGGTGGCGAGGCCGGCGGTTCAGAATGGGGAGGGCCGGAGGTTGCGGGTGGGTTTTGTGTCAGGAGATTTCCGGTTGCACGCGGTGGCGTGGTTTTTTGAGCCGTTGCTGCGGGAGTTGCCGGGCGCGGGGGTGGAGGCGTTTTGTTACAGCCATGTGGGCAGGGCGGATGAGGTGACGGGGCGGCTGCGCGGGCTGGCGGGAGAGGGGCGTTGGCGCGAGATTGGGGCGCTGGGGGATGATGCGGCGGCGGAGGTGATTCGGGGGGATACGCTGGATGTGGTGGTGGATTTGATGGGGCACACGGCGGGAAATCGGCTGGGGATTTTTGTCCGGCGGCCGGTGGGGGTGCAGGTGTCGTGGCTGGGGTATGCAGGTCCGGCGCCGCTGGGGGTGATCGATGCGCGGCTGACGGACGGGGTGATGGATGCGGGGGAGGCGGCGCCGGGTGATCCGGTGGTGAAGCTGGAGACGTTTGCGCCTCATGGGCCTCCGGGGCAGGCGGTGGAGGTGTGGGCGGAGGGAAGGCGGGAGGGGCGAGTGACCTTTGCGTGCGTGAGCAATCCTGTGAAATGGTCGGAGGCGTATTTGCGGGCGTGCGCGGGGATTCTGGAGCTTCTGCCGGAGGCGCGGCTGGTGATGGTGCTGCCGGGGATGGATCCGGTGGCGATGGGTCGGGTGCAGCGGCAGTTTTCGGCGGGGGCGGGGGGGCGTGTGGAGTTTCGGGGGGTGCAGCCGTTCAGGGATTATCTGCTGATGCACCAGGAGGTGGATGTGGTGTTGGACACGTTTCCGGTGTCGGGGCACACGGTGACGTGCCATGCGCTGAGGATGGGGGTGCCGGTGGTGACGCGCGCGGGGGCGGCGTCGTGGGGGCGGTTGACGGCGAGCGTGCTGAGGGGGATGGGGAAGCGGGAATGGATTGCGGAGACGGAAGGGGAATTTATAGAAGCGGCGGTGCTGGCGGGGCGGGAGCGTGCGGGCGGGGCGGAAGCGCGGGAGCGGGTGCGCGCGGCGTTTCTGGCGTCGCCGGCGGCGGATGCGGCGGGTTTCAGCCGAAGGTTTGCCGGGGCGTTGCGGGGTGTGGTGGCGGAGGTGGCGGAGCGGGCGGCACGGGTCGGGGAGAACGTGAGATAAATGAATGGAAGATCAAGAGAGGAGTGGATGATGGAATAAAAGAAGGAGGATAAGGAAATGGCGGAGGGGATACAGAGGAAAAAAATTTAGAAGAAGGGGATAGGAGGGGGTGACAAATGCAAAGAGGCATGCTAATGTAAAACACTCTGGGGAAAGTTGTGTGGAGTGAAACACACGTGGTGAAGAGAAATCCCTCTCCGCAGGCTGCGGACAATGCCTTTGCCAAGAAGGCGCTGGAAGCGATACAGCAGATTGATGCGGAAGCGTCGCGTCGGAAAGCGGAGCAATTGGAGAGTTTGCGCGAGGCGCTGGGGAATATCGATCAGCGGCTGGCGGATTTGAGTTACCAGCGGCAACAGGTGGAGGAAGCGATTTCGAAGATCACGGGCAAAGCGGCGCCAGTGCAGCGCAAGCCGCGGGGCAGCCATGATGAACTTCGGAGCCGGTTGTTGCGGTGGCTGGGAAGTCATCCCGGGCAGTGGTATACTGCTGGAGACCTGCAGCGGGAGTTTCCGGAACTGGAAGGGATTCCTTCCGTTGCGATGTTTTTGAAGAAGCCGATCTCGGAAGGGGCCGTGCAAGTGGATAAAACCGGGGGCAACAGGAATACGAAATATTCGGCGTCTGCATGACGTTAATGATCTAACGGTGTCCTTCTCCCGCGGCCTCGGTTCGCTTCCCCAGCAACCGGGGCCGCTTTATTTTTGCGGGGTGATTCTGGGGGCGATGTGACAAGGCACGGCAACGCTGTTGCTCGATGGCTTAGACCAAAGCATGAAGGCGCGAAGGGATGAAGGGCCAAGCGCTGCGAAGCCGCAACCAAACAACCATGGAGCACACGGAGTGCACGGAGGGACGACGACGATTCCCCCCCCGACCGACGACGACGTAAATGGCCACGAAAGGCACGAAAGACACGAAAGTTGTGATCTGGGAATGTTGTTGCGGCGCGAAGAAGTGGCGCGATTGTGGTACGAAGGCGCTGGGGAGAAATAGGCGGCTTCCCGCTGGAATGACTTTCTTTTAGATATTTTTTTTTGCGTTGTTGGAGGTGGTGACGGGCGCGTTGAATCGAAGCCTTCGTGGTCCTTCATTCCTTCGCGACTTCATGTTTTGGTTTTGGGTTCTGGCCAAAGTTGTTTCGGGTCTTTCGGAAAGGGGTGTGAATTTCTGTTGCCAAAGGATGGCGGGGTCTCTGCGCGGACAAAGAAGCGTGCCGGGGTGAAAGGACCTCGGCGGCGGCGGAAACTCGTGGGGTGGGCATAACATTTTGGACGCTGGTGCGTTAGCCCTTACGGTTTGGAGTCATCGCGGGCAGGAATTGGGCATGCGGGTGTCGTTGGCGGCTTGGATGGCGGTGGCTGCTGCGGCGGCTGGGGCGTGGGGCGCCGGGGGGATTGCGCGCGGGGCGGACCTGGCGGATGAGCAACTGCTGTATGCGGGGAAGTACGCGGAATGCCTGGATGCGTGCAGCAAGCAGATCATTGCGGGAAATACCGATCCGCCGTGGTATCTGTTGAAGATTCGCGTGCAGATGACGCTGGGGCGGTATGAAGCGGCGATGAAGACGGCGCAGGATGCGTTGGATCACAATGCCCAGGCGTTGGATGTGCGGCTGGCGATGGTGAGGGTGCTGCGGGCGAACAACAAGCCGGACGAGGCGAAGGCGATGCTGGGGTCGATTGGCGAGTTGGCGAGCAATGCGCCGTGGCAATATACGGATCCGGATTCGCTGCTGGCGCTGGGGCGGGCGGAATTGATGGATGAGGATTCGGGGGCGGATGCGCGGAAGGTGCTGGAGCAGTATTTCGACAAGGCGAAGGCGTTGGAACCTAATTCGCCCGAGCCGCTGATGGCGGAGGGGGAGCTGGGGTTGCAGAAGCATGACAATGCGCTGGCGGCGGAATCTTTTCAGGCGGCGATCAAGCTGGATCCCAACGATCCGGATGCGTACGTGGGGTTGGCCAGGGCGCTGGAGGACGATCCGGAGAAATCGAACGCGGCGCTGGAGAAGGCGTTGGAATTGAATCCGACTCATCTGGAGGGGTTGCTTCTCGAGGCGAACAATCTGATTGACGGCGAGGCGTATACGCAGGCGGATGGGGTGCTGAAAAAAGCGCTGGAAGTGAATGGGGAATATCCGCGGACGTGGTGCTATCGGGCGGTGCTGGCGAACCTGGCGGGAGATCACGTGGAGGAGGCGAAGGACCGGGTGAAGGCGCTGGAGACGTGGGAGACGAATCCGGAGGTGGATTATCTGATCGGGGAGAAGCTGTCGGCGAATTATCGCTTTGAGCCGGGGGCGGAACATCAGCGGCAGGCGCTGAAGTTCGATCCGGAGTATCTGCCGGCGAAAGCGCAATTGGCGCAGGACCTGCTGCGGCTGGGGCGGGAAGAGGAGGGGTGGACGCTGGTGAACGAGGTGTTCAAGCTGGATCCTTATGATGTGACGGCGTACAACCTGGTGACGCTGCACGATCACATGGCGAAATTCCGCGTGGTGAAGGCGGAGCATGCGCAGATCAGCATGGATCCGGGGGAGGCGGCGATTTACGGGGATCGGGTGGCGGCGATGCTGAACGAGGAGTATGCGCAGCTCTCGAAGAAGTATGAGGTGACGTTTGCGCAGCCGATTCATGTGGAGATTTTTCCGCAGCAGAAGGATTTTCAGATTCGCACGTTCGGGCTGCCGGTGGGGGAGGGATTTCTGGGGGTGTGCTTCGGGCCGGTACTGACGATGAACAGCCCGGCGGCGTTGACGGAGCACCCGGAGAACTGGCAGGACATTTTGTGGCACGAGTTCTGTCACTCGATCACGCTGACCAAGACGCACAACAAGATGCCGCGATGGCTGAGCGAGGGGATTTCGGTGTATGAGGAGCGGCAGCGGAATGCGGCGTGGGGGGAGAAGATGGTGCCGGCGTATCGGGAGCTGGTGCTGGCGGGGAAGGCGACGCCGGTGAGCAAATTGAGCAGCGCGTTTTTGCGGCCGCCGACGCCGGTGCATCTGCTGTTTGCGTATTACGAATCGTCGATGGTGGTGGAGTACATTGACGGGCGGTGGGGGCAGGGGGCGATGAATGCGGTGCTGGCGGACTTGGGAAATGATGTGCCGATGAACACGGCGCTGGCGAATCACACGGAGCCGATAGAGAAGCTGGACGCGGATTTTGCGGGGTATTTGCGGAAGCTGGCGGAGGAGCTGGCGCCGGAGGCGGATCTGGAGCGGCCGGAGATTCCGGATGATGCGCCGCCGGGACTGCGAACGCAGTTGTTGGCGGCATTTCGGGCGGCGCACCCGGAGAATTACTGGCTGACGCTGGAGGAGGCGCAGGGGCTGGTGGAGGCGCGGCGGTTTGCGGAGGCGCTGCCGGTGATTCAGAAGTTGATCGAGGTTTTTCCGGCGGATGCGGGGCAGGCGGATGATCCGCATTTGCTGGCGGCGGCGTGTTATCGGGGATTGAATCAGCCGGCGCAGGAGCGGGGGGCGCTGGCGGCGTTTTTGGCGCGGAATGGCGATGCGGTGGAGCCGCGGCTGCGGTTTTTGGAGCTGGCGGCGGGGGACAAGGATTGGGCGGCGGTGCGGAAGGAGGCGGACAATCTGCTGGGGATCAATCCGCTGATTGCGGCGCCGTATCGGTATCTGGCGCAGGCGGCGACGGCGCTGGGGGATCGGGCGGCGGCGATCGGGGCGCGGCGGACGCTGCTGACGCTCGATCCGGTGAACCGGGTGGAGAATCATTATGAGCTGGCGCGGCTGCTGGCGGAGGAAAACCAGTTGCCCGAGGCTCGCCGGCAGGTGGACATGGCGCTGGAGGATGCGCCGCGCTTTCGAGACGGATATCGGCTGCTGCTGTCGATCGCGGCGCGAATGGACGGGACCGGTCCACAAATGCACACGAATGGGCACGAATGACGGACGTAAATGGCCACGAAAGACACGAAGAACACGAAAGGCGAATTTATAGAAGGGCGGGGTATTCATAAAAAGCAATTTGTGGGCATTGGTGTGTATTTGTGGATAATTTTTCAGGTGACTCGTGACCGAAACGTATGAAGCGGAAAAGAAGACGGTGGAGCAGCTTCGGGAAGCGCGCGAGCGGATTTATCGGGAGCTTTCCAAGGTGCTGGTGGGGCAGCATGAGGTGGTGGAGCAGTTGCTTTATTCGCTGTTCGCGGGCGGGCATTGTCTGATCACGGGGGCGCCGGGGCTGGCGAAGACGCTGCTGGTGCGGTCGATCGCGCAGATTTTTCATCTGAAATTTCAGCGGATTCAGTTCACGCCGGATTTGATGCCGGCGGATATTACGGGGACGGAGATTCTGGAGCAGGAAGAGGGCGGGCGGCGGCGGATGACATTTGTGAGGGGGCCGATTTTCGCCAACGTGCTTTTGGCGGATGAGATCAACCGGACGCCGCCGAAGACGCAGGCGGCGCTGCTCGAGGCGATGCAGGAGCATCAAGTGACGGCGGCGGGGACGCGCTATCCGCTGGAGGAGCCGTTCTTTGTATTGGCGACGCAGAATCCGATCGAGATGGAGGGGACTTATCCGCTGCCCGAGGCGCAGCTCGATCGGTTCATGTTCAACGTGGTGATCGATTATTTGCCGGAGAACGATGAGGTGGCGGTGGTGACGCGGACGACGGCGGGCAGTCCGAAGGCGATCGAGCCTTTGTACACGGGGGAGGATGTGCTGCGGTTTCATGACATCGTGCGCAAGGTGCCGATCGCGGAGGATGTGGTGCGGTACGCGGTGCGTCTGGCGGCGGCGAGCCGACCGTCGGACAAAGGTGCGCCGGATTTTGTGAAGCAGTGGGTGAGTTGGGGGGCGGGGTTGCGGGCGGCGCAGTTCCTGGTGCTGGGGGGGAAGGTGCGGGCGCTGTTGGCGGGCAAGGCGCATGTATCGACGGCGGACATCAAGGCGCTGGCGCTGCCGGCGCTGCGGCACCGGATTCTGCTGAACTATCGCGCCGAAGCGGACGGGGCGACGGTGGAATCGGTGATTGCGCGGCTGCTGGAGGCGGTGGCGGGATAAATTATCCACAAATGCGCACGAATGGACACGAATGGCGCGTCCTGGAAAGTATGAGATGGGTGCGGTGAGTTCATTTATTGATCCGGTGACGCTGATGCGGATTAAGTCGCTCCAGTTGCGGGCGCGCATCGTCGTCAATGGGTTTTTGTCGGGGCTGCATCGGTCGCCGCATCATGGGTTTTCGGTGGAATTTTCGGAGTATCGGCAGTACACGCCCGGGGATGATCCGCGGCACCTGGATTGGCGGCTTTTCGCGCGTTCCGACCGCTACTACATCAAGCGTTTCGAGGATGAGACGAATCTGCGCTGCACGTTTGTGGTGGATTTGTCGCGGTCGATGGGCTTTTCGTCGATCGCTTATTCGAAGGTGGATTACGCGCGCACCGTCGCGGCGACGTTTGCGTATTTTCTCTCGACACAGCGGGACGCGGCGGGGCTGGTGACGTTCGACCAGGAGATCGCGGATTTCGTGCCGGCGCGGTATCGGCCGGGGCATCTGCATCGGCTGATGGTGTGCCTGGAGCGGGCGGTGGCGGGGTCGTCGACGGATGTGAGCAAGCCTCTGGAGCAGATTGCCGCGACGGTGCGGAAGCGCGGGATGATCGTGCTGATATCGGATTTATTGACGCCGCCGGAGGTGCTGGCGCCGCGGCTGGGGTTTTTGCGTTCGCAGGGGCACGAGGTGGTTTTGCTGCGCGTGCTCGATCCGGCGGAGATTGATTTTTCGTTTGACAAGGCGGCGAATTTCGTGGACCTGGAGACGGGCAAGGATTTATACATCGATCCGATCGCGGCGCGGGCGCAATATCAGGCGAACTTTCAAAAGCATGCATCCGCAGTCGAAGCGACCTGCCGCGACCTGGGCATCGACCTGTACACGCTGTCCACGGATCGCCCGCTGGAGTTGGCGCTGTTCGACTTCCTGCACTCGCGCCTGCACGCCGGCCGCACCGTCGCCCGCGCCCGTGGCCGAGCCGCAGCGCCGGCAGGGGGGGCATGACGATGGGATTCCTCGCGCCGCTCTACATCGCGGGCCTGGCGGCGATCGCACTGCCGATCATCTTTCATCTCATCCGCCGCAGCCCGCAGGGAAAGCAGCCGTTTTCGTCGCTGATGTTCCTCTCGCCTTCGCCGCCGCGGCTGACGAAGCGTTCGCGGTTGACGAATCTGCTGCTGCTGCTGTTGCGGGCGTCGGCGTTCATCCTGCTGGCATTCGCGTTCGCGCGGCCCTACCTGCATCACGGCCCGGACCTCGATCTCTTTAAGACGGCGGCGCGGCGGGTGGTGATCCTGGTGGACACGTCGGCGTCGATGCGGCGCGGGGATTTGTGGAAGCAGGCGGTCGCGAAGGCGGAGGCGGTGCTGAACGACACGACGGCGGCCGACGATGTGGCGCTGTTGTTTTTTGATAGTCATACGCAGACAGCGATGTCGTTTGATGAGTGGCACGATGCGGAGGCGGGACGGCGGGCGGCGATCGCGGAAGGGCGGCTCGCGGCGCAGCAGCCGACGTGGAATCCGACGCGCCTGGGCGATGCGCTGGCGACGGCCGCGGATTTGGCGAGCCCGGCATCGGGCGCGGCGACGGAACCGGCCGGCGGTGCGCCCGACAGGGTGATCCGCCAGGTCGTGCTGATTTCAGATTTGCAGCAGGGTTCGCATGTCGAGGCCTTGCAGGGTCGGCCCTGGCCAAAGGGCGTGCTGCTGGATGTGCAATCCGTGGCGACGAAGGGATCGAATGCGTCGGTGGAGCGCGTGGAGCAGGAGGCCGGGACTCAGGACGGCGACGCGCCGGCGGCCAAGGCGACGGGCGATCTGCGCGTGCGCGTCAGCAACGCGGGGGATTCCAAGGCGACGCGTTTCACGCTGGCGTGGGCCACGGCAAACGGACCGGTGCCGACGACGCAGCCGGCCTCCGCTGTCGATGTCGCCCCGGGCCGCTCGGTGATCGTCGCCGTGCCGCGGCCCGCGCCGGTGCGGGGATTCTCGCAGGAGACGGCGGACCGGCTGGTGCTATCGGGCGACGATGCGGATTTCGACAACACGCTGTATGTCGCGCCGTTGCAGGTGGAGACGATGCGCGTGGTGTATCTGGGCAGCGACAATCCCTCGGATCCCAACGCGCTGCGGTATTACCTGCAGGATGCGCTGGCGAACACGCCGACGCGAAAGGTGGAGTTCGTGGCGCCGCCGCTGAATGCGCCGCTGCCGGCGGGGTTGCTGGAGACGGCGCGGGCGGTGGTGGTGGCGGCGCCGCTGACGGGAGAGCAGGTGCAGCAGGTGTCGGCATACGTGCGCGCGGGGCACGAGGCGCTGGTGGTGATGAAGGACCTTTCCACGGCGGAGGCGGATACGCCGCTGGCGGGCACGGAAGCGTCCGTGGAGGAAGCTCCGACGACGGGCACGGGCGGCGGCAACAATGCGTTTGCGCTTTTGGGCAAGGTGGATTTTCAGAATCCGCTCTTCGCTCCGTTTGCCGACGCACGCTTCGCGGATTTCACGAAGATTCACTTCTGGCATCATCGGCAGGTGCAGCTTGCGGAAGCGGAGTTGGCGGGCGGGGGGCAGGGGCACGTGCTGGCGGCGTTTGATAACGGCGATCCCTTCCTTATAGAGCGGGCGCTGGGCAAAGGGCGTGTGCGGACGCTGACGGCGGGCTGGCAGCCGGCGGACAGCCAGTTGGCGTTGTCGACCAAATTCGTGCCGCTGATGGAAGGGATGTTCCGCCGGGGGGATGAGGCGTCGGGGGCGGCGTTTTATGCGGTGGGCGGTGCAGTGCCGCTGCCGCCGGCGGATGTGGCGTCGGATGCGGGTACCGCGGAGGCGACACGGAGCGTCATGGGGCCGGATGGCAAGCGGATGGAGTTGCCGGCGAGTGCGACGAGTTTCACGCCGCAGCAGCCGGGGATTTACCAGATTGAGGGCAAGACAACGGTGCCGCTGGCGGTGAATCTTTCGCCGGACGAATCGCGAACGGCGCCGCTGGACGCGCGCGACCTGGAGCGTTTTGGGGCGGTGCTGGGCACGGGGAAACCGACCGCGGAGCAGGTGTCGGAAGAGCGCCGTCTGCAGACGACGGAGCTGGAAAACCGGCAGAAACTATGGCGCTGGCTGATCCTGGCTGTGCTAGGATTGCTGGCTGTGGAAACCGTCCTGGCAGGGCGCCTGGCGCGCCGTGCCCAAAGGGAACAGGTGGCCGTATGAACACTCCCCGCACATCCGCCGGCGTTGGGTCGATTTCGAGTTCGGGCATTGGGCCGCTGGATCAGGCGCTCGATCGTGTCGCGGCGCGCGAGCTGCGCGTGAACCGGCTGTGGCAGTGGACCATCCTGTGCGCGGCGGCGGCCGCGGCGCTCGGGGGGATCGGGCTGGAATATGCCAATCTGAACGGGGCGATGGGCGGGCTGCTGGCGGCGGCGGCGGGCGTTGGGGCGGCGGGAGTTTTGCAGGCGCGGCGCGGCGCGCTGCGCGATCGCGTGCGCCTCGCCCGGCGGCTCGAACGGAAATATCCCGATCTCGATACGCGACTGTTGGCGGCCCTCGGCCAGGTCGAACCGGGCCAGCCCGAGCCGCCCAAGGG
The DNA here is from genome assembly GCA_035545015.1 of Phycisphaerae bacterium. Lineage (GTDB taxonomy): Bacteria > Planctomycetota > Phycisphaerae > WQYP01 > WQYP01 > CALCHA01. The sequence continues at coordinate 23,522 of DASZZD010000053.1, forward strand.
ATATCTGCGTCAGGTGCTGGTCGATCAGACCCTCGCGCATGCTCGCGAGAAGCAGTGGGAGGGGTTGGTGTCGCCGTCGCGGATGGCTGTCGCGCGCGGCGGGCAACTGGCGGGCGTGGCGCTGCTGGTGGCGGCGGGGATTTTCGCGTGGCTGGAGCTGCGCCACCGCGGCCTGACGCCTCCGCCGGCGAAGCAGACCGCCACTGCGGTTCCGGCGTTCGATATCAAGGTGGAACCCGCGGACACGCAGATTGAGCGGAACACGCCGTTGCTGGTGTTGGCGCGTTTCGGCGGCAAGCAATTGCCGGCGCAGGTGACGCTGCTCACACGCGATGCGGCGGGCAACGTGAGCGAAGCGCCGGCGCAGATTCCCATGACCAAGTCGCTCGATGACCCGCTGTTCGCCGGTCGCGTTGAATCGGTGGGAAGCGATCTTTCTTACGCGGTGAAATACGGCGACCAGCAGACGCGGTGGTACAAGGCGACGGTGTTCGACTATCCCGATTTGAAGCAGGCCGACGCGCACCTGAAATATCCGGATTACACGAAGCAGCCGGAGAAAACGATCGAGGACACACGTTCGGTGACGGCGGTGGAGGGAACGAAGGCGACGCTGTCGTTCCATCTGAACAAGCCGGTGGCGGAGGCGACGCTGGCGCCCAATCCGCGCGGGGCGGCAGCCACGCAGCCGGCGGCGACATTGCCCGCGCCGGTGGCGCTCACGGTCGATCCGAAGGACCCGACGCTCTACACGGTTTCGCTCGACATGAAGAAGTCGGAGCAATTCAAGCTGGAACTCGTCGACGCGGATCATCGGGCGAATCGCGAGCCGGCGCTGGTGACATTGAATGTGACGCAGAACAAGCCGCCCGATTTGAAGATGGTGTTCCCCGGCCACGATGTGGATGTCTCGCCGCTGCAGGAGATGACGCTGCGGGCGTCGGTGTGGGATGACTTCGGCGTGAAACGCGTCGGCATCACCTACGGCATCGCGGGGCAGGAAGAGCACGATGTGGTGCTGGGGGAAAACCTCACGTCGAAGGACAGCAAGGACCGCAAGGAAGTGGCGGCGCCGATCTCGATGGAGCAGTTGCACGCGCAACCGGACCAGTTGCTGGCGTATCACTTCTGGGCGGAGGATATCGGGCCGGACGGCAAACCGCGGCGGACGTCGGGGGACATGTTCTTCGCCGAGGTGCGGCCGTTCGAGGAGATTTTCCGCCAGGGCCAGCAGCCCACGGCGGAGCAGGAGGCGGAGCGCGAACGCCAGCAGCAGGGTCAGCAGGCCGGGGCACAGAATGGCCAGCGCGCCGAGCAACTGGCGGACACCGAGAAGCAGTTGATCGCGGCGACGTGGAAAGTGATCCGGCGCGAGGAGCCGCTGTCGTCGCCGTCGGCGGCGTTCGGCAGCGATGTGAAGCTGCTCGTCGACACGCAGAATTCCGCCAAGGAGCAGGCGGGTGCGATGGGCCAGCAGTTGCGGGACGAGAAATCCCGCGGCTATCTCGACAGTGTGCTCAAGGACATGAGCGATGCGGCGGGCCACCTTCAGGAAGCGGCGGATGCGAACGCCGAAAAGCCGCTGGCGCTGGCGCTGAATTCCGAGCAGGCGGCGTATCAGGATTTGCTGAAGCTGCGCTCCCGCGAGTTCGACGTGGTGCGGTCGAACCGCCAGCAGGGGCAGCAGTCGGCCTCGAGCGCCGAATCCCGCCGGCAGCAGCAGCTCGATCAGCTCGATCTCAACCAGGAACAGAACCGCTACGAAACTCAGCGCACCGCGCAGCAACAGGCGCAGCAGCAGACCGACAGCAAGCAGCAGCAGGAAACCCGGCAGGTTCTCTCGCGCCTGCGCGAGCTCGCCCAGCGCCAGGAAGAAATCAACCAGCAGATGAAGGACCTTCAGGCGGCGCTGCAAAAGGCGCGCGATCAGCAGCAGCGCGAAGATCTGCAACGCCAGCTTGCCCGCCTCCGCGATCAGCAGCAGCAATTGCTCCGCGACACGGATTCGCTACGCGATCGCATGGATCAACCGGAAAACCAGGAGCAGATGGCCAATGCGCGGCAGCAGCTTGAGCAGACACGCGAAAACGTGCGGCAGGCGGCGGACGATCTGAATCGCCAACAGGTCGCCCAGGCGCAGGCTGCCGGAGAGCGGGCGCAGGAGCAGCTTTCCAATCTGCGCGATCAGGTGAGACAGGAGGCTGCGGGCCAGTTCACCGACGCCATGAACCAGATGCGCGAACAGGCCCAGCAGCTTGATGAAAAACAACAGGACCTGACGCAGCAACTCGCCAAGGCCGACCAGGCCGCCACGCAGCCCGCCCCCGGTTTGCGCGACAACTCCCAGTCGCAGCGCCAGCAACTCGCCTCCGCGCTCGACGATCAGAAGAAGCAGCTCGGCGCGCTCACCGACAACATGAAGAAGACCATTGAGGAAGCCGAAACTCCCGAGCCGCTGCTGGCCAAGCAGCTCTATGACACGCTGCGGCAGTCCGCGCAGCAGGCGCCCGACAAGGCGCTCGACACGTCGAAGCAACTGGTGAATCAGGGCCTTCTTCCCCAGGCGCGGCAATCCAGCGCCGACGCCGGCCAGGCGATCAGCCAGCTTCGCCAGGGCATCGACCAGGCATCACAAAGCGTGCTGGCCAATGACACCGAATCGCTGCGGCGGGCGCGGGCGGAAGTGGATCAACTGGCGCAGCAACTCGGCCAACCCGGCGGCGCGCGGCAGGGCAACGCCGCGACGCGGCCGGCGAACCAACTCGCCGGTGGCGCGCAAGGCCAGCGCGGCGCGATGACGCAGCCGGTGCTTGCCGGTGGGGCATCAACGCAACCGGCGCTTGCCGGTGCAACCACGCAGGCGGGAATCGCGCGCGGCGGCGCCGCAATGCAGCCTGAGAATGTGCAGCTTGCCCAGGCCGGCGGCAATCCGCGCGACATCGACCCGCGCACCGGCCAGCCGCGCACGCAACCAAATGGCGCGGCACAGGCCAACGGCGGCGCTCGTGCAAACAATCAGCAAAATGGCGCGACCGGCGAACGCCAGACGGCGCAGGGCGGACAGCAGCCCGGCCAGACCGGCGAACATCAGACCGCCCAGGCGGCGCAGAACGGCCAGCAGAATGGCCAGACCGACGAGCGGCAAACGGCGCAGGCCGGCCAGCGCGGCGGGCGGAACGGTCAGCAACCGGACGATCAGCAAGGTCAGCAGGCCAGCGCCGGTCAGCGCGGCGGCCGCCAAGGTGCGGCGCAGAATGGCGATCGGCAAAACGCACAAGCCAACGCGGGCGGTCGGCAGGGTCAGCAGCCCGGTCAAGCGAATCAGCCGGGCCAGCAAGCGGGTCAGCAGCCGGGCGAGCAGAACGGTCAGCAGGCCAACGCGGGGCAGCCGGGTCAGCGCGGCGATCGTCAGGACGGCGCCGGTCGTCAGCCTGGCGAACAGGCGAATGCCGGCGAGCGCGGCCAGCAACCCGGTCAACAAGGTCAAGGCCAGCAGCCCGGTGAGCAAGGCGATCAACAAGCGAACGCCGAGGGACGCGGCGGCCGCCAGCCCGGTCAAGGCCAGCAGCCCGGCGAACAGGGTCAACAAGCGAACGCCGGTCAGCGCGGTGAAGGGCGCGGCCAACAGCCGGGCGAACAAGGCCGGCAAGCCAACGCCGCCGGCCGTGGTCAGCGCGGCGGGCAGCCCGGTCAACAACCCGGCGAAGGTCAACAACTCGGCCAGGGACAACCCGGCGCGCAAGCCAACGCCGGTCGCGGTGGTCGTCAACCCGGGCAGCCCGGTCAAGCGGGCCAATCCGCCCAGCGCGGCGATCAGCAATCGGGCGATCAACAGGCCAACGCCCAGCAACCCGGCCAGCCCGGCCGAGGCGGTCAGCGCGGCGGTCAACCCGGCCAGCGCGGCGGCCAAAACCCCGCTCTCGCGCAAGGCCAGCAGCCGGGCCAACCCGGTCAGCCCGGCCAGCAACCCAATCCGCAAGCCCAACCCAATCAGTCCGGCCAACCCGGCGCGGGCAACGCCAACCCCCAGCAAAATCAGACCGCCTCCGCCATCCCCGCCATCCCGCCTTTTATGGAATCCTCCACCACCCAGCCTGGCGCGCGCAACCGCTCCGGCGGCGGCGCCCAGCAGGCCTCCGCCGATCCCATCACCGGCGACGGCTTCCGCGAATGGACCGACCGCATGCGCGATGTCGAGGAGATGGTCAACGACCCGCAGCTTCGCGCCCAGGCCGCCGCCATCCGCGAAAAAATGGCCGCCCTCCGCGCCCAGTACAGAACCAACCAGCAGGCCCCCTCGTGGAAGGAGGTCGACGAAAACATCGCCCAGCCGCTGGCCCAGTTGCGCGATGCGATCTCCACCGAGTTGCTCCGCCGCGATTCCGCCGACGCCCGTGTGCCCATCGACAAGGAGCCGGTCCCCGCAGCCTACGCCGATGAAGTCCGCCGCTACTACGAGCGCCTCGGGAGCGGTAAATGACGGTCCCGCTCGTCTTCCCCCGCGCGCTTCTCGCCGCCGCCGCGCCCGCCAACAGCGCCGCCACCGCTCCGGCCAACATGCCCTGGACGCTGGTCTGGGGCGATCCCCACTGGCTGCTCCCCGCCGCGCTTTTCGGCCTGCTCTTCGCCGCCCTCCTGATCTTCGGCTATCGCCGCGCCGGCGCATCCCCCGCCGTCCGCGCCGCCGCCGCACTCTGCAAAGCCGCCGGCCTCACGATCCTCCTACTGTGCCTCGCGGAGCCCCTCATCTCTTCGCGCCGCGCCCGCCCGGGGGCAAACGCCTTCGTCGTCCTCGCCGACAATTCCCAGTCCATGACCCTCAGGGATTCCACCGGAAAAACCCGCGCCGACGCCCTCAAATCCTTCGCCGGCCGCCCCGCTCCCTGGCTCGCAAAAATCGGCCGCGATTTCGAGCTCCGCGATTTTTCCTTCGACACCCAGCTCACCCCCGTCGAAGCGTTTGACGATCTCCACTTCGATGGCGCCTCCACCAATCTTGCCGACGCCCTCGACCGCATCGCCCGCCAATACAACAGCCGCCCGCTTGCCGGCATCCTCCTCATGACCGACGGCAACGCCACCGACCGCGCCGCCGTCGACGCCCTCCTCGCCAAAAACGCCGCCTCGCCCAACGCCCCGCCGCTCCCGCCGATCTACCCCGTCCTCGTCGGCAGCGATAAATCCGCTCCCGATATCGCCATCAGCAACCTCGCCGTCTCGCAAACCAATTTCGAAGACGCCCCGGTCACCATCACCGCCGACATCACCGCCACCGGTTACGCCGGCAAGCCGCTGGTCGCGGAACTCCGCGGTCCCGATGGAAAATCCGTCGAAACGCAAAAGCTCGTCGCCGAAAAAGATGGCCTCCCGCTCGCCGTGCGCTTCCGCCTCCGCCCCGATGCCGATCTTTCCTTCTACACCATCCGCGTCGCCGCCGATGCCCCTGGCGCCGGCCTCGACCAACTCGATCACCCCTCCACTTCCGACAAAACCGCCGAAGCCACCCTCGCCAACAATGCCCGCACCGTCGCGGTGAACCGACCGCGCGGTCCCTACCGCGTGCTCTACGTCTCCGGCCGGCCCAACTGGGAATACAAATTCCTCCAGCGCGCCCTCGCCTCCGATGACCAGCTCCAGCTCACCGCCCTCATCCGCGTCGCCAAGCGCGAACCCAAGTTCGCCTTCCTCGGAAAGCCGGGCGAAAAATCCAACCCCCTCTTCCAGGCCTTTGGCAATGATCCCGACGACACCCAATATGACCAGCCCGTCCTCATCCGCATGAACACCAGGGACGAAACCGAGCTCAAGGCCGGCTTTCCCTCCACCGCCGAGGAACTTTTCCAATACCACGCCGTCATCATCGACGACCTCGAATCCGAATTCTTCACCCAGGACCAGCTCGCCCTGCTCAAGGAATTCGTCCGCACCCGCGGCGGCGGGCTGCTCATGCTCGGCGGCGAAGAAGCCTTCCACAATGGCCACTACGACCGCACCGTCCTCGGCGACGTCCTTCCCGTCTACTCCGATCAGGTCAGCCCCGCGCTCCCCGATTCCACCTTCAAGCTCGACCTCACGCGCGATGGCTGGCTCGAACCCTGGGTCCGCCTCGCCCCTGATGAAGCCGCCGAACGCCAGCGCCGCGCCCAGATGCCCGAGTTTGAATCCATCAACCCCATCCGCGGCATCAAGCCCGGCGCCACCGTTCTTGCCCGCGCCGTCAACGATGCCGGCGATTCCGTCCCCGCCCTCGTCGAACAACGCTTCGGCCGGGGACGCACCGCCGCGCTGCTCGTCGGCGATCTCTGGCGATGGGACATGACCCGCACCGACACCGCCCAATCCGATCTCGACAAATCCTGGCGACAGGCCGTCCGCTGGCTCGTCTCCGATGATCCCACGCAGCTCGATCTCGCCATCGACGATTCCCCGCCCGCCGCTGGATCGGACGAACCCGCCGCCGACACCGCCGGCACCGGCGGCCACGCCGTCCATCTCGCCGTGCAAGTCCGCGACAAATCCTACGCCCCCCTCGACAACGCCACCGTCACCGTCAAGATCATCGGCCCCGCCGGCCTCTCTGATGCCGTCGAGCTCCGCGCCGAGCCCAACGCCAAGCACGCCGGCCGCTACGATGTCACCTTCATCCCACGCACCCCCGGCGCCTACCGCGCCACCGCCACCGCCCTTGGTCCCGACGGCAACCCCGTCACGCAGACGCCCGCCGTCATCGGCTGGTCCTCCGATCCCGCCGCCGACGAGTTCCAGAACCTTGCCCCCAACACTGCGCTGCTCGATCGCCTCGCTCACGCCACCGGCGGCGAAGTGGTCCCCGCCGCCGACATCAACGCCTTTGCCGATTCGCTTCCCAACCGCAAGGCCCAGATCACCGAGCCCTACGTCGAACCGCTTTGGCACCACTCCTGGGTCTTCCTGCTCGCCCTCGCGTTCCTCGCCGCCGAGTGGGGCATCCGCCGCTTCCGGGGGCTGCCATGATCCGCCACCTCGTCCCAGCCCTCATGGCCCTCGCACTCCTGCCCACCCTCGCGCTCGCGCAATCCACCGGGCCCGCCACACAACCCGATCGCCCCGCCGTCATCGTGGCCATCGGCGCGGAAGGCGCTCCGCAATTCGCTCCCGATTTCGCCGCCGAAGCCGACCACTGGATCCACGCCGCCACCCTCGCCCACGCGCAACTCACCGTCATCGGCCGCGAATCCCTCAACCCCGCCACACAACTCGCCGGCAATGCATCCGCCTCCCAACCCGTCAGCACCCCCGCCACGCAACCCGCCACCCAGCCCACCGACAAAGACCGCCTCCACCACGCCCTCGACGCCGCCGCCCTCGATCCCGTCAACCCTCTCTACCTCGTCTTCATCGGCCACGGGACGTTTGATGGCAAAGACGCCAAGCTCAATCTCACCGGCCCCGATGTCTCCGATTCCGAACTCGCCGGCTGGCTCGCCCCGCTCCAGCGCCCAGTCGCCCTCATCGATACCACCGCCTCCTCCGCCCCTTTCCTCACCCGCATCTCCGGCAAAAACCGCGTCATCATCACCGCCACCCGCGCCGGCTCGGAAATCAACTACACCCGCTTCGGCCAATACTTCGCACAGGCCATCGACACCCCCGGCCCCAATTCCCCCTTCGATCTCGACAAGGACGGCCAAACCTCCCTCCTTGAAGCCTTCCTCGCCGCCTCCCACAAAGTCGACGAGTTCTACAAACAGCAGGGCCGCCTCGTCACCGAGCACGCGCTCCTCGATGACAACGGCGATCGCCTCGGCACCTCCGCCGATTTCTTCGACGGCGTCCGCCCCGCCGCCCGCGCCGCCTCCAACGCCGCCATCGATGGCGCCCGCGCCCACCAGTGGCACCTCCTCCGCTCCCCCGAAGAACAAGCGATGCCCCCCGCCGCCCGCGCCAAGCGCGATGCGCTCGAACTCCAGCTCGACGCCCTGCGCCTGCAAAAATCCACCATGTCCGCCGACGACTACTACGCCAAGCTCGACGCTCTCCTGCTGCAACTCGCCCACCTCTACGCCGATTCCCCAACTCCCGACACCCAGCCCGCCACACTTCCCACAGCACCAACCGCCACCATCGAAATCCCCCCCAATTGAACGATTTGAACCCATTTTCCCATTTTTCCCGAGGCACCCATGCGTACCACACTCCTCCTTACCCTCCCGCTCCTCCTCACTTCCATCGCCCGCGCCGCCGACGTCTACGTCGCTCCCGACGGCAACGACGCCAATCCCGGCACCCTTCAAAAGCCCTTCGCGACCATCCAGCGCGCCCAGAAGTCCGTGAATCCCGGCGACACCGTCTTCCTCCGCGGCGGCACCTACAAAATGCAGGAAAATCAGATCGCCAAATTCCAAGGCATATTTGCGTACATCACGGATCTGGATAAAAGCGGCGCTCCCGGAAAAATGATCAACTACTTCGCCTACCAGAACGAGCGCCCCGTCTTCGATTGCTCCGCCGTCAAAGCCGAAGGCCACCGCATCGACGCCTTCTACGTCAGCGGCTCCTGGCTCCACTTCAAAGGCTTCGAAGTCACCGGCGTCCAGGTCACCATCAAAACCCACACCCAGTCCATCTGCTTTGAAAATGATGGCGGCAACAACATCTACGAATTGCTCTCCATGCACGACGGTCAGGCCATCGGCATCTATTCCCGCGGCGGCGCCAACAACCTCTTCCTCAACTGCGACGCCTACCGCAACTGGGATTACACCTCCGAGCAAGGCCGCGGCGGCAACGTCGATGGCTTCGGCTGCCATCCCCGCAAAGGCGCCACCAACAACGTCTTCCGCGGCTGCCGCTCCTGGTACAACTCCGACGACGGCTTCGACTGCATCAACTCCGCCGAGGCCGTCACCTTCGATCATTGCTGGGCGATGTACAACGGCCTCAACGCCGAAGGCAAAAACCTCGGCGACGGCAATGGCTTCAAGGCCGGCGGCTATGGCGCTACCCCCGTCGATCGCCTCCCCAATCCCCTCCCCCATCACACCGTGCAATTCTGCCTCGCCGTCGGCAACAAAAACAGCGGCGTCTACGCCAACCACATGATCGGCGGCGACAATTTCATCAACAACACTTCCTACAAAAATGGCGTCAATTTCAATTTTCTCTCCCGCCTCCCCGACAACAAAACCGACGTCGACGGCTACGACCACAAAATCTTCAACAACCTCTCCTACGCCGGCCGCACGCTCGTCCTGCATTTCGATCCGCAAAAAGTCCAGGCCTCCAACAACTCCTGGCAGCTCGACATGCACTTCACCGACGCCGATTTTTTAAGCGTCGACGAAAAGGAACTCCTCGCCCCGCGCAAACCCAACGGCGACCTCCCCGACGTCAAATTCCTCCACCTCGCCCCCAACAACCCCGCCATCGACAAAGGCAAAAACGTCGGCTTCCCCTGCAACGGCCCCGCCCCCGACCTCGGCTGCTTCGAAAAATAAGCGCCTCGTTCCGCTATAATGCTCGCATGCTGCCAACGCCGCCCAACATGTCCTTGCTCGACAGGATGGTGCTCGCCGTGGAAAGAGTCCGCGATCGTCTCCGCCGCGCCGCCGCCGCGCTCGATGCGGCCGGGGTTCCTTACGCTGTCGCCGGTGGAAATGCCGTCGCCGCATGGGTCTCCACCATCGATGAAGGCGCCGTGCGCAACACGCAGGATGTCGATATCCTCCTCCGCCGCGGAGACCTCGATCGCGCCGCCGCCGCGCTCGCCACGATGGGCTTCATCCACCGGGAGGGCGCCGGCGTCGAACTCTTCCTCGACGGCCCCGACGCCACCCCGCGCCACGCCCTCCACGTCGTCATCGCCAACGAAAAAGTCCGCCCCCACTACGACGCGCCCGCCCCCGACGTCTCCGATGCTATCCGCCAGGGCGATCCCCCCATCCTCATCGTCTGCCTCGAAGCGCTCGTCCGCATGAAGCTCACTTCCTATCGCGACAAAGACCGCACCCACCTCCGCGACATGCTCGACGTCGGCCTCATCGACGCCGCCTGGCCCGCCCGCTTCTCCGCGCCGCTCGCCGCCCGCCTCCAGCACCTCATCGACCACCCTGAATCTTAAGCTCGCATGCCCAGCGTCTCGTAAATCTGCCGCGTCGCATGCGAATGATTCAACGTGTAAAAATGAATCCCGCGCACCTGCTGATCCAGCAAATCTCGGCACTGCTCCGTCGCCCAGTGAATCCCGATCCGCTTCACCGTCTCGGCATCGCTGCCTCCACGCGCGATCGCCCGCTGCAATTTCGCCGGATATCGCGCCCCCAGCGCCAGCTCCGGTATCCGCCGATACGTCGCCAGGCTCGTGATCGGCATGATCCCCGCCAGAATCGGCACCCGAATCCCCGCCAGCTCGCAGCGCTCCCGAAAATCGTAAAAATCATGATTGTCGAAAAAGAGCTGCGTCACAATGTAATCCGCCCCCGCATCCACCTTCGCCTTCAGATAATCCATCTCCAGCGTGCGGTTCGGCGTCCCCGGATGCCCCTCCGGAAATCCCGCCACCCCGATCCCGAACCCGCGCGGATCGGGATGCTCCCCAAACGACCGGATAAATCCCACCAGCCCCGCCGCATGCGCAAACGCATCCTGCGTGCGATCGTACCCGCCCCCGCCCGCCGCCACTGGCGGATCCCCCGCCAGCGCAAGAATGTTCGACACCCCATGCTCCGCATACCGCCGCAAAATCCCCGCCAACTCCTCCCGCCCATGACACACGCAGGTCAGGTGCGGCACCGCATCCAGCGACGTGTCCGCCTTGATCCGCACCACCAGGTTATGCGTCCGCTCGCGCGTCGATCCCCCCGCCCCATACGTCACCGACACAAACGCCGGCTTGAGCGCCTGCAATTCCCGAATATGCCCGAACAACGTCTCCGCCGCCTCATCCGTCTTGGGCGGAAAAAACTCAAACGAAAACGTCGTCGCATGCGCCGCAAAAATATCGTGAATATGCATAACCAATCTATCCTATTATCCGGATAATCGGATGAAGTATATCCCACCGCCCAAATAACACAAAATCCATCCCACACGACTTCCCCAGAGGCCTATAAACCAGATCCCCTCAAATCGCTTCTATCCGCCGGCACGCTCGGCAACTAGCAACACATTCGTGCGCATTCGTGCAAATTTGTGGACAATTTCCGTCCCCGCCTCTCATGCTTTCGTGCCTTTCGTGCTTTTCGTGGCCATTTACGTCCTCGCCAAGCCCTGCCTGATCAACTTCGGACCCGTAGGACACAACCCCAGCAGCGGGCACGCCGGACAATTCGGACGCCGCGCCGTGCATATCTGCCGCCCATGAAAAATCAGTCGATGTGAAAAATCCGTCCACTCCTCCTGCGGCACGAGCTTCATCAAATCCTGCTCGATCTTCACCGGATCGCTGTGCTTCGTCAGTCCCAGCCGCAGCGACAACCGCGACACGTGCGTATCCACCACCACCCCCACGTTCTGCCCGAACGCATTGCCCAGCACCACGTTCGCCGTCTTGCGCCCCACGCCGCGCAGCGCCGTCAGCTCCTCCATCGTCGCCGGCACCTCCCCGCCATGCTTGGCCACAATGTCCGCCGCCGTCGACCGGATCGATTTCGTCTTCGCGCGGTAAAACCCCGCCGATTGGATCATCTTCTCCACATCCTTCGGATGCGACAGCGCCAGTTCCTTCGGCGACGGATACTTCGCAAACAGCGCCGGCGTCACCATGTTCACCCGCGCATCCGTGCACTGCGCCGAAAGAATCGTCGCGATCAGCAGCTCATACGCATTGCGATGGTTCAACGCACACTTGGGCGCCGGATACAGACCCGTCAGAACCTCAATGATCTTCTGCGTCCGAGCTTTCTTCGCGGCAAACGATTCAGCCATGCGATCCCCGCTCCTCAATGATCCGCCGGCTTCGACACCACAACCCCCGGCGCCGGCACGGACAGAATCAGCATCGCCAGCAACAGCCAGAACTTCACCTGCCCCAGCCGCTCCGACAGCGCATGCAGCGCATCAAACGACTGCTTCGCCGGCGGATTAAACGCCGCCCCCGCCGCCCCCGCCGCCCCCCCCCGCGCCGTCGCCGCCAGTTGCCGCACCGTGTCCCGCGTGTTCCACACCTTCGGGCGCACATATCCCAGATCCACCAGAACCGTCAGCGCCAGCACCGCATACAACACCGCCAGCACATGCGAAATCCGCGTCCCCGCCCGCAACCTGCCAAACAGCCCCACCAGCAGCAGCAGCAGCGCCACCACCTCCACATACGCAAACGCATTCAAAATATTCCCGAAAATCTCCCCGCCCGTTTCATTGCCCATATCCAGCGGCGGCGACGCTATCCCCGGCATCGCAATATGCTGCGCCCGCGTCGTATGAAACAGCACCGGCGCCGCCACCGCCAGCGCCAGCATCCCCCCAAAATACGCCGCCAGCCCCAGCCACCACGCCGTAGCCGGAAGGCGCTCCAACATCGAACGTCCGCTCATCATCCCCGCATCCTGACGCCATCCGCCCCATATTGCAATCGCACTCGCCGCCATATGCTGCCTACCATAATCCGCCGCCAGCGCCCCGCGCCCGCGGCGCACATCCGCGTCGCCGCCCCATCGCGGCCCAACTCTGGAGGCACCCATGAGCATCGCCCCTCCTTTCCCCCTCTCTTTCCAGAACCCCGTCTACCCCGCCTATTTCGCCGACCCCTTCTGCTTCTATCACGATGGCACCTACTACGCCGTCGGCACCGGCAAGGACGAAGCCGACGCCTGCCCCATCACCGGCAACGTTGTCCCCATGATCACCTCCAAGGACCTTCACAATTGGAACTGGCACAACCGCGTCCTCATCCCGCCCCCCGAAGAAAAATCCGGCCCCTTCTGGGCCCCCGAAATCGCCACCGATGGCCAACGCTTCTATCTCTATTACTCCCCCGGCGGCACCAAAAAAGGCTTCCACCTCCGTGTCGCCGTCGCCGATCATCCCCTTGGCCCCTATCACGACACCGGCAAACCCCTCACCAATCTCGCCGCCACCCCCTTCGCCATCGACGCCCACGCCTTCCAGGATGATGACGGCCAGTGGTACATGTTCTACGCCGCCGATTTCCTCGACATCCTCCCCGGTCCCCCGCCCACATTCCGCGGCACCGCCCTCGTCGTCGATCGCATGTCCTCCATGACCTCCCTCGAAGGCAACCCCCGCACCGTCATGCGCGCCCACCACGCCTGGCAGCTCTTTCAAAAAGACCGCGACATGTACGGACAAATCGCCGACTGGTACACCCTCGAAGGCCCCACCGTCCTCAAACGCGAAGGCAAATACTACCTCTTCTACTCCGGCGGCTGCTTCCAGAACGATACCTACGGCGTCGATTACCTCATCGCCGATCATCCCCTGGGCCCCTGGCATGAACCCGCTCCCCACGACCTCCATGACCGCGGCCCACAGGTCATCCGCACCATCCCCGGAAAAATCCTCGGCCCCGGCCACAACTCCATCGTCACCGCGCAGGACGGCCACGACTACATCTGCTACCACGCATGGAACCACTCCCTCGAAGACCGCGAACTCTGGATCGACCCCCTCCTCTGGACCCCCACCGGCCCCGTCGTCGAACGCTTCGCCGCCTACATCCACCAGAAAAACGAGGAATCTCGTAACAACTCCCGGTGATGGACGCCGCACCCTCACTCCCCAATCACCTTGATCAACACCCGCTTCCGCCGCATCCCGTCAAACTCGCCATAAAAAATCTGCTCCCACGGCCCAAAATCCAGCTTCCCTTCCGTGATCGCGCACACCACCTCCCGCCCCATGATCGTCCGCTTCATGTGTGCATCGGCGTTGTCCTCCCCCGAATCGTTATGTCGATACTGCCCGTGCGGCTTCTCCGGCGCCAGCTTCTCCAGCCACCGCTCCCAATCCCCCAGTAGCCCGCCCTCATCATCATTGATAAACACCGACGCCGTGATGTGCATCGCATTCACCAGCACCAACCCCTCCCGCACCCCCGCCTCCCCGATCGCCCGCTGCACCTCCCCCGTAATATTCACAAACCCCCGCCGCCCCGCCACATCAAACCACAACTCTTTGCGAAACGATTTCATTCACCACTCCTCACTGGCCCCTGTCCATCGGCCGCATGACTCTCGACACACAACCCCACCCGCCGGCCCCCACCAATTTAACCAGTTGCACCAATACCCCAATTGAACCCGTTAAACCAATTTTTCCCCCCTCAATGCACGCTCACTTTCCTCTTCACCGTCGCCTTCTTGAACAGCAGCACCGCCGGCACGCATCCCAGCGACGCGATCGCCAGCAGCCGGAAGTCGTCCACATACGTCACCAGCGACGCCTGCCGGTCTACCTGCCCATTGATGATCGCATACGCCTCCCGCGGCGCCTGCGCGGCGCCCACCTGCGGCGCCACCGCCCCTTCCACCTGCGAATACTGCTGCTGAAACGCGAGGTCATACGGCGTCACATGATTCAGCAGCACCGACCGGTTCGTCTGCGCCCCGCGCGCCAGCAGCGTCGTCACCAGCGCGATCCCGATCCCACCGCCCAGGTTCCGCATCAAATTGAAAATCCCCGTCGCATTTCCCATCTGCTCGTTCTTCAGCGTCCCCATCGTCATCGTCGTCAGCGGCACGAATATCAACGCCGTGCCAAACCCGTTGTAAATGTTCGGCCACATGATCGCCGCCGAATTCACCTCCAGGTTCACATTCCCAAACGCCCACGTCGACCACGCCACGATGATGAACCCGATGGCGATCAGCATCCGCGAATCCAAAAAGCCCATGATCCGCCCGATGATGATCATCCCCACGATCGACCCGAACCCGCGCGGACTCGTCGTCAGCCCGCTCTGGTATGCCGAGTAGCCCATCAGCGTCTGCAAAAACAGCGGCAACAGCGCGATCGACCCATACAGCACCGCCCCCATCAACGTCATCAATGCCACCCCCACCGTGAAATTCCGGTTCCCCAATATCCGCAGGTTCACCAGCGGCGCGTCCGTCATGAACTCCCGGAAAATAAACAGCACCAGCCCGATCCCCCCCGTGATCACGAGCGTCCGGATGAACGTCGACGCCAGCCAGTCGTCCTGCTGCCCCTTGTCGAACACCACCTGCAGCGATCCCACCCAGATCATCAGCAGCAAAAACCCCCACACGTCGATCCGTCCCGTCCGCGCCGCCCGTATGTACGGCGGGTCCTCCAGAAAAAAATGCACCATCATTACCGCGATCAGGCCCACCGGCAGGTTGATATAAAACACCCACCGCCATGAGTAATTGTCCGTCATCCACCCGCCCAGCGTCGGCCCGATGATCGGCGCCACCACCACCCCCATCCCAAACGCCGCCATCGCCACCCCGCGCTTGGCCGGCGGAAAACTCTCCAGCAGCACCGCCTGCGAGATCGGCTGCAATGCCCCGCCCGCCGCCCCCTGGAGCACCCGCGCCACGATCAGCATCCCCAGCGTCGCCGATGCCCCGCACAACGCCGACGCCAGCGTGAACAGCACGATGCACGCCAGCAAAAACCGCTTCCGCCCGAACACCGTGCTCAGCCACCCCGTCGCCGGCAAAATGATCGCGTTCGCCACCAGGTAACTCGTCAGCACCCACGTCGATTCATCGATCGACGACGACAGGCTCCCCGCAATGTGCGGCAGCGACACGTTCACCACCGTCGTGTCCAGCACCTCCATGAACGTCGCCGCCATCACCGCCGTCGCGATCAGCCACGGATTCGCGCGCGGCTGCCACTGTGCCAGCGCCGGTGCTGCGGATGGTGAAGCCGCCGCCGACATCCTCAGTCCCCCGCCGACGTCGTCGAAATCATCGATGGCTGCGTCGTCGCGTCGCTCCCCGGACCCATCACTCGCACCCGCGGCACCGCCGACATCCCCGGCCCCAGCAGCGGCAGCTTCGCCGGATCCTCGTCAAACACGATCTTCACCGGCACCCGCTGCACGATCTTCACGAAGTTCCCCGTCGCGTTCTCCGGCGGCAACATGCTGAACCGCGCCCCCGTCCCCGCCTGGATCGACTCCACATGCCCCTTGAACACCCGCCCAGGATACATGTCCACCGTGATCTCCGCCGGCTGCCCCGCATGCATCCGGTCCAACTGCGTCTCCTTGAAATTCGCCGTCACCCACACATCCTTCGGCACGATCACGAACAGCAACTGCCCCACCTGCACGTATTGCCCCGGCTGCACCGCCTTGCGCGTGATCCGCCCCGCGATCGGCGCCCGCACCGTCGTGTATCCCAGGTTCAACTGCGCCCCCGCCAGCGCCGCGTTCGCCTGCGCCAGCGCCGCCTGCGCATTGCGCACCTGGGCCTGCGCCGTCGCCAACTGCTCAGGCCCCGTCTTCGCCGCCTGCACCCCCGCCGTCGCCCACGTCACCTTCGATTGCGCCGCCTCCACCTGCGACCGCGCCTCCTTCACCGCCGCCTCCGCCGCCACCTCGCGCTTCTGCGCCGCCGTCAGCGCCGCATCCGCCGCATCCGCCGCCGCCTTCGCCGCGTCGCGCGCCTGCTGCGACACCGCCCGCGGATCCAGCGCCTCATACCGCTTCAAATCCGCCTGCCGCCGCGTCGCTTCCGCCTGCGCCGCCGCTACGTCCGCCTGCGCGCTGGCTACCTGCGATTCCGCCATCGTCACCGCCGCCTGCTGCTCCTGCACCCCCGCCTCCTCCTGCTTCACCTGCGCGTCCGCCTGCCCCAGCGTCGCGGACGTGTTCGCTTCGACAAGTTGCACGTTCGTCTGCGCCGCCTCCAGCCGCGCCTCAGCCGCCTGCACGTTCGCCGTCGCCTCCTGCACCGCATTGTCAAAATCCCGCGGATCGATCTTCACCAGCACGTCCCCCGCGTTCACCCACTGGTTGTCCTTCACCGCCACATCCTGCACGAGACCCGCCACCTTCGGACTCATCGGCGTCACGGCCCCATCCACCGCCGCATCGTCCGTTTCCTCAAACTGCCGCGCATACATCCAATAAATTCCGCCCCCGATCCCCGCCAGCACCGCCACGATCAAAAAAATCACCAGCGCAATGTACCGCTTCCTCGGCCCTTTCCGGCCGTTGCCGTTGCCCGCCTGTTCCCCGGTCCCACCCCCCAGCTTCGGCGTGCATTCCATCACCCGCTTGTCCGCTTGCGTCGATTCACTCATGCTTCACCGCATCCCTTGCACCTTGCGTCGTTGCCTGCGCCCCGGTATCCCCCGCCTGCCACCCGCCCCCCAATGCCTTGTACAACCCCACCAGCGACGTCTCTTCATCCGATTCGCTCCGTGCCAGCGCGTCCTCCGCGGAAAACAATTCCCGCTCCGCATCCAGCACCGTCAGAAAATCCGTCAGCCCCTGCCGATACAACCCCTGCGCCAATTCCAGCGCCACCCGGTCCGCCGCCACCGCCTGCTCCAGCGATCCCCCGCGCTGCCTCTCCGTGGTGAATTCCACCAGGCTGTCGCGCACATCCGCCACCGCCTGCCGCACCGTCGCTTCATACGTCGCCAGGCTCTCCTCCTGCCGCGCCGTCCGCACGTCCACCGCCGCCCGCAAAGTCCCCGCTTCAAAGATCGGCCATTCCACCGTTGGCCCCAGCGAAAACGCCCGGCTCGGCCACTTGAACAAATCGGAAATGCCCGCGCTCTGCAGGTTGAAAAATCCCGTCAGACTCAGCCGCGGATACAACGCCGCCTGCACCTCCCCGATCCGCGCCGTCGATGCCGCCAGTCGCCGCTCCGCCGCCCGAACGTCCGGTCGCCGCCGCAGCAAATCCGCCGGCACCCCCACCACCACCGACGCCGGCACCCCCGGCAACGGCTTGGCCTGCTGCAAAATCGCCAGGTTGTCCGTCGAATCATTCGTCAATACGCTCAGCCGCACGATCGCCTCCCACGCCCCGCGCTCCAGCACCGGAATCGCCGCCTCCGTCGCCGCCACCTCCGCCTGCGCCCGCGACACATCCAACTGCGTCCCCACCCCCTTGTTCATCTGCTCCTGCGTGATCTCCAGCGATTCCTTCTGCACCGCCAGGTTCCGCCGCGCCAGCTCCTCCTCATGCTGATACCCGCGCAGCTCGATGTAATTCCGTGCCACCTCCGCCGCCACGCTCACGCGCACCGCCGATGCATCCTCCAGCGCCGCCGCATAATCCGCACCCGCCGCCTCCACCGCACGCCGCGTCCCCCCGAAAATGTCCACCTCCCACGAGGCGTCAAAACCCAGCTCGTACAGATTAAACTCCCACGGAAACCCCGGCACATTGAACGCATTGAACGGCGCCGCATTCTGGCTGTACCGCTGGTGCGTGTACCCCCCGTTCGCATTCACCTGCGGATACGCGCCCCCCGCCACCTGCGCCTCCTGCGACCGCGCCGCACGTATCCGCGCCGCCGCCTGCCGCACATCCAGATTCGCCGCCAGCCCTCGCGCAATAAGCTGATTCAGCAGCGGATCGTCAAACGCCTTCCACCACTCCTGCAACGCCCCATCCACCACCGGCCCCGACGGTTCCGTCGCCGGATTCGTCCCCGCCACCAGCGGCCCGAACGCCCCATCCATCTTCAACCGCGGCGGCGCATAGTTCGGCCCCACCGTGCACGCCGCCGGAAGCCACGCTCCCGCCGCCGCCGCCAGCCCCAATCCCGCTTTCGCCAATCCTCGCATCGCCGCGCTGTCCGTCATTCCGCGATCGCTCCGCAAATGCCCGCGGCCACTTGCCGCAACGCCGCATCCGCGTCATAATTACTACATGCAACAGTTGCAGAATGCAAGTGACAACCCCAAAGCCCGCGCCGCCCCAGGCGCCACAGTCGCACCAGACGTCCGAATCCCCGCCCCCAGCGCCAGGCTCGCCGCCCGTGAACTCCTCGACGTCTCCCCCCGCATGACCTTCATCATCCGCGAACTCGCCTACCGCCACCGCACCCGCAGCGTCTCCTTCCCCCAGCTCCGCGTCCTCGCACTCGTCCACAAAGTCCCCTGCGCCGACCTCTCCTTCATCGCACGACACCTCTCCCTCTCCCTCTCCGCCGCCTCCCGCCTCGTCGAACATCTCGTCGCCAAAAAACTCCTCTCCCGCACCACCCCCAAAAACAACCGCCGCAAAATCGCGCTTACCCTCACCCCCGCCGGCCGCAAAGTCCTCGACAAAACCACCCGCGCCGTCGAAAAAGAACTCGCCGCACGCCTCGCCCACCTCCTCCCGCACTCCCGACAAACCCTCCTCACCGCCCTCCACACCCTCCGCGACCTCTGCACCGCCACCTGCGGCGAAGAAGAATAATCCCTCTCCCTTCACTCACCGCCAAAAACCCGTCCACAAATTCGCACAAATCCCCACGAATGCGCCGCCCCAACTTTGCACATCTCCGCCAAACATAAAAAAATAGCTAAATATGAAAAGATTTTATAAGGGTGCGCGCTGCTAAGCACAACGTATTTGTGCACATTTGTGCGCATTTGTGGACAATTCCCGTAGTCCCTTTCGTGCCCTTCGTGGCCATTTACCGTCATCCCCGCCCGTGGATGTAATCGTGCAAATACTCAATCGCCGCCGCCTGCCCATCGATATGCCACGCGTTCACATCCCCCTGTGAAATCAGCCCCCGCAGCTCCCCCTCCCCCTCGCACACCGGCAAGTGCCGCACACGCCGCTCCTTCATGATCGCTCCCACCTCATCCAGATCCGTCTCCGGCCGCACAAACGCCACCTCCGTCGTCATCACCTCCTTCACCCGCGTCGTCGACGGATCCCGCTGCGCCGCCACCACCCGGCTCAATACGTCCCGCTCCGTGAACATCCCCACCACCCGATCGCATCCCCCCCGGCCCGCCCCCTCCGTCGTCACCACCAACGCCCCGATCCGATGCCCGTTCATTTTCTGCGTCGCCTCCAGCACCATCACCTCCGGACCAATGCACACCACCCGCGCACCCTTGCTCGCCAGCACATCCGCGACCGTCGCCATGGCTACCTCCCAAAAAAATTCCGCACATTGTCAAACACGGCGCCGCCACCCACGCCATCGGCGCCACCACCAGAAATGACGCCCCCAACCCTACCCCGCTCCCCCTCAACATGCAATAACGTGATTATTTTCCCAATCCCCAACAATCCCATGGCACGGGCCTCCCGCCCGTGTTCGTCCCACTCAGGACCGCTTCCTCCTCAGGCCGATCAGAAATCTTTCCCCATCTCCCACCTCCCATGTTCCATGTTTCGTGTTTCATGTTTCCCCCCCCGCTATAATGCCCCCTATCGCCTCAACGGAACCCCCCTCATGCTCCCCAAACCCCCCGCCCCCCTCCCCCTCCTCGCCACACTCGCCCTCGCCGCCTGCCAATCCGCTCCTCCCTCAACTTCCTCCGCCCCTCTCCGCCTCGGCCACACCACCCCCATCGCCAAAGCCACCGCCCAAAAATCCGATGCCCCGCCTCCCATCGGCGCTTACACCCACGACGCCGCCGAAAAACTTTTCCGCGCCGCCAAATACTCCGAAGACGAAGCCCTCTGCCAGCAAACCGTCACCGCCATCGAGCACGCCAAAAACGGCGGCAAAGGCCCCAACGACCCCCAACTCGCTGACCCCCTCAACGACCTCGCCACCGTTTACCTCCGCATCGGCCGCTTCGAAGACGCCCGCAAACTCGTCGACCGCGCAGCACCCCTCCTCAACCCCGCCATCCACTGGCAAGCCCTCGTCCTCGCCCGCGTCCAGACCAACAAAGCCTGGCGCGCCTACGCCTGGGGTGAAACCGGCGTCGCCGACAAATGGTTCTCCGACGCCCGCGACCTCCTCCAGAAAAACGGCGCCGCCGAATCCCTCGATATGGCCGAAGTCCTCAACGACCTCGGGCTCGTCATGGAGGACGGCAACGACACCATCCAGGCCCAGGGCCGCCGCCTCCTCTACCAGGCCTGGGAAATGCGCCGCCGCCTCGCCGGCGATCTCTCCCCCGAATGCGAGGAATCCCTCTCCAACCTCGGCATGAACCTCCTCTTCCACGGCAACTCCCCCGACGACGTCAAACTCGCCATCGCCTCCCTCCACAAAGCCTACAACACCGCGCAAAAACTCTGGGGACCCGACCACCCCGAAACCGCCATGGCACTCGCCAACATCGCCATGGCCGACCAGCTCACCGACCAGAACGACAAGGCCGCCGACGAAATCCGCCAGGCCCTCACTGTGACCACCAAGGTCTTCGGCCCCATGAGCCTCGACCGCGCCTCCGAACTCCAGATCCTCGGCTCCATCCTCCAATCCCAGCAAAAATTCCCCGACGCCGAATCCGCCTTCAAAGAAGCCGTCGCCATCAACGAATCCGTCTATGGCCCCACCCACCCCTTCGTCGGCTCCGCCCTCACCTACCTCCAGGGCCTCTACGACGCCATGCACGACGAAGCCAAATCCGAACAAATCAAAGAACGCGCCGATAAACTCCGCGGCCTCGACCTCTAACCCCGCTCCCACTCCACAACTCCGCTGCAACGCCACGTCCCTTTCTTGCGGCACGAGACGCCCAGGTGGCGATATCGCCCCGCCGCTTAGCGGCCTGCCTTCGGCGGGCGCTTTTTCGGAAGGGATCCAACACCCCTTCCGAAAAACGGGAATAACTCCTCATTTCATGGTCGTCCCACGAGCGCATCCAACTTGTTCCATCGCCGGCCTACATAACCCTCGCCGCTTCACCCCGCGCCACGCGTTTGCACGAACCCGCCAACACCCACCCCGACAGACCATACGACGACTCGATGACATACGCCCGCACCCCCGCCGCCTTCAGCTTCTCTATAAGAACGTCCAGGTCCCCGCGATACTCCACCGCCGGCCACCTGTAACGCCACGAATCCGCCAACAAACTCCCATGCTCCCTTACCACCGCCGCAACGTCCGCTTCTGCCACATCGAACAGAATGTTCTCCGGCAACACATGCTCAAAATAGTGCGCCACCACGTCGCCAAAAATCACATCCGTAAACTTCGCCGACGGCCCACCTCGATACACCGTATGCACCACCACCCGCCGCTCCTCGCAATCAACGCTGTACGCATACACAACATGATCATGCACCGAAAGCTCCCGTTCCATATGATGACCCCCGTGCGCTGCTCACCAAAAATGCCCTGCTCAACTTGTGCACGTCCGCCGACGCTTGCGTCTGTCGCGACCCGTCCATATCACAAATTGCATCCGTCCCCTCTTTTCAGATCAGAGTCCACCCCTCCCACCCCAAGTTTAGCGGCGCTGCAACGCAACGCCATGCGCCCGTTAGCCGTCGCCCCAGCGGCGACGTTTCCCCCCACGTCCCGCTCACCTAGCAAATGAAAGTCACACCTCACCCTCACTTGCTATCCATCTCCTCCCCGATTCTTGCTGATTTTCCGGCAAACCCGCCATCCGACTGCCCTCCCAAAAAAAAACCAAACTTTCCGGGAACCTTTCCCCCCTCCCCTCCGTTCTCTCTATGCAAGGCAAGCGCACCCGCGCCTGCCGCAACCGGGAGAAGTCCATGATTACCCACCACACCCATTCCGCGCGCACATCCACCTCCTCCATCCCCCCCCAGACCCCCGCGCCCGCAAAAAACCATGCGCACCTTGCGCATCTTGCGCACCTTCCGGGAAATTCGACACTTTTTCCGCCCGACCCTGCGCACCTTCCGGGAAAATCGTGCGCACCTCCGTCCCCGCCACTCTTTCACTACGGACTATTCACAATTCGCAATTCCCCCCCAATTCCCTTTTCCCCTCTATAATGCCCCCCTCATGACCGACGCCTACACAGTCCTCGCACGACGCTACCGCTCCCAGACCTTCGATGAACTCGTCGGCCAGGAAGCCATCGCACAAACCCTCAAAAATGCCATCAAATCCAACCGCGTCGCACACGCCTTCCTCTTCACCGGCACCCGCGGCGTCGGCAAAACGTCCTCCGCCCGCATCCTCGCCAAAGCCCTCAACTGCCCCCAACGCCAGCCCGACGGCAACCCCTGCGGCACCTGCGATACCTGCCGCGCCATCGCCCGCGGCGAAGATATGGACGTCATCGAAATCGACGGCGCCTCCAACAACTCCGTCGACCAGATCCGCGAGCTCCGCCAGTCCGCCGGCATCCGCCCCTCCCACTCCCCCTTCAAAATCTACATCATCGACGAAGTCCACATGCTCTCCGGCGGCGCCTTCAACGCCCTCCTCAAAACCCTCGAAGAACCCCCCGAACACGTCAAGTTCATCTTCGCCACCACCGACGTCCACAAGGTCCCCGCCACCATCATCTCCCGCGTCCAACGCTTCGATTTCAAAAACATCCCCACCGCCCGCATCGCCCAGCACCTCGCCCAGATCGTCAAGGACGAACAGGTCGACGCCGACCCCGACGCCCTCCACCGTATCGCCCGCCTCGGCAACGGCTCCATGCGCGACGCCCTCTCCATCCTCGACCGCGTCCTCTCCCTCGGCGAAAAAAAAATCACCGACAAACTCCTCGAAGAACTCCTCGGCAAACCCCCCACCGCCGCCATCGCCCAGCTCGTCGACGCCATCTCCCAATCCGACGCCGCCGCCGCCATGACCCGCGCCGATGAACTCCTCAAGGAAGGCATGGGCGTCGAAGGCGTCCTTTCCGAGCTCATCGAATTCCTCCGCAACCTCATGATCGTCGCCACCTGTGGCGAAAAAACCGACCTCCTCGACGTCCCCACCGAATCCCGCGCCGCCTTCACCACCCTCGCCACACGCTTCGATCCCCCCACCCTTGTCCACCTCATCGCCCTGTGCGAACAAACCCTCCGCGCCCTCAAAGCCTCCACCATGCACCGCCCCCTCTTCGACGCCCTCATCGTCCGCCTCGCCCTCAGCGACCAATTCAGCTCCATAAAACAACTCCTCGCCAACAGCCAGACCTCCGCCAACTCGCCCCCCGCGAGTCAAAAAAAAAAGTGACACCGCCGACGCCGTGAATCCCCCACATAGCCCCGGGCTCGCCCGGGATAACGCCGCGCCCCCCATCGACGCTCCCGCTCCCGAAAACTCCGCCCTCCTCGAAGATGACGTCGACGAAGAAAACATCTACGAAGTCATGAAGGCGCACATGCGCCGCCAGAAGGAAGAGCTCGACGCCAAAAACCTCGCCGCCAAACAGCCCCGCCCCGCCGGTCGCCCCGGCCCTCAAGCTCCCGCCCAAGCTGCCGCGCCCGAGCCCGCCGTCAACCCCGCCGACCTCCCCGCCGTCTGGGCCGCCACCCGCCGCTGGCTCCACGCCAACGCCGGCTACCTCGAACGCGTCCTGGGCCACTGCTGCTCCGTCGCCGCCCTCGATCCCGCCACCGGCGACGCCACCCTCCACGTCCCCGCCAACCAGCGCGGCTTCACCAACGAACGCGCCCGCCTCAAACTCGAAGAAGCCCTCCGCGCCGTCACCCGACTCCCCATCAAACTCCTCCTCGAATTCACGGCCAACACCGCCCCGCCCCCGCCCCCCGCCAACGCCCCCGAACTCGCCATCCAACGCATCCCCCCCGAACTTCTCGCCGCCGTCAAAGACCAACCTCTGGTCAAACAACTAATGAAAAACCTCGACGCCACCGTCGTCCACATCGAGATGCTCGGCAACGATGAATGATGGTTTTCTTCCGCTTGGAGGCACCAATGAGCGACACGATTTTCTGTTACGCATACGTCAATGCCAAAATAATGCCTGTCGCACGGGGCAAGATTTTCGCGACGCCCCTTGAACAAATCATGGAGCAGAAAGGGATCGGCAAAGTATCAGGCGGCGGCACGTTGCAGGATAAAACGGGTGAAATCATTCACTGTGGAATAGACATTGAACTTGTGCCCGAAGATGCAAACATTAAGTTCGTCCGCGATTTCCTGACGGAGCGAGGAGCCCCCAAAGGCTCGAAGCTGCAACTCACGCAAAACGGAGACAAGAGGGAATTTCCCTTCGGCCAGATCGAAGGAATTGGCATTTATCTCAATGGCACCGACTTGCCGCCGGAAGTCTACGCAAGCTCAGACGTCAACGTCGTCATGGAGACGTTTGCTCAGCGTACGAAAACGATTTGCACGATGCGCGGATATTGGCAGGGTCCTCGAGAAACGGCACTCTATATGTATGGAAAGTCTGCGGCGGCGCTGGAGAGCAGCATCTCTGAATTCATGGGTACTTACCCGTTATGCCAAAGGGCGAGAGTCGTGCGGATCGCGTAGCCATTGCCCGGAGCAACGCTTACTCGAGCGGATGGGGCCATGCGTCACCACTCCGCCCGCGCGGAGTGCCGCTGCCACGAACGTCGTCTCGGCCAGTTCCGCCGCCGTCACGCCAGCCTCCCGCGCCCGCTTCGTGTGGATCGCAATGCAATAGGGACACTGCGTCGTGAGCGTCACAGCCACCATCAGCTCCTTGTACTTCGCGGGAATTGCCCCCGCCTTCATAGCCGCCGCATAGAACGCCGTGAACGCCTCAAATGGCTCCGGCGCCAGCGCCCAAGTGCTTCATCTTCGGCAGGTTCTTCATGTCGTACATCGCAATCTCCTGTAAAATTGGAAGGATCCTTGATGGGTTACTCAAACCGCGATCCGAATATCCCCAACGGATTCCCGCTGTTGCTCTTCGTGCTCCTCGCCGGCTGCGCCATGGTTGCCCTCATCGCCACCCTCTGCAGTACGCAGAAATCTTCGCACGCCCAGTCGTTGGCGCCGGCAGGACGATCCGTCTCCGATCTGCAGCCTGCCCCAAGCCCTCGGAGTCCATCGAGGTGACAAGTGATAACATCTAAACTCCGGCCGCGCGCTGCCGCGCGGCCGGTCAGCTCTTTTTGCCCGTCACGATTTGCCGCCAGTCGCCGGCTTGAAATCGGCCGCCGACAGCATCCTGCCGCCGATCGCCCAGTCGCCGCCTTTCACCTCGTCGATCACCACCCACGTACTCCCGCGCATCGCCTCCCCCTCCACCGACACCATCGCCTCCGTCACCTTCCGGATGATCTCCCGCTTCTGCTCCGGCGTGAACACGCCCTCGATCACTTTCACATTCACCAACGGCATAACGGCCTCCAATCCAAAAACCACCCGGTCCGGCCGGACGCAACATCACGCCCGCTTCGCACCGGCACCCCCGACTTTACAAACTCCCACCCCCGCGCACAGTGCACTTCAAGTACACCTCCCCCGCGCGCCGGTGTACGATGACGACACCCCACGGGACCCGCTCATGACAGCCGCCGCCATCAAGTCCGCCCTCGAACTCCTCGGCCAGGCCGACACGCCGCGCACCGGCCGCGAACGCCTGGTTGCCGCCGCTGTCGAACTTTTTTATCGCCATGGCTTCAACGCGATCGGCGTCGATCGCATCATCGCCGCCGCCGGCGTCACGAAGACCACCTTTTACAAGCACTTCGACAGCAAGGACGACCTGATGGTCGCCGCCGTCGAGCGCCGCGACCAGTGGGAATCCCAGGCCTGGGCGAAGGCCCTGCGCACCCTCGCCGGCGACGACGTCGCCCGGTACCCGCTCGCCCTGCTCGACCTTCTCGACCAATGGTTCAACCACCCGGCATTTCACGGTTGCATGTTCCTCAACACCGCCATCGAGTTCCCGAATCCCCACGATCCGGTCCATCAGGCCGCCGCCGCTTATAAGCGCAAGACCCGCGAAAACTGGCGCAACATGGCCGAGGCCGCCGGCGCCACCCCGCGCAATGCCGAGACCTTTGCCGACTGCTACGCCGCCCTGATCGAAGGCGCTCTGATCCTGCGACAGACCCACGACCGCGATGACGCCGCCCGCGCCATCCGCCCCGCAGTGGAGCAATTGCTCGCCACATACTTCCCCAGGCGCACGCTCTCACGGGCGCGCGCCCCGCGCGGCGGTAAATCGCCGGAGAAACGACTCGCAACCGCATGAAAGTTCTCCCGACCCCGCCTAAAATGATCGTCTCTGAATTCCCAAGGATCGCGACATGTTCGACAACCTCAAAGCCCTCTCCCAGCTCGGGCCCATGATGGCCAAGGCTCGTGAAATGCAGGCCAAAATGGCGGAGGTGCAGGCCCGGCTTCCGCAGATTCGCGCGACCGGCGAAGCCGGCGGGTCGCTGGTCGTCGCCACTGCCAATGGGCTGATGGAAATCATCAGCATTACGTATGCGACGTCGGCCCCGCTGACGGACACCGAGCTCCTCGCCGACCTCACCCGCGCCGCCGTGAATCAGGCCATCAAAAATGTGCAGGAGCTCGTGCAGAAGGAGATGCAGGGGGCGGCGGGCGACATCGATCTTTCCGCGATCAAGGGCCTCATGGGCGGCGCGCAGCCTCCCGGTTTCTGACGCACGAGGCTTTAACGGTATGCCCAACAACGCCCACTACACCGACTCGCTCCGCAAGCTCATGGAGCTCTTCGGCCGCCTGCCCGGCGTCGGTTCGCGCTCGGCGGAACGCATGGCTTTCCATCTGCTCAAGAGCAGCCGGGAGGACGCCCTCGCGCTGGCCGACGCCATCCGCGCGGTGAAGGACCAGGTCAAGCATTGCTCGATCTGCTTCAATCTCACCGAGACGGATCCCTGTTCGATCTGCGCCGATCCGGATCGCGATCATGGCGTCATCTGCGTCGTCGAGCAGCCCAAGGACCTGCTCCAGCTCGAAGCCACCGGCATCTACAAGGGCGTTTACCACGTCCTGCTCGGCCGCATCGCGCCGCTCGAGCACGTCACCCCTGCCGACCTGACGATTCCGCAACTGCTCGATCGCCTCAAGCCCGCCGCCGACGGAACGCCCTCGCCCGTCCGCGAAATCATCCTGGCCACCAATCCCACGATGGAAGGCGACGGCACCGCGCTCTACATCCAGCAGGAACTCGGCTATGCGGCCCCGAACGTCGCCGTCACCCGCCTCGCCCGGGGCCTGCCCGCCGGAGCCCAAATCGAGTACTCCAACAAAGCGATCCTCGCCGATGCGATCAACGGCCGGACGAAGGTGTGAGGGGGGAGACAGTAGTCAGAAGTCAGTAGTCAGTAGTCAGTAGACAGAAGGTGGACGACGGACTGGTGGGGGGAGAGTGGGTGCTGGTTGGTGCGTGGTTTTTTTGTGGCTCAGGCGTGGATCAGCAGGGGGATATCCTGCGGCAGGCCGTCGGCGACCTGCGTGAGCACGTCCCCGCGCAGGGCGCGCAGCAGGGCGCCTTCGCGGCTGACGCCCATCAGCAGGGCGCGGACGTCGTAGGTGGCGGCGAAATCGAGGATCGTGTAGGGCACATCCCGGCTGACGGCGTAAATGGGCACCATCTGCACGCCGAGCTTGTCGCAGGAGGTGGCGGCGGCCTCGAACACGTGGCGGGCTTCGGCGTCCTCGGCCAGCGTCGGACCTTGCGCCCCCATCGAGAACTGCACGTTGAGCTGGCGGACGAACAGGACGAACAACAGGCCGTTGATCTGCTTGGCGTAGCTGGCCGCGAAATCGATCAGGCGCTGGCCGCCGCGCGTGGCGACCATGATGTGCGGCCGGCTCATGTCCAGTTCGGCGGCGGGAGTGCCCATGGGGGTGACTTCGCCCGCGGGCGCGGCCTTGGCAGGCGCGGCGACGCGCTGCCCGCGGACCACCATGCCGCCCGCGGCTTCGAGTTCCTTGAGTCCCCGGGCCCGTGCGGGCAGATAGGACTTGGTGAAGAAGCGGGCGCTCAGGCCAATGACCAGGATGATGCTCACGAAAATGAGCGCGGGAATTTTCTGCCAGGCCAGCGTGAGCTCGATGCCGATCATCACCGCGGCGATGGCGCCGATAAAAATGCGTTCGATCGTGCGGACGGGGAGCTTGGTGTTGATCGTGCAGCAGGAGAGATTGATCGCGATCGCGCCCACGACGCCGATGGCGTAAAGGTCCGCCAGGGCGTCGAGGGAGTGGAACATCAGCAGCAACAGGCACGGCACGAAGACCGCGGGCAGAAGGCCATACCAGGGCACGCCGAAGAGGTTGAGGCGGTTGAAGAACCTGGGGAGCTCGCTGTCGCGGGCCATGACGTAGCAGACCGAGAGCATGCCGCCGATGACGGTATTGACGGCCGAGAGCAGGAGCAGGCCAAAGACGATGCCACAGATGATGCCGAACCAGGGCCCGATGAACTGCTCGCCCATGACGCGCAGGACCTTGTTTTTCATGGCTTCTTCGGCGGGGGTGGAGTATTGCTTGTGGGCCTGGTCGAATTGGGAAAGGAATTTCCGATAGTCAGCGTTTCCCTCGGGCTTGTCCCAGTCGAGGTGGCTGGCGCGATAGGTGACGATGGGGTTGTCCTGAGCCTGGAAATTAGCGGCCGGTTGTGTGAAGGCGTTGGGGGAGGCATCGTGCCGGGCCTGCATAACGGCAGGGAGGGCGAGCATGGCGACGCCCAGGACGAGATTGAAGATGACGACTTCGAGCAGGACGGGCCAGATCGATTTTTTGGCGGTGCGTGAGACGGGCAGGACCATGATGCCGGTCATGTTGGCGATAGCTTCGACGCCGGAGAGGGCGAGGACGACATTGACGAGAGTAGACCAGCGTTCGGTGACCGGGCCGGTGGGGGGGCGGACATGCGCCCAGCCGGAGGGGAGATGGGGGATGGCGAAGAGGACGAGGAAGAAGGTCAGGACGAGGGTGGCCATGGCGACGACGAGGGCGAAGGTGCCGGCGCGTTTGGGTCCGATGTAGTTGATGAGGCCCAGGAGGAGGATGGCGGCAAGCGCGCCGATATGGACCCAGGACTCGGGGAGACCGATGTAATGCATGCCGTCGAAGGCGGAGAGGGCGGCGGTGACGGCGTAGTCGGCAAAGAGCAGGAGCGCGCCGATGACCGAGAGGAGGGGGGAGATTTGGCGGGCGGCGGAATAGACGCCGCCGCCATCGGGGTAGACCCGGCAGACGACCGTATAGGCCCACCCCACGGCGGCGACCAGCAGGCCAACGCCCAGGATGTACCAGAAGGAGGCATAAAGGGCGTAATAGAACGCGAGGCCGAGGACGTAGAAGCGGGAGGTGCCCCAGTCGCCATAGAGCATGGGGCCGGCGTGATACCATTTGAGTTCGCGGGGGCGTTCCTGGTGGGAAACGAGCATGTGTATTTGAAGGCCAGGGCGGTTCATCCCCCGCGCGGTCGAGGCGCGCAAACGGGTTGCGCGGTCCAGGGGACTGCGAGGGGGAGCAACGCCCGGTGCGTTCACTCCAGCGGACGCCTGCGAGGTAAGCTGGCGGGCTCGGGTCGCTGACACCCGTCCGTCGAGTGACGGATTCGCCCCCGGCCGCAGAGGGCGGCCCCTGTGGGTCCCCCGCTGTCCGAAAGCGTTTCGGACATTCGGCGCAGACAGCGTCTACGTCGGCCGATCATACAGGAGCCCCTTTTTCGGTCAACCCGCCTCAGCCGCACTCGCGGGCGGGGGATGCGGCGGCGTTGCGCGGCGCGGGCGGCGAAGGCGATGGCATATTTCCCGGAAACCGGCGGGTTGTTCCATTTACTATTGGCGGCGTCCCACGGTATCATATGGATGCCTGTGGGCTGTCTGCGCCCGAGTTCGAGGTTGGCACGTAAGCCTATCCCGCAACCGCCCATCGAATATCCATCACATCTCAATTTCCCCTGGAGAACGTATGTCTTACGAAGACAAGACCATCGTGTGCGTCGATTGCGGCGCGGAATTTACATTTACCGCTGATGAACAACAGCGGTTTGCGGAGCGCGGCTTTACCAACGAACCGAAGCGCTGCAAGACCTGCCGGGAAGCACGCAAGGCTTCCCAGACCTCCGGCAATCGTTCCGGCGGCGGCGGGGGCGGTTATGGCGGCGGCGGAGGAGGCGGGCGCGGCGGTTACGGCGGCGGTGGAGGCGGTCGCTCCGGTGGGGGGGGACGGTCCTTCTCGGATCGCGGGCCCCGGCAGATGTTCCCGGCGACCTGCGCTTCCTGCGGGCAGCAGACCGAAGTTCCCTTCAAGCCCTCGGGCAGCCGGCCGGTGTATTGCCGCGAGTGCTTCCAGGCGCAGCGCGCCAGCGGCTCCTACTAAACTCCCCTGGTAACCTCGACTCCCGCCCCGACGACCGACGCCCGCGGGGACGAGAGCAACCCGGTGTCGAACCTCCCGGGTGACAGCGTCACCCACGATGAGCGCTCTGAGGCCCCCTGAAAAAGAAAGAGGGGGTGGTCAGACGAGGAAAAACAAGAAGATCCACAGGCACGACGGGCCGGTCAGGATTGACCGGCCCGGATCGTTTTTGCCTTGCCCGGGGGGATCGGTCCACAAATGGTCACAAATGGACACGAATGAGGGTGGCGGCGGTTTGGAGTTCGGGAGCCGTCGGGGGAAGGCGAGGGGGGGAGGGGGTGTCCGGAAATAGGGGGGTGGCCAGTGCGTTAAGGTAAGTGGCCCGGCTCAGCGGGGAAAATAGTTGTTGAACCAGACATTGGCTTGGAATAAACTCTCCATAGATCAATGTCGATGTCCAGAGCAGGGAACGCCCGTACGCGGTTCCCATCATCGAACTTTGGCTCCCGTGCGGTTGGGGCGGGCAGGCACGGCAGCCTTTGGTAGGAAAGGCGGCGGTATGACGGGTTTCCCTTCCGTCAAATTCCCCGAGTCTCCCTCATCTCCCCCTGTCCCCTCTCCTTCGTCGCTTTCCTCGACAACTTCCGCGGGCCACCCTCCGGCACTCATTGGCAAGGTGAACACCCCGCCGGTTCCGCCGGTTGCGCCGGTTCTGGCGGGCGTTCCGGCGATGGGTCCGGTGAGCATGGATCTGGCGACGGAATCGCCCCGTCCGGCGGCGCCGACGCCGGAATTTT
Organism: Phycisphaerae bacterium; assembly: GCA_035545015.1. Classification (GTDB taxonomy): domain Bacteria; phylum Planctomycetota; class Phycisphaerae; order WQYP01; family WQYP01; genus CALCHA01. Next base: position 55,378 of record DASZZD010000053.1, read on the forward strand.
ATCAGGCGGCGGTGCACAATGCGGGCATCGCGGTGATGGCGCTCGACACGACCGGCCGCATCGTTTCCTGGAATCGGGCGGCGACGCAGATGTTCGGGCGGGGGGAATCGGAAGTGCTGGGGCGGCCGCTGGAGGTGCTGATTCCCAACGAGTTCCGTCCGATCGCTTCGCGGGCGTTTCAGCGGACGATCCAGCAGCGGTCGGTCAACGGCTATGAAATGACGGTCATTCCGCAGGGGGGGAAGCATCCGCTGCACGTGGGCGTGACGCTTTCGTGCGTGACACCGGAAGGGGCGGGCGGGGGCGCGGCGGGGGCAGGGGGTGGTAGCGGGGCGGGGTTGCAAGGGGTGGTGGCGTGGGTGCGGGATATTTCGAATCGCAAGGAACTGGAAGCGAACCTGACCCGCACGCGGCATATGGCGTCGCTGGGAACGCTGGCGTCGGGGGTGGCGCATCATTTCAACAACATCGCCTGCGGCATGGGCACGATGGTGGAGTTCGCGCTGGCCACGGAAGATCCGGGGGCGATGCTCAAGGCGCTACGCATGGCGGCCGAGGCGTGTTCGCGGATTTCCTATATCACGCAGGGGCTGCTGGCGTGTTCGGGGGAGGCGGGATCGGAATGCTCGGCAAGCGCGGATTTGTGCGACCTGACGGAAGAGTTGTTGCGGTTTGCCGACGCGGTTGAGCCGACGCTGAACACGAAATCGATCGCGCTGGAACTGGACCTTCAGGCCCGGCGGATCTGCGCGGTGCCTCGGGTGCGGTTCTCGCAGGCGCTCCAGCACCTGTTGCACAACGCGGAGGATGCGCTCGACGAACGCACGGCGGGCAATCCGCATGCGGAGCGGCGCATCACGATCCGCACGGCCTCGCAGGGCGACCAGATCATGCTGCAGTTCTGCGACACGGGATCGGGCATCGAGGGCGAGGATTTGCCACAGATTTTCGATCCATTTTTCACGAAGAAGGGCGTGCAAGGCGGCGGGAACCGGAACAATCCGGGGCTGGGCCTGACGCTGGTGCATTCGGTGGTGATGGACATGGGGGGGCACATCTGGGCGGATTCGACGCGGGACCACGGCACGACGATTCACATGCTGATGCCGATCACGGTGTGAAGGGGGGGGGCGGTCCACAAACGCGCACGAATGGACACGAATGCGGTCGTTGGGTGAATGGGAATGGGGGGGGCGGAAAGGCCGGCGTTTATGGGGCGGTCCAGCCGGAGATGAGGTCGCCCGTGGGGCCGGATTGCTCGAAGCCGGTGGTGTTGCCCCAGTTGCCGAGTCCGGCGAAGTCGGTGCCTTTGCTGATGCCACCGCCGGTGTAGCCGCCGGGCGTGAGCTTGTGCGAGGTGACGAGGTCGGGGAGGCCGTCGCCGTCGTAATCGGTCAGGGCCAGGGACACGCCCGTGGTGAAGCCGGTGATGAATTCCTGCCGAATGGCGAGGGTGGTGCCGCTGAAGACGCGGATGTTGCCGTTTCCGCCGAAGCCGACGCCGACGGCGATGTCGGCGTGACCATTGCCTTCCATGTCACCGGCGGCGAGGACCAGGCCACCGCGGAAGCGTGGGTCGAAGGCGTAGAAGTTTCCGAGGAGGGTGTTGTTGGTCCCGCTGAAGATGTTGACGAGGGGGACGCCGCCGAAGCCTGTGCCGGTGATGATGTCGGCGTGGCCGTCGTCGTTGACGTCGGCGGAAGCGACGGAGACGCCGCCGTGGAAGTTGGGGGTGTAGGCGTAGAAAGAGCGGATCAAGCGGCCGGATGCGCCGTCGTAGACGTTGACCAGCGGGACGCCATTGGAGGCGGGGGCGGTGATGATGTCGGCTTTGCCGTCGCCGTTGATGTCGG
>DASZZD010000054.1:0-10487 GCA_035545015.1 Phycisphaerae bacterium
GCCTGAAAGCCAATTCCGCCCGCTGGCGTGTCCGCCGCGTCCAGCGCGTGGGCGCTCTGCGATGCCTGGACTACAGCGACCAGTGGGACGCCTACTGGCTTGCCACCGCCGCCTGATTACCCGGAAGATGAACTACACCCCCAACTCGTCACCGATGGCCAGATCCCCACCAAAATGCTCGCCGCCAAACGCGCAGGCTCTGAGCCCCTCGACCCGGTCGATCCCGATCAAGCCAAAAACAATCCCACCTTCCCCAAAACCCTCGCCCAGCACACCGATTTCGTCTACATCGGCAAGGGCGTCGGCAACGATTCCGATTCCTCCATCGTCATCCTCTACGAACGCCCGCGCCCCGGCATCCGCGACGGCATGAACCTCGCCTACGAAGATGGCCACGTCGAATTCACCCGCTGGTCCCAGCTCCCCGAAGCCTTCAAAGCCACCAACGACTATCGCCAGGCCCACAACCTCCCGCCCGTCGATGTCAACGCGATCCTCAAAGCCGTGAACGCCCCCAACGCCGCCCCAGCGCCCGCCGCCCCGTAACGCTCCATCGAAAAGGGGAAGGAGTCCGTGATGTCCCGAAGAATCTCTCCGACGCCCGCCGCCGTTTCGCGCCTCCCCGCCGCCCGGCTCGCGCGCCTGCTCGATCCCGCGCTCCCCTCCCCCTGGACCGCCCAGGACGCCGCCGCCGCCCTCAAACACCAGCTCGCCGCCCCGCTTCTGCCCGACCTGCTCTCCCCGCCCACCGCCGACCCCGCCCACCTCAAACCGCTCCTCCATGCCGCGCACGCCCCCAAAACCTTCCGCCAACTGCTCTCCGCGAAGAATCCCCACCCCGATCTGCTGCTTGCCCTCAAATCCTTCGCCACCCACGCCCGCGCCGATGCCGACTCGCCGCTGCAAGGCCCGCCCGCCACGCTGCTCTATTACGCCGCCATCGCCGCCGCCCTCGTCCACCTCCGCCGGCGCATCACCACCCTCCCCGACGCCGACCTCCGCCAGGGCCTCCTCTGGGCCCTCGACCAGAACGCGACCACCCCCCTCCCCGCCCTCTTCCGCGCGGCCTTAACCCGCCTCACTTCCCGATTGCTTTAACCATCCAGTTCACCGTCCCGCGTTCATCGGTCCTCTGCGTGATGTTCCATACTTGTCGTAATCCTCCGTGATCGTCGCCGAGCTCCCCGAGCCATTCTGCCCGCTCGAGATCGACGGCAACGTTGTCACCCTCTGCGAAAGCTGATTCGTTCCCGTGTAGAACGTATAGCTGTAGCTGGTGGTAATCGTCGTCGCCGTGGTGGTCGCATCGGGATAATCCACCTGCGTCGCCACCATGTAAATCGTGTTGCCGCCCGAATCGGTGTTGGAGGTATAGGTATAGGACCGCACCAGGATGTCCGACCCGCTCTGACCCTGACGCACCTTCTGGGTCTGCACGTACCCCACCGCCCCGCTGCTGCAGTAATCCGTTACGTTGATCAGCCCGGTGCGGTTATTGAGGTAGGTATAGGAACCGCCGCTGTATTCCATCAGGTCGTCATAGGTGTCATCGTATCCGTTGACTGCCGAGGGCTGAGCTTCCCAGATCACCCGGCCATTGCTGTCATACCGATAGAACGTGCACCACTTGTTGGTGCCGGATGGATCGACAGTGTCCTTTAATCGTCTGACTTACTTGTGGACTTGTTTTCTTCCGCCTCTGCGTTATGGGCCTTTCGTGTATGCGGCTTGTTCGCAATATTCAGCATTTCACCGTTTACTTGGTCAACACCTACTCCACCTACTGCGTCCACAACGCCGGTGAACGATAATGCTCCGCATGCTGGACATTTCTGGTAATATCGCCCTCCTTTCTTAAAGCCTCTCTCCATCCGAGTCCCGCACTTAGGACATAGACGGACCTTAGCGTCAGCCCACCAAATCACCGCAACGCCCGTCAGCACAAACAAGAAAACACCGATTCCTACGAAAGGTATAAATCCTTTTTTTTTACCGGTGATTAGGTTGAAAGATCCAATAGCGAGTAACATCACCATCGCACTTGCAGTTAGCAATGCCCATAGGTCGGATTTCCAGACAAATGTAAAATATCGAGTTTTAAAAGACTTCAACGCAGACTCCCTGGCAGTTATTAATATCGTAGATGGTATATGTATAGCATTGGTTCCAAAAGCACGTCTTGAAGAACACACGGAATCCGACGCAGCATTTCCCAGGCCCAAGGCCGAAGAAGTTCGTGCAGTTTACATACCCTCCTCCCATAAGCTCCGCCTGGAACACATTGAAGTGCCAAAATCTTGCAATCGCTTCGCCACCGACGTCTATCTCAGCATGCGTTGTACCTTTCTCATTCAGGGGCCCAGATTTATTATCGCATGTGTCCACGCCAATCTCTTCGCTGAAAGAACCGCTACCGCTTACGGCGCGCATACAGCACCCTCGATATTAAAATCAGCATCGCCCGTTTCAACATCCCAAGCCAGCCCTTGATGGCGCCAGACCCAGTTGTAGCTGTCGGTGGTACTGGCCCACGATGCATTAAGGACAGCGGGTTGCCCGTAAGGCTCGTAGATGAAGCGCTGCAGAACGGAAGCGGAGGTGTCAACGAGCGCGGTGACGTTGAAGTTGGCGTCCTGACAGACGTAGATGCGCTCCGGGACAGCATCATCACGGCAGACGAGTTCGTCCACGTAGCGGATGCCCCAGACCTGCTGTTTGTCGGCCGAGGTGGAACTGCCCACGCGCTCCTCCAAGTCCTGCCAGGCGCTGGACCAGTAGAAGTGGCGCGTTTCAGTGAGCGTGCCGGAGGTATAGGTTTTCTTGACAATGCGCCGGGTCTGCCCGTCGTACTGGTATTCCGCCACGGTGTCGCTGGTGGAGGCGTCAACGATCTTGGTCAGGCGGTTCAAGTGGTCGTAGGTGTAGTATTCGTCCAGGTTGGAGCCGACCATGTTCTGCCTGTAGAGGCGGTTGGAGTCCTGGTCATAGCCGTACCCGTAGCGGTCCAGGTCGGTCGGGCTGCCCCCGGTGGTCACCCAGCGCTGGTCGATGACGCGGCCGAAGCGGTCGATGCCATTGAAGGCGCCTGAGGTTCCGCCCCAGAGGTCCAGGCCGAATCCCGCCTCGGTATACGTGATCTGGATGACCGTTCCCTGGCCCAGCCAGGTGTACGCCGCCATGGTGGTGGTGGTGGAATCGTCGATGAGGGCGTTCAGGCGGTTGAGGCGGTCATTCATCCCGCCAGACGTCCCGTAGTCGAAGTCGATCTGGCGGCCGTCGGGGTAAGTGAGCGTCGTCGGCCGGATCTGGTTGCTGGAGGAAGCTCCCGAGGCGTAGCCGTACCGCACCCCCGGCGTCGAACCCCCCACGACGCCCGCATGCTCCTGCTCCTCCTCGGTCAACTGGCTGAAGTTGTTGTACGTGAAGGCGATCTGGTTGAGCGCAGTGCCGCTGCCGGGAGTGGCGTTGTCGTAGCTGGTAAGTGTGGCAAGCATACCCCGCACCTCGTAGGTGCTCGATATCCGCTTGACCGTCACGTCGGTGCCGGTGCTATTGGTGGTCACGCAATCATCGGTCGGCCTTCCCAGCTTATCATAATTGAAGCTGCGAACGGTAGCCCTTTGATTGATTCTCTTCGTCTGGCCGGGTGGATTGTAGGTCGCGGCAGGTCTATTTGGTCCGGCGATATCCTTCGAGGAGCTGCGCGAGTGGCGGGTCTCGACGTTTTTAAGTCGCCGGGGGCGATGAGGCGAAAACGCTGCGCCGATCCTCTAAAATGACCGGTTCATGACTGCCCGCGCCGTTCCAACCAAGGAGATGCCGTGTCCAACGCGTCCGTTCCCTCCGCTCCGCCCACCGCCACCATCGGCGACAAACCCCGGCAGTTCATCCACGCCCTCTCCAACGGCCTCACGCTTGTCGCCGAGCGCATTCCCGCCGTCCGCTCCGCCGCCATGAGCTTCCTCATTCCCGCCGGCGCCGCGTCCGATCCCGCCGATGCCTCCGGGGCCGCCACCGTCCTGTCCGATTGGATCCTCCGCGGCGCAGGCGACCGCGACTCCCGCGCCCTCACCAGCTATCTCGACGGCCTGGGCGTCCAACGCTCCTGTCACCCCGAAACCGTCTTCCTCCGCTTCTCCGCCTCCATGCTCGGCAAAAACCTCCTCGCCGTCCTGCCCGTCTACGGCGACATCGTCCAGCGCCCCATGCTCCCCGAAGATGGCTTCGAACCCGCCCTCGATCTCGCCCTCCAGCAGCTCGACGCCATCGAAGATGAACCCTCGCACAAACTCTCCATCGCCCTGCGCGAACGCCATTACCCCTTCCCCTTCGGCCGGCCCACCAGCGGCAAACGCGATCAGCTCGAAGCGCTCACCGCCGAGCAACTCCGCACCGATTCCCAGCGCCGCCTCACCCCGCAAGGCGGCATCCTCGCCATCGCCGGCATGTTCAACTGGGAGGACCTCGTCAAAGCCGTCGAAGACGCCTTCGGCACCTGGGAAGCCACGCCCCCCGCCGGCCTCCCCGAGCAGCCCGCCCCGCGCGGCAACTTTCACATCACCCAGGAAACCAACCAGTCCCAGATCGGTCTCGCCTGGGATGCTGTCCCCGACGCCGACCCCGAATCGCTCCTGCTGCAAACCGCCCTCAACGTCCTCTCCGGCGGCATGGGCGCGCGCCTGTTCCTGGAAATCCGCGAGAAACAGGGCCTCTGCTACAGCGTCCATGCCGGATACTCGTCGCTTAAAAAACAGGGCGCCATCTTCGGCTATGCCGGCACCTCGCCCGATCGCGCCCAGCGCACGCTCGATTCCTTCATCGTCGAACTCAACCGCTTCGCCAAGGGCATCACCCAGGACGAACTCGACCGGGCGCTCGTGGGCATGAAGTCCCGCATCATCATGCAGGGCGAATCCAGCGGCGCCCGCGCCGGCGCCCTCGCCTACGACTTCTACCACCGCGGCCGCACCCGCACCCTCGACGAACTCCGCGACCTCATCAACGGCGTCACGCTCGACAAAGTCAACACCTTCCTTGCCACCCATCCCGTGAAGAACCTCACCGTGGTCACGCTGGGCCCCGAAGAACTGAAAGTGAACGGATGAACCATGACAGAAGTAATTAAGTTAATTGAGTTAATTGGGTTAATTGGGACGCCGATGCCCAGTGCGCATACGCGCTCCGACCTCCCGAAGTCCCAATTAACTCAATTAACCTAATTAACTCAATTACTCCCTCGCCCCAGGAGCCAACCCCCATGCTGACTTTCAAACAAGCCAAACTCAACAACGGCCTCGACGTGATCGCCGAAGTCAACGACGCCGCCCACTCGATGGCCGTCGGCTTCATGGTCAAGACCGGCTCGCGGGACGAATCCGCCGAGGTCTCCGGCGTGTCGCACTTCCTCGAACACATGATGTTCAAAGGAACCGCCACGCGCAACAGCCAGCAGGTCAACGAGGAATTCGACGCCATGGGCGCCAAGAACAACGCCTTCACCAGCAACGAAGTCACCTGCTACTGGGCCCAGGTGCTGCCCGAATACACCGAGCGCGCGCTCGAGCTGCTTTCCGACATGATGCGTCCCGCGCTGCGTCCTGACGATTTCGACATGGAAAAGAAAGTCATCATCGAGGAAATCGCCCTTTACCTCGACCGCCCCAGCCACGTGCTCTTCGAAGCGGTGATGGGCGATCACTTCGGCGAGCATCCGATGGCCCACTCCGTGCTGGGCACGAAGGAATCGATCACCGCCCTGGGGCGCGACGCGATGAAAGCCTACTTCGACGGCCGCTATGGTCCGGGCAACATGGTGCTGGCCGCCGCGGGCGCTGTCGATTTCGACGCCTTCGTGCGCCTTGCCGACAAATACTGCGGCGCCTGGCCCACGGTTCACGCGCCGCGCGTGTATCCCGCCCCGGTCCTCGTCCCGAAGCGCCATCACATCCGCGACGCCAAGCTCAAACGCCATTACATCGCCGGCCTGTGCCCGGGGCCCTCCGCCCAGGACGATTCCCGCTACGCGGCGATGGTCCTGGCCGATGTCCTGGGCGATCACGAGGGATCGCGCCTCTTCTGGGCGCTCGTCGAGCCCGGACTTGCCGACGAGGCGGACTTCTCCTTCTATCCGCACGACCGCACGGGTTCGTTCATGGTCTACGCCTCATGCGATCCGGAGCGTGCCGGGCAGGTCGAGGGCATTTTGCTCGGGGAGTTGCAGAAGGTGCTCACCGAGGGCCTGAGCGACGATGAAGTGCAGCGCAGCAAAAACAAGATCGAGACGGCCACGGTGCTCCAAGGAGAATTGCCCCTGGGCCGCATGCGCGGGATCGCCAACCGGTGGACTTACACGCGCGAGTACCGCACGCTGGAAGAAGACCTGGCGAAGCTCGAGTCGATCACCAGAGCCGACCTGCTGGCCGTCGCCGCCGCGAGCGGTTTTGCCCCGATGACCATCACCACGCTGGGCCCGGGCGAAAAATAAGGCCGCCTGAAGGAGAAGGAACATGCTGGATCCACACGCCGCGGCGTCCCAGCCGCTCCCGCGTAGCACATGCCTTCGCGCAGCACAGTTCCTGACAGCGTCCCTGCCGGTTTGGGGATCAACCCTTTCCGGCGAGACAGGGCGCTGTCAGGAACTGACGAAGTTCAGGACGGCGGCGCCCCCATCGGAGCGCCGCCAGCGTGCGGGTTACGGGTTGCTGGTGACTTCCTTCTTTTCCTTGGTGACGCTGGTGTCGCCGGTATCCAGGTTGGTGGACTTGGTGGTCTTTTCGACCTGGGCGCCATTGGGCGTTGATTCGGTGTGGGTTTCTTCGGTGGTCGCGGTGCGGTCGCAGCCCGTGAAGGCGGCGGAAACGGAAATCATGAACGCACCGGCGGCAACCATGGCGAGCAATGTACGCATCGGGAATCTCCTTGAAAAAAAGGCGCGCCGCCCGAATCGAGGCAGCGCGCCTCAGGGAACAGCAAATCGAATTCGCTCGGCAAACTCAGGGGTTCACGGTGGTGGTTTTCTTGTCCATGCTGACGTTCCCGTTGCCGTTGTCATGGACCGTGGTATCCGTCACTTTTTCCCCGCCGAGAAGCGTTTTGTGGGCGGTGACGGTGTGACTGGTGCTGCCGGATTCGCAGGCGGTCAGCGTGGGCAGGCACAGAGCGACGGCTGCGAGCAGAACGAACGTTTTCATAGAAGGACCCTCAAGGCCAAAGAGAAGGAGCACAGGGGCGCAGAGAACCATTCTGCGCGAACGCCGCGCAGCACCCTTGCGCTGGACGATGTCATCATGGGCAGGCCGCGGGAGAGTTGTTTTCATCCGCGGCCGGACGGATGACCTTATACAAAGGTCGTGCCACCGGCTCGACCGCGGCATGGATGAGCCTCCGCAAGCTCATCCGTCCGTGTGCCGGACAAACTGACGTGAGAGGCATCCGCAGCTTTGGCGTTCGGGTATCCTGAAACCATGCGACGATTCTGGCGCTATTTTCGATTCACCCTGCTGATCGCGGCGTTCCTGATGCTGGGGGCGTACCTGTTCACGATGACGCCCTGGCGCGAGAAGCTGGGGTGGGGACCGGGTTACCGCGAGATCGTGCGGGAAGGCGACCCGATCGTTGTGGCGCTGGAAGCGTTTCACGCGCGGCGCGGGTTGTGGCCGGAGTATCTCGAGGATTTGTCCCCGGCGTTTCTGAAAAAGCCGCCGTCGCCGCACTGGAATTATCTGGTGGACGCCGGAGCGGGTCCGGCGCTGGCGACGCCGACGAACTTGGCGCATACGAATGTGGGGTATGACTTTTCCCGGCACGTGTGGCGGGTGTTTGGCGAGCAGGACAATCGGGTGCTTGCGCCGGGACCGACGGCGGCGACGGGTCCGGCGACCGGTGGGGGGGTGATCGCGGAGGAACTGGCGGAGCTGGATCGGCGGATCGCGCGCGAGCCGGGGGCGATGGAGCATTGGCGCGGGAAGGCGTCGCTGCTGCGATCGCTGGGGCGATTCACGGAGGCGGAGACGGTGATTGATGCGGCGGCGCGGGCGCTGCCGGAGGATTTCTGGCCGCCATTGGCGAAGGCGGCGTTGCGCCTGCCGGATCGGCCGCCGGCGGCCACGCGACCGGCGGCGACGGAGGCGGATGCGGCGGCGTTGCAGGAGCTCGCGAAGTGGACGGCGGCGCATCCAAGTTTCACGCATGGGTACTACTTGGCGCTGGCCCAGCGGCTGGCGGGGGGAAATGCCGCCGCGATTGCGACGCTTCAGGGGGCGCTCCAGCAGACGGTGCAACTGGGGCCGGACGATCCCGATGTGCTGGCGTTCTATCTCTATGATGAAACGCGCTTTGCGCTGGAGCAGCAGGACTGGGAGCTGGTGATCGCGCTTTGTGATGCGTGGCAGCAGGCCGTGGAGAAGGCGACGTTCGTGCCGGATGACAGCTACCGGGCGCTGCGCGCGGCGGCGGAACTGGCGCAGCGGAATTTCACGGCGGCGCAGCAGGATTTCGCGGCGATGGGTAAAGACCCGTGTCGCGCAGGCAATCTGGAGGCGCTGAAAGCGGCCATCGACAAACGCGATGCGACTTTTCGGTACGATCCCGGCGGGCCTGGGCCCTACCAGGTGTTCGAGCTGCCAACATGAGCGACGAAGCAGATGCCGCTGGCGAGAGGTTGGCTGAACGCCTAGAATCGGGGGTTCAAATTTAATCAAGCGGGGTTATCGAGGATCACATGACGGACAGCACGGGATCGCCGAGCGGGGGGGGGGGGATGGGGGCGGAGGAACTTTTCGACCTGACGATCATTGGCGGCGGGCCGGTCGGCCTGTTCGCGTCTTTTTATGCCGGCCTGCGGCAGATGAAGACCAAGATCATCGATTCCCTCGAGGAACTCGGCGGGCAGCTCACCACGCTCTATCCGGAAAAATTCATCTTTGACGTCGCGGGGTTTCCCAAGGTGCTGGCGCGCGATCTGGCGCACCAACTGATCCAGCAGGCAATGCAGGCCAATCCGGCGGTGGCGCTCGGCGAGACGGTGCGGCACCTCGAGCCGCTGGGCGATGCGGAAAATCCACGCTATCGGATTGTGTCGGACAAGGGGTCGCATCTCACCCGGACGCTGATGATTTGCGCGGGGGCGGGGGCGTTTTCGCCCAAGAAATTGCGCATTCCGGAAGCGCCGGCCCTGGAGAATCGCGGCCTGCATTACGCCTGCCGCAGCAAAGCGGTGTTTGCGGGCAAGCGCGTGCTGATCGTCGGCGGCGGGGATTCGGCGGTGGACTGGTCGCTGAATCTGCGCGACACGGCGGAGAGCATCACGCTGATCCACCGGCGCAACCAGTTCCGGGCGCATGAGGAATCGGTGCGGCAGCTTCAGGCGACGGATGTCAAAATACTCACGTTCTTCGAGATCAAGAGCCTGGTGGGCGGGGGGGGGGAGCAGGGGCTGACGGCGGCGGTCATCGAGAACAGCCAGACGAAGGAAGTGCGGACGCTGGAGGTGGACGCGGTGCTGGTGCAGATCGGGTTCGATACGTCGCTGGGGCCGATCAAGGAGTGGCCGTTGAAGGTGGAGCGGGGGCAGATTCAGGTGAACTCGCATATGGAGACGGCGTTGCCGGGGGTATTCGCGGCGGGGGATGTGGCGGCGTATGAGGGGAAGCTGAAGCTGATCGCGACGGGGTTCGGCGAGGCGGCGATGGCGGTGAATTTCGCGAAGGTGCGGGTGGATCCGAAGGCGAAGTTCTTCCCGGGGCATTCGTCGGAGATGACGGCGCAGCACGAGAGCGTGGTGACGGTGTAAAGGTGGAAGATCGGGATCGGCTGCGGCCGATGTGGGCGGGGACGCCCGCGTTACGGGGGGGCGGTCCAGCCGGAGATGAGGTCGCCGGTGGGGCCGGATTGTTCGAAACCGGTGATGTTGCCCCAGCCGCCGAGGACGGTGAAGTCGATGCCTTTGAAGATGCCGCCGCCGGAGAGGCCACCGGGGTAGAGTTTGTGGGAGGTGACGAGGTCGGGCAGGCCGTCGCCGTCATAGTCGGTGAGGGCGATGGAAGCGCCGTCGGGGTAGCCGACATAGGTTTCAAAGCGTTGGGTGAGGGTGGTGCCGCTGAAGACGCGGATGTTGCCGTTTCCGCCGAAGCCCACGCCGACGACGATGTCGGCGTGGCCGTTGCCTTCCATGTCGCCTGCGGCGAGGACGACGCCGCCGCGGAATCTGGGGTCGAAGGCGTAGAAGTTTCCGAGGAGGGTGTTGTTGGTCCCGCTGAAGATGTTGACCAAAGGGACGCCGCCGAAGCCGGTTCCGGTGATGATGTCGGCGTGGCCGTCGTCGTTGACGTCGGCGGAAGCGACGGTGGCGCCGCCGTGGAAGTTGGGGGTGTAGGCGTAGAAAGAGCGGATCAAGCGGCCGGATGCGCCGTCGTAGACGTTGACCAGCGGGACGCCATTGGAGGCGGGGGCGGTGATGATGTCGGCTTTGCCGTCGCCGTTGATGTCGG
>DASZZD010000055.1:0-3382 GCA_035545015.1 Phycisphaerae bacterium
ATGCCTCGGGCTCCCGCACTTCGCCGCGATCGGTCTTCATCCAGCGAATGAAAGCCTCTTGCATCACATCCTCCGCGTCGGCCACCGAGCCGAGCATTCGATAAGCAACGCGCACCAGGCTTGGACGCAGCGGCTCAAAGCTGGCCGCTGCGTCCTCGAATCCGATGCCCGTCATCCGGCAGCCGCCTTGGCCCGATCCGCAATGGTCTTTAGGGCCGCTGCGTCAAGAAACCCGCCGAAGCCAACGGCAATGCGGTTCCATCCGTTGATGACGTTGATGAGTAAAGTGAGTTTAACTTGTTCCTCCTCGGTGAAGTGGACCTTCAAGGCTTCATAGGCGCTTTCATGCGTATGGCCCTCGGAGAGCCGCGTCAGCGCCTCGGTCCAGCCAAGGGCGGCGCGTTCGCGATCCGTATAACAAGGAGCCTCCGGCCAGGCGGAAAGCAGGTAGAGGCGCTGTTCGGTCTCTCCGCGCTCCCGCGCCGCAATGGAATGCATATTGATGCAGTTGGCGCAGCCGTTGATCTGGGACGCGCGGATCTTCACAAGCTCGGTGAGCGTTGGTTCCAGGCTCGAACCGACGGCGACGGAAGTGCCGAACCACTTCTTCATCAGTTCCGGAGCCGCGGCTAAGGGATCAAGTTTTGCAGTCATGATTTGGATACCTCCTATTGGTTCCAATAGGATGACGAGCCGCCACCTTCCAGTGTGACATCGGCCGGCTTTGGGTTGGATGCTTCCGTCGCGCGGCGCATCATTTCGGCCTCGAAAGGATCGACAGCGAGAACGAACAGGCCGGCGTGGCGATTACCGTCCACGGCTCGGTTGACTGCGAGAGATGTTGCGAAACGAACTGTACATCGGGCAGGGCGGCGTTAGCCAGCGCCGGGCAGGGAACCTATTGTCTCTGGAGTGAGCTTTTACCTATGTGTCCGGGCTGGACAGAGGTCGACGACGGCATCTGGCTCGTCAGCGTCATGGATTACGATCTCGGCTATATCGATCTGGAGGAAAAAACCCTGCAGCCCCTCAACAACCCTTTAGGTCCAAAAGGGTTGCCCATGTCTCCGGGCCGGACACGGGCTCTTGATCAAAAACGGGGGCAGACCCTCGATCCCAAGATGGTAAAACATTCTTGGGAGAATACGTTTTGACCGACTCAGAGATCGTTTTAGGCCTACCCCAATACGAGGTTAGCAACATCCAACGAAGCGGCGGCACGATTACGATATCGGCCCGGTATACGGGGCCGATATCGTGTCCCAACTGCGGTGGTTCACGGCTGCGCAACAAAGGCTGGTGCCGGAGAAGAGTCCGCCACGACGACTGGGGGTTCCGGCGGGGCGTCCTGGAGCTGGCGGTGCGCAAGAGCCGCTGTCTGGATTGCGGGCGCTCGTTTCGCCAGCGGTTGCCGGGAGTGCAGCCCTGCCAGAGAGCCAGTGAGAGCTTTCAGGAGATGGTCTATCAGCAGCACCTGGATGGCATCAACCGCAGCTGCCTCGGCAGGAGAAAGGGTATCGGAGCCGCCACCGTGCAGCGCTACTTCCTGCGCCATCTGCAACGTCGCGCCCGCCAGGATCATGCGCCGGTGTGCCCGAAGGTGCTGGGAATCGACGAGCACTTCTTCACGCGCAAGAAGGGCTACGCCACGACCTTCTGCGATCTGAAGAACCATCGCATCTATGACGTCACGCTCGGCCGGTCGGAAGCCGCCTTGGAGTCGTATTTTCTTTCCTTAAAAGGCAAAGAGCAGGTGCGCGTGGTTTGCATGGATTTGGCGGTGGTCTACCGGTCCATCGTCCGCAAACACTTCCCCAAGGCGGTGATTGTGGCCGATCGTTTCCACGTCATCCGACTCATCAACCACCACTTTCTGGCCTGCTGGCGCGAGATCGATCCGGTTGGGTCCAAGCACCGCGGGCTGATGTCGCTGATGCGCCGCCATCGCCATAACCTCAAGCCCGAACAAAAACTCCGTCTCCTGGCCTATCTGGCCCAACGGCCGGCGCTGAACGTCATTTACCGCTTCAAACAGCGGCTCTGCTACCTGCTGCTGAAGAAGCATAAAACCCGCCGCCAATGCCAGAAACTGGCGCCGCGCTTTCTGCGGGCCGTGATCGAGTTGCGCCAGGCCGGACGGGCGCAACTGGTCGCCCTCGGCGACACCCTCCATTCCTGGTCCGAGGAGATCGCCCGCATGTGGCGCTTCACTCGTTCCAACGGCATCACCGAAGGCTTCCACAACAAGATGGAGACAATCACCAGGCAGGCGTACGGCTTCCGAAATTTCGAAAACTACCGTCAACGAGTGCAGGTGCTCTGTGCTTAAACTATGTGGTTGGGATCGGGTTGCCCCCGTTTTTGGCGTAGAGCCGGAACTTGGTTGCGGGGGTAGGATTTGAACCTACGACCTTTGGGTTATGAGCCCAACGAGCTACCAGACTGCTCCACCCCGCAACACTATCCTAACAGTGTGTATTGGCGGGGTCAAATTCAGGGTATTTTTCGCTCATTTGGGAGGGAATTCCTCCTGATTTGCGGCGGGCTCCGACCGCCGGCGCAGCCAGGAACCCAGGCTTAGCAGAACTCCTCCGCAAGCCACCAGAATGCAGACCCCCGGCTCGGGGACTGGTGATCCGGTGTCCAAATTCACGCGAAATGCCCTTTCCTCCCCGTTCCACAGGCCGGTTCCCACAATCTGGTTTTGATCATTGATCCCATAGGCTTGCAGCAGCACCCAACCCGACCCGTCCGGCAACAGGGAGTTGAGGTCCACCATCTCGCCGTTTTCATAGAGGAAAGCGTGTGTGCCACCGTCTGAAGTGGTCGAATAGCCGACCACCAGTCCGCTGTTATTTACTCCATAGGCGAAGCTCGATGTTCCCCCCAGTGTCCCCAAGTCCTGCATAGCCCCGCCGGTGGTGCTGAAGGCGTGCAAATAGCCCGAGCTGGTTGAGGCATCCCCGACAATCTGCCCGGAATCATTGATATCCATCGCATAGCTGTTGTCCCCGCCCAGCGTTCCAATGGAAATCAGCGTCGTGCCGGTCCAGTAGAATCCGCGGAACGCCCCGCTTCCGGTATTGCCGTAGCCCACCACGTCACCACCTTCGTTGACGGCATAGGCGGCGCTCCAATTGCCCCCGGCGAGCGTGCCCAACTGGCGAATTTCGCCATTCGCGTATATGAATGCCTGCCCATTTCCCCCGGCGGCGACTCCCGAGTCGTTGATCGTCGTGGCGATCGATCCCGGGCCAAGGTCGGCCATTCCGCCCCCCGCGGTCCAGATGGCGCCGTGGGATTCGCCGTTTTCGTAGAACACCCCCGCGACCGCGCCGGCCGAATTCACGCCGTAGGCATAGCTCTCCGCGCCGGAAGCCAG
>DASZZD010000056.1:0-32527 GCA_035545015.1 Phycisphaerae bacterium
CCCCCCCCCCCCCCCCCCCCCCCCCCCCCCCCCCCCCCCCCCCCCCCCCCCCCCCCCCCCCCCCCCCCCCCCCACAAGGAGACAAGGAGAGGAGGATGGTCCATGGGAATACTGGAAGGTGTTTAGATGTCGATGATAAGATACGTGACGTTCACGCGGCAAGGGCGACTAGATGCGCTCTTCGAGGCGGCGTTTGGTTAGTGCTGGCGAAGTGAGCGGTCGACGAGTTGGTCGAGTTGGGCGTGGAAGGCGTCGGCTTGGGACTTGGTGCCGATGAAGTAGGCGGCGAAACCGCCGGGGCGGTAGCTGCGATTTCCCGGGCCGTAACCGCCGATTTGGCGGAAGGCGATATCGTCATCGGCGATGGCGGGGTCGCTGGAGGAGCCTTTGACGGGCAGGCCGTTGCGTTGGACGACGGTGATGGGATAGGAACAGCCGGGGATTTTGTCATAAGCGCCGATTTGCACGGCTTCGCCGTCCCGGTCGACGACGGTGGTTCTATAGGTGTTTTTTTGTCGTGCGTCGATTTCCGGGAGAACGAGGCGCTGGTTGACGAAGATTGGGCCTGTGAAGCCGTTGGGGACGAGGATGACCGTGTCGATTATTCTGGGCGGCGGGTTTTGCGCGGCCTGGCCGAGGGAGATGACGGCGAGCAGGGGGATCAGAAGAAGGATTCGTTTCATTGATAGGTCTTCATGTGTGCGTAGCCTTGTATTGGATTTACCGCCGCTCGCTGACCAAGTCATCGGCGAGAGAACCGCCGGGCATCGTGATCGGGTCGAACTTCCGCAGGCGCTCCGGGCGCTTCGGGCGGGTAATTCGCACCTTCGGCTCGGTGATCTCCACGCGCACGATGGCCCCGTCCGGCAAGGGAATCGGTTCGTCGAGCAGAATCTGGCCCTTGGTTACCTGTCCGCGATAAGTCATGGTCCACCTCAGAGGGATTATACCTCATGTTCGGAGGCGTCGGTCATCAAAAGACGAAAGTCGAGCGCCCCCTTGGGGCTCGGCCATTCTTTGTTGCCGGTCACCCGGGGTTCCCTGCGGTCACCCCGGGCTATGGACGCGGGCCCCTTTGGGGCAGGGAGGGACATTCGCAAGGTAAAGGGTCAATAAACGGCGAGACCACGTGACGGGTTTTCCGGGATCACGGGGAGGTGAAGGGTTCGTTGTCGCAGCGGGCGAGGTCGAGGATGATGAGGTCGACTTTGGTGATGTGGTTGAAGGTGTCAAGTTTGGGTTCGACGATGAGGTGGAGGTGGGTGCCGATGGGGAGTTGGGGTTCGAGGTCGCCCATTTTGAAGGCGATGGCGCGGGCGAGGCGGGGGGCGGGGGGGGGGGAGGAGAGGGTGAGTTGGAGGTGGTTGCCGGTGACGCCGACGCGGCGTGGGGGGGCGGAGAGGCGGAGGTTTTCGAGCAGGAAGCGCGGGCGTGGGTTGCCGCGGCCGAAGGGTTCGAGGCGTTCGAGGTGGCTGATGACGGCGGGGGTGCAGTCGGCCAGCGTGATCACGGCGTCGATGGGGAGCGTGGGGATGAGATCGTCTTCGGAGAGATGGAGGCGGGCGTAGTCGTTGAGGCGCTGGCGGAACTCGTCGAGGTGATGGAGAGCGAGTTTGACGCCGCCGGCCATGGCGTGGCCGCCGCCGGAGAGGAGGAGGTCGCGGACGTGGTCGATGGCGAGGTGGAGGTCGAAGCCGGGGATGGAGCGGGCGGAGCCGTGCAGTTCGGTGGGAGATTGCGCGAGGACGAAGGCGGGGCGGTGGAAGGCGTCGACGAGGCGGGAGGCGACGATGCCGACGACGCCGGCGTGGAAGGAGTCGTGGGCGGCGACGAGGATGAGGTCGAGGTCATTGCCGATGGCCGATTGGCGGTCGCCGATTTGTTCTTTGGCGAGGTCGGCCATTTTTCGTTCGGTGGACTGGCGCTCGCGGTTTTGTTCTTCGAGCCAGGCGGCGAGTTCTTCGGCGCGCTGGCCGGTGGCGGTGGTGAGGAGTTCGACGGCTTCGCGGGCGTGGTCCATGCGGCCGGCGGCGTTGAGGCGCGGGGCGAGGGCGAAGCCGACGGCGGTGCAGTCGAGGGTGCGTCCTCCGCCGTCGGAGTCGCGGCCGTAGCCGGCGGCGTGGATGAGGGCGCGCAGGCCGGGGAGTTGGGTGCGTGCGAGCTGGTCGAGGCCGTGCTTGACGATGATGCGGTTTTCGCCGATGAGAGGGACGACGTCGGCGATGGTACCGAGGGCGGCGAGGGCGGTGAATTCCATGAGCAAGGCGCGGTAGGTGTCATTGACGCGTTCGGTGTTGCAGAGTTTTTGCGCGATGGCCCAGGCGAGTTTGAAGGCAACGCCGGCGCCGCAGAGATCGGGATTGGGGTACGGAGTGCTGAGTGGGAGGCGGGGGTGGACAATCGCGTTGGCGGGGGGCAACTCACCGTTGGCGGGGAATTCGTGGTGGTCGGAGACGATGACGTCGAGGTTGCGGGAGCGGGCGTAGGTGATGGGGTCGATGGCGGAGCAGCCGCAGTCGATGGTGATGAGGAGTTGGGTGCCTGCGTCGGCGAGGGATTTGATGGCGTCGGTGTTGAGGCCGTAGCCTTCGTCGACGCGGTGGGGGATGTAGGTGTCGACATTCGCTCCGGCAGCTTTGAGGGTGTGCCAGAGCATGGCGGTGCCGGTGATGCCATCGACGTCGTAGTCGCCATAGAGGGTGATTTTTTCGTGATTGCGCACGGCGGCGACGATGCGGTCGGCGGCGGCGTGCATATTGGGCAGGAGGTAGGGGGAGTGGAGGTCTTTGAATTTGGGTTCGAGGAAGGCGAGGGCGGCGGCGGGATCGGCGAGGCCTCGCTGGATGAGGAGCTGCGCGATGAGCGGGGGGAGCCGGAGGGCGTTGGCGAGATGCTCGACGGCGGCGGGATCGGGCGGGGCGTCGGGGAGTTGCCAGCGTTTGCGTTTGTAGGAGGTGGCAGAGGTGCAGATCATCCGTGATCCTCGGGGGTACTGCGCGCTATGGTACTTGGTTGGCGGAGGAAATGGTAATGGGGGTGACAGGGGGGGAAGAAGATGGCGCGGCGGGGGGTTGGGCCGGCGCGTTCAGTGGGGGTATTGATTCAATGGGTTGGTGCAGCCTGGCAGGGGCTGTCGCGGTGGGACGGAGGGGGCTGGGGGGTGGTGGAACTGGGGCTATTTTTTGTCGGCGGAGGTGGCGGGTTTGGGGGAACTTCCTCCGCCGCCGGGGGCGCCGTCGTTGCCGAGGAAGCCGTGTTTCTGGTGTTGCCAGATCATGCCGAGGAAGGCGATGGAGAGGACGAAGAGGGGCATGAGGATGGGGCGGTGGGAGAAGGCGTCTTCGGCCTGGGAGGACCAGGGGGTGTAGCGCATGAAGAGGGCGGCGGCGCCGAGGACGGACATGAGGGCGCCCTGGACGCAGGTGAAGAGGATGACGGAGGTTTTGAAGAGGATGAAGGAGAGCATGCCCAGGACGATGAGGCCTATGAGCGCGCCGGCCCAGAGCATGGCCATGGGCTGTTCGCAGTAAGCCCAGATGGCCATGCCGACGATGGCGCCGACGAGCCCGCCGGAGACGGCGACGGCGTATTTCATGAGGGGCCAGGAGATGGCGCCCAGAAGGAGCGCTCCGAGGACAGCGGCGGCGGTGGCGATCTGGGCGCGCTGTCCGAGAAGTCCGCCGAGGTAAAAGCCCAAGGCGACGCAGTTGAAGACGACGATCCAGCGGTAGGCGAGGAAGCCGAACATGACGACGAGGACGCCGATGATGAGGAGCGCGGCGGGGAAGAAGACTTCGCCGTTGGTGAGGGAATCGAGGATTTGCTGCTGTGCGGGAAGGGATTGTGCGGCGAGCAGGTGAAGCATGGGAGCCTCCGGAAAAGCCGCGCCGGCTGGGCGCGGGGGAGCCCTCCTGGCAAAGAGCGCGGAACTCCGTTCCGTGGGTGCGGCGCGGGAACAGTGGCGTGCGCCGGAGCCCGCTGTGGAGCAGCATCGGCGAAGGGGGGACGAAATCTGTAGGGAAAGTGCGTGCGGGAGGGGGGCTATTTTGCGGGGGATGGGGCGGGCGGCGAGGAGGCGGGTTTGCGCGGCGGGGGGGTGTATTCGCGGAAGAAGCGCCACTGGATGAAGATGCCTAAAAGGGTGAGGCCAGCGAGGATGGCGTAGCGGTAGAGGGGGTTGGCGGGGATGTAGTGGGCGTAGGGACGGGCGTAGAGCAGGAGGATGGCGCGCAGGCCCAGGAAGAGGGCGAGGCTGCCGAGGAAGGCGGTGATGACGACGGCGGCGCGGCGGAACATGAGGAGGGAGAAAACAAGTCCGGCGACAAGGGTGGCGAGCAGCAGCAGGGTGGTGCGGGTCTGGGTTTTCGGGGGCAGGGCATTCCATTGGTGGCGCAGGAACGTGGCGGCGTCGGCGAGGGCGGGGGTGCGGCGGGGGCTGGTGGCGGCGGGGGAGGTGGAGGAGTGGAGGGTGATTTCGAGATCGGCGGCCTGGACGGTGGCGGGGGCGGACTGGGACTGGGGGAGGGCGAGGGGTGCCTGCCAGCGGAGGTAGATGCCGGTGACGGCGAGGGCGAGGGCGATGGGGAGGAGGAAGCGGTAGGCGAGAGCGCCGAGGATGAGTCCGACGGCGAGGCCGGTGATGCCGCCGGTGTAGGGGGAGAGGTCGAGGGCGGCGATGCCGAGCCAGGCGCCGAGTGCGGCGCCTGCGAGGCCGAAGAAGAGGGCGGAGAGGAGGCGTCCGATTTTGACGCCGGTAGCCCAGAGGAGGAGTCCGAGGAGGGCGAGAAGGGCGGCGGCAGCGCCCCAGAGGTGCTGGTATTCGGGGGGGAGGAGATCGAGGATGGAGCTGGGCATCCGGGGTCCTGCGTGCTGAGTGCGGAGGGCGGTGTGCTGAGGGCGGGGGGATTATCGGTAGGGGGGCGGTGTGGGGGAGAGGGAAAGGGTGCAAAAAGGAGGGCGGCCCACGCTGTTGGGGGTGGGCCGCGGAAAACTGCGGTGATGATCGGAGCGTTGGGGAAGCAAGGGCGGCTCAGACGACGTTGAGCTTGCGGCCGGCTCGGCGCTTGCGGTTGAGCATCTGGCGGCCCTTTTTGGTTTTCATGCGGGCGCGGAAGCCGATTTTGCGGACGCGTTTGCGGTTCGAGACCTTGTGGGGGTAATGCATGTGGGATACTCCGTGAGTGGCCCGGCGAGGGCGGAGGATTTTGTGAGGCGGCGCGCGCGGATGCGCGGCGTTCCGCGGGGCGAATCGGGGATTGTACAGGAAGGGGGCCGGGCAATCCAGAGTCCGGGCGGACTCCATTGGGAATGCTGGTTCCATGGGTTCAAGTGGGGACGGGGAACGGGCGCAGGGTGGTATTTGCGGTTCCCGATTCGCGGCGGATTATCTCTTCTCATCGCCGCGGTCGCCGTAGCCCTTTTTGGCCACGGTCTTGGCATGGCGGCGGCGATCGGCGGAGAGGCTGCGGCTCACGTCGTCGCTCTCTTCGAACCGGCCATTGCCATCGCGCCGCACGTAGCGCTTATCGCCGCGGGGCGCGATGAGCTCGCGCTTGCCTGAGCCGCGCGGACGGCGTCCGGCGGAGGATTTTCCCTTTTTCGAGACACTTTTACCGGCCATGATGTTTCTCCTGAAGGATCAAGACTCCCGGGGATGGGCATGCAAACGGCTTGCCTCACCGGTGCAAAAGCGGGGTTTGACGCTCGCGCCGCGCGGGCTTATTTCCGGGAGCAATTGAAAATGAAGAATCCCCGCTCGAAAATCTCCTTTCCAGCGAAAGGAGTTCCGCATGCCCCGCCCCGTCACCCTGTTCACCGGCCAATGGGCCGACCTGCCTCTCGAGGAGCTCTGCAGGAAGGCCAGGCGTTTCGGCTATGACGGGCTCGAGCTGGCGTGCTGGGGCGACCATTTCAACGTGCAGGAGGCGCTCCACGAGGCCTCGTACATCCGGAAAAAATGGGCCACGCTCGAGAAGCATGGCCTCGCGTGCTTCACGCTCGCGGCCCATCTCGTCGGGCAGTGCGTGTGCGATCCCATCGACGAGCGCCACAAGGCGATCCTTCCCGCCCACGTCTGGGGCGACGGGAAAGGGGGGGCGGAGGGCGTGCGAGCGCGCGCCGCGACGGAACTGGCCGACACCGCGCGGGCGTCCCGCAAATTCTTCGATGCGGCCCCGCGCGCCATCCAGAAGCAGCTCAAAACCTTCGGCGACGGCAAGCGGATGGACCTTGCCGTCCCGGGCTTCACGGGGTCGCCGATCTGGCACTATGTTTACGCCTTTCCGCCGGTGTCTCCCGCGCAGATCGATGCGGGCTACAAGGAGTTCGCCCGGCGGTTCACCCCGATCCTTGACGTGTTCGACGAGCAGGGCGTGAAATTCGCCCTGGAGGTGCACCCCACGGAAATCGCCTTTGACATTGTCTCCGCGCACCGGGCGGTCGAGGCGCTGGGCCACCGCCAGACGTTCGGCTTCAACTATGATCCTTCGCACCTGGTGTACCAGGGCGTGGATTACGTGCAGTTCATCCGGGAATTCGCGGACTGCATCTACCGCGTCCACATGAAAGACGCCTGGAAGTCGCCGACGCCGCGGCGCTCGGGGGTTTTCGGGGG
This sequence comes from Phycisphaerae bacterium, assembly GCA_035545015.1. Lineage (GTDB taxonomy): Bacteria > Planctomycetota > Phycisphaerae > WQYP01 > WQYP01 > CALCHA01. The sequence goes on from DASZZD010000056.1 coordinate 6,614, forward strand.
GCATCTGGCCTTTGGGGATCCCGAACGGTTCTGGGAATTCCGCTCCCTGGGCCACGGCTCGGTCGATTTCGAGGAAGTCATCCGGGGGCTGAACTTCGCGAATTATCGCGGCCCCTTCGCCGTCGAGTGGGAAGATCAGAACATGGATCGCGAGCACGGCGCGACGGAAGCGGCGGCCTTTGTGCGGCGCATGGATTTCGCGCGCAGCGACATCGTGTTCGACGCGCAGTTCGAGCGGCGCGGATAAGCATGCGTCCACTGGCCATCATCTTCGTGCTGCTGTCGTTTACGCTGATCGCGCTGGGGCGGTCGCAGGTGCGCGCCGCGCGGCGGCAGGGAGCGGCCGGCGTCGCCCGCCGCGCCGGCCAGAACACCATCGGCTGGCTCCTCACCCTGGCCGGCTTCCTCTGCATGCTCGCAGGAGTGACTTTGTGGTAACGCCCCGCCCGCGCGACAGCTCTTCGGCCATCGCCGCCCCGCGCCCCAACCCGGATATCCCCGTCCCCATTCTCCATGAAGATCCCGACCTGCTCATCGTCGACAAACCCTCGGGCGTGGTGACCCAGCCGGGCAAGGGGCACGCTGCCGATTCCCTCCTGAACGGGGTGTTCGCGCTGCGCGACGGGCTGATGGGAAAACTGCTGCAGAATCTCGGGCAGCGCCGCGACTTCGGCCTGCTCCACCGCCTCGACAAGGACACCTCGGGCCTGCTGGTGATCGCCAAAACGCCCAACGCCTACGACCAGCTCCGCCGCGATTTCGAATCCCGCCGCATCGACAAGGAGTATCTCGCCCTCACCGCGGGCATTCCCACGCCGGCCCAGGGCGTCATTCAGGCGCGCCTCAAGGAAGTCGAAGTCCCCAACCCTTCGCCTCACAAGTATGGCTCGATCAAAAAAGTCGTGATCTCGCGGCAGGGTCAGGAAGCGATCACGGCCTATCGGGTGCAAGCGCACGTCCAAACCCCGCCCGCGGCGCTCGTTCACCTCACGATCAAAACCGGCCGGCTCCACCAGATTCGCGCCCACATGCTGTTTTTGAACTGCCAGGTTCTTGGCGACCCGCTTTACATTCCGCCGCAGATCGCGCCGCGCGATTATCCCCATCCTCCGCGGCTGTGCCTGCACGCGACGCGGCTGGGCTTCAAACATCCGAGCACTGAAAAGTGGACCCACTTCACCTCGCCGCTCCCCGCGGACCTGACCCACTATGCCGCAAAGCTGCACCTCATCGCCTGAAAAGCGGCGGAGAAGCGTCAACGCGAGAGACGAAACGGCGATCGTGCGCGCCTGACTGATAATAGCGGGGCGGGCATGGAGCGCGCTCGCGCGGGGCGCCGACAAGCGATTAAGTAAGTCGTTGTATGTGACGAAGATGAGATACTCAGATGCGGAATTCGAGCGCGCCAGCGGAGCCTTTGCGGATGAAACGTCGGGCATTTGTGATGGGATTGGTGTTTGCGTTATGGGCGGGCGGCGTGGGGGTGGGCGCGGTGGAATTGTTCCGCTACGAGGGGACGGCGTCGCCGATGGGCGCGCCCACGGCGCAGTGGCCGGCGGGCACGCAGCTCATACCAGGGTCGAACGAAGCGACGCTGGTGATGGCGGTGCATCCGCACTGCCCATGTTCGATCGCGACGATGGACGAGCTGGCAGTATTTGCGGCGCACAGCCAGGGTCGCGTGCGGATGTACGTGCTGATGGTGTGCCCGCCGGGAGCGGCGGCGGCGTGGGCGAAGACGAGCCTGTGGAACAGCGCCCAGGCGATTCCCGGTGTGACGGTGATTGCGGATTTGGGGGGACGCGAGGCGAAGCGGTTCGGCGTGGCCACCAGCGGGGAGACCTTGCTGTATGGGCCGGACCTGCGGCTGCTGTTCAGCGGGGGGATCACCGAATCGCGCGGCCACAGCGGCGACAATGATGGCGAGTCGGCGATCGAAACGCTGGTGCGGGATCCGGGACGGTTCGCCGGACAGGGCGTGCACACGCCGGTGTACGGCTGCGCGCTGTTCAGCGAGGAAGATAACGCCGCGCAACTCCCGGGCGGACAGGCGCCGGACATCGCCCAACAAGCGGCGACAGGGCCAGCGGACGGAGCATCATGGCACAGGTAATTCGACACCGGGGCAAAGTTCTCTCGCCGCGCGCATTGCGGCTTTACGAGACGCACCAGCAGGGCATTTACCGCCGGACCGACCGGGTATTTGCGTGGCTGATGGGCTTGCAGTGGGTGTTCGGGGTGGTGGCGGCGCTGGTGATATCGCCGCGCACATGGGCGGGCATGAGCAGCTCGATCCATCCGCACGTGTGGGCGGCGGTGGTGCTTGGGGCGTTGCTGAGCGCGCTGCCGATGGGGCTGGCGTTGTGGATGCCCGGGCACGTGGTGACGCGGAACGTGATTTCGGTGACGCAGGCGTTGTGGTCGGCGCTGCTGATTCACCTGACCGGCGGGCGCATCGAGACCCACTTTCACGTGTTTGGATCGCTGGCGTTCCTGGCGTTCTACCGCGATTGGCGCGTGCTGGTGCCGGCGACGGCGGTGGTGGCGGCTGACCATTTTCTGCGCGGCATGTATTTTCCCGAGTCGGTGTACGGGGTGCTGGCGGCGAGCCAGTGGCGCTGGCTGGAGCACGCGGGGTGGGTGATTTTCGAGGACGTGTTCCTGATCGCTTCGTGCGTGCGCGGGCAGCAGGAAATGCGCGGGATCGCGCAGCGCGCGGCGGAGCTGCACGCGGCGAAAAAAGCCGCGGAGGCGGCCAATACCGCCAAGAGCGAGTTCCTGGCCACCATGTCGCATGAAATCCGCACGCCGATGAACGGCATCCTCGGGATGAACGAGCTGCTGCTGGGCACCGCACTGACCGAGCGGCAGCGGCGCTTCGCGGTGCAGACCAAGCGCTCGGCGGATTCGCTGCTGAACCTGCTCAATGACATCCTGGATTTTTCAAAAATCGAGGCGGGGAAGCTGGAACTCAACCCGGTGGAATTCGAGCTGGCGCTGGCGGTGGAAGATGTCGTGGAAATTTTCGCGCAGCGGGCCGAGCGCAAAGGCCTCGTCCTGGCCTGCCATGTGGATGCGGCGGTACAGCGCGTCGTCAACGGCGACCCGGACCGCCTGCGCCAAATCCTGACGAACCTCATCAACAACGCCATCAAGTTCACCGAGCGCGGCGAAATCGTCATCCGCGTCACCTGCGCGCAGAGCGATCCGCATCACAGCATTATTCGCTTCAGCGTCACCGACAGCGGCATCGGCATCCCCCCGGATCGCATGGACCGCCTCTTCAAATCCTTCTCGCAGGTCGACGCTTCGACCACACGTAAGTACGGCGGCACGGGCCTGGGACTGGCCATTTCCAAGCAGCTTGCGGAGCTGATGGGCGGACAGATCGGCGTCGAGAGCGCCGTTGGCTCGGGCTCGACGTTCTGGTTCACCGCGCGCTTCGGGCATCGCGCCCAGGGGCGGCGGTGGATCGAGCCGGGCGTCGATCCGCGCGGCCTGCGCGTGCTGGTGATCGACGGCAACCCGGTGCATGGGGGCATCGTGTCGGAGCATCTGGCGAGCTGGGGATTGCGGCCCACGGCGGTGGCGTCTGGCGGGGACGCGCTGCGCGAGATCGAGGCCGCGGGACAACGCAACGAACCTTTCGCGGCGGCCGTGGTGGACGATGAGCGCGCCGGCATGACGCCCGAGCAATTGGCGGGGGCGATCCGGGCATCGGCGGCGCATCGCGATGCGGCGCTGGTGCTGGTGACCGGCGTTGCCAGCGGCGTGGACGCTTCGGCGCTCGCGGAGCGCGGGCTGGATGGGATGATCCTGCGGCCGGTGCGGCAATCGCAGCTCTTCGACACCATCATGACGGCGGTGGCGGCGCGGCAGAAACCGGCATCGGCGACAGAAGAAAAAACGGTGGCGGCCACACCCAAGGGGCGCAAGGGCGGCCGCATCCTGCTGGTGGAAGATCACGAAGTGAACCAGATGGTGGCCGCGGAGCTGCTGGCGCAGGCGGGATACACGTGCGAGCTGGCGTCGAACGGCAAGGAAGCGGTGGAGCGCGTGGCGAAGGCGGCCTTCGACCTGGTGCTGATGGATTGCCAGATGCCGGAGATGGATGGTTTCGAGGCCACGCGGCAGATTCGGCGGCGGGAATCGAGCGGGGCGCTCCGGAATCACGGGCGGCGCATGCCGATCGTGGCGCTGACGGCCAATGCGATGGCCGGCGATCGGGAGCGCTGCCTCGAGGCGGGGATGGATGATTATTTGAGCAAGCCGCTGCAACCCGAGGCGATGCTGGCGAAACTCGCGGCGCTGATGGGGCGGGAGGCGCTTTCGGAAGCGGACGGCGGGACATCGGCGACGCCGGTGAGCAAAGCGGAAGTGCCGGTGGGTGCGGGCCAGGAGGCGGACGCGTCTGTCGAGAAGATCGCGCCGCTGGCGATGGATGCGCTGCTGCAGCGGTGCCTGGGACGCGAGGATTTTGTGCAAAAGGTTCTGGCGAAATTCCGCAGCACGTCGGTGGAGGCGCTGGAGCAGTTGGTGCGTGCCGCGCGGGAGCGCGATGCGCAGGCGACGGTGCATGGCGCTCACAGCTTAAAGGGAATGGCGGCGACGGTGGCGGCGGAGCCCTTGCGGCGCGCGGCGGCGGATGCCGAGGCACAGTCGCGGGCCGGCGATTGGGACGCCGTCGCCCGGCACGTGGAGGAGGTGCGGCGCGAATTGCAGCGCTGCATCGAAGCAATCCCGGCGGTTTCGCAGAAGCATTCGGCGGAAGCGGGCGCGGCGGCCGGCACGACATCTGTTTTGTAAGGGCGGACATGCGCATCCTGATTGTTGATGATGACGAAGTGAGCCTCGACGTGCTTCAGTTCACGCTGGAGGACGCCGGCCATGAAGTGACCAGCGTTGCCGACGGGCCGGCGGCGCTGTCGCAGCTTTCGTCGGGCGATCATCAACTGGTGATTTCCGATTGGGAGATGCGGGGGATGAAGGGCCCGGATTTGTGCCGGGAGATTCGCGGGCGCGACCTCGGGCGCTACATTTATTTTGTGCTGTTGACGGCGCGCGAGCGTGGATCTTCGCTGGTGGAGGGGATGGCGTCGGGTGCGGATGATTTCATCAACAAGCCGTTCGATCCCAATGAATTGACCGCGCGCGTGCGCGTGGCGGAGCGGATCGTGTCGCTGGAGACGCGCGACATGACGATCTTCGCGCTGGCGAAGCTGGCCGAATCGCGCGACGCCGAGACCGGCCATCACCTGGAGCGCGTGCAGAATTATTCGCGCCTGCTCGCCGAGCAATTGCACCGCGCCGGCAAGTTCGCCGACGAACTCGACCGCGGCTTTGCCAACCTGATCTACGAAACCAGCCCGCTGCACGACATCGGCAAGGTGGCCATCCCCGACGGCGTGCTGCTCAAGCCCGGCCGCCTGAGCGATGAAGAATTCGAAATCATGAAAACCCACACGACGCTCGGGGCCCAAACGCTCGAGGCGGCGGCGAAAAAATATCCCAGGGCTCGCTACCTGCAGATGGCCCGCGAAATTGCCGAGGCCCATCACGAAAAGTGGGACGGCACCGGCTATCCGCGGCGACTCAAGGGGACGGAGATTCCCCTCTCGGCACGCATCGTGGCCCTGGCCGATGTCTACGACGCCCTGGTCTCGCGCCGCGTGTACAAGGAAGCGTTCACGCATATTGCGGCGCGCGGCATCATCCTCGACGGCCGCGAAACGCACTTCGACCCCGCCGTGGTGGAAGCGTTCCTCGCGGTGGAGCAGGAGTTCAAGGACGTGCAGCGGCGGTTTTCGCAGGAACCCGGATGAGTATCGCGAACCGCACGGGAGCGGAGCGGGGTGACATTTCTATTTGCGTTAAGGGCGACAATTTTCCTTGCGCCCAACAACGGCTGACCGCGGCAAGTTGTGACCACCTGCCACGTGGGCTATACTCATCTCCAGCATCGCCGCGGCGCTGAGCAAGCGGCGGCGAGTGCGGGCGTAATTCAGTGGTAGAATGCCAGCTTCCCAAGCTGGACGTCGCCGGTTCGAATCCGGTCGCCCGCTGTTTCCATCTCACAAATACAACATCCTGTACCAGAGTCCCCCCGGGCCTCACCGCCCCCCCCTCCCCGCCCGCCCCTGCGATGCCGCCCCGCCGCGCCCCCGAGGCGCTGCTCCGGCCATCACCCCCAGGCCTGCCGGCGAGGTCTTCGTCGGGCTGTCGAACGCCGGGTCCCATTGCACATCCGGCGGCAGCGAAAAACTTGCCAGTGGATCGGGATGCGCAGGATCGAACGGCTTCCAGCCGGCAACCACGGTCTTGGCCAGCGGCAGGCCGGAATCAACCACGCCCTGCACCACGCATTTGGCCAGCTCATACGCGCCGTAATCGCTGTGATGCGTGCCATCGGTGAAGGCTTTGCCCAAATTGTCGGGGCCGAGCGCTTCATAAAACTTCATGCTCATGCCGTTCAGATCGATCAGCGCCGCGTGCTTCTCTTCGGCCACCTTTTTCATCGCATCCGGGAAGTTCCGCAGCGTCTGCACCGCATGCCCCTCCGCATCCAGCCGCTTCAAATTCTGCGACGTCACCAGCACCGGCGTCGCCCCCTTCGCCCGCGTGTCGTCGATGAACGTGTTGAAATAATTCGCAAAGCGTTCTACCGGCATCATCTGATCGTTGATGCCGAACTGCATGAACACGTAATCCCCCGGCTGGATTTCGCTCATCACCTTCGCCCAGCGCTTCTCGCCGATGAAGCTCGCCGTGGTTTCGCCGCACTCGGCATAGTTGGCAATGCACACCGTCGGCTGAAAAAACCGCGGAAACATCTGGCCCCACGCCGCCCAGGGCTCCATCATCTGGTCGGTCATCGTCGAGTCGCCGATGAGATACACCGTCGTGGGGTGCGGCACCGCCTGAATGTCCAGGGTCTCGATGGCCGGATGATCCCCCGTGAACGCCAGCGTCAGCTTCTCATCCCAATCCAGCTCGGTGAACTGCACGAGATCGTTGGGCTTTTTAGGGTCCCACCGCACATACAGCACCGGATCGCTTTCGCGCTGCTTCAGTTTGACTTTGCCTCCCCCGGCCGATTCCGGCAGTTCCGGCGTGCGGATGTGCACCAGAAAGTCGACCGTCTCCACCCCGCGCGCCGCCGTATGCAGCGATTCCACCTGCAGTCGGCGCGTCTCAGATTTGATCGTCGTCGTCGCCGCCGCGAACGGATTGCCCAGCGTCACCGTCACGTGGTAGATGCCCGGCGGAACGGCCGCGGAGAAAAAGAACGGCTTCCCATCAACGCCCGTCACGCAGCCGCCGGCGCCTCCCGCCTTCGCGTCGAGAAACACCTTCGAGCCCAGGTCGAACCCATACCCGCGATCCGGATTGTAAGACTCCGCAGGCGAGACAGCCGTATACCCGTGAAGCTCCACTGGCGTGAACGAATACCGCAGATGCACGTGCGGCGTCTCGGGCGGCGGATTCGGCCCGGCCGGCGCCGGCGTGGTGGTCTGCGCCAAAACAAAACTCGCCGGCATCAACGCCAGCACCCACACAGCCGCCACGATCAAGCGCGGGGAGACGGACCTTCGCATCGGAAAACTCCCGTTATTGCCCTGCCGGTTGCGTCGCCGGCGCAGTCCACGCCGGTATCGCCTGGCCCCTGGCCGTAAGATCATCCACCAGCGGCTTGATGTCCATCCCTTTTACCGCCGCCACAAATGCCTCCGCATTCACGATCGCCCCAGGCGTGCTGGTATGCAAAAAATCGGCCGGATGAAATTCATTCACCTTCTCCTGCCCCAGCTTGTCCAGCACGTCGTCGATCGCGTCCGTGTGATCGATCAGCGGCACCTTTTCCGCCGCCGCCACTTCCCGCGTCCACGTGTTCACCGTGCTGGGCTTGCGGCTGATCTTGCCGTCCACCCACGTGCTCGAAGGCGTCGTGGTCATCAGGTACGGCCTGGCCCCCTTCGCCCGAACATCGCTCACGAACTTCTTCGCATACCAGCCGAAGGTATGCACAGTCTCCTTGCTGCCGTCGGCGCGGGTGACTTCCTGCGTTTCATCGCCCAGCCCCGGCAGATCGGCGCGGGCCTTGGGGTCGTTGATGTTTCCCCCGTCGTTCCACCCAAACTGAATCATCACGATGTCGCCGGGCTTGAGATGGGAAACAAGCTGATCCCACAACCCCTCATGCACGAACGTGCGGAACGACCGCCCCCCGCGCGCCCGGTTCACCACGTTGATCTTGCTGGTGTCGAAGTAATCGATCAGCGGCGCCGCCCACCCGCGGTGCCACGCATCGGACCCTTTGTCCGCCGTCGAGTCTCCCGCAATCACCAGCGTCGGCAGCTTCGGATCGCACTTGGAGAAATCTCCCGGCGTGTACGGCAGCGCATCGCGCGGATCGACCGACTGCGGCGCCCGCTGCATCGGCCCTCGCGCCGCAAATCCACGACCGCCCGGCCGGGTCGTCGGCGAGGACTGGGCAAAAGCGACGCCCACGCCCGCCAGGGCGCAGGCGACGGCGGCAAGAACGCACGTGGATCGATTGGCCATGATTATTCCTCGTGAAGATGTTCGTACCTAGGCCAACGAGCGCCGCGCCCGGGAATTGCAACCCGACGAGACCTGCGCCGCCCTCGCCCCGCGCCGCCGGCCGCCCACGCTCGCCCAACGCGGCGGCGCAGGCGGCGCAACCGCTACAGTCCTCCTTTCAACCGCCTCCACGCACGCCCCTCGCTGATCGCGAAAACTGCCATAACTCCTTGCATCACGTCATTTGCACGGCTGAGCCTCTCTTCTTTAAGGCTTCCACAACCGATGCACCGATACTCCCGAAACCTGATCTGACCGCGGGTGCGTTACCGCGGTACGCGGGCTGTCTTTGGAGGTCTTCCCCATGTCCGAAACCAATCTCGAAACCACCATCATCTCCCGGCGAACACTCGTCAAAGGCGAGGTCCAATTCACCGGCCCCGCGATCATCGGCGGCCGCATCGAGGGCAACGTCAACGCCCCCGAATCCCTGCAAATCACCGCCGAAGGCAGCCTCGAAGGCGACCTCCAGGGCACCGTCGTCGACATCCAGGGCAAAGTGAAGGGCAACATCGTCGCCACCCAGGCCTGCTGGCTCCGTCCCACCGCCCGCGTCGCCGCCGAACTCCGCGCCACCACCCTCGCCATCGAAGAAGGCGCCTGCTTCGTCGGCCCCGTGTGCGTCGGCGGCACCCGTGCGACCATCGAAGACGCCATCGACGCCGATGACCCCGAAGCCCGCACCGCCGGCAACTTCCACCGCGAGCTGACCGACGGCGATTCCGAACCCGCCGTGCAGGTCTTCTCCAACAACGTCCAACGCGTCGCCGTCGCCGCGCGCTAAGCCGGCGATCCCCATCGTTACACGACCGGCGCGAAGGGCCCGGACTGAGGAAGGTCCGGGTTCTTCGCCGCAGGTCCGCCTCCATTTGCAGCAGGGGAACCGCACATGCTGCGGCCGCTGATCAACATGACCCTCGCTCCCGCGCGCCCTGGAGTGCCCCTGGTGGTCGTCGATGCGCGCACCGTCGGCAGCAACGTCGCCGCCGCCGCGCATCTGCTGGCCGCACAGCGCCGTGCGGAGGCGGCGGCAACCATCATGGTGGAAGCAGTCTCCCGGCCCGCCCATGCGCGCACGGAACGCTGCTGCGTCTTTTGCGGACACGGTCTCTACGTCCCGCCCAAGGCCACGCAGGTGCGCTGCCCCGTCTGCAGCCGCGAGCTTTCCGTCACGGACGTCATCCTGCGCGGCGACGTGCAAAAGGCCGACGAAATCATCACCGCCGGCCGCATCGACGTCAGCATCGGCGCACGCGTGGCCGCCGATCTGGTCGGATGCTCCGTCGAGATCTCCGGCAAAGTGCTCGGCGACGTGCTCGCCTCGCAGCTCTGCCGCGTGCGCTGCACCGCCAAAGTCAGCGGACGCATTCTGTGCCGCCAACTGATCGTCGAACCGGGCGCGGAAGTGACGGGAATCGTGGAGACCATCACAGGGTGAAGGCCCAGTGGAAGGGGACGATCAGTCGGACGGGGAGTCCGAAGGACGTGTTGCTGCCGCGAGATCGGCGGCGGTCAGCTCGTAAATGTTGATCGAATAACCCGCCTGGGCGATCGGTTTGCGATGCTCCAGGTAGGCGCACAAGTGCACCAGTTGCTGCACGGAAAGCACGCGCAACATTTCCGGCGTGACATCCTGCGTGCGCTGGATGCGGTGAATCATCGTGACGCTCATGCAGTAAAGCCCGGGCGCGAGCGGTTTGATCTGCGCGGGATCGCTGTCCGCGGGCAAAGGCATGTAACTGGGCAGCGGTCGGGCGTGAATGCCGTAGTAGGCCGGATCGGCGCATCCGAGGTAGGAAAGATACACCGGGAGATGCCCGGGATTCTGCGTGGCGAGATAGTCCGCCAGCGCGGGAAGGTCCTGGCCCCAATCGACCGCCGAGTCGATCAGGCATTCATAGCCATGACTCGGCCCGCCGACCGCCTCGTTGAAGTAGGAGAGATAGTGCGGATAGATGAAAAAATCCGCCGCGGCGAGCCAGAGAGCGAGAACGCCGGTCAAAACTTTCAACGCCCGCCGCCGCGCAATGGACGGCGCGGCAATCCCCAGAAAAATGCACAGCATCGGATACGCCGGCAGCAGATGCCGCGGCCCGCTGGCCATCCGGCAGTTCGGCAAAGCGGCGGCCCAGTACACGACCATGAACGCCAGCAGCGGAAACGTCGCGGAAAATACCCCGCGAAGCGCCGTGGAATTCCCTCGCAGGCTCGCGTACCGATGACGCGCGATCACGCCCGCGACCACGATGAAAATCAGAATGGCGATCGGAGTCGTGACGAAAAAGACGTAGGGATAGAACCACAAAACACCCTGCGGATAGAACGCCCCGTTGGCGAACACTCCGTGATAACGCGAGGTCTGATCCACAAACGCATAGCCATACAGGAAGGCCTCGGGAAATAGCTTGTGATCCCGGCAAAATGCGATGATCCGAATCGGCAGATCGGGTTCCTTGAGCGCGAACGCCCAGCCGGACGCGGGGAAGAACGTGTAACCCGGTGGAACATCCTTGAACGCGGAATAGGTGAAGCCATACGTCGCCCACAGTAGGAAATAGACAATGGCCGCAATCGCCAATAGCGCCAGCGTGCCGGCCAGCAGACGCCAACCTCGTGAGACCAGCATCCGGTCCTGGCGCGGCCACCGCACCGGAAGCGGCGCTTTGGACCAGGCCCGAGCGATGACCATCAGCACGAGCACCGGAATGACCAGCGGCCCCGACATCTTGGCAAGCACCGTCGCCGTCAGCAGAACTCCCGAAAGCAACACGCGCGGCGGCGTGACCCGGCGCAGCGTCCACGAAAACGCCGCCAGTGTCAGCAGCGCGAAACAGGTGACGGACATGTCGGACGTCGCGACGAATCCATGCGCGAGGACTACAGGCGAGAACGCGAAGGCGAGGAGCGACAGCATCCCGCCGAACGGACCGAAGAGCCGGCGCGACCAGGCATAGATCACCAGCGCCGTAACCGCCGCCAGCACGCCGATCGCGCCGCGGGCCAGCAGCAGGATTTCCGCGGCGTCGTTTCCGCGCTCGTAGATCAGATCGCGGCCGAGCAGAAAAGGTTCGGCATCGCGATATTCCCGCGAGGCGGGATCGGGCGGGCGCGGATGGGTGATCAAAAGCGGGAGCGCCGCGATCGCCTGCGAGAGATAGCCGTTCTCCGTGTGAATGCGCGGGTCGCCGCGGGTCCAGTGGATGTAGCCGCCGGCGATGTGCGGGCCTTCGTCGGAGGTGGCGGAGTTGTGGGTGGTCGCGCAAAGGCCCAGGATGAAAAAGAGCACGATGACGATCAGCGCGGCGGGATGGCCCGTCAGCCAGCGGACGCGCCCGGCGGGGGCGCGCGGAACAGGGGGCGGTGCGGGTGCGGTCATGCGGCGGCTACAGGATGATGTTCAGGCGGCTTTCGCGGGCGTCGTAGGGATCGATCACCAGTTGGTCGCCGGCCAGGGTTGCGTCGGCCGTGATGTTGATGCGCTTGCCCGTCTTTTCCTCCAGCTCCACGAGCGCCTTGCGCTTGCGATTGAGCAGGAACGAGGCCACCGTCGGATAGGCGCGGACCTCGAGGCGGGCCACATCCATGCGCGTCGCGCCGGCGGCGAGGCGGCGCATCACGTCCAGCGAGACAGACTCGGGCGTCTTGATCAGCGCGCTGCCGTGACAATGCGGGCAATCCATGTAGATGCTGCGTTTGAGCGACGGGCGCACGCGCTGGCGGGTCATCTCGATCATGCAGAACTGGCTCATGCGCAGGACCTTGGTGCGGGCGCGGTCGTTCTCCATCTCCTCGCGCAGCAGCCGTTCGATTTCCCGCTTGTGGCGTTCCTCCCGCATGTCGATGAAGTCGATCACGATCACGCCGCCCAGATCGCGCAGCCGGAGCTGCCTCACGACTTCCTTCAGCGCTTCCTTGTTCATGTTGAACGCGGTCAGCTCGGCGTCGCGCTGCTCGCGATAGCGGCCGGAGTTCACGTCGATCGCCACGAGCGCCTCCGCCGAATCGATCACCAGCGAGCCGCCGTTGGGCAGTTCGACGCGGCGCGAATTGATCTTTTCGATTTCCTTCTCGACTCCGAATTTCTGATACAGCGGCATGGTGCCGGTGTAGAGCTCGACGATGCCCGCCGAGCGCGGATCGACGATCGAGAGGAAATCGCGGATGCGGGAGGCGACCTGCTCGTTGTCCACGATGATGCGGTCGATCTGGTCGTTGAACACGTCGCGGATCGTGCGGATGACCAGGTCCGATTCCTGGTAAAGCTCGACCGGGGCCTTGTGGTTGCGGATGCGGTTGGCGATCACCTTCCACATGCGGACCAGATAGTTCAGGTCGCCCTGCAACTCCTTTTTGGAGACTTCGGTGCCCGCGGTGCGGATGATGAACCCGAGATTGCGCGGCGGGTTGAGCTCCTGGAGCGTGCGTTTGAGTTCGCGGCGCTGGTCGAGGTCTTCGATCTTGCGCGAGACGCCCAGCGCCGACATGCCGGGCATCATGACGAGATAGCGGCCGGGGCAGGAAACGTAGGTGGTGAGCGTCGGCCCTTTTGTTCCGATGCCTTCCTTGGTCACCTGCACGATGATTTCCTGTCCGCGGCGGAGGCATTGCTGGATGGGCGGGCGTTCGCGGCGCGGCGTTTTGCGGCCGACTTTTTCCATTGGCTTCATGTGGCCATCGTCAACTTCGCCCATGTCCGGGCCCCCTTCGTAACCGCCCCATTCCTCCTCATCCTCGTCGGCGAACTCGGCGTTGTAGGCCGAGCCGAAATCCGCGGGCTCTTCCGAGGGAATGGATTGGTCCTCTTCGGCGTGCTCTTCGGATGTGGCGACGGCCTCCTCGGCGGCGTGGGTGAGCAGGTCTTCGGAGGCGCCATTGCCGGTGGTTTCTTCGGCGGCAGGCGCGGGGGATTCGCCGGGCGCCGACTCGAGGGGCGCTTCAGCGGAGGCAGTGGAGTCCGCGGATGGGGCCGCGGTGGATTCCACCGGCGCTGTCTCGAGGGGGGCCTGCTCGGTCGCGGCGTCGTAGGCGACGGCGGGGGCATCGGCGGCGGCGGCGTGCGGAATGGCGGCGTCGGTGGATTCCACTGCCGGCGATTCCTGCGGGGCGGATTCCGGCGCGGGCGCGGCGGGCGGGGGTTGGAAGCCGGCGGGCGCGCCGTGGGGTTGCTGCGGAGCGGGTTGCTGGCGCGGCGGAAGGGGCCGGCGATGCTGGGGCATCCGCGGCTGATGCTTCTTGGGGAAATACTGGGGGTGCAGATCGGAGATGTGCAGGAAGCCGTTCTTGCCGATGCCAAAGTCGATGAACGCGGCCTGAATCGAGGGCTCGACGTTGGTGACGCGGCCCTTGTAGATGTTGCCGATGTGCGATTCGGTGCTGGAGCGCTCCATGTAGAGTTCTTCGAGCTGTCCGCGGCGGATGACGGCGATGCGGACTTCTTCGCCTTCCACGACGTTGATGAGCATGTCCCGGCCGGTGGGTTCGCGGCGCTTGGCGGGAGTGAGCGACTCGTCGATCTCGATGTCCTCGGCGAAGGGGGCGAGGAGCGAGGTGTCCGCCGGGGCCGGCGGCTGAAGCGCGGCGGTGGGGTTAGCGAGGACGTCGGAGGTGGCGGGGTGGGCGGAGAGGGGGACGATGTCGGTGGTTTCGGAGACGGGTTCAGGCGGGGGCTGGTGATGCTGCCGGTGCTGTTGGCCGTGGCGGGCTTGCTGATGTCCGCCGCCGCCCCCTCCTCCGCCGCGTTGCTGGGGATGGCGTTGCTGCTGCTGGCCTCGCTGATGTTGTTTTTCGCCGTGGCGTTGGCCTTGCTGATGTCGCTGGTCGTGGCGTTGGGGACCGCGGTGTTGGGCGTGCTGGGGTTGCGCGGGCTGCTGCGGGGGCGGGGGCGGGGTTTCGGCGACGGTTTCGGCCGGGGCCTGCTGCGGGGGCGCGACCGGGGTTTCGGAGGTTTCTTCGGGCGGGGCCGGGGTCTCGCCGGGGCTGGGGGATGTGAAGGGTCGCGGCGGGCGGAATCCCCCGCCCCCCCCCCCTCCTCCCCCGCCGGGACGGAAGTGGTGGCGAGCGGTGCCTTTGGAGAAGGACATGCGGCCTGGGGAGGAGGGCATGCGGACGATGGCGGGGCGCATGCCGATGCGGGGCGGTCCGGGGACGAATCCGGGTCCGCCGCCGGGTCCACCGTTGGTTTGGCCGCCGTTGGTTGGGGCTTGCGGAGCGGAGGGGTCGGCCGCGGCGGGAGTCTCTGGCGCGCCGGTGGGAGCGGCGGGGTTTTCGGCGACGGGTTGCGGTTCGCTTGCGGGGGCAGGGACCGGGGTTTCGGCGGGAGGAGGCTCGAAGGCGAGGGGTTGGGGAGCGGTTTCCGGGACGGATTCTGGAGCGGAATCGGGGGTAGGAAGCGGGGGCGAGGAGGTCTGGTCCGGGGGGAGTTGAGGCTTGGGCGCGCGGCGCCGGGTGCCGCCGCGGGAACTGCGGGAACGTGGCGGGCGAGCGGGGGAATCGCCGGCGGGCGGTGCGGGGGTCTTTTTGGCAGCCGCCGCGCCGGAGCGGCTGCCGCCTCTGCCGCGGCCGCCACGGGAGCCGCGTCGGCGCGGGCGTTTGCCGCCGCCCGCGGCGTTAGAGGCGCCGTCGGGCCCGTTGTCGCCGGAGTCGGCGTTGAGGAGGGGGATGTGCAGGATGGAGGAAAGGCCGAAGGGCCCCGCGGGGGGAAAGTGAGCGCTAATGATCGCACCTTGATGTGGGACGGAGCTGCTGCCAAGGCGGGTGCGGTGGTGACCGTCACGCGGCGGCGCTGCGGCGTCCATAGATTTTGCCGGAGCCATGCGGCTTCCAATGTATTGAGCCGCGAGACAGGTCCGGGTCTGGGAATAGTGTAGCGGGGGGAGGAGCGTCGGGAAAGCGAAGAAAGGGAGCGCAGGGTGCTGGGAGGTGCGTGCTGAGTGGTGGAAAGGGGCGGTGATGGGGGGTTTTGCTCGTAGATTTTGGGGTGTTTTGCAAAAAACGTTGAGTTTTTGCCGTTGTGTTTTTGCAAACTTGAGGTTTTTGTGCTTGTGTATGAGGGTTTTGGGGGAATTCGACACACACTCCCCCCCACCCCGACGGAAACACGAAGTCCCGAAGAAGTGAAGGACCACGAAGTTTTTTTTAATTTGTGCCATGGCGCAGTGCTCCTTCTTGTCTATAGAGGGGAGTCGCGCCCACTTTGTGCGCACACAGCTTTGCGAAATTTTGAGTAAGGGGTTGTGGTTGGGAGGGTTGGGGTGGAAATTTTTGGAGTTGTAGAAATCCGAGGGGCGCCGGATTGTGCGCGCTGTCGGGGAATGGGGAGGAAGAGGGGTGGGCGACGGGGTGTGGGTTTGGGTGGTGGTGTTTGTTGCGTGAGAAGATGGGTACTTTTCCTCACTGCGGCACAATTTTTTGGTGGTCGCTTGACGCGCTGGGCCGAACGTTGAATTATTAGGGCATAACCATTGTCCTTCTCCCAGGGCCCCGTGCGTCGCATCCCCTGCACGCCGGGGCCCTCCATATTTTTGCGTTGCGGGGGCGCGCGGGGGGCTGGGCTGATAGCGGTGGGGCTGCGCTGGGAGGGTTGTGATTTTTTTCTGTGTTCTCTTTTCCGGGCATGCTCAGGGGCCTTGCGGCCCTTTGCTGAGCATGGCACACGCGGGGGGATCCACACCGGGGGGGTTAATGGCCGTGGGGTAGGGCGCGGGGGCGTACGGGGGGGATGATGACGGGGCGGACGGTGGCGACGGTTGGGTCGGGGTGTTCGTGGCGGGGGTCGGGTTCATCGGCGGGGGCAGGGTCGGCGTAACCGCGGGTGTACTCGGGCTGGACGGTCATGAGCGCGACAACCATGGTCCAAGTGGGCAGGACGTCGAGTCCGGGGACGAGTTCCATGATGAAGGCGAGGACCCACTGCCAGCGGAAGCCGCAGATGGCCATCAAGAGAAGGGCGACGAGGATGTCGGCGACATCTTCAAAGGGGGAGATGGCGCCCTCGAAGAAAGCGGGGAAGGCGACGATCTGGAGGAAGTCGGCGAGTCCTGCGACGAGGAGGGCGAGGCGCTTCTGGGTGAGGGAGACAGCGGGTTTTTCGATGATGGGAAGCATGTGCGTACCCCCGAAAATGCGTGCTGTGGATTGTAGCATCTCAGCGGGCCGCGCGGCGGGGCGGGCGCTTATTCGACGCCGTGCTCTGCGAGCCAGCGTTCGGCGTCGATGGCGGCTTTGCAGCCCATGCCGGCGGCGGTGATGGCCTGGCGATAGATGGAATCGGCGCAATCGCCGGCGGCGAAGACGCCGTCGACGGAAGTGAGGGAGCGGAAGCCATCCTTGAGCACGACGTAGCCTTTTTCGTTGAGGTCGATCTGGCCCTGGAGGAACCTGGTGTTGGGGGTGTGGCCGATGGCGGCGAACATGCCCGCGGCTTCGATGACGCCCTCGGCCTTGGTCTGGAGGTTCTGGACGCGGACGCCGGTGACGCCCTGCTGGTCGTTGCCGAGGACTTCCTGGACGGCGGAATTCCAGACGGGGACGATCTTGGGATTGGTGAGGGCGCGCTGGGCCATGATTTTGCTGGCGCGGAGGGTATCGCGGCGGTGGACGAGGTGAACGCGGCTGGCGAACTTGGTGAGGTAGGTGGCTTCTTCGACGGCGGAATCGCCGCCGCCGACGACAACGAGGGGCTGGTCGCGGAAGCGTGGGAGAGCGCCATCGCAGACGGCGCAGGCGGAGACGCCCATATTTTCGAAGTTGCGTTCGGAGGGCAGGCCGAGGTAGTTGGCGCTGGCGCCGGTGGAGATGATGACGGCATGGGCGAGGGTGAGGGTTTCCTCTTCGCCGGAGAGATCGTTGAGGTGCCAGATTTTGAAGGGACGGCTGGAGAAATCGACGCGTGTGACGAAGTGGGGTTTGGTGCGGGTGCCGAAGTGTTCGGCCTGCTGCTGGAGGACGCCCATGAGTTTCTGGCCGTCGATGCCGTGGAGGAAGCCGGGGAAGTTTTCGACCTCGGAGGTGAACATGAGCTGCCCGCCGGGCATGCGGTCGCGGTTGAGGCCGTCGCCTGCGAGGACGAGGGGGGTGAGATTGGCGCGAGCGGCGTAAATGGCGGCGGTCCAGCCGGCGGGCCCGGAGCCGATGATGAGGACTTTTTCGATGGTGGGGGAGGCGGCCATGCGGTTCCTTTTGGAAAAAAAGTGCCGAAGCATTATAGGATCGTGCGGCTGGGTTCACCATGCGGGCGCGGCGGTGCGGGGGGGGCGGATCAGAGCAATTCACTCCAGGCGCGGGGGTCTACGTGGGCGGACCAGCGGCGGTTGCGCTGCTCCACTTGTATCGGCATTTGATAGGCGGCGGTGAGGTTGGCGGCGGTGAGGACTTGCGGGGGATCGCCGCTGGCGACGATGCGGCCATCGAGGGAAAGCAGGAGGATGTTGGAGGTGTCGGGCAGGAGCTCTTCGAGGTGATGGGTGACGGTGATGATGGCGGGGGGGTTGGGGCGGGTGTGAAGGCGAGCGAGGGTGGCGAGGACGGCTTCGCGTGCGGGGAGGTCGAGGCCGGTGGTGGGTTCGTCGAGGATGAGCAGTTCGGGTTTTCGGACGAGAGCGCGGGCGATGAGGGCGCGCATGCGCTGGCCTGTGGAGAGGGTGAAATAGATTTGGTCGCGCTGGGCGGCGAGGCCGACTTGGGTGAGCAGGTGATCGGCGTGTTCCCATTGGTCAGGCGTGGGATGGACGTAGCCGATGGTGAGTGCGGAAAAGTAGCCGGAGACGGCGACGTCGCGGGTGGTCATGTTTTCGTCGAAGGGGTAGATGGTGGTGGGCTCGACGATGCCGATGCGGGCGCGGAGGGGGGCGAGTGCGGTTTCACCGAGGGTTTGGCCAAGGAGTTTTACGGTTCCTTGTTGTGGCCAGAGGTAGCCGACGGCGAGGCGGAGGAGTGTGGATTTGCCGGAGCCGTTGGCGCCGAGGACGGCGGCGATTTGCGCGGGTGTGACGGACCAGGAGATGTCGGAGAGGATGGGGCGCAGCACTTCGCCGCTGGGGCGGGCGAAATGAACGCCGTGCAAAGAAAGAACTGAATTGCTCATGACTTACTGCACCCGCTCACCGTTATCACTTTGAGTGGCTGGCCGCGTAGTCTTTGGTAACGCGGTCGGCAATGTCTTTGACAACTTGTTGGGCACTGCGAAAACGGTCTGACGTTTTCTCGCCGCCGTCGGCGCATAAAGTGATCAGGATAGCCACGCTGAACCTGTGGGTTGATCGCATCGCCAATTCCTCTCCCATGGCAAAGGCATCGTTCACTCGAAAATCTCGGAGATTGCGAGGGTGAAGCCGGGAAGGACGGACTCGCCGGAGAGTTGGTCGCCGGGGCCGAGAGCGGTAATGGTGGTGTCGTTGCGGAAGACGGTGACGGTTTTATGGCGCGGGTTTACGACCCAGACCAAACGGGTTCCGGCGTCGAGGAACTCCTGCACTTTCTCGTCGACATCTCCGTAGACGTCGGTGGGGGAGATGATTTCGACCGCGAGGTCGGGATGGCCGGGGAACCACTTTTGTGCGGTGCGTCCATTGGGAAGACGATCGGTGGTGACGAAGCCGACATCGGGGGCGCGGACGGTGTCGGGGTTGCGATGGAGGATGTAGCCGCCGTCGGCAGTGGTGATGATGCCGAGGTGTTGCTTCTCGACAAATGCTCCGATTCGGATGACCAGTCGAGCGCCGATGGATGAATGTTGCTGGCCGGAAGGTGGCATGGGTCGCAGTTCTCCCATAACGAGTTCGTATCCGTCACCGTTGCCGGGCATGTTCCACAGATCGTCGGCGGTCAGGAGTTTGGCGGCGATGGTCATGATTCACCTCACTGTGAAGTATATCAGGTGGATCCGGCGAACGGCTTTTCCAGACCGTGGACGAGTCGGGCGGCGCGGAGGGTGTTGCGGAGGAGCATGGCGACAGTCATGGGGCCGACGCCGCCGGGGACGGGGGTGATGAAGCTGGCGACTTTGGCGACTTCGTCGAAGTCGACGTCGCCGACGGTTTTTTCGGTAATTTTGCCGAAGGCGTCGGTGATGCGGACGCGGTTGATGCCGACGTCGATGACGACAGCGCCGGGTTTGATGTGGTCGGCGCGGAGGAGGCCGGGCTTTCCGACGGCGACGACGACGATGTCGGCGCGGCGGGTTTCGGCGGGGGTGTCTTTGGTGTGGATGTGGCAGAGGGTGACGGTGGCGTTGCGCTCGGTGAGCAGGAGCGAGAGGGGGCGGCCGACGATGCGGGAGGCGCCGACGACGGTGACGTTGGCGCCTTCGAGTTTTGTGCCGGTGGAGTCGATGAGTTCGACGACGGCGAGTGCGGTGCAGGGGGCGATGATGGTGTGGCCGTAGACGACGTGTCCGATGTTGGCGGGGTTGACGCCTTCGACATCTTTGAGGATGTCGATCTGGTACTGGGCGTCCTGGAGGTCGAGGCCGTTGGGAAGGGGAGAGTGGAGGAAGATGCCGGTGACGGCGGGATCGGCGTTGAGGTGTTGGATGGCGGCGTGAAGCTCGTCGCGGGTGGCAGTGGGGGGGAGCTGGTGGAGTTCGTAAGCGATGCCGACCTGGGCGCAGGTTTTTTTCTGGTTCTCGGCGTAGACTTTGGCGGCGGGGTTGTCGCCGACGAGGATGGCGATGAGTTTGACGGGTTTATTTTGCTTGGTGAGCGCAGCGACTTCCTGCGCGACGTGGTCGCGGATTTTGGCGGAGAGGAGTTTGCCGTCGATGAGTTTGGCGGGCATTAACGTATCTCGTACGTGAAAGAGTATTACCAAATTCTCTTGATGCCGTAACCATCGAGGCGGGCATCGTTGCTTACGAGGGGGCAATTCCGCGAGAGCGCCTGGGCGACGATTCATGTGTATCGAGGAGTAAAGCCACTTACATATAATCCTTGAAGTCGTCGAGATAGACGTTTTCGGGGACATCGGGATTCTTCATGAGCATTCCTTTGCAGGCGCCGAAAGCGCGAGGCAGCGTACGTTTGGCCGCGGGGGTGAGGCGAGCCACGGGCTGGTTCTTTGAAACGAGAGTAATCTCGTCGCCAGGGGCGAGGGTAGCGATGAGTTCGGCAAGACGCCCTGCAGCTTCTTCGACGGTAATCGTGTGGGACATAGTCTGCTTCCTTTGTTCGACTGCGACATTATAGCGAATCAGGCGATCTCGATTTTGCAGACGCGGCGTTTGCCGACCTGGAGGATGTCTCCTGTTTTGGGTTCGAGTTGGAGTTTGGGGTCGGTGATTTTTTGGGTGGCGTAGGTGACGCCGCCGCCTTCGACGAGTTGGCGGGCCTGGGAGGTGGAGGGGGCGAAGCCGACTTCTTTGATGAGGGAGAGGATGCCGATTTTGCCGTCTTTCAGGGCGGTGGGGGGGAGGGATTTGGTTTCGGTGGCGATGATCTGGTGTTCGGTGAAGCGTTTGCGGAAGTCTTCGGCGGCGGCTTCGGCGTCGGCGGGGGAGTGGTATTGTTCGACGATGGTGCGGCCGAGGATTTCCTTGGCTTTACGCGGATGGGTTTGGGAGGGATCGAGGAGGGAGGTGATGCGGTCGTCGGGGAGGGGGGTGGTCATGCGGAACCAGTCGGGCATGAGGTGGTCGGGGATGGACATGGTTTTGCCGAACTGGTCGGTGGGGGATTCGGAGACGCCGATGTAGTTGCCGAGGGACTTGGACATTTTCTGGGCGCCGTCGGTGCCGACGAGGATGGGCATGATGATGACGATTTGCGGGGGCTGGTTTTCGGATTCCTGGAGGTCGCGGCCGACGAGGTTGTTGAAGGTCTGGTCGGTGCCTCCGAGTTCGACGTCGGCGTGGATCATGACGGAATCCCAGCCCTGCATGAGGGGGTAGAGGAATTCGTGGATGTAGATAGCTTCGCCGGTTTTGTGGCGTTCGTGGAAGGTATCGCGTTCGAGCATGCGGGCGACGGTCATTTTGCCGGCGAGTTTGAGGGCGTCGGTGAAGGACATTTTGTGAAGCCATTCGGAGTTGTAGCGGACCTCGATTTTGCCTGGGGACATATCGAGGATTTTGCCGGCCTGGGCGAAGTAGGTTTGGGCGTTTTGTTTGACCTGTTCGGCGGAGAGGACGGGGCGGGTTTTCTTTTTGCCGGTGGGATCGCCGATCATGGCGGTGGCGTCGCCGATGATGAGGACGGCGGTGTGTCCGAGGTCCTGGAACTGGCGCATTTTGCGGAGGACGACGGCGTGGCCGAGGTGGAGGTCGGGGGCGGTGGGGTCCATGCCGAGCTTGATGCGGAGGGGTTTGCCGGTGGCGGCGGATTTTTGGAGGCGATTTTTGAGTTCTTCGGGGGAGTAGACGTGGTCTGTGCCGCGGAGGAGGAGGGAGAGTTGGTCGTCGATGGTGAGGGTGGTGGGCATGGTGGGTCCGGGTTTGGGGGAAGGGAAAGGGGGCATTGTAGGGGCGGGGCGGGGAGGGGTCGAGGTGGGAAAGGCGTGAGTAAAAGGCGTTAGTTGAAAGGCGTTAGTTGCTAATGTATTTTTCCTCCCATGGGTGAGCGGCTGACACTTTCTGAACTGGCGCGGGCGGCGGGGATTGCGGCGTCGACGGTTAACTTTTACAAGCATCATGGGTTACTGCCTCCTGCGTTGAAGAAGGGGCGGGGTGCGAACTATGGGGCGGCGCATGTGGAGCGGTTGAGGAGGATTGGGCATTATCGGGCGTTGGGGTATTCGCTGGCGGCGATACGGGCGATTTTTGAGAACCGCGTGGACTTTTTGCCGACGGAGGCGGAGCTGGCGCGGGAGGGGGTAGCGGGGGGCGTGGACGAGGCGAAGGTGGCGCGGGGGGAGGCGCGCCGGGCGGGGTTCGCCGATGCGAACAGGGAGACGGCCATTATAGGTAAGGTATTTGGTCGGGTCAAGTTATTTGAGGGGCTGGAGCTGCATTATGAGGTGGGGAGGTATGAGGTGTTTGCGGCGGAGGTGGAGCAGTTACGGGAGGCGGTGAAGGCGATATTGGTGGTGGGGTGGGAGTGAGGTGGGGAATTGGGGTAGTGGTTCAATCGGCGCCATTGGGAGGGGGGAGGGGAAGCGGGGACCGGGACAGGTGAGCGATGCGACAGCGGCGGAGGTGAGAGGCGGGCGTTGGCCAAGAGCCATTTGAAAAAGCGTGGCATTGGCGTCCGGCGCCATGCTCGGATCGGGAAAACCGGGGTTACTCGAACATGGGCAGGATGCCCATGCCACTTTCAATTGGTGCGATTGTCATGGGGTGTAGTTCCTATTCCGGGTAGCACTCCACCGTGGTGGGCGTTCTCCCCCCCCCAACGCTCCCTCACGGTCGCGTCTCGGAGGTTTACCCGGATCGAGAACGACACCCTTGTCATGGGGAAGGCGCGAAAATGGGGTTTCGGGAAATGAGAATGGTGGTATGATGCGGTTTTTAGGGAAAGGAGGTTGTGATGGATGCGAGCGAGGGTGCGGTGGCGGTGGAGGTGGAGCGGCGGGAGGAGGTGGGGGAGGTGGTTGGGGACGAGGTGAGGCCAGAGGTGAAGGGGGAGGCGGAGAAGGCGCCGCGGTACGCGGTGGTGTTGCATAACGATCCGATCAACGGGTTTGAGTGGGTGGTGGAGGTGTTGATGAGGGTGCTGGGGTGCGGGCGTGGGCAGGCGTATCAGTGGACGTTGAGGGCGCACGAGTGCGGGCGGGCGGCGGTGTGGTCGGGATCGCTGGAGGTGGCGGAGTTGAAGGCGGAGCAGTTGCGCGGGGTGGGTCCGGATCCTGGGACGGCGTGGCGTGCGGGGGCGCGGGCGCTGGGGGTGACGGTGGAGCGGGTGTGAGGGGGCGCGTGCAGGATGGGTGTGAGGATGGTACGGTGGGGAGGGGCGGGGTTCGTTGTCAGGCGGCGGAACGACGGTCCTCAGGGAAAGATCAGTAATACGGTTTCCATGTGAAATTCGCGCCAGTGGAACCCGGCCCAAGGGCCGGGGCTAAACTTATTCCAGCACAAGAATCAATTGAGTTCCGTATAAGAGGGCGAGAATGTATTAACTGAGGAGGAGCATGTTGAGGGTGTTGAAGGTGGCGTGGAGGGTGATGGCGGCGTAGAGGTTGTTGGTGCGTTCGTAGGTGTATCCGAGGGCGAGGGAGAGGAGGAAGAGGGTGGGGTAGATGTCGATGGAGCCGTGGGCGGCGGCGAAGAGGGCGGAAGTGAGTGCGATGGCGGCGAAGCGGTGGGCGGGGGAGGGGGTGTATTGGAGGTCTGCGGGGGAGGCGACGCGGAGGCCGAAGGAGCGGCCGGCGAGTGCGGTCTGGAGGAGGCCACGGAAATAGAATTCTTCGAGGATGGGAGCGGCGACGGCGGCGAGGAGGAAGTAGGCGATGCGGAGGTTGAGGGGTGGGTGGGATTCGAGGGCCTGGATGGTGGGTTGGATGGTGGGGGGGAGGTGGAAGAAGGCGGCCCAGAGGTGTTCGACGAGGTTCTGGCAGACCATGAGGATGGGATAGATGATGAAGAAGGCGAGGAGTCCGAAGAGGATGCCTTTGGGGATCTGGCGGAGTCGGAGTCCGAAAGCGGGGATGCCTCCGCGGATGGTTTGATGGACGAGGAAGAGGCCGAAGAGGGTGGCGATGAGCTTGGCGAGCGCGTCGAGGGCCTGGGCTTTGACGGTGTCGGTGAGGTCTGCGGCGGAGAGGGTGGTGGGGCGCGGGCGCGAGGCCGGGGCGCGGCGGGTGCGGGGGCCGGTGGCGGCGCGGGTGGCGGCGGCGCGGGAGGTGGCGGGAGTGGTGGGGAGGAGGGCGAGGGGGCGGGTGGCGGGGGCAGTGGCGGCGGAGGTGGTGGTGGTGACGACTGGGCCGAGGGGAGTTTGCGTGGTGCGCAGTTTTTGAGGGGAGAGCGCGTGGAGAGCGATGACTGCGGCGAAGGCGGTGGCTATGTATACTAAGGTGACGCCGGCGACGGAGGCGAGCGTGAGCGTGCCGCGGCGCAGGGGCGCGAGAGCGAGCTGCCTGGGCTGAAAGACCTTGAGCACGACGAGCAGCGTAGCGCTGGCGGCGAGCCAGGCGGCGAAGAAGAGCACCCCGATGGTCACCCGATCCTCAAGAGAACGAAGCGATGTCGATACCGGATATCTTGCAGCAAATTGTGGAAACAAAAAAGGCGGAGGTATTGGCGGCGAAGGGCCGGGCGCCGGAGGGGGAGTTGCGGAGGCGGGCGGGGGACATGGAGGGGCCGCGGAATTTTTTTGCGGCGATGACGAAGGAGCCGGACGGATTGGTGAATGTGATCGCGGAGATCAAGAAGGCGTCTCCGAGCGCGGGGGTGATGAAGGGGGATTTTGACGCGGTGGCGATGGCGCGGATTTACCATGCGGCGGGGGCGGATGCATTGAGCGTGTTGACGGATGAGCAGTATTTTCATGGGAAGCTCGAGTACATTCAGCAGGTGAAGGCTGCGGTACCGTTGCCGGTGCTGCGGAAGGATTTCATTATTGATCCGTACCAGGTGTGGGAGGCGCGGGCTGCGGGTGCGGATGCGGTGCTGCTGATCGCGGAGATCTTGACGGATTCGCTGATGATCGATCTGCAGATCCTGGCGGCGGAGCTGCGGCTGACGACGCTGGTGGAAGTGCACGAGATGGATTCGCTGCTGCGGGTGCGGTCGACGATCGGGTTTCCGCTGCGGAGCTATTCGCTGCTGGGGATCAACAACCGGGACTTGCGGACGTTTGCGACGGATCTGTCGACGACGATCCGGCTGGCGGAGTTCGTGGAGGACAAGCAGATACTGGTGGCGGAGAGCGGGATCAAAACGAGGGCGGATGTGCAGCGGATGGTGGGGGCGGGGGTGCGGAGTCTGCTGATCGGGGAGACGTTGATGCGGTCTGCGGATGTGGGGGGGGAGATGGCGAATTTGAAGGGGATATTGCGGCGGGCGTGACGGGTCCACAAATGCGCACGAATGGACACGAATGACGTAAATTGGCCGGACGTAAATTGGCCACGGCACGAAGGGGCACAGCGGCGAAACCGCAACCAGAAAACCACGGAGCACACGGAGTGCACGGAGGGACGACGACGGTCCCCCCCCCCAGCGACGACGACGTAAATTGGCCACGAAAGGCACGAAGGACACGAAACGGGGGGAGTCGGATTGGGGGTTGGATGGCTCAAGGGATGGGGGGGCAGGTTCAATTTGGGTATTGGTTCAACTGGTTCAAACTGGGGATGAGGTACGAGAGGTGGCAGGTGGGAAAAGAAGAGGCCTCCTTTGTGGGGAGGCCTCGTGTGGGGGGAGCGTCGATCTTCGATCGACGGCTAAAC
>DASZZD010000057.1:0-16919 GCA_035545015.1 Phycisphaerae bacterium
TGCGTGCGGCAGAGGCGCGCACGCAGCCGGACCTGGAGGTAGCGATCTCCGACGCACTTCACAGCATCACTGCCCAGGATGCCAAGGGATATTTCAGAAAATCAGGCTACATCGTACACTGAACTGAAACCCGCTCTAGCCTGCCGCGGATCTACTGCCCGCTCGGGCGGCAGGGCCAGCCGCTGGTTGTACAACCAAACCGTTCCGCAAGAAGCGAATCAAGATTTCGAAGAGTTGCGGCGGGGTCCCTGGAAAAATCCCATTCGTAATGACGTAGATAGTATAACAACTGGTTAGACCGGTCAGGCGAAAAACGGAATTGCAGTTTCTGATGCGCAGTATCGATAAAACTGCCGGTAACGAGGGACAAGATCGCCCGGACCGCCTGCAGCGGCAAATCATACAAGTGGTGTTCGGTGAGTAGTTTGAATCCATCAACCATTCCTCGCGACAGGCGCGTCCTGTTCGCGCATCGCGTTGATTTCTGCCAGTACGTACGCCGAAGGGCGCGCCGGGGGTACATTGCCCTCCCAGCAGGAGTTCCCGCTGCCTCCGATGGCCTATGAGAGCTACTTTTACAAGGAAAGAAACCGTCAGATGTGTGAAAACGCGAGATCCGGTCCGTCATGTCCTTGGCAAAGTCGGGAAGCGCGCATGGCTTCGTAACGTACGATGCCCAGGAGGAGTCGACGTTGGGGGTGATGTGCACGTTTCCAACGATGTACCCATAATGGGTTGTTTTGATCCCGGTCCAGGTTTCTTCGATCAAGTCCTGCGGCAGGTCAGGAAGATCAATCAGGATATGAAAATGCGCCATTTCTGTTGCTTGGGTGCCGGTGTTACAGCGATCGCCATGCTGAAATTCCAAGGTCCTGTGGAAACGGAGTTTTGAAGAAGCGCGAAGGCGCGAGCTATGCTGGGGGCTACGGGCGTCAAAGAACTGGACTAGACGCTTGATCGCCTTCTTATTTTGAAGCCTACGGCAGAATTTTCCCGCGACCCGGTCCCGGATCACCATACGAAGTGCGTCGATCGAGCAGGAGGCCGAGGGGAACATTTTCGGATCGAGGGTCAGGACCACATGGCACCACTGCCCAAACGGAAGGATCTCAGAGAGTCTCTCTGCGCGCTTTCGGCAGTACTGGGCCTGGCATTTTTCGCACCAGGGCGAGCCGCAGTAGGAAGGATGGATGAAGATATCTCCGGTTGGAGAGGATTCGCTTGGAGAACGTAATCGGCCAATGTTATTAGGGTATATCTCAAGAGGTAGGCTGCTGGGAAACGCTGTCATAGTTTACTCCTGGTAGGTGCTAAGTTTTGACGATGGGCAGTAGGAAATGACCGTTTGCAATAGCTGTTTTACATTGTGCGTAATATTCGCCATAGCGTAATAGGAGAAATTAATTGGTATGCATACGCGTTACCTGGCACGCACGGGCAGACGAGGCGTCGTAGACAAATGAAGCATCTCTGGCCAGATGCAAATAGCTATAAAATGCCATTGCGCTTGAGCACGTCGATCGCGGCCGACGTCACAATTGGCCCCCCAGAATGTTCGTCGTCCGAGGCAGCGAGCTTTCGGGCAAATTCCAAGATCGCTCCTTCGGAAATTAGGATACGGCGACCGAGCCGAAGATGTTCGAGCCGAAGATGGTTTGGCCCGGCACCTTTGCGGCACCAACGCCAAAGAGATGTCGAGGAAATCGACAACCCCATCGTCTTTCGGATTCGAATTGCCGCTTCGCCAAGGGTCAGGTACGTGTGATTTTCAATCATTTGCATCCGTTTCAGACCGGCTCACAAGATGCAATAACGAGATTCAAATTGCGATCCTAAAAACTTTAGGATAATCAAACCGCTTCCGGGTGATGCAAAAAGCGGGAACACTGAGCACTGGCCGACAACATGGCAGCGCTAAGGTGTTGACGGCGGCCTGGACCGCGTCGTGTTGGGCGCTTCATTTGGGCAGACTTTGGCGATTCTGGCTGCGTGTCGGCTACAGCGGCATTTCCAAAACCCACTCACTATCGAAGTTTCTCGGACCCTGGACAACAACCTCGATCACATGTAGCACCCTGTATAGTACTAGGATCAGTGAAGTCCACAGCCGTTCTGACGAACCTACCTTCTAGGTCGCGGCCGAATCCTTGGGCGCGCGTTGCCATCGGATAAGGTTAAGTATTCGGAGCACGCCTGCAGCCAACGTTCTCCCGACGGCGTAAGCCATGAGCCCTTTTCTTTGGTGACCCAGCCGTTTTTCCGCAACCTAGCCAAAAGTTGCCGTTTGGGTCCGCTTCCAGCGACGTGCTGTTGTCGGTGTCCTGGATGCTTTTGAATATATTTGAGCATCGTGCAGATGTTTATGAGCTCCCGCCTCTTAGCATAACCGTTGCTGTGGAATGCCTTCGCAACCGCCTCACTTTCGCGGAACAAGCTGGTTAGAATCGTTGGTCGATTGTGGAAAAACTTAAACCACATCTCATCCTTTGGTTGGTAGGCATTCTCCGGGAGCGGCAAAGTTGAGCTTTCCTCCATACAAGCTACCACCTCGTCGGATGCAGGATTTACTACAATCGATCTTTCTGCGTCTCGGGGCGCGAGGCGCGCCGTAACATTTTTTTCGATCGCCCGAAACAGTTGCGTGGTTAATTGTTCAACCAAACAGAGTAGTGGCCCGTCGTAGTACGCTAGGACGCTGGTCCTGATGCGCGCGTCTTGAAGCAGTCGTTGGATCAATAGGCCCGTGCCATCGCACGCGCTCCACATCTCATTCAGATACGATTCGCATAGAAGAAAGAAATGAAAATACTCCTCGGCTTCCATCGCGCGTTCAGGTTCATGGCCGACGTGGATCATGTCCACCAAGCTAGCATACGCCAGTCTCGCATAGCCGTAATAGGCAACAACCTCAATGGCGGGGTCGAATTTTGAAAAGAGTTCCCGGAGATTTGCAGCGGCTTCAGCCTCAGCCCCCTCGCGGAGCTCTTTCCACGTCGTCATTTTTGGAAAATCTGGCCGTTTGTGCTTTCTAGCCATCATGTCACCTTTCTCGACGCTTCGCACCCCCTTAAGAGGATTGCTCATCCGACCTTTTCCATCGCCTTCATTGCTCGATTCAAAGTCACTTCCGCATAGATTTGTGTCACCGACAAGCTGGAATGCCCCAGTATCACCTGCGCGACCTCGATCCCGAATTCCCGCCTCAAGAACGTTGCCGCATTATGCCGAAGGCGATGGGGCCCCCAGCGGTGTTTCCGGCGCCATGCAGATGCGTCTGCCGGCGGCAGCGTCGGAGCGGGAGGAAATGCCAGGTCGGCAGCCCGATGGAGCGCACGCCTATAGCTATTGGTCGTGTAGCAGGGACCCACAGTTCGATCAGTGTTCCGAGGATTTGGCAATTGGTTGGGTCGCCGGCTTCCCTTAGCCTTTTCGTGCCGCTCAGCGATCGCCTCGTGAGGTGAGAAGAGAAAATCCTCCTCCTTCTTGCCGGCCAAGAACCCATGCAAGATCTTCTGCGCTCGCGGCCCAAAGAGAATGATTTTCGACTTCTCAAAATGGGCGGTCTTGTGGTCCTCAGGCTGCCACGTCCACACCGGACCCGACCGCAGAAGGTCTCCGAGGCGCAGATGCACGAGCTCACCAGCTCTTGCACCCGTGAGAAGTTGCAGATCCATAAGTGCCCGGATCGGCCGCGAAAGGTACGGCCGCAGGGATCGGATCATGGATCGCGGAACAGGCTTGATGCGCGGCCGCTCTACGGCCTCGCCGCGTTTGAGAGATTCAACAGTTGCCAGCTGGTTGTAGACCGACTCATGGACCATCTCATGGGAAGCCGCCCATCGAAATAGCCCGCGAACGCGCGATATCTGACGATTGATCTGCCGCCGCGACCAGCCGATCCTGACCATTTCGGCACGGCTCGCCCGCAGGCAGTTAGGGCCGTAGTCGTGGGCAGCCAACGAAGCGTACGACTTGCAGACCACCCGCAGCGCTGCCTTGATCGTGGCGGCTTCGGCGGGCGTGTAGCGTTGCTGCGCCCAAGTCCAATACGCCGCTACCACCTCGGCGACGGTCGTCGGGGCCGTCCCGGGCGAGGGCAGCTGCCGTCCATTGGCCAGCCATTGGCCCACCAGCCGGTCGTACTTCTCCTGGGTCTGCGGCTGACCATACTTGCCCAACCAGATCTGTTGCCCGGCGATTTTGACAAAGGCGTTGCCCCGCAGGTGGCGGGAAAGCTTGGGGACATGATGAGAGAGCTTGGGCATGATTGCGGCTCCAAAAACAGTGGTGCGCGCACCACTTTTCTGTCTGCCGCACCGCCCCACTGGCGGGAAACGCAACCCTGCGTTTCGGCTGGACTTGCAAGAAATGGGCGTTGCAGGACTCGAACCTGCGACCTTACGGGTGTGATCCGTACGCTCTAACCAACTGAGCTAAACGCCCGGTGAGGGAGGATGAGTGTACCACATGGCCGGCCGCGGCTGCAATTCCGTGCGTTTTTCGAGGCCGGCATCAATGCGCGTTCGGGCAGGATTTCTGCAGGTAGGCGACATCCAGCCAGCGGCCGAACTTGAAGCCCACGCCGCGCAGGCAGCCTGCGTCGGTGAAACCCAGGGCGCGATGAAGGGCGAGGCTGGGAAGCTGGTCGGCGGAAATCACGGCGATCACCTGGCGATGGCCCAGCCGGCCGGCGCGCTCGAGGAGGTCCACCAGCAGCGCCCGGCCAATGCCGCGGCGGTGATGGTCGGGATGCACGTACAGCGAATCTTCCACCGTGAAGCGATAGGCGCAGCGTCCATGGAAGCGGCTCAGGGAAGCCCAACCCACGACCGTCCCGGTGTCGCCGACGGTTGCCACCGTCACGGGATGTTGCTCATCATGCTCCGCAAACCACGCCGCCCGCTGGGCGCGCGTCGACGGCTCCTCCTGATAGGTACAGGTGGAATGCAGGACATAATGGTTGTAAATGTCGTTGATCGTTTCCAGATCGGCGGCGGCGGCGGGGCGAATTTCCAGCAACTCGGGCGGCATGGCAGGCTCGCAAAAGCGGGGGACCCAAACGCTGCATATGATACCGGCATGCATACGCACAGCTCGCACGAAACGGCAGATTCCCCGCAGCATCCCACGCGCCGCTTTTCGGTGCGCGTGGCGGATTACGTCAAGTATCGGCCGGGCTATCCGCCAGAGCTTCTGGAAGACCTGCGCGAGCAGCAATTGCTGACGCCCGGGACGCGGATTGCGGACATGGGTTCGGGGACGGGGCTGCTGGCGCGCGTGTTTCTGGAGGCGGGGCATGCGGTGGTCGGCATCGAGCCCAACGCGGACATGCGTGCCGCGGGGGATGAATTTCTCGCCACGTTTCCGCGCTTTCAGAGCCGGGATGCCACCGCGGAGGCGACGGGTTTGCCGGACGTTTCGGTCGATCTGATCATCGCCGGGCAGGCGTTTCACTGGTTCGATCGTGGCAGGGCCCGGGCGGAATTTGCGCGCATTCTCGCGACCGGCGGCGGCGTGGCGCTGATCTGGAACGAGCGGCTCACGCATTCGCCGTTCCTGCGGGCGTATGAGGCGCTGGTGCACACGTATGCGACGGATTATGGAAAGATCGATCATCGGCAGATCACGGAGGAATTGCTGCGCGCGTTCTTTTCGCCGCACGCGATGCGCATCACCAGCCATCCCAATGCGCAGCATTTCGATTTTGACGGGCTGCGCGGGCGGTTGCTGTCGTCGTCGTATGCGCCACTGCCGGGCGATCCGCGTCACGAGCCGATGCTCAAAGAACTGCGGCGCATTTTTGACGAGCACCAGCGGAATGGGTGCGTGTCATTTGACTATCTGACGAAGATACACACGGCGCGGATGAAGTAAGCGGATGAAGGCAAACGCTTCTGGAAAAATTACAGGGCCAGCGGTTCGCCGAAGGTGGCGCTGAAGGCGGTTTCCGCAAGCGTGCGGCGCGTGCGTGCGGCGGCTTCAGCGGCGCGGAAGGCTTCGGGGGCGCCGTCCACGGGTCCGGGGTATCCCAGCGCGGCGGCGGCGGCCGGGTCGAAATCGTGGGGGATTTTCAGCACAGTGCGCGCCTTGTCGGGGTCGTAGCCGGCCATGCCGTGGGCCTGGAGTCCCATGCCGGCCGCCTGGATGGCGAGGGTCGCGAGGGCGGCGCCGGCGTCATGGATGGCGAAACGGTTCGGCGTGTTGTTGTGGGTGAAATGTTTGCGGGCGACGATCAGCATCAGCACCGGCGCCCCCTTGGCCCACTCCTGATTTTTGGGCATGAGGACGCTGAGCAGTTTTTCGAAATCAGCGGGGTTGTCCTTCGTGGCGACGAGGAAGCGCCAGGGTTGCTCGTTGAAACTGCTGGCCGCCCAGCGCGCGGCTTCCAGCAGCGTCCGCAGCACGTCCGTGGGCACGGGCTTATCGAGGAACGACCGCGGCGACCAGCGGTGGCGGATCGGCTCGATCACGCCCTCGACGGTCTGCGGTTCTTTGACGGCGGGGATGGTGATGGCGCTCATGCGGCGCTCCTTGCAGCGGGATACAGCGGGCCGGGTTGGGCGCCCCGGGAATTGCGATCGCCTCAACCGACGAGCGATTTGGCTTTTGCGAGGATGTCGGCTTCGCCGAGGTGCACGAACTCCAGCACGTCCTCAGGCGTCTTGCCGCTCTTGGGCAGGTTGCGGATGAAGAGGCTGTCGACTTTGACCTTGCCGGTTTTGGCGGCGGCTTCGGCGACTTCGGAACCGATGCCGCCGGTGTAGTTGTCCTCGACGGTGAGGATGGGGCCGCCCTCGGCGAGGGCGAGCAGTTCATCGGCGGCGAAGGGGAGCGAGTAGGCGTCGACGAGAGTGAGATCAATGCCGGCCTGCTCAAACTTGGGCGCGGCTTTCAGCACGGTGTGGACGAGGTAGCCGCTGGTGGCGATCGTCAGCTTTTTACCCTTGCCGCCCCCCGTGCCCTTCTTCACAACCTTGAACTTGCCGAACTCGAAGGTTTCGCTCTCGCCATAGACGATGCCGGTGTCAGCGCGGAGGGCCCGGAGGTAGACGGCGCTAGGCCATTCGGCCATGGCGAGGACCATAGCGTAAGCGGAGACGGCATCGCAGGGCGTGAGCACGGTGATCGCCGGTTTGCCGCGGTGATCGGTGGCGTGGCCGATGGCGCGGAGGATGGCGACATCGGTGATGGCCATCTGGGAGGGGCCGTCGGCGGCGAGGGTGACGCCGATGTGGGTGCCGACGAGCTTGATGTTGCTACCGCCGATGATGGCCATTTCGATCTGGTCAAAGGCGCGGGAGAAGAATTTGCCGAAGGTGCTGGCGAAGGGGATTTTGTGGCCGGAGGCGAGGCCGGCGGCGACGGAGACCATGTTCTGTTCGGCGATGCGGCACTCGAAATAGTGGGAGGGGTGATCCTTGGCGAAATCCTGGGCGAAGGTGGAGTTTTTCACGTCGGCATCGAGGCCGACGACGTTGGGGTTGGCGTCGCCGAGGGCGTCGAGGGCGAGTCCGAAGGCGCGGCGCGGGGAGAGCTTTTTCTTGGTGACCAGCGCGTCGGTGAGCTTCGCCTTTTCGGCGGCCTGGGCGAGCGTGATCAGCTTGCCGGCCTGCGGTTTTGCCGGGGCGGGCAGCGGCGGATGAATCTTCAGGACCTTTTTGCTTTCGTCAGCGCTGATGCCGGCGGCGCCGAGTTCTTCCGCGGTGGCGTCCAGTTCCTTGAGCACGCTCGCGAGGTCTTTTTCGGGGATCGGATGGCCGTGATGGCCCAGGCCCTGCTGCGATGCCGCGCCCCAGCCCTTCACGGTCCGCGCGATCAGGCACAACGGCTTGCCGGCGACCATCGCTTCGGTGCGCTGCTTGAGGGCGTTGACCAGCGCCGTCGGATCGTGGCCGTCCACGTTGATCGCTTTCCACCCGAACGCTTCCGCTTTTTTCTGCAGGGCGTCGGCGGTCTGCGCGGCGGCGACGTAATCGGATTGCGCGATCTCGTTGCAGTTGAAGATCGCGACGACGTTCGAGAGCTTCTGATCGGCGATGAAATCCATCGCTTCCCAGATCTGCCCCTCGCGCGATTCGCCATCGCCGATGATGCAGTAGATCACCTTGTTGTGTTTGTCAACGCGGGCGGCGGCGCCCAGGCCGCCGGCGACGGAGAGGCCCTGTCCGAGGGAACCGGTGGCGGCATCGAAGAAGGGGAAACCCATCATGGGATTGGGGTGGCCGTCGATGGGGGATTTGATGTCGCGGAGGGTGAGCAGGTCGTCGACGGTCATGCGTTTTCCGGGGCCGTCGGCTTTCTCGGCGGTGGTGTGGCCGACCGCCCCGGGATAGATGGTCACGCCCAGGTCGGCGCAGGCGGCATAAATGATCGGCACGGCGTGGCCTTCGGAAAGCACGAGGCGGTCGCTGCCGGCATTGGCGGGATCGGCGGGGTCCCAGCGCATGACGTGGTACATGAGGACGGCGGTGATGGTGGCCAGGGAAAGGGCGGTGGAGGGGTGCCCGCTGCCGGCGGCAGTGGTGGCTTGGGCGGCGAGCTTTCCGATATGGATGGCTTTGGCGGTAAGGATCTTGTCGAAAGTGGCCATGGTGGCTCCGGGATAGGGAATTATGGGTCAAGCGTGAAGATGATACTCGGGAAGTGGAGAAGGAGCGAGCGGCGCGGGAAGGGCAGCTTTTGCGGGGTGCGGCCATCTTTTGTGGCAGTCAATCGTGGCATTGGCGTCTCCCGGGGCGCATCGGCCCTGGGCCGACATCGGCGGGACGCCGATGCCACAAAAGATGGCCACACCCCTTTTGCGGCAAGCAGAGCCTTAAACGCTCGGGAAGCGGAAGCAGCGCTGGCGAGGGCCGAACGCCAATATGCGAAGCGACGAAGGCGCGAAGACCGTGGCGAGGCAGGCTGCCATCTAAAAAACCATGGAGCACACGGAAGGCACGGAGGAAGGACGACGGTTCCCCCCCCCCCCGCCCCGCCCCGCCTCCCTCGCTCCCGCTGACGACGACGTAAATTGGCCACGAAAGGCACCAAGACACGAAAGTTGGGTTTGGGAATTTGGTTCAGCCGGGCGTCCCTGTTTCCAATGACGCGAAGATCGATTCGGCGTCGTGGGGTGGTGGCGGCGGGCGAGGGGATTAGAATGCGTTGCGGCATTTGGATTGTGAATGGAGTGATGATGGCGGAAACGGGCACACATGCGGGCGGTGCGGCGGAGGCCGGAGCGGGCGCGGGGATCGCGGAGGTGGTGACGCCGGTGATTGTCGGGGGGGCGGCGGAGCGTGGAGCGGTGATGACGCCGGCGGGCGGCGGGGGGATGTCATATACGCGGAAGGTGTGCATTGCGGTGGGGATATCGCTGGCGGCGGTGTTGTGCGCGATCTTCGTGTATGTGACGGCGGACATCCTGGTGCTGCTGTTCGCGGGGCTGCTGGTGGCGGTGTTTTTGTCGGCGCCGTCGGATGTGCTGGCGCGGTGGGCGCATGTTCCGCGGGCGTATGCGCTGGTGATCGTGCTGACGGTGCTGGTGATTGTGGTGAGCGGGGGCGGCTATTTCATGGGCTTTACGGTGTACAAGCAGACCCGGGAACTGACGCGCACGCTGCCGGTGGCGCTGGAGCAGTTCGAGGGGGACCTGCAGAATCTGTTGCCGGGCAAGGCGCTGGAGGAGGCGGCGAGCGAGCCGGCGGCGAGCGCCCCGGCGACGGGCGCGGCGAGCACGCCGGGGACGGGGTCGGCGATGGCGAGCGGTTCGGCGGGGGGGATTTCCGCGGCGGCGACGGAAGCGGCCGCGGAGCCGACGCCGCGGCAATGGGTGGCGGAGCGGCTGATCGAGCTGCGGCGGTCGGCGACGGATTTTCTGATGTCGGAGAGTTTTGTGAAGGGGGCGGGCGGGGTGGCGGGGAATGTGGTGACGTCGACGCTGGGGGTGATCGGGAACATCGCGGTGGTGCTGGCGGTGGGGTTGTTTTTCGCGATCAATCCGGGGCTGTACCGGCGCGGGGTGGTGCTGATGTTTCCGGTGGGGCGGCGTGCGCGGGTGGGGCAGATTCTGTCGGAGGTGGGGAGCCAGTTACAGTGGTGGTTCGTGGGGCAGTTGTGTTCGATGGCGTCGATCGGGGTGCTGACATTCATCGGGTTGTCGATTTTGCGGATACCGATGACGACGACGCTGGCGATATTGGCGGGGCTATTGAATTTCATACCGAATTTCGGCCCGATATTGGCGGCAGCGCCGGCGGTACTGGTGGCGTTTGCGCCGCATGGGGCGCAGACGGACTTGAATCCGTCGCTGGCGGGGTGGACGATTCTGATGTACGTGGTGATACAGATACTGGAGGGGTGGGTGATCACGCCATTCTTTCAGCAGCGCGCGGTGGAGTTGCCTCCGGCGCTGATTGTGATTGCGCAGGTGTTGTTTGCGTTGCTTTTGGGGCCGGTGGGATTGGTGCTGGCGACGCCGATGCTGGCGGCGACGCTGGTGATCTTTCGGATGGTGTACGTGGAGGACATTTTGGGGGATCGGCCGGCGACGACGTAAATGGCCACGAAGGGCACGAAAGGCACGAAAGACGACGACAAGAACTATCCACAAATGCACACGAATATGCACGAATGGGTTCTGGGTGGGGCGGGCGCTTCTGCTGAACGGGATGCGCTTGGAAGGGAAGTCGGTTTTTCTTTTTTTATCTTTGCGCTTCGATCAGCGGAGGGGTGATTCGAGGGAGACCAAAACATTTGTGGGCATTTGTGTGCATTTGTGGACGGTGTCCGTCGTCGTTTCGTGTTTTTTGTGTTTTTCGTGGCCATTTACGGTGGGTCAGGAGACGGGGCTGCCGGGGGTGAGGGGGGATTCGGGGGAGAGGATGACGATGCGTTGTTTCATGGGGCCTTCGCTGGCGCTCAGGAGCATTCCCTGGGAGAGTTCGCCGCGCATGGAGCGGGGTTCGAGGTTGGCGATGATGACGACGAGTTTGCCGACCAGATCGGCGGGGGCGTAGTGATTTTTGAGGGGGGCGCAGATTTGCCGGGTTTCGCCGGCGGCGAGCTCGACCTTGAGGATGAGGAGCTTGTCGGCGTTGGGGTGCTCGCGGCACTCGAGGATTTTGGCGACGCGGAGGTCGAGACGGGCGAAATCATCGAATTTGACGAGGGGCTTTTGCGTGGGGATGGGGCGGGCGTCGTCCATGGAAATCCTGCGTGAAAAGTTGTTGGATGTCGGATCATCGTAGCGGCAGCGGGAGGGGGGTTCAATTGGGGTGATGGTCAACAGGTGCAACTGGGAAGGAAATGGGCGCGGCGGGTTGACAGCTCGCGGCGTAGGCCTGGGCGGCGGCGAGGCGTTTGCGGAGGGTGTGGAAGAAGAGGGGGTAGGCGAAGAGGAGGGTGGGCAGGAAAACGAGAAGGATGACAACCAGGATGGAGGCGGCGATTTGGCTGAAGGTCGTGTGCATGGGGTGGGGATAGAGGGTGCTGAGGGTGACAATGGCTGCGATGGTAAGGGCGGCGGGGATGGAAGCCACCGCGAGGAGGGCGGCGACGTTGTGCAGGATGGAGCGCTGGAGGCGGCGGGCGAGATCGGTGCAGCGGTGGAGGAGGCCATAGGTGGCGGCGGCGGCGAGGAGGATGACGAGGATGAAGAGGACGACATCGAGGAGGGTGGAGAGCGGCAGGAGGGAGAGCGGTGTGGCGATGAGGAGCAAGAGGAGGGCGGCGCGCGTGATGCGGCGGAGGCGGGCATCGCGGGTAGGGCGTTTGGGATCGCGGCTGGTGAGTTGCCAGGCGCCGCGGACGAAGAGGAGCGTCGCCAGCAGCAGCAGGATGTCAGCGCCGATAGTGGTGGCGGCGGCGGCGATGATGATGGATGCGATGAAGAGGGGGATGGGCCAGACGAGGAGGGCGGCGCCGCGGCGGAGGCGGTCGAGCCAGGCGGGGTCGGCGAAGTGGAGGGGGTCTTCGAGGAGGGCGGCGGCGATGGGGGTTCCGCACTCGGGGCAGCGGGAGTTGGGGGTGAGGCCGCGGAGGTTATAGCGGCAGTTGTTGCAGAAGAGGTCGAAGTCGAAGCGGGGTTCGGGGGTGTGTGTGGGGAGGGGTGCGTCGGTGGGAAGGGTCATGGGGGGAGTATAGCGGGTGAGGGGAGGCAGGGTCATGAGGGGGTGCATTATGAAGAAGTGCGGATGCAATACATGATTGCACGGTCCGCGACGGACGCAAGCGTTTTCGGATTCACATATAGCCATTCGATATTTTTTTAGAGAGCGGCGTTGGGGAGGTTTGGGTGGTGGGTGTCGGGCAGGGTGGCGCAGTGGCGGAGGGTGAGGGCGGTGACGGCGTTGCAGATGAGGAAGGGGATGGCGGGGAGGCGTTCGGCGGTGATGTTGTCGAGGGTGGCGGTGTGGACGTCTTCGAGGTGGATGGGAGGGCGGTGGTCGGGGTTCTGGAAGGCGAGGGAGATGTTGGAGAGGTGGAGGTTTTTGATGTGGCGGAAATAGAGGCCGTAGGAGGGGATGACACCGAACATGACGGGATCGGGGTAACCGTTTTCGTTTTCGGGGGGAGTGCGCTGTGCGTCGCGTTTGGCGCCGCCGCCTTTGTAGCGGAGGGTGATGTTGGAGAGGCGGAGGTCTTCGATCCTGTGGCCGGGGATGCCGGAGAAGAGGGAAGCAAAACGGGGCTCGGCGTTGTGTGCGATGATGTTGGTGAAGGAGATGCGGCGGGCGGTGGAGACAGGGAGGTGTGCGGGACCGCGGGCGCGGTTGCCGAGGCGGACGAAGAGGGGTGCGGAGGTGACATCGCGCATGGTGATGTTGGAGATGGCGATATCTTCGAGGGGCCCGCCGTCGACGGTTTCCAGGGCAATGCCGCGGCAGTGGGAGAAGGAGCAGTTGGAGATGGCGATGTTCTGGAAGCCGCCGTTGGATTCGGTGCCGAACTTGATGCGGCCGGTGACGCCGCCCTTGTCGGGGGCGATTTTCTGCGTGGTGCGCTTGGAGCCGTCGAGGAGGGAACCCATGTCGTAGCCGGAGAGGTGGCAGTTGGTGATGGTGACGTGGGCGGTGGGGCGGGGCTCGCCGAGGGCGAAGGAGGATTTGAGGACGATGGCGTCGTCGTTGGGGGTGTTGACGAAACAGTTGGAGATGGAGACATGCTGGCAGGAGTCGATGTCGAGGCCATCGCGATTGGTGTCGATTTTGAGATTGTCGATGGTGAGGAGGTTGCAGCCGGTGGCAATGATCGCGAAGTGTCCGGCGCGGAAGAGGGTGAAATCGCGGAGGGTGACGTTGGTGCAGCGTTTGAGGGCGATGGCTTTGTTGCCGGTGGGATTGGCGGGGTCGGCGTTCCAGGTGAGTCCGCGGCCGTCGATGGTTCCGGCGCCGGTGATGGCGATGTTGGAGAGGTTTTCGCCGTGGATGAGGGAGTTATGCCAGTGGGAGTGGCCGTGGTCCTGGTATTTGTTGTGTTCATTGGGTTCGGGGGGATCGTATTGATTTTCAATTTTCGATTTTCGATTTTCAAATGCCTGCGCGAAGGAGAGGGCGGGTTTTTGCGGGGCGTCCATTGGCGCGGGCGCGGCGGGATTTTCCTGGCCGAAGGTGTCGCCGGCATAGAAGGAGCCGGAGTCGCCGGCGCCGCCGCCGGGGAGGATGCCGTCGGGAGTGAGCATGGCGAGGATGTCTTCGTGGGAGGGCGGCGGATCGCCGGCGGCGAGGAGGGTGGCGCCGGCGTCGAGATGCAGCGTGATGTTGGAGAAGAGGCGGAGGGAGAAAGAGAGATAGGCGCCCGGGGGGAAGAGAACGGTGCCTCCGCCGGCTTCGTGTGCGGCGCGGATGGCGGCGTTGATGGCGTTGGTGTCCAGCGTTACGCCGTCGCCGGTGGCGCCGAAGGTACGGACGTTGAACATGCGGGCTCCCGGGGGTTAGTGAGGTGCATGAGGATCGGGGGGTGGACGAAAGCGGGCAGCTTCGCCGGCGATCAACTGCCTGAGCAGCGGATCGGGATTGAAGAATCGCTGGATAAGCACGGGTGTCGCGCGAAATCGGGTTTCGTGGACGAGACGATGGATTGCATGAGGCAGGTTGATCAGACGGAGTTCGGCGGCGATGGCGAGTAATGCCAGCGTTCCGCGCGCTTGGAGAGCAAGGCCCTGTTGTGCGGCGAGTTGTTCTACCACCGGGATCGCCTTCTGGTCGTCCAGGAGAATACGATCGGCTCGTTTCTGAAGTGCCAGGGCAATGGCGGCTGCTTCGCCGGGGTGGAGGCTGGAACTCGTTGGCAAAGGGGCGGAGGGCGTCTCAACTTTCAGCCACGGTGGAAGAGAAGCGGCCCATGCGCGCACGGAAGAGGGGAAGTGGGGGAGTTGGAGTTCCTGCAGCACGGCAAGGGGGATGAAGATTTCGTGGAAGAGCGTGGGGAGAACCCCGATGGCCTGGATTTCCACGAGGTAGCGGAGGGGAGAAGTGTTTGAGACGCAGATCACGAGGCGGCGATTTTCCGCAGGTCGGCGAGTTCTTCCTGAAAACGCTGGGGGGTCATTTCGATCATGACATCGTGTCGCTTGAGGACGCCGTCGGTTTCGAAGCGGTCGAGTTTGAGCAATTGGGAGAGTTCATAATGAGAGAGCACGCCACGGCGATAGAGATCGACGGCGTAGGCTTCGGCGGCATCCGCTTGCGGGTCGCCGATGTTGGCGCGAACGCGGGCCTCCAAATCGGGAGGAAGATTGAGGGTGAGGGTCAGTTGCATGGGCGCGTTCCTTTTTGGGCATCATAGCAGAAGGCGCGAACTCATTGATTATGGGTGGTCACGTTTTCGAACATTTCGAGGGTTTTGTCGAGGTGGAAGGTTTGGTGGAGGGGGAGGGAGCGGGAGGAGTCGCCGACGTGGATGATGTAATCGCCGGCTTCGGCGATCCAGGCGTGTTTGTCGGGAGAGTAGTAGGCGAAGGCGGCGGGGGGAAGTTGCAGCGATACTTTTTGCGATTCGCCGGCTTTCAACGGGATTTTTTTGAAGGCTTTGAGTTCCTGCACGGGGCGGTCTACGGGTGGCTTGAGTGGTTCGATGTAGACTTGCATGAGGGCGGCTCCATCGCGCTTGCCGGTGTTTGCCACTTCGCATTGCACTTCCGCATCGCCGGTCTGCACGGGGATAGCGCCGGTGTTTCCACCGAGCGCCGCAACTTGCAGGCGGGAGAACTGGAAGGTTGTGTAGGAGAGGCCGAAGCCGAAAGGGAATTGGGGCTCGATTTTTTGGGCGTCATACCAGCGGTAGCCGACGAGGAGTTTTTCGGCGTAGATTTCCTGGGGGCCCGTCTCCGGGGTGAGGGCGGCGCCGCGGACGTTGTTGCCGATGCCCGGGAAGATGGCGGGGTCGTTGGGGTGGGAGGCGGGCGTGTCGGCAAGTTGTTTGGGCCAGGTGCAGGGGAGATGGCCGGAGGGGTTGACGTCGCCGAAGAGGACGCGGGCGAGAGCGGTCCCGCCTTCGGTGCCGCCGTACCAGTACATGAGAAGCGCGGCGGAGTCGTCGATCCAGGGCTCGACGACGGAGGGGCTGCCGCCGTTGAGGATGACGATGGTGCGGGGGTTGGCCTTGGAGACGGTGGCGATGAGGTCGGCTTGGCCGGGGGGCAGATTCATGTTGGGGCGGTCGGCGCCTTCCTGATCCTGTGCGCGGTAGAGGCCGGCGACGACGATGGCGACGTCGGCGGATTTGGCGGCGTCGACGGCCTGGGCGATTTGCGCGGATTGCGCGGCGGTGGCGCTGGCGGTGGCACTTCCCGGCGTGACGGCCCCGCCGATACCGCGGCGGCCACCGCGCGCGACGGAGCGGGTGTAGCCTTCGACGTAGGTGATTTTGATACCGTCGCCGGCGCGTTTGGTGATGCCTTCGAGCGGGGTGACTTCGTAGGACGTTTTGATCGCGGCGGAATTGCCGTCGTGGGCGAACTTGGCGGTGGCGTTTTGGCCGATGACCGCGATCGAGTGGATTCTGGCGGGATCGAGGGGAAGCAGGGCGTCTTTGTTTTTGAGCAGGACGATGCCGGATTCGGCGATGGTGCGGGCGGCGGCGATATGGTCCGGGGAAAGGAGGGTGTCGGCAGGGGGAAGGGATTGTGCTGTGGGATCAAGATTGCCGGTGGCGGCCATGACCCGGAGATTGCGGAGGGCCATGTCGTCGATGCGGGCCATGGGGACCTGCCCGGCGTTGACGGCGTCGAGGAGTTTGGCGGCGAGGAAATCGTTGTTGTGATCGCCGCCAACGTTGGAACCCATTTCGAGGTCGAGCCCATTGATGGCGCACCCGACGGTGGAATGAGCGCCGCCCCAGTCGGTCATCACGAGGCCGGGAAATTGCCAATCGTGCTTGAGGATATCGGTAAGGAGCTCGTGGTTTTCGGAGCAGTATCGGCCATTGACGCGGTTGTAGGCGGTCATCACACACCATGCATGGGCTTCGGTGACGGCAGCCTTGAACGCGGGGAGATACATTTCGTGGAGCGCGCGCTCGTCGACATGGACGTTCACGGAGCCGCGGTTGGTTTCCTGGTTGTTGAGGGCGAAGTGCTTGATGCAGGCGGCGACGCCATTTTGCTGGATTCCCTCGACGAAGTTGACGGCCATGCGGGAGGCGAGAAAGGGGTCTTCGCCGAAGTATTCGGAATTTCGGCCATTGAGCGGCGTGCGCATGATGTTGAGGCCGGGGCAGAGCATGATGTTTTTGTGGCGGGCGCGGGCTTCTTCGCCGATGACGTTGCCATAGGCTTTGGCGAGGGCGGGATCGAAGGAGGCGGCGAGGGCGATGTCGGCGGGCATGGCGGTGGAGAAATCGTCGGTGTGGTTGGCGGAGTTCCAGGTGGTGGGCTGAATTTCTTCGCGGACGCCCTGGGGGCCATCGGACATCCAGAGCTTGGGGATGCCGAAGCG
>DASZZD010000058.1:0-17318 GCA_035545015.1 Phycisphaerae bacterium
GGGCGCGGAGGTGGGCGAGGATTTTTTTTTCGTGGTAGGGGAGGAGGGCGGTGACTTGGAAGGGGGTGAGGGCGGGGTGATGGAGGAGGCGGGGGGAGGAGAGGTAGCCGGCGTCGGGGGTGAGCGGGGTGAGGTTGTGGATATTCGCAAATGGGGCGGCGAGTTGGGCGCGAGTGAGGGCGCCGTCGAGTTCGTAGAGGTAGTCGCCGGGCTGTGGGAGGGGGGTGAGGGATTGCGATACCTGGGCTTGGTGGGTGAAGGAGAAGGGTGGGGCGGTGGGGGAGAGGAGGGTGGCGGTGCGGGTGTTGGGGGGGAATTGGGCGGCGAGAGAGCCGGTATAGAGGACGGCCTGGAGGACGGCGCCGTTGTGGGAGAGGAGTTCGAGATGGGACGGGATCTCCCCCCGCGCCCCCGGGAGGGAGTCGAAGTCGACGGCGGGGGAGAGTTTGATGGCGCCGCCGGGGTGATGGGAGATAAGGGTGGCGAGGAAGTCGGGGGCGGGGAGGAGGTCGGCGTATTGGTGGGAGCGTCGGCCGGCGTGGCGGCGGGCGGGGTCGATATGAAATAGTGAATGGTGAATAGTGGATAGTGAATGGGTGGTGATGTCGGTGCTTTGGATGGTGAGGGGGTGTTTTGGGGGGAGGGATTGGGCGTTGAGGCGGAGGCAGGTGGTGCGTGCGGGGGAGAGGTCGATGGCGGTGAGTGGGGCGATGTTGGCGAGGGGGAGGGAGTCGCCGCCGATGCCGGAGCAGTAGTCGATGATGTGGGTGTCGGGCAAGAGGGCCGGGGCGAAGCGGGTGGCTTTGTGGGCGGCGAGGAGTTCGTCGGTGGCTTGTTCGAGGGCTTCGGGAGTGGCGAAAACGAAGCCGGCGGCGTCGTGGAGGGAGGGGAATTTTTGCGCGGCTTTGGGTTGAAGCTGGCAGAGCGTGAGGGCGGCATGGAGGTGATCCGGAGATGTGGATTTTCGCAGGGCGGCGATGTCGGCGACGGTGAGCTTTCGGTGAGGGCGGCCGGCGAGGAGGGCGAGGATGCGGGTGCGGAGCGTGATGCCTTCGGGGGTGGCGAGGAAGTTGAGGGAGGCGGGGGAGAGGTGGGAGTCGTCGGGGGAGTAGGGGGTGGGGGGGGGCATGGGGGGATTGTCGGGTGAGGATTTTCAATTTTCAATTTTCGATTTTCAATTTGGCGGGCGGCGGTGGGAATGTGTAGAGTGTCACACAATGGGGGTATGTTTGAGTGCGCGTGAAAGGAGTGTGGGTCGTGGCGACGAATCTGGATTTGGATGACAAGTTGATCCGGGAGGCGGTGAAGCTGGGGAAGTTCAAGACGAAGAAGGAGGCGGTGACGGCGGCGCTGAACGAGTTTGTGAAGAAGCGGCAGCAGGCGAGCTTGATCGAGCTGTTCGGGACGATCGATTTTCGGGAGGGGTGGGATTACAAGCAGATGAGGAAGCGTCGGCGGAGCGCACCATGATTGTTGTGGATACGGGGATTCTGTCGCTGTCGTTTCGGCGGAAGCGGCGGGATTTGAGTGCGGAAGAACAGCGGAAGGTGTACGCGCTGGAAGGGCTGTTTAAGACGGGCGTGGCGGCGTTGCTGGGGCCGATCCGACAGGAATTGCTGTCGGGGGTGGATCGGGAGGAGG
The DNA here is from genome assembly GCA_035545015.1 of Phycisphaerae bacterium. Taxonomy (GTDB): domain Bacteria; phylum Planctomycetota; class Phycisphaerae; order WQYP01; family WQYP01; genus CALCHA01. The sequence goes on from DASZZD010000058.1 coordinate 1,642, forward strand.
TATTTGAGCGGCTGCGGGCACGGTTGAGCGTGGTGCCGGACTTGCCTTTGGATACGGAGATGCACGTGTTGGCGGCATCGTTCTACAACCGGTGTTGCGCGCGGGGCGTGACGGCGGGGGACATCGACATGATGATTTGCGCGGCGGCGTGGAGTTACGAGGCGGAGATTTTCAGCGGGGATGCGGATTTCGAGCGGTACGCGGCGTGTTTGCCGATTCGTTTGTATCGTTGGGATCGGGGGTCCAATGGGAAGCGTTGACAAAAGCGGATGATCTTTTTGCGAGCGGCGACGTAATGGAGGGAGGGGGGTGTGGTGGTTATGATGGGCGGGGTTGCGGTATTTAGAGGATGACGTATGCGCGGGAGCAAGGGTGTCGTTGCGGCGGGGCTGGTGGTGGCGGTGCTGGCGGCGGCCGGCGTGGGGGTGTGGTACGCGAGCGTTCCGCATACGGCGGAGCAGCAGTTTGCGTATGCGGATAAATTGGAAAAGCAGTTGCGGGGTGATGCGCTGTCGAAGAGTGCGGCGGAACTGGGGCCGGAATTGGAGAAGGTGGTGAAGGCGTATGAGAAGGTGGGGGCGTATGGCAAGACGCCCAAGGGGGCGGAGGCGCTCGAGCGGATCGAGGATTTGCAGGAGAAGATCGCCAAGGATGACGCCAAGGCGATGAGCACGCTGGAGGAGTTGGATAAGGACTATCCGGATGAGGAGCATGCGGGATTCGCGCTGATGGGGGAGGCGCGGATTTTGAAGGCGGAGGGGATGGACCTGAAGGTGGGCAAGACGGAAGAGGCGGCGGCGAAGTTCAAGGAAGCGATTGCGAAGCTGGAGGATTACCGGAAACGGTTTGAGAAGGGAAAGGATGCGGCGGAGGCGTTGATGGAGATCGGGCGGGTGTGGATGGATGGATTGGGGGAGCCGCTGATTAAGCCGATCGAGACGTTTGAGAAGGTGTTGAAGGATTATCCGGGGTATGAGCACGAGGATGAGGCGTTGGCGCGGCTGGGGGAGTTGTATTCCGAAGCGCACGACTATCAGACGGCGACGCAGAAGTACCAGGAATTGCTGGAGCGGTTTCCGCAGAGCGAATGGGCGGACAAGGCGACGGTGGAACGGGACAAGATTCTTGACCAGGAGATGAAGGAGCACGATCAGGCGGCGAAGGATTTGGAGAAGTTTGCGAAGGAACATCCGGACAGCCCGATGGCGGGGGAGGCGCAGGGATTGGCGAAGCAGGCGCGGGGCGAGCAGGCGAAGGAGGAGGGGGAAAGTTACGGGAAGGGGCGGTATGGGGGCGTGATTCCGTATGACACGACGAGCGACAAGCCGATCCCGCCGGCGGCGATGTTCAAGGATTTCGTGGGGCAGAAGCTGGATGCGGAGAAGTATGACCTGACGGTGGCATTTGCGCCGGCGGATCATCGGATCACGGTGGATGGGACGCTGAAGGTGGCGAACCGGGGGGATGACAAGACGGCACTGCTGCTGATGCTTGGTGGGGAATTGAAGGTAAGCAAGCTGACGGTGGATGGGAAGGAGGCAAAGTTCGAGCATTCGGGGGAGACGCTGAAGATCACGCTGCCGGAGACGATGAAGCAAGGGGCGGAGGGGGTGGTGGGTTTTTCGTACACGGGGCAGTATTCGGAGCCGAATCCGCCGGAGCTGATGGCGGCGATGGGTGCGGAGAGTGCGGGGCGGCGGTTGGACAGGGGGGAGGGGGACAGCGGTGCGACGACGAAGCCGGCGAGTGCGCCGGCGTCGGCGCCGGCGGTGGTGAAGCGCAAGGGGGGGGGGATGCCGGAGTATCCGTACAATCCGCAGATCGGGCTGGGGGAGTATGGGTATGCGTTGTCGGGGGCGAGCTGGTATCCGATCACGGTGCTGGGGGATGTGTTCCAGGCGCACACGGTGTTCAAGATCACGGGGGAGGATGAAGTCGTGGGCGAGGGGGCGCTGGTGAAGCGCGAGCCGGCAAAGGATCCGAAGGGGACGGGGCGATTTGAGTTTGACACGAAGAACCCGGTGTTCGGGCTGTATTTCGCGTATGGGCCGTACGTGATGGGCGAGAAGCAGGTGGGGGACATTCATTTTTACAGTTATTTTCGGCCTGAGGACGCGGGGAAGGCGGATGCGTACATAGATTTGACGGACAAGATTCTGACGTTTTACGGGAGCAAGTTCGTGCCGTTCCCGTACGAGAAGATGGCGATGGTGGAAGTGCCGCTGCCGCCGATGCTGGGGGGTGTGGGGCCGGCGAGCATGATGATGCTGCAGGATAGTTTTGTGGCGCGCAAGGAGTTGCCGGAGTTTCTGCTGGCGCACGAGCTGGCGCACCAGTGGTTCGGGAACCTGATTCCGATCAACATCACGGATCCGGATTACAACCAGTGGCTGAGCGAGGGCTTTGCGACGTATTGCGATGCGCTGTACACGGAGCACACGCTGGGGGCCAAGGCGCTGGCGATGCACATGCAGCGCTATGGGCAGTTGTATTTCCAGTTTGCGATGCTGGCGCCCAAGGGGAAGGGTGCGATTCGGGACACGTTTCCGGATTCGCCGCTGTATCGGCCGGTGATTTACGAGAAGGGAGCGATCGTCCTGCATATGTTGCGGAAGGTGATGGGGGACGACAAGTTTTTCGGGTTGATGCGAAAGTATGTAGAGACGTATCGAGACAAGCCCTCGACGGTGGATGATTTCCGGCGGCTGGCGAATGCGGAGAACGGGAAATCGCTGGACTGGTTTTTCTCGCAGTGGCTGGACCAGGCGGTGTTTGCGCATTGGAAAGTGGAAGCCCAGGTGGGAACGCCGGCGGTTGGGGGGGGGAGCGGGGGGACGGTGAAGACGAAGATCAAGATCACGCAGCCGGACGATCTGGTGAAGATGCCCGCAGATATCACGCTGTACGGGGCGAAGGGGGAGAAGGACGTGATGGCGAACGTGATGCTGGACCAGCGGGAGCAGGAGGTGGATGCGGAGACGCGTTTTGCGCCGGTGCGGATCGTGGTGGATGAGGACTTCTGGGTGTTGCACCGGCCGGGCTCGGACAATGAGTGGAAGGCGGCGGGCACCGCTGGGCCGACGACGACGGCGGCGTTGCCATGAGGCGGGGCGCGAGCGTGGTGGTTGTGATGGGTATGAGAAGAGGCGGGAAGGCATGAGCAGGCAGGCGCGGGTGGCGGGGGTGTGGTGGTGTCTGGTGGTGGCGTTGCTGCTGATGAACGGGCGGGTTTTTGCGCAGAACGAGGAGGCCGGCGGGGCAGGGGTGGCGGAGAGCGGCCCGGTGCGCGGGGAGGTGGTGTCGATCGGGATTGGGGGCGTGGAGGGCAAGGGGGGCTTGTATCGGCCTGGGGCGTGGGTGCCGGTGCGGGTGCGGCTGGAGAATCGATCGGGGAAAGTGGTGACGGGGCGGCTGGGGGTGGAGCAGCCGGATTTGGATGGGGACAAGGCAATGTCGGTGGGGGCGAAGTTCGTGCTGGAGCCATCGGCGGAGCCCCGGGACTTCTGGCTGTACTATTGGCCGCGGCCGGATGATGGGACGGAGGGGAGTGTCAAGCGGATTCTGGTGCTGGACGAGACGGGGACGGGGCAGCCGGTGGCGACGATCAGCGCGCCGCACGGGGCGGCGGCGGCGGATCGGATCGAGCCGAAGGATTTCGAGACGGGCCGATCGGCGCGCTGGGTGGTGGTGCTGGGATCGAAGGCGGTGGGGTTTGAGAATTTCTGGAAGGCGTGGGGCGGGACGGAGGGGGTGCGGATGTCGCTGCTGCCGTCGGCGAACGATCTGCCGGACAACGTGCTGGGGCTGGACGGGGTGGATGTGATCGTGTGGGAGGCGGACGAGATCAAGCCGTCGGACCTGGCGCCGGAATTTCAGATGAAGGCGATGCTGGATTGGGTGGAGGCGGGGGGGCATCTGATCATCACGGCGGGGCAGCAGGCGGACGAACTGAAGCGGGCGGCGCGGCTGAAGGATGCGTTGCCGATGGAGATCACGGGGACGCGGGAAGTGGATGCGAAGGATGTGGCGGGGCTGACGTGGACGGGGAATGAGTTTGCGACGAAGGGGGGAAAGATTTCGCAGCTTGTGGGGACGATTCGCGGCGATTTTGCGCGGCCGGTGCAGGGGACGGCGGGGGGCGCGTTTGCGGAACATCCTCTGGCGGTGACGGGGGTGTATGGGCGCGGGGCGGTGACGCTGCTGACGGTGAATGCGGCGGCGCCGGAAATGACGGAAGGATTGCGGGGGGACATGGCGATGAAGTTCTGGGATCAGATCGCGGGGTGGTCGGCGAGCGACCTGAAGACGGATGCGGAGTATCAGCGGGAGCAGAACCAGAACCTGCCGGACACGCAGCGGACGAAGGAGGGGGTGGAGCTGCGGGTGGGCAAGGGGTTGTCGAGTTTGATCGACGTGACGGAAGTGACGCAGGTGCGGCTGCTGGTGGCGGTGCTGTTTCTGGCGGTGTACTGGCTGCTGGCGGGGCCGATCGGCTATTTGATTCTGCGGGCGTACAAGGTGGCGCACTGGAGCTGGTGGGTGTTTGGGGGGACGGTGGTGGCGGCGTCGGGGCTGGCGGCGGGGGTGGTGATGGTGCTGCATCTGACGAATTATGATTTGCGGCACAAGACGGTGGTGCTGGGGGTGGTGAACAGGCGGGGCGTGACGGCGATCGGGTATTACGGGATATTCGCGCCGGCGAGCGGGCAGTTGACGGTGGAGGAGCCCTATTCGGGAGGGCTGAGTTATCTGGCGCCATTGTGCGAGCCGACGGATGAACCGGTGCAGCCGTTCGCCGATCCGCAATCGTATGTGCTGTATGATGACCGTGCGTGGGGGCCTTCGCCGGTGTTTCGCAACACGCTCAAAAAGATGGAGGGGCGCTGGACGGGGGAGCGGGAGGGATTGGAGGGACACGCGGAGGTGACGCGCGCGCGGGGAGCGGTGCTGTATAACAATGCGACGTTCACGGGAGAACTGACGAATCATACGGGGTATGACCTGGAGCGGGTGCAGGTGATCGTGGGAGGATGGAATGCCACGAGCGAACGGACGCAGGGCTATGTATATGATGTGGACCTGGGGAAGGGGGTGAAGTGGGGGAACGGGCAGAAGATTGATCTGGCGACGACGGTGAAGCCGGAGCTGGGCACGCACATGGCGGGGATGGGGGCGATGTCGCTGGATGATGAGCTGCGGGGGCTGGCGGATCAGTATTCGCAGGCGCCCTCGATGTTGGGGTATGGTACGCGGTTCATGGCGCCGGCGCCGGCGCCGGCGGTGGACGAGGGGAATGATTTGTTGTACGTGCTGCTGGATGCGATGTTGCCGCGGAACGTGACGGACAGCGATCGGCGGAACGCGGTGCGGGGCCTGGCGCGCGGGATGGATGCGACGAAGCTGCTGGATGCGGCGGGGGGGCTGGTGATTGCGCGGGCGGGGAATTTGTCGAAGAAGGAATTTGTGGATTCGCCGGTGGCATTGAGGGTGAATGGAAAACCGGTGGCGGGGCGCGGGGACGTGCTTTTCGTGTGGGCGTTGCCGCTGAAAGCGCCGGGGGTGGATGCGTTGAACGCACGGGGAGGCGGCGGCGCGGGGGCCGGTGCGGGCGGGGCGGGGCAGGCGAAATAAATGGAGGCGATGTGAGCGTAACGATACAAACGATCAGTTTGACCAAGCGGTACAACGTGGGGGGGAAGGTGCTGCTGGCGTTGAATAATTTGAACCTGACGATCGAGGAGGGGGATTGTTTCGGGTTCATCGGGCCCAACGGCGCGGGCAAAAGCACGACGATCAAGATTCTGGCGACGTTGTTGCAGCCGACATGGGGGGAGGCGCGGATTTGCAATTACGTGGTGGGTTATGAGAGCCGGAAGATTCGGCCGCTGATCGGCTACGTGCCGGATTCATTCGGCGCGTATGAAGACATGGTGGTGCAGGAATACCTGGAATTTTTCGCGGCCGCCTATGACATCAACGGGGCGAAGCGCAAGCAGATGGTGGATGACACGCTGAACCTGACGGATCTGGCGTACAAGCGGGACGCGATGGTGGATTCGCTGAGCAAGGGGATGCAGCAGCGGTTGAGCCTGGCGCGGGTGCTGTTGCACGATCCGAAGGTGCTGCTGCTGGATGAACCGGCGAGCGGGCTGGATCCGCGGGCGCGGATCGAGATTCGAGAGCTGCTGAAAGAGTTGAAGAAGATGGGCAAGACGATCCTGATCAGCTCGCATATTTTGCCGGAGCTGGCGGATCTATGCAACAAAGTAGGCATCATCGAGCGCGGGGAGCTGATTTTCGCGGGGACGGTGGAGGCCGCGGTGCGGAAGGCGTCGGTGGGGCAGGTGCTGCACGTGGCGGTGGCGGATCGGACGGCGGACGCGGCGAACGTGCTGCGGAGCACGCAGGGAATCGCGGGGGTGGCGGTGGATGATGGGGTGATGCACGTGACGCTGGGGCAGGATGTGGCGGATTATTCGTTCATCGCGCAGAAGCTGGTGGGGGAAAACTTCAAGCTGACGCTGCTGCGCGAGGAAGAAGTAAACCTGGAAACGGCGTTCATGCGACTGACGAAGGGAGTGGTGCAGTGAACGACGTAAATGGCCACAAAAAACACGAAGGACACGAAAACGGGAATTGTCCACGAATGCACACAAATGTTCACAAATCGGGGTATCGGCGGAACGGGGGCGCCGGTTGGCGTGCGCCGACTGTTGTGAATAGGTTGTTTAGAAAAATTGCGCATGGGAGCATTCATTTGTGTCGATTTGTGATCATTTGTGGATAGGTTACGTCGTTTCGTGTGTTTTGCGTGTTTCGTGGCCATTTACGGTCTTTGCAGAATTGGGTAGGGAATAGATGGCGGCGGCGTATAATGTTTTGAAGCTTGGGCCGTTCAATCCGATTTTGTTGCGGGTGGTGACGGCGGGGGGGAGGCGGTTGCGGCATGCGTTTACGCGCTGGGGGTACCTGGGGCTCTTGATCCTCGTGCTGCTGATCGCGCTGGTGAGCGGCAACGCCACCGCGAGCAGTTTGTCGGAACTGGCCAAGGCGTCGTCGCAGGTGTTCTCGGCGATTTCGTATGTGCAGCTCGGGATGATCTGCCTGCTGGCCCCCGTGTTTTGCGCGGCGGCGATTACGCAGGAGCGGGATTCGCGGACCTACAACATCCTGCTGGCGACGCCGCTGACCAATGCGCAGATCGTGCTGGGGTCGCTGTTTTCGCGGCTGTATTACGTCGTGGCGCTGCTGCTGTCGGGCGTGCCGGTGTTTGCGATCACGCTGCTGTATGGCGGGGTGACGGCGTCGAACATTGCGCTGTCGTTTGCGATTGCGCTCTCGACGGCGCTGTTCACGGGGTCGCTGGCGATTGCCATCGCGGTGTTCCGGCTGGGGTCGGGCAAGACGGTGTTCTGGTTTTATGTGTTCAACGCGATTTACCTGGTGGCGGTGTACCTGGTGGATCGGTCGTGGCTGCGGACGGACGCGACGGGGGCGGTGCACACGACGTGGCTGACGACGATCCATCCGTTTCTGGCGCTCGAATCGGTGGTGCGGTCGACGAGCTATCCGACGCCGGACCTGAGCACGATGGCGGGGCGGAATTTTTTTGTGCGGTGGTATTTTGAATACCCGGCGCACATGTACGTGGCGCTCACGACGGCGGCGAGCGTGGCGCTGGTGGCGCCCTCGGCGATCGTGCTGCGGCGGATCGCGCAGCGGTCGGAGGTGGGTTTCTGGTCCTTCTTCGGCAACATGCTGCGGCGCGGCAAGGAAGGCAAGGGACGCAAGGCGCGGCCGGTGTGGGCCAATCCGGTGGCGTGGCGGGAGGCGGCGACGCGGGCGGGATTCTCGGGGCGCGGGCTGACGCGCTGGATGACGATCCTCGTGGGCATGGTGGCGGCGGGGGGTCTCTTGTATGCGTATCTGAGCGGGGCGCTCGGCGTGGATGACGCCCGGCAGGTGCTGATGCTGCTGGTGGTGGTGGAGTTTTCGGTGTCGCTGCTGGTGGCGACGAACACCTCGGCGGCGGCGGTGACCAAGGAGCGCGAGAGCCAGACGCTGGATTTGCTGCTGGTGACGCCGATCACGTCGCGCTATTACATCTGGGGGAAATTGCGGGGGCTGGTGAGCTTCATGCTGCCCTTCGCGGCGGTGCCGACGCTGACGATTGCGCTGGTGGTGCTGTGCGATTTGCTACGGCAGGCGACGGGGCACGGAGGCCGCGAGTGGGTGGTGTGGCCGGAGGTGGTGGTGGAATTGCCGCTGCTGCTGACGGTGATGCTGGCGTGGGCGTGCATGCTGGGGCTGCAATTGTCGCTGAAGTGGTCGCGGACGATCGTGGCGGTGATGGCGTCGGTGGCGGTGCTGGCGGGGATCTGCAGCGTGCTGGGCGTGTGCGGCTTCACGGCGGCGGCGAAGCTGTCGGGCTTCGGGATATTCGTGTCGGCGTTTTCCCCTTACACGGCGTTGTGCATGCTGGTGGATCCGCAGCAGATCGCGGCGTCGGCGTTCGGACCGGGCGGGACGTTCGATCCGACCAATCCCGACGCGCCGCCGCTGGCGATCGGGCGGGGGCTGATGTTCGTGTCGGTGCTGGTGGCGGCAGTGACGTATTGCCTGATCGTGTGGGCGATGTATCGGTCGATGGTGAAGAATTTTGACATGATCATTCGGCGGCAGCATCAGTAAAAACACGAAAGACAAAACACGAGACATGTAATACTGGACGACAAACGGGTGCGAACACGGGCGGGACGCCCGTGCCACGGGAAATTTGGGGGGTGGCTTTTCAGGTGGGGGGGCGGCAAGTATCATGCGGCCGCATGAAGGAAGCGCAGCGGACAGCATCACGGAGGAAGTCGCGTCGCGGGGGGACGCGGTGGGCGCGGGGGCGTTGGTGTTTGCATGCGGCGGTGATAGCGGCGGCGGGGGCGGGAGGGGTGGGGGCGGTTGCCTGGGGCGTGCCGGTCGAGCCGGCGCCGATTCCGACAGTGCATCCGACCCTGGCGCCCACCTCGGCGATTCCCGTGCCTCTGGAAATTGCCGCGGATCAGACATCGGTGTGGCGCGTGAACCTCGAACAGCGGATGCTGTGCCAGGGAAACGTGCGCATCGGAATCGGATACCGCACGATGTGGGCGGAGCAGGCGGCGATTTTCATGACGCCGACGAAGGAGGCGGGGGAGAACACGTTTGATGTGGCGATTTATCTCAAGGGCAATGTGCGCGTGGCGGAGGGGAGCGCCTCGACCTCGACGGTGTCGAGCGGGCCGGAGATGCTGGTGACGACGCGGATTTCGCAGTCGGCGCAGTTGACCGGCACGCCGGTGCCGCGGTCGGAAGAGGACTCGCCGGTTGTCAAGCGCGGGGACGAGCTGCGGACGGAAGTGCTGAACCGGCCGATACCAGCGGCGTATATCCCGACGATCACGATCACCCCGGCGGAAGAGGCGCTGCAAAACGGGTGGATCGCGAAGGGGCCCAACAATCGCTACATTCCAGGTCCGGAGATTCGGATCGCCTCTGGCGGGCAGGCGACGGCGACGCAGCCGGCGAATCGTCCGCCGCGTCCGCGTCCGCGGGCGTTCATTGCCTTTGAGCCCGGATCGCAGCCGCACGGTCACCAGGTGGGCAACGAGTACGTGGTGGTGGTGCCGGGGGCGTATTTGTTCTGGGATGCAAACGACGGGAAGCCGCCGCTGCAATTCCGTGCGCAGCAGATGGTGGTCTTTGCGCTGCCTCCGGCGGAAGGAGCGTCGACGCAACCCGGAGGCGGCGCCGGTCTGTTGCAGTCGCTGCGGGTGACGGGGGTGTATATGGAGGGGGACGTCAACCTGGACTCCGGCGACAACGTGGTGCGGGCGAATCGGATTTATTACGACTTCACGTCGCAGCGCGCGGTGATGCTGGATGCGACGATGTCGACGATCGATCCGCTGCGGCACGTGCCGGTGTATATGCGGGCGCAGGAGATCCGGCAGCTTGCGCGCGGGGAATACGCGGCGAAGAAGGTATCGTTTTCGACGAGTGAATTTCACACGCCGCACTACAACATCGGGGCGTCGAACATTTACTTGCAGGACATCACGCCGCGCGTGGATCAGCCGGGGAATGCGGATAATCCGGCGCCGGGGGAGGGCCTGGCGCTGGGGAGCACGGGGACGGCGACGGGGCCGACGGTGTACGAATACAAGATCAAGGATGCGACGATCGACGCGGAAGGCGTGCCGATTTTTTACTGGCCGTATATCGCGGGGGACACCAGCAAGAACGACATTCCGTTGCGGCGGGTGCGGGTGTCGAACTCGCGGACGTTCGGGCCGTCGATTGAGACGGACTGGGACATTTTCGGGCTGGCCGGGCAGCACGAACCGCAGGGGGTGCATGCGGATCTGCATCTGGATTACTTCGGGAAGCGCGGTCCGGCGGGGGGCGTGGACGGGACGTGGACGACGCCGGATTCGCAGACGATTTTGAAATCGTACGCGATGCTGGACCAGGGCGAGGACCGGTTGGGACGCGACGAAACGAACGTGACGCCGGACCAGGAAGCTCGCGGAAGGCTGACGGTGCGGCGCCAGCAGGACCTGGGCGACGGATGGAGCCTCAACCTCGAGGGTTCGTACGTCTCGGACCCGACCTTCCTGGAACAGTTTTATGAAAGTGAATTTGATACGGAGAAGGAACATGAGACCTCGGCGTATCTGAAACACCAGGGAGAAACGGACGCGCTGACGGTATTGGGGAAATTCTCGCTGTTCGATTTCACGGCGACGGCGGACCAGGTGGACGATCAGTTCACGACGGAGAAGAAGCCGGAGGCCAAATACTGGCGCGTCGGCGATTCGATTCTGGATGTGTTTACCTACTATTCGGAATCGGGCGTGGCGAACGTGCGGACGAACATCACGAACTTTACGCCGGCGCAACTGGGGCTGCTGCCGGCGTTCCTGGGGCAGCCGGCGTCGAAGGTTCCGCCGAATATGAACATCCGGGATTACTACCGGGCGCTGGGGTGGACGACGAGCGACGTGCTGCGCGGGGACACGCGCCAGGAACTGGATTTGCCGATCGATCTGGGCGATCTGAAAGTGACGCCCTATATCACCGGACGCGTGACGGCCTATGATGATGCGTTTCCGGAGACGGAATCGGGCAACACGACGCGGTTGTGGGGGCAGGTGGGGCTTCGCGCGGCGATGCAGTTCTGGAAAGTTTATGATGACGTGCAGAGCACATTCTTCGATGTGAACGGGCTCCGGCACATTATTGAGCCGCAGTTCGTGGTGTTCCAGACCGGCACGACGGTGAACCGAACCGATCTGCAGCCATTCGATGCCGACGTGGAGGGGATTTCGCGGGCGTCGGGGGCTCAGTTCGCCATCAACCAGCGCTGGCAGACAAAGCGCGGCGGGCCGGGGCAGTGGCGGACGGTGGACTGGCTGACGCTGAACGTGAGCGTGAACCAGTTCTGGAACCAGGACCCGGTGAACACGCTGTTTTTCCCGTATGACACGGATCGCGGGTTTATCTTTCCGAGCCGGCCGGAGTTGTCGCAGGTGCGCAACTCGGTGGCGGCGGATGGGGTGTGGCGCGCGGGCGAGCGGTTCCGTTTCATCGGCGAGGCGAACTACAATACGGATGACAACCGACTGGAACAGGCGGCGGGCGGCATCGCGGTGGATCAGACCAACAGCCTCTCCTATTTCTTCGGCAATCGATACATCCGTGCATTGAACACGGATGAATGGACTTTGGCGTTTGATTATCAGTTGACGCGGAAGTATGAAATCATCGCGGCGGAAAGTTACGATTTTTCGCTGAAGGATGACATTCTTTCGTCGTTCACGGTGGTGCGGAAGATGCCGCGGTTTAATGCGGCGGTGACGGTGACGTACGACGCGAACCTGGCGGACACGACCTTCGTGTTCACGCTGTGGCCTGAGGGATTCCCGGAGCTGGGAATCGGGAACCGGGGGTTGGCGAATTCGGGGCGGTGAGGTCAGTGGTCAGTGGTCAGTGGTCAGTGGTCAGTGGTCAGTGGTCAGTGGTCAGTGGTCAGTCTTAATGGTAGGCATCGACGGGGGGGCAGGTGCAGAGGAGGTTGCGATCGCCGTAGGGGTTGTCGATGCGGGAGACGGTGGGCCAATACTTATGAACGCGCGTCCAGGGGGCGGGGTAGGCGGCCTGGTGGCGGGAGTAGGGGTGTTGCCAGGTGTCGGCGGTGACGGCGGGGGCGGTGTGGGGGGCGTTTTTGAGGGGGTTGTCGGTTTTATCCATTTTGCCTTGTTCGATGGCGCGGATTTCTTCGCGGATGGCGATCATGGCGTCGCAGAGGCGGTCGAGTTCGGCTTTTGATTCGGATTCGGTCGGCTCGAACATGAGGGTGCCGGGGACGGGCCAGGACATGGTGGGGGCGTGGAAGCCGAAGTCCATGAGGCGTTTGGCGATGTCTTCGACTTTGATGTTGGCTGAGTCTTCGAAGTGGCGGCAGTCGAGGATGAATTCGTGGGCGCAGCGGCCGTTTTTTCCGCGGTAGAGGATGGGGTAGTGAGATTCAAGGCGTTTGGCCATGTAGTTGGCGTTGAGGATGGCGACCTGGGTGGCGGCGGTGAGGCCGTCGGGGCCCATCATGCGGATGTACATCCAGGAGATGGGGAGGATGGAGGCGCTGCCGTGGGGGGCGGCGCTGATGACGATGGGAGGGGTTGGTAATTGGTAATTGGTAATTGGTAATTGGGACTTCGAAGCGTCTGCGCCGGTGAGGGGGTGCTTAGGGAGGTGGGGGATGAGGTGTTGGGCGACGGCGATGGGGCCCATTCCGGGACCGCCGCCGCCGTGGGGGATGCAGAAGGTTTTGTGGAGGTTGAGGTGGCAGACGTCGGCTCCGATATTGCCGGGCGAGGTGAGGCCGACCTGGGCGTTCATGTTGGCGCCGTCCATGTAGACCTGGCCGCCGTGGTCGTGGACGATTTTGCAGATCTGCTTGACGGATTCTTCGAAGACGCCGTGGGTGGAGGGGTAGGTGATCATGATGCAGGAAAGATTGGCGGCGTGCTGGGCGGCTTTCTTTTTCAGGTCTTCGATGTCGATGTTGCCCTGGTCGTCGCAGGCGACGGGGACGACCTTGAGGCCGGCGACGACGGCGGATGCGGGGTTGGTTCCGTGGGCGCTGGTGGGGATGAGGCAGATGTCGCGGGGGGAGACGGGTAATTGGTAATTGGTAATTGGTAATTGATTTGCCGCGGCGGCTCTTGCCTGGGACTCGTGATATTCACGGATCGCCAGCAATCCGGCGTATTCGCCCTGGGAGCCGGCGTTGGGTTGGAGGGAGACGGCGGCGAAGCCGGTGATCTCGGCGAGGTAGTCTTCGAGGGTTTTGAAGAGTTCCTGGTAGCCGGCGGTCTGGTCGGCGGGGGCATAGGGGTGGAGGTTGGCGAACTCGGGCCAGGTGACGGGGATCATTTCGGAGGTGGCGTTGAGTTTCATGGTGCAGGAGCCCAGCGGAATCATGCTGGTGGTGAGGGAGAGGTCTTTGGATTGGAGGCGGTGGATGTAGCGGAGCATTTCGTGCTCGGCGTGGTAGGAGTTGAAGACGGGGTGCTGGAGGATTTTCGATTTTCGATTTTCGATTTTCGATTGCTCGGCCTGCCACTTTTCCAGAAGCCAAGGTTTGCCCGGGAAACTTCCTTTGTGGTTACTCGGTGTCATGGCTTCGAGAAGCCAGAGGACATCGTTTAGATCGGACGTTTCGTCAAAGGAGACACCAATCGTTTCCGCATCGTAAACTCGAACATTGATTTTGTGTGGGTTGAGAGACTTGATGACTTCTGCCGCAGAGCGTTTTTTCAGTTTTATGCTGAGCGTGTCAAAGAAGTCATCGCTGATGACTGCGTGTCCAAATTCCGGGACCGCCTCTGCCAGCAAACGTGCTATGCTGTTAACCTTTTTGGCGATGGCTTTGAGGCCGTCGGGGCCGTGGTAGACGGCGTACATCGAGGCCATGATGGCGAGGAGGACTTGGGCAGTGCAGATGTTGCTTGTCGCTTTTTCGCGGCGGATGTGTTGTTCGCGGGTTTGGAGTGCGAGGCGGTAGGCGGGGTTGCCGTGGGCGTCTTTGGAGACGCCGACGATGCGTCCGGGGAGTTTGCGGGTGAATTCGGATTTGCAGGCGATGAAGGCGGCGTGTGGGCCACCGAAGCCCATGGGGACGCCGAAGCGTTGGGCGGAACCGACGGCGATGTCGGCGCCCCCGCCGCCCCATTCGCCGGGCGGTTTGATGAGGGTGAGGGCGAGGAGGTCGGTGGCGGCGACGACGAGGATGTCGTCGTCGTGGCATTGCTGGGTGAGGGCGGAGTAGTCTTCGATGTGGCCGTCGGTGCCGGGGTATTGGAGGAGGATGCCGCAGAGGTCTTTGGTGGTGATGGGGAGTGCGATGGAGTCGTGGAAGAGGTCGCCTTCGTCGCCGACGATGACGTGGATGCCGAGCCATTGGGCGCGGGAGCGGATGACGGCGATGGTTTGGGGGTGGACGTTGTCGGAGACAAAGAAGGCGTTGCGGTCGGGGTTCATCGCGTGGCACATGGACATGGCTTCGGCGGCGGCGGTGGCTTCATCAAGCATGCTGGAGTTGGCCATGGGGAGGGCGGTAAGGTCGCTGACCATGGTTTGGAAATTGAGGAGGGCTTCGAGGCGGCCTTGGGAGATTTCGGCCTGGTAGGGGGTGTATTGGGTGTACCAGCCGGGGTTTTCGAGGATGTTGCGGAGGATGACGGGAGGGGTAATGGTGCCGTAGTAGCCCATGCCGAGGAAGGATTTATATATTCGGTTTTTAGACGCTATGGAACGTAGAGTCCCGAGGGCTTCAGATTCGGATTGGGCGGGGGGGAGGTTGAGGGGTTTTTGGAGGCGGATGGCCGCGGGAACCGTTTGGGCGATGAGTTCTTCGAGGGAACTGGCGCCGAGGAGTTGGAGCATGGCGGCCTGGTCGGCGGGGCTGGGGCCGATGTGGCGGCGGGGGAAAGTGTCGAGGGGGGCGAGTGCTGAGGGCTGGGTGCTGAGTGCTGAGGCAGACGAGGGGGTGGGGTTCATCCGGGGCCTTTCGGGTGGGCAGGTGGGGGATAAGGCGGGGTATTTTAGCAGGGGAACGGGGGGGGGGAAGGGGGCGGGACGGGCGATGGGGCGTGAAGTCGTTAAATCGGCAAGTCGCGGGCGCTGGGGAGCGGTGTGGTTGCGCAGGTGCGCAAATTTCCGGGAGCGTGAATGTTTTGCAGGTGTTGAGAGGATCGATGGTTGTGAGCGGTGGGTAGTGAGATGCGCAAGATGCGCATGTGTTTTTGCGCATGCGATGGAGAAGGGGCGGGTGAGGCGGCAGAGGCAGCGCAGGGTAGGGGTGTGCATGATCCTTCTCCTTGCGACGGGTGCGTCGGCCGGAGCCGACTGCGAAAAGTGCGGTGCGTCGCATATAAGAGAACGAAAAGGGGGTGGGAAAGGTTCCTGGAAAGATTGGGGAATTTTTGGAGGGGGCGCACCAAAGTCGGCCAAGGCCGTCGCTAAAAAAGGGGCCACTGCGGATGTGCAACTGGGCGTGGGGCGGTGGGTGTAGCGTGTGTCAGGAGGTGCGGCGATGCGTAGGGCGACGATGATGTTGGTGCCGGTGATGGTGTTGATGGGGG
>DASZZD010000059.1:0-127496 GCA_035545015.1 Phycisphaerae bacterium
GTTTGACGCGATTGAGCGTATCGAGCCGCAGACGTTCCCGTGCCGACATAAAAAGTGCATCCATTCCGGCCCGTATACCCGGGCCAGGGCGGTGACACTTCTACTTGCGTTAAGGGGTGACAATTCTACTCGCGCACAACACAGCTCAACTTCGCATGTTTGACAGCGGCCCCGCCCTTTCGCTAGACTTTCCGATCTTCGCATCCCTGAAGGCGTCGTGCCACTCGGGGGTGCAGCGACGACCGACTCTTCACACGAGTTCTCCTGGCCCTGCAGTGCGAGGCCGGGCGGCGCATGCAAGTGAACACCGGCTCGTTCCCGCACCTTGGTTTGCGGGAAGCCATTTTTGAGAGGACGCCCCATGGCCGCTGGCCCCCACGAACGCATCCGCATCCGCATGGAAGCTTACGATCACCGTGCCCTCGATTCGTCCGCCAAGGAAATCGTCGATCACGCGAAGCGCACCAGCGCGAAGGTCCGGGGGCCGATCCCGCTGCCCACGCGCATCGAGAAGTTCACCGTCCTGCGTTCGCCCCACATCGATAAGAAGAGCCGGGAACAGTTCGAAATCCGCACCCACAAACGCGTCATCGACATTCTTGAGCCCACGCCGCGCACGATCGAGGCCCTCAACCGTCTCGTGGTGCCCGCCGGCGTGTTCGTCAAGATCAAGGCGTGAGCCGGAAGTTCATGGTCTTGGCGAGCGTTGGGCACAGCGAAAGCTCCGATTGTTGACGCTGAGGCACAAGGATGACGTGCCGTGACGGCGGACGCTGGGGCGTTTTGGGGGGGGGCGGCGCGGAATCTCCGCGTTCATTCGCTGAGATTGTCCATCGCTTCAGGCTCGGTGAGGCGCTGGAAGGGCGCGGGAGCGGATATGAAATCGGATCGCAGGTAGACCAGGGTCGACAGTCCCCAACTGGCCACGAAGATTCCGATGATGAGGACGCCGACGAGGCCGAAGTGCTCGTTGAGCGAGGCCACCAGGTCCCACATGGGTCCATGCAAATCCAGGCGGTCGGCGATTAAGCCGAGCGCTTCGGCCCCGCCGACGGCGAGGGCGACGAGGACGGATACTCCTGTGATGGTCATGTTGTAATAGAGTTTGCGGACTGGATGTCGCAGGGCCCAGCCGTAGGCACCGAGCATCAGGATGCCGTCGGCGGTATCGATCAGGCACATGCCGGCGGTGAAGAGCACGGGGAAGAGGAGGATGGACCAGATGGGCAGATGCTGAGTTGCGGTGGTGGCGGAGATTCCCAGGACGCCGACCTCGGTGGCGGTATCGAAGCCGAGGCCGAAGAGGAGGCCCACGAAGTACATTTTCCATGGTTGATTTGCGAGGCGGAGGACGGGGCGCAGGAGGCGGCCCAAGAAGCCCAACTGGTTCATGGTGTCCTGAAGGGAGTGCTCATCGCAGGGCTGACCGAGCTTCACTCGGCGAAAGGCTTGAAAGACGCCCCAGAGGACGAACAGGTTGATGGCGGCGATGAGGAAGAGGAAAAATGCGGACACGGAAGTGCCGATCAATCCGCCGGCCTGTTTGAGGAAGGCGAAGCGTTCCTGGATCTGCGAAGCGGTCAAGGCGATGAGGATGGAGAGCAGGAGGACGATCGTGGAGTGGCCAAGTGAAAAGTAGAAGCCGACGGTGAGGGGGCGCTTGCCTTCCTGCATGAGTTTTCGTGTGACGTTGTCGATGGCGGAGATGTGGTCGGCGTCGACGGCGTGGCGGAGGCCGAAGGTCCAGGCGATGGTCGCGGTGCCCAAGAGAGGGGGGAAGCGCCGGAACACGACCAGTGCCACGACCCAAACGGAGATATTGACGGCGGCGATGGCGACGAGCAGCGGCAGTGCGCGGCGGCGGGTCTGCGCGGGTGCATCGGAGAGAATCTGACAACCATTGCCCATGAAGAACCTCGCGAAGCCCGTCGCACCGCCGGGCGGACGAACCAACGTCCTAGAGACCTGCTTGCGACGCCACCAGCGGCGTGGCGGACCGGCGTTCCTTGAGAAGCGCGATCACCGCATCCATCCCCAGGCCGGTCTTCGAGGAGACCTGGAGGATCGGCATGCCGGGCCGGACCGCGTGGATATTTTCGCATGCCGCGGCGGCATTGAAACCGACCGGCGCCGCCAAATCCAGCTTCGTGATCACCGCCAAGTCGGCGGTGTTGAAAATGGTGGGATACTTCAGCGGCTTGTCCTCTCCCTCGGTGACGGAAAACAGCACCATTCGCGCATGCTCGCCAAGGTCGTACGAAGCGGGGCAGACGAGATTTCCGACGTTCTCGATGAACAGGAAATCCAACTCATCGAGCCGCCACTGCGCGTGGGCGAGGGCGTGTTCGATCATGTCGGCATCGAGATGACACACGGCGCCGGTGACGATCTGGCGGACGGGGGCGCCGCTTCGCGCCAGCCGCCGGGCGTCGTTGTCGGTGGCCAAGTCGCCGACGAGCGCGGCGACGCGATGGTTCGTGCCGAGCCGGGTCAGCACTTCCTGCAGGAACGCAGTCTTGCCGCTGCCCGGACTTGAGACGAGGCTGACGGTGGTGACATGCGCGGCGTCAAAGCGCCTGCGGAGGGCGCGGGCGACCAGATCATTGTGCTTGAGCACCTGCTGGCGCACTTCGACCATACGCGTTGAGATCATCGGTAATCTCCAGGCCCGTCACTTCGAGTTCACGGCCGGCGCGAACTTCCGGCGTTGGCGTGCCGCAGGTTGGACAGACCATCATCTGGACCGACTCGATTGTTTGTTCACGGGCACATGCCGGACACCATGCGCGCACGGGGGCGTGCTGGATCACCAGGCGGGAGCCTTGTAGCGGGGTCGATTCAGAGGCGATGTCCCAGGAAAACAGGAGTGCGTCCGCCACCACGCCGCTCAAGGGGCCGAGGCGGAGGTGCACGGCGCGGACGGCGGCACCTCGCCGCGCGGCCTCTTCGCCCGCGACTTCCACGATGCTCAGTGCAATGGACAATTCATGCATCGCCGTGCCGCCCGCTCACATCCGTTTGATCTTCGCGTAGCGCTGAATTTCGGGCCAAAGCCAGTAGAGGCCCAGCGCTCCCAACAACAGCAGGACAGCGCCGGCGATGGACCAGCGGTGCTCGCTCAGCGAACCGGAGCAGCAGCTCTTTTTCATTGCGGACATGCGCTTGCCTCCTTCTGGGCCTCGAGCACGCGATCGGCGGGACACGCACCGCTGAAGCGTTTCAGGACCGATTCCACAAGATCAACCGCCCCCTCCACCGCCGCGGACACCGGCGGCGACAATCCCGGCGGCATTTCACCTGCATCAATATCATCCGGCCGCGTCGCCGGTTCGCAGCCCACGAGCAATACCTTCCGCAGCTTTGCGCCCAGGGAAAGCGCAGTGCGAAGGACCTTTACGGGATCCAGCGAATGCGGATCGATCAATGCGTCTTCGATGGGGCCGGTAAGCTGGGGCTCGAGGAGATAGAGCGTTCCCGGCGGTCCTTCGTCGCGGGAAACCGCGTCGATCAGGATCACGAGGTCATAGCCATCCTGCAGGGCGTATACGAGGTCCAGCCCACGAATGCCGAAGTCGACGACGCGCACGTGCTGGCGTTGTGGCCGCGACAGAAGGCGCTGGGCCACTTCGCATCCGAAGGCGTCATCGCCCAGAAAGATATTGCCGATGCCGGCAATCAGGATATGGGGCGGCTGAGGCATCAGGAGGGCTCCTCGGTGAGGAGTTCGATTTCATCTGGGCGGAAAAAGAAGCGGTGGCCGGGTTTACCGGTGATGCCGAAATCTTTGCCCGGGTCGTCATCCACAGTTACCGCGAGGTGGATGTTGTTTTCGTAATCCTGTTCAATGGCGGTGATGGTGGCGGATTTGCCGGCCAATGCCAGATCGAGAATATCGGCGCCGCCGCGCGGGCGGAGGCGCACGCGATCGCCGGGGTGCAGCTCGATGCCTGCCGCGAGGAACTTCTCCAGCGACTTCTTGTCTGTGAAGGGGTTGTCGCAGGGCCATGCGGGCTCATCGGTTTCGCATTCCGGACGCGGGAATTCATCCGCCATATCGCACCTCCGGCGAAAGCGGTGCAACGTTCCGCATCGTTCCGTGGAGATTCATCAGTTGGTCGCGCGCCAGGGACTGCGTGCGCTCCATGAGCGCCATCACGCGCGGGTCGACGGCCGTCGCCTGCCGCTTCTCTTCGTCGGTGAGGGTCATGATGCGCAGCGTGAGGATTTCATCGATCTCGCATCCATCGAAGAGGTCGCCGGGACTTTCGGGCGCGATCTGCGGATAGTCCGGGAGGATGATGGGCGACGCCAAAAGGGTGTCGGTCTGACCGGGCTCGCCCACCAGCACGGGCCAGCAGCCGATGTTCTCACAGGCCGCGGCTGCGGTGGCGGCCGTCGCGGGAGGATCGGTCATCGACATAAACGCGCCGGCGTCGAGATGGAGGATCAGGTGCGTCGAGGCGAACGCCTGGAGCATTGCCCGATCACGGTCGATCTCCTCGTTCACGGGTGTTGTGTTTGAGACGCGCACCATGAGCCGGACCAGATCGCCCGGTGCCCCTTCCGCCGAAATCTCCACCCGCCCGCTCACGGGGTGCTGTTCGCGAACCAGCCGGCCGATGGGCTTTCCCTCTTCGCGGATGATTTGTTCCGTCTGGCTCGCGGGGAAGGAGAACGTCTGGCGGACCGCCCCGCCGACGAGTTCCTCCATCGGCAAGTCTTCAATGCCTACTTCGCGCTCCACCGCCTCCTGCCAGGCCTGATACGCGCATGCGCCTGCGCGCAGCGACGGCACATCACGGAACTCAGGACCGGCCTGCACGCGGCGATTCATAAGATGCAAGAATCGTGCGCGCACGGAGAGTCGCGCTTCGCCACCCGCTGCGACGAGGCATTGATTCTGCATGTGGTCCAGATCACCCGCCGCTGCATGCGCCACGTAGCCTCGCGGAAGAACTCCGCCGAACGTCCAGCGCTGCCGCGTTTTTACGCACGGGCGATAGGGATAAAGCACGTATCCCTCATAGAGCACCGCCCGGGCAATCGCATCCACGCGTGATTCGTTCATGGCGACACCTCCGCGCCGATCGTCATGTTGGTCGCAGAGAGCAGGGACTCCAGGGCATGATCCCAGCTCGGCGAACCGTTTTGCACCTTGAACTGCGCCAAGCGGTCCAGCAGGTCGCGGTGCACGCACAACCACGCCGTGTTGGGGTAATACAAGTCCATCATCTCCTTCCACACGCGCACGGGAAACTGAAATGATGCTTCCTTTTCCCAGGGAATCTGCTGGATGCGCAGGGAACCTTCGGCGTCATGGTAGAAAACGGTGCCGCTGAACAGCAGGCACAGGGGCGCCATGCCGTCCTCAAGCGCATGAAAGTATTTTGTCTGTGCAATGTTGAAATCGAACGTGCAGGGCACCGGCATATCGACGGACGTTTGTTCGATGAATCCGGGCACTGCGGCGGACGTGTTCACCCACAGCGTACTTCGGACCGTCTGCCCCCATCGCCGCGGTTCGCCAAATAGTTCGTAGAGCTTTTCCTGCTCGCCAGGCGAATAGCGACGCAGCCCGGGCTCCAGGCGCACCTGGCACTGGAGGGCGATGCTTTGGATTTCGGAGGGTGCGCCGCCGGGGGGAGCGTTCTGCCGGATGACCACCCGCAACGTCAGCAAGGGCGAGGCTGCGTAACGCACTGCCTGGGCGCTCTCGACATGAAACGAAAGGTCAGGCATGCGTCCTCTTTCCTGCGCGCTCCCGCAGCTTCCGGAAGAAGATGTCGAATTGATCCCACATTGCCCGGCCCCCCGAAAGGCCGCGCCAATGCGCCCGGACCAGGCCCACGAGACGGAAACACTCATCGATCGGCGCACGATAATAGTCGCGCGCGCCGCGCATGCGGTTCACGAGCAGGGCTTCCACATCCGCTTCCAACGTCGCCAATTGCGGATTGTCGGCGCAGAGAATGTTCCACACGTCCTCGGCAAGCACGGCTTCCGTCGCGCCGCCCGGGCTTGGATACATCGTCACAAGGTGATCCTGCGCGCTGCTGCGAAAGAAGAATGCCAAGGCGATCGGCACGCCCAGCGCTTCCCATTGCGCGTCGGGCAGGACAAAGTCGGGCCAATACTCGGCATCCCGAGGGATCCGCCGCAGACGGGTCTGGTTGCCAAAGAGAATAGCGCAGGCATCGCACGCACACGTCACCTGCCGCGTGGCCGGCTCAATGACGTGCTGGTGGTCGCTGGACAATGGCGCCGCACACAGCTCGCACCGTTCCAGCAGCGCCCGCGGCCGGGCCAGGCGTCTCAACGCGGCCAACGGATGTGCTCGCGGAGCACTTTCCAGCGGCGTGCCCATTTGTTCCGCGCTTGCTTGCATTGGTATTCACACTCCAGGAGCACGGTCTCAGGCCGGCGGCATCTCCGGCATGCGCGGATCGATCGGACCGTGCTTGTCGGGGTTCAGCGACGTCGAATCCCGCGCGCTGCGATATCCGTTCTTGCCTTCTTCAGCACGGCCCGGTTCGCGCCCGTGATGGATCACCATCTCCTCACCCTTGTTGGTCCCCTTCACGTGCACCGGCTTCGGGGGATTGTTGCCAAACATAAGTCATGCCCTCTTCACGCGTGTTTGTGAATTCCGGCCAGCACTTGCTCCACCGACACGAATCCCTTCTCCGCGGCCGGCTGCTCAAGACCGGCGATCTCCACGGCGGCAATGTCCGGGGCGCGATCGTAGACTGCTTGCTCGATCGTTTCCCGGAGCGCGCGGATCGTTGACCCGCAAGTGGGAGCCTTTCCTTCAAACGCCAGCCGCACCGTGCCGTCATCGGTCACGCCCACGAGTTCCACCGATCCGCCGTGGCGCGCCAGTGTTGGCCGCAGTTTTTCAAGTGCCATGTGCACGCGTTCGGTGACGTTGCAGGGATGCAGGCCGTAGAGCACGAGCAGGCTTCCGGCGAGATCGTCGCGCGCGCAGGCTCCAAGCATTTCGCGCCCGAGCTCGCCGCCATCGTTCATGCGCTCCACGATGCGCGCCAGCGCCGCCCCGTGAAAATCCATCAGCGCGCGGATGATTTCGCCGGTGGCCTCCCGTGCGTCCGGGTCGCCAATCTGCCGGGCCTGTTCCAGAAGTTCCGCGAGGCGTCCCATCTGGGACTGGAAGTCCTGGTCCCGCGCCGCTTCGTCGTGCGCCGGTGGATCCTGGGTCATCTGGCTCATGAGGACTCCACGTTAGGCCTGAATGCCGAACATCGGAACGTGCCGCATTTCCAGCAGCTTCGCCGCGCCGTTGTACATGTGCACGCCGCAAGGGAGGCACGGATCGAAGCTCCGCACCGCCCGCATGATGTCGATGCCCTTGAATTTCTCCGGGCCGTTCTCTTCGAAGATCGGCGTGTTCTGGATCGCGTCCTCATAGGGCCCCGGCGTCCCGTGGGAATCGCGCGGGCTCGCGTTCCATGGCGTTGGTGGATAGGGATGATAGTTGGCGATCTTGCCGTTGCGGATGACCACGTGGTGGGACAGCACCCCGCGCACCGCTTCATGGAAGCCGCAGCCGATCGCTTCGTCGGGCACCTGGAATTCCTGGAAGGTTTTCGTGTTGCCCTTGTACAGTTCCGCCATGGCCTTCTCGCAGAAATACAGGGCGCATGCCGCCGCATACGCCTGGAAGTAAGTGCGGGCGCGATCGCGTTCGATGGCGTTGCTCCACTGCGGAATCTTCCACTCGAATTCCGCTTCCGGCTTCAGGATCGTCCTGGGAAGATAAATCTTGACGCTGTTCCCGGTCGCTTTCACGTAGCCGATGTCCACCAGCCCGGAGAGCGCCGTCGACCACAACCGCGCGATCGGCCCGCCGCCGGTGTCCAGCGCGAGGTCGTCCCCTGTCCGCTTGTCGTGCCAGCGGGGAGACATCACCCATGTATAGTTTCCGCCAAAGTCCCGTTTCTGCGGCTTTGGCGTTGTGGTCTGATTCCATGGATGACGCTTGTCAATGGGGTTGCCCAGGGGATCGTGCGAGACGAATGTTTCGCCCGAGTCCTGCCAGTCCTGGTAATAGGAACTTCCCAGGAGAATGCGAATACCCAGGTTGATGTCCACGAGGTTGTTGGTCACCAGTTGGCCGTCGACGATGATGCCGGGGGTCACGTACATCGCTTTGCCCCAACGGTTCATGTTCTGATACTTGTAGTCGCACACACTGGGATCGTTGAACGCCCCCCAGCACCCCAGCAGGATCCGCCGCTGGCCCACCTTCTCATAGCCGGGCAGGGCCTTGTAGAAGAAGTCGAACAGGTCATCATGCAGCGGCACGACCTTCTTCATGAATTCCACGTATTTCATCAGCCGCGTGAGGAAGTCGGTAAAAAGCTGGATCGTCGGCACCGTGCCCACGCCGCCGGGATAGAGCGTCGAGGGATGCACGTGGCGGCCTTCCATGAGGCAGAACATCTCGCGCGTCAGCCGGCTCATGCAGAGGGCTTCGCGATAGAATTCTCCGGTGAAGGGGTTGAGGGCACGCATGATGTCCGCGACGGTTTTGTAGCCGTGATCCTTGGCGTGGGGCGCCTCGGTTTTCTCGGCCAGCGCCAGGACGCCGGGATTCGTCTCCCTGACCATCTGCTCGCAGAAATCCACGCCCACCAGATTGTCCTGGAAGATATTGTGATCGAACATGTATTCGGCCGCCTCGCCGAGGTTCACGATCCACTCGGCCATTGCCGGGCTTTTGATGCCGAAGGCCATATTCTGGGCATATACGGCGCAGGTAGCGTGATTGTCGCCACAGATGCCGCAGATGCGTGAGGTGATGAAGTGGGCGTCGCGCGGGTCCTTGCCCTTCATGAACACGCTGTAGCCGCGAAAGATCGAGGAAGTGGAGTAACATTCGGCCACTTTCTTAGCGGCGAAATCGATCTTTGTATAGATACCCAAACTGCCGACGATTCGCGTAATCGGGTCCCAGCTCATTTCTACAAGCTTCGATTTGGCGTCCGGAGTCTTCGGAGCCGGAAGCACATCTGTTTTGTCAGTGAATTGCGAACCCGTAAGCGTGGTCATCAGTGCGTTCCTTTTTCAGCGAGAGAGATGAACTTCTGCGACACGAAGTTGCCGGCGAACGTCGGTTAGTGATACGTCGTGGGGTGGTATCCGGTGGTCAGGTGCGAGCCCCGGTGGCGCCACTTGGGTTCTTTGTTGGCCGTGCTGTTGGTGATCGCGCGCAGGTTGCGGATGATGCGGCCATATGCCCCGACCGCCACGGACGAAATGCTTCCGCCCGGCGGTTCGTCCATGAAGGGCATGAATTTGTCGGGAAATCCCGGCATTGTGCAGGCAATGCAGATTCCGCCCACGTTCGGGCAGCCGCCGATTCCCGCCATCCATCCGCGCTTGGTCACGTTGCAATTGACCACCGGCCCCCAGCAGCCGATCTTCACCAGGCACTTGGGCGATCCATATTCGTGCGCAAAGTCGCCCTGTTCGTAATACCCCGCGCGGTCGCAGCCCTCGTGCACCGTCTTGCCGAATAGCCACGTTGGGCGCAGGTGTTCATCGAGCGGGATCATCGGCGCGATCCCCGCCGCCTGATACAGCAGGTACAGCACCGTCTCCATGAAATTGTCCGGCTGCACGGGGCACCCCGGCACATTCACGACAGGAAGCCCCGCCGCCGAACGCCATGTCTTCCCGAGATAATCGGCCAGGCCCATGGCGCCGGTGGGATTGCCCTGCATGGCATGGATGCCGCCGTAAGTGGCGCAAGTCCCGATCGCGATGGCTGCGAACGCCTTGGGCGCCAGGCGGTCGATCCATTCGCAGGTCGTGATGGGCTGCCCCGTCTGGACGTTCGTCCCCACCGCCGCCCAGTAGCCTTCGCGCTTGATGTTTTCATTGGGAATAGATCCCTCCACCACGAGAACGAACGGCGCATCGAGCTTTCCCTGCCAGGCGTCGAAGAAGGGCTTCATGAACTCATCGCCGACTTCATAGGCCAGCACCGGATTGTGCAGGTGCACCTTGGGCAGGCCAGGAATCGCCCCAAGCACCACATCCTCAATGCTTGGCTGTTCCGCCGCCGTCACGGATACCGAATCGCCATCGCAGCTCAATCCCGCCGTGATCCACAGGATGTGCACCTCCTTGACGGCCGGAGCCTTCTGCGTTTTTCGGCCATAGGGAGCGACGTCCAATTCAGACGCGGCGGCGGCGGGCAGGGGCATGGACGCACATCCTTTCTCGGGAATTCAACCTCGCTCTATTCAGCAGATTCGCGGCAACTGTTCGCCGGCGATCATCGTGACCACGCGTTCTCCTCCGACCAGCGAGCGCATTACCACCATCGCCAGGTGGTCGTCGACCACTTCCCCGATGCGCGCCGCGTGTCTGCCCAACGGATGCTCCCGCATTGCCCGCAAAACGCGGTCCGAATGCTCAGCGGGAACGACTGCCATAAGTTTTCCTTCGTTTGCCACATACAGCGGGTCCAAGCCCAGCATCTCGCACGCCGCTTTGACCTCCGGCTTCACCGGCAGCGACGTTTCGTCCAGCCGCACGCCCACCTTTGACGCACCGGCCATTTCATTGAGCGCGCTCGACAACCCGCCGCGCGTCGGATCGCGCATGCACCGAATCTCCGGACACTCGTCGAGCATCACCCGAACCAAGTCTGTCAGCGGCGCGCTATCGCTCTCCAGCACCGTCTCAAACTCAATTCCCTCCCGCACCGACATGATCGCGATCCCATGATCCCCAATCGTCCCTGAAATCAGCACATGATCTCCCGGTCGCGCGTTGTGGATCGACAGGCACCGGCCCTCCGGCACGATGCCGATACCCGACGTCGCGATGAATATCTGATCGCCTTTCCCTCGATCAACCACTTTCGTGTCTCCCGTCACCAGCGCCACGCCCGCCTCGGCGCACGCCGCCTGCATGGACCTGACGATCCGCCGCAGGTCTTCGATCGGCAGTCCCTCCTCCAGAATGAACGCAGCGGACAAAAACAGTGGCTTGGCGCCGCCCACCGCCAGATCATTCACCGTTCCATGCACCGCCAATTTTCCAATGTCCCCGCCGGGGAAAAACAGCGGCTTGACCACAAACGAATCCGTCGTAAACGCGACCCGTGCGGTTCCCGTCGGCAAGCGCAGCGTCGCCTGATCCTCGAGGCTGTCCAACGTCGTGTTTCCAAGCGCGGGCAGGAAAACCTTTCGCAACAGATCGTTGCTCAGCGTCCCGCCGCTTCCGTGGCCCAGCAGAATCCGATCGTAATCCGTCAGCGGCAACGGACAGGTCGTAAAACCCGAGACATCGATCCCGGAGCCATTGTTCTCGATCATCGTCACAGCACATCCTCCTCGCCGCGAATCACGTGCACCAAATCCCACATGATGTGCAGCAGGGTTTCCTGCGTTTCCTGGATGCGTGGAATGCTGAAGCTGGGGATCACAAAGCAGTAATCGCAATGGGCCGGCATCCGTCCGCCGTCCCGACCCGCATAGCCGATCGTCAACATCCCCAGCTCCCGAGCGGCCTGGAGCGCCCGGTTCACGTTCGACGACTTGCCGCTGGTTGACATTCCCATGGCGATGTCGCCCGGTCGCGCCAGCAGCCGCAATTGCTGCACGTACGCCAGCGAAAAATCCTGGTCATTGCCGATCGCCGTCAGCGTCGCCATGTCAGTCGTGAGCGCCAACGCCGGCAGCGCCGGGCGCCGCTCGATGATCGGATGCGTGCATTCGACAGCCATGTGCATGGCGTCGCAGCAACTCCCTCCGTTGCCAAACACCAGCAGCTTCCCGCCTTTGCTGAACGCATCCGCCATTGCCTGGCAGCATGCCGCGATTCGCTCCGCCTCCACCGCGAAAAAATCCTCCTTCACCCGTGCCGCTTCCCGCGCCTGCCGCAGGACCTTTCCGGCCAATTCTCCCGCTGCGAAAGTCGTCGCCGTTCCCGGGCGAGTCACCGGCGGCGTGGCTTGCATCGTCATCGCACGCCTCCAATCTGCACCAGTTCCGATTCTGTCTTGCCGCAGCGAGGTATCCCGCGCCCTTCCAGATGCCGCCCATACGCGTAATAGGCCGCGCACGCGCCCTCACTGGATACCATCGTCGCCCCCAGCGGGGCCTGTGGCGTGCACCGCTTGCCAAATGCCGCGCAATCATGCGGCTTCTTCAAGCCCCGCAGAATCTGCCCGCTGATGCACTCGGTGGATTCCTGCGTCTCAATGTCATCCACTTCAAACAGCCGTTCCGCATCGTGGTCCCGATATTCGTAGCGCAGCTTGTAGCCGCTCTTGGGAATGATCCCGACGCCGCGCCACTTGCGGTCGCAGATTTCAAACACATCCTCGATCAATCGGCGCGATTGCAGGTTCCCTTCATGCCGCACCGCCCGGCTGTACTGGTTTTCCATGCGGTGCTCCCCCGCCTCCAACTGCTTCACCGTCATGTAAATCCCCTCCAGCATGTCCACCGGCTCAAATCCCGTCACCACGATCGGCACCTTGTAATACTTTGTGATCGGCACGTACTCTTCGCACCCCATCACCGTGCACACGTGCCCCGGTCCCAGAAACGCCTGCACCCGGTTCCCCGGCGTCTGCAGGATGGACGTCATCGACGGCGGCACCAGTACGTGCGACACCAGCACGCTGAAATTCTTCAGCCCCCGCTTGTGCGCCATCCACACCGCCATCGCGTTGGGCGGCGCCGTCGTTTCAAAACCGATCGCAAAAAACACCACCTTCTTCCCCGGATTCGCCGCCGCCAGATTCACCGCATCCAAGGGCGAATACACAATCCGGATGTCCGCCCCCCGGCTCTTGAGCGCCAGCAAATCGCCGCGCGATCCCGGCACGCGCAGCATGTCTCCGAAACTCGTGAAGATCACATCCTTCCGCTCCGCGATCGCGTGCGCCCGGTCGATCATCTCCAGCGATGTGACACACACCGGACAGCCCGGCCCGTGCACCAGCTCGATCGCCTCCGGAATGATCCGATCCACCCCGTACTTCACGATCGTGTGCGTCTGGCCTCCGCACATTTCCATGATCACCCACGGCCGCGTCACCGTGCGCGCAATCGCATCCGCCAGCTTCTTCGCCGCCCCCGCATCACGATATTCGTCCAGATACTTCATGGCGATGGCACCTGCAATTCATCCAACTGCTTCATCTTCTCGAGAAACGTAAAGACCTTCCCCGCCTCCTCCGGATCGATCTTCGAGAGCGCAAAGCCCACATGCACCAGCACGTATTCGCCCACCTGCACGTCCGAGACATGTCCCAGGCATACCTGCTTGCTCACGCCGCCGAAGTCCACCTTGCCCATCAGCACGCCGTGCTCTTCGAACGTCCTGGTCACTTTTCCGGGAATGCCTAAGCACATGAGCTTTCTCCAATCCGCGCCGCCGCGATCGCCAGTTGTCCAAAGCTGATGCCCCCATCGTTGGCAGGCACCTGCGTGTGCGTCAGCGGCAACATCGCATGCCGCCGCAAAATGCGTTGCGTTTCTTCCAGCAATACCCCGTTCATGAAAACTCCCCCGCTCAGGGCCACTTTCTCGATTCCGGTCGCCGCGCGGAGCCGCACACAGACTTGCCCGATCATTGCCGCCACGGTGCTGTGAAACCGGCGCGCGATCCTCCGCCGATCCACGTCCTCGCGCAGCTGCGCCGCAATCGCCCGCACCAGGGGCCGCGTGTCGATGATCCAGCCGCCCCCGGCGTCGCCCTCCACAAGCTGCACTGGATACGCTTCTTCCGCCGGCAACCCTTCCGCCAATTGCTCGAGTTCCATCGCCGCCTGCCCCTCGAATCCCACCCGATCGCGCACGCCCACGATTGACGCCACCGCATCGAACAGCCGCCCCATGCTCGATGTCGGAGGCGCGTTGAACCGTCGCCGGATCATCTGCCCAGCCGTCCGCACGGGCCGCTCGCCCACGCGCCCCGCGAGCATCGCCACGCCTTGCTCCACCCCCGCGTCCATCAGTTGCGCCAGCGCCATCCGCCAGGGCTCGCGCACCGCCGCATCCGCGCCCGGCATGGCGACGTACCGCAAATGCGCCGCCCGCTCAAAATCCCGCAAATCGGCCAGCAAAAACTCTCCGCCCCACACCGCTCCGTCCGTTCCGCATCCCGTCCCGTCAAAACTCACCCCGATCACCCGCTCGTGCAACTGATGCTCCGCCAGGCACGCCGCTATGTGCGCGTGATGATGTTGCACCGCCATGAGCTTCAATCCCTCCGCCTCCGCACGCCGCCGGGCATAGCGCGTCGAGGCGTAATCCGGATGAAGATCATGCACGAGCACACGGGGCCGGATCCCGAATAGCCTTTCATACAACCCGATGTCGCGCTCAAACGCGCGCAGTGCCGCCGGATGATCCAGATCGCCCACATGCTGGCTCAAGATCGCCTGCCCCGATCCCGCCGCCATCAATCCAAACGTATTCTTCAACTGTCCCCCGACCGCCAGCAGCGCCTCCCCGCAGGTCACCGGCATGCGCACACCCTGCGGCGCATATCCGCGCGACCGCCGCAGCGGATAATATTCCCCGCCTTCCACCCGCACCACCGAATCATCGCACCGCACGTGGATCGGCCGATCGTGCGTCAAGTAGGCGTCCGCAATCCCCTTCAACCGGTCAAACACCTCCGGCTCTCCGGTTGCAATCGGTTCATCGCTCCGATTGCCGCTGGTCATCACCAGCACCGCCCGGTCACCCATCTCCGCCATTAACAGGTGATGCAGCGGCGTGTAGGGCAGCATCACCCCCAGCCAGCCATTCCCGGGCGCGCACTGTTCCGCCGCCGCTGCTCCCGCACCTTTCCGCAACAACACAATCGGCCGTCGCCACGATTCCAGCAATTCCCCCTCCTTCACCGCCACCTCGCAGAGTTCCCGGGCCGCGCCCACATTCCGCACCATGACGGCAAACGGTTTTTCTGCCCGCTCCTTCCGTTGCCGCAACTCGCGCACTGCCCTTTCATTACGCGCATCGCACACGAGGTGATATCCCCCCAACCCTTTCATCGCGCCGATCCCTCCCCCGCGCAGCGCCTCCGCGAACCACGCCAGCGCATCGTTGACTATTACTATTCGCCCCTGCCCATCCGCAGCCCCCAGTCTCGGCCCGCATACCGCGCACGCCGTCGGCTGCGCATGAAACCGCCGATTCCCCGGGTCTTCATATTCCGCCCGGCATGCCGCGCACAGCTTAAACCCCGCCATCGTGGTTCGGGAGCGGTCATAGGGATAGCCTGTCACTATCGTCAGCCGCGGGCCGCAATTCGTGCAATTCAAAAATGGATACCGATACCGCCGATCCGCGCGATCAAACAACTCGCGCAAGCACTCCGTACACGTCGCCACGTCCGGCGAAATCAACACCTCCCCACGCCCGCTTACAACGCTCGGCCGAATCCGAAAATCCCGCTCCCCTCGCGGCTCGCGACGCTCCCATCGCAGCCCCTCAATTCTTGCCAGCGGTGGCGGCTGATCCGTCAAATCCGCCAGAAACGCCTCCACCTGCCCCGGCTCCCCCTCCACCTCGATGGTCACGCCTCCGGAATCATTTCTCACGGACCCGCCAAGCTGCAATTTCGCCGCCAGCCCATACACAAACGGCCGAAACCCCACACCTTGCACGGTTCCGCGAACGGCTATAACCCGTCGCTCCATCGGCTTCTCGCTTCACAAACCTTCCAGGCCCGCAGCTCCTTGCTGTGCTTACGTCTCCGCTGCCATTTCCCCCATCTTGTGCCGCGAACGCCACGACCGTTTGTCAGGGCGCACGCTGAGTCCACCGGAAGTGCCTTGTTTCAGAGCGCGCCGTCAGGACGGCCTGTCCACACGTTGGTTCATTCCAGAGCGCGAAAGCATCTCGTCAGCCGCGAGCAAAGAAGATGCCTCAGCCGAATGGTATGTCGCTGATGACACTGAGATGGAGGGAATTGTGGACCACGAGCCCGATCGATTGGCGGGGCCATGAAAAGCGCCGTCGCCCAGGGGATGAAGCGTGCCCGTCTCGGGGTCAGCGAGCGCCGGCGGGAATACCACGCGCGGCGATCCAGGGCGTAAGCGGCTGGCGGGAGATAGCCGCGGCCATAAGTTCGGGGAAGAGATCGGGGGTGCAGGCGAAGGAGGGGATGTCGAGGGAAGCGAAGTGAGCGGCGACCTTGTGGTCGTAACCCGGGGAGCCATCGTCGGAAAGGGCGAGGAGGGCGATGCACTGGGCTCCGGCGGCGGCGATGGCGGCGGCGCGTTGGAGGAGTTCGTCGCGGTTGCCGCCTTCGTAGAGATCGGAGATGAGGATGAGGATGGTATCGGTGGGCTGGCGGATGAGGGATTGGCAATAGGCGAGTGCTTTGTTGATATCGGTGCCGCCGCCAAGCTGGGTGCCGAAGAGGACGTCGACGGGGTCTTTGAGTTCTTCGGTCAGGTCAACGACGGCGGTATCGAAGACGACCAGCGAGGTGCGCACGGCGGGGATGGTGGCGAGGACCGCAGCGAAGATGGAAGCGTAAACGACGGAGGAGGCCATGGAGCCGGACTGATCGACGCAGAGGATGATGTCGCGGAGCTGGGATTTTTTGCGGCCATAGCCGATGCGGGTTTCGGGGATGATGGTCTGGTAGGGGGGCTGAAAATGTTTGAGATTCGCGCGGATGGTGCGGTGCCAGTCGATTTCGTTGTGCTTGGGGCGGCGGTTGCGCTGGGCGCGGTTGAGAGCGCCGGCGACGGCCTGGCGCATCTGTTGCGTGAGGCGGCGTTCGAGTTCGTCGGCGACTTTGCGGACGACGAGGCGAGCGGTTTCCTTGGTTTTATTGGGGATGACGGATTTGAGGGAGATGAGCGTGGAGACGAGGTGGACGTCGGGTTCGACGGCTTCGAGCATTTCAGGTTCGAGGAGCATTTGTTTGAGGTTGAGGCGTTCGAGGGCGTCGGTCTGCATGATTTTGACGACGGAGGAGGGGAAGTAGTTGCGGATGTCGCCGAGCCAGCGGGCGACGTTGGGAGCGGATGCGCCGAGGCCTGCGGAGCGGTCTTTGGATTTGCCGTTGCCGAGCAGGTTGTTACCGCCGCCGTAGAGTGCGGCGAGGGCGGCGTCGATGTTGGCGTCGGATGCGGAGAGATCCATTTTGATGCCGTCGGCTTCGTTGCCTCCGAGGACGAGGCGCCAGCGGCGGAGGCGTTCTTCGGGCGTAACGGAAGCGGGGGGATGGGCGGTGGGTGATGGATTGGTCATGCGGCAGTCTCCGGGAGGCCGAGAATTTTTTGGAGGAGGGGCAGGACGGCGGCTGCGCGGGATTCGTCGAGATCCGTGGAGAGCGAGGAGGCGCGTGTGGATTTTTGGTTGTCGGCCTTCACTTTTCGGCCCATTTGTTTGCGTTCGGGGGAGGGGAAGAGGGAGAAGGAGCGGCGCAGGAGGGGGAGGGAGTTGGAGAACGCGTCGGCGGAAAGGTGGGTGAGCCAGCCGTCGAGGACGTTCCAGAGCGTGTCGTCGTGGAGGAGAATGAGGCCGGAGCCTTTGAGGAAGCCTTCGACCCAGGCGGCGGCGCGGGCGGGGTCTGCGGCGGGGGAGAGGGCGAGCGACATGCTCGTGGCGGCGATGTCGGGTGTGATGTGTTTGGCGTCGAGGAGGAGGCGGGTGGTATGGCCGGCGAGGAGGCCGTGGAGGGTGGACTGATCCGACAGGGTTGCGAGGGTGCGGAGCCAGTCGGGGAACAAGTGCTGAGTGCTGGGTACTGAGGACTCAGCGGTGTCTGGAGCGCTTAAGAGCTGGAGGGCGGTGTGGGTGGAGGCGAGGAGGGAATCCATTTCGGCGGCGGCTTCATCGTTGAGGGAGCTGCAGGCGGTGGGCAAGCCGATGGTGATGCGGGTGGCGAGTGAGGAGACGACATGGGCGATGAGGGAGGTGTCGGTGTTGCGGACGTTGCCGTAGCGGAGGGCGTTGGCCAGGGGCGGGAGAGCGGCCATCATGTGCTTGAGGTCGGCGGCGACGGCGGCGAGATTTTCGAGGCGGCGCATGAGGAAGCGGATGGCTTCGGGTAAATCGGCGAGCAGAACCTGTTCGAGCAGCGCGGTGATGGGGGGAAGATCGGCGGCTTTGGCGGCGGCTTGGCGGGCGATGGAGGTGGCGGCGTCGTAAAGAGTGTTGCCGAGGACGCCGGCTTCGATCAGCGACACGGCGAATTCCGGTTGCCACTGGAGTCGCCAGGGTTCCTTGAAGGTGCCCTTGGAGCGGCCGGTGAAGCCGCGTGGGGCCCGGCCCCAGGGGATGTTGAGCAGATTGAGGCGATGGAGGAGCCGGGAGCGTTCGAGGTCGTTGGGTTTGCGGAGGTCGAGCTCGACGGTTTTTTGTTCGGCGTCGGGCGCGAAGCGCAAGCGTTTCTGCTGCCGCTGGAGATCGAGTTGGAGCGGGGCGATGGGGCCTTCGCTGGGGACGGCGCCGAGAGATTCGGAGACGATGAGCTTGTTGTGGATGAGGGCGAGGGGTGCGGTGTTGCCGAAGGTGAGGACGGTGAGGGTTGCCTCGTTGATTTCGGTGAGGGTGGGGAGCGCGCGGCCGCGGAAGGCGGCGAGAGTTTCGGTGAGGCGTGTGGCTTCGATGATGTGAGCGGAGGAGCAGTCGAGGTCCTGGGCGCGGAGGAGGTGGGCGATTTTGGCGAACCATCGTGCGACGGTGGATTCACGGTGGGTGTTGGTGAAGAGGTGGTGGTACCAGCCGGGGGAAGTGATGCCGGCGCCGTAGCCGGAGGCGCTGGTGAGTCGGCCATAGGTCCAGGGGACCCAGGCGGCGGCGACTTTAGTTTTGGGCATGCCGGCGAGGGTTTTGCTGTCTTCGGCGGCGGGAGGCATTTTATCGGGGAGGAGAACGGGAGCGTGCCAGGCGCCGCAGACGACGGCGATTTTCTCGTGGCCTTCCTTCATGGCGGCGCGGATGGTTTTGCGCATGAAGGCTTCGCGTTTGGCTTCGATGCCGAGAGGATCGGGGCGCGGGGGTGAGTTGGCGCGGAGCGCGGACATGGCTTCGAGGATGGCGGTGAAGAGGTCGGTGGAGTCGGTGCGGTGCTCGACGAGGTGATCCCAGAAGCGCTCGGCGTCGTCGTAGCCGGCGGCTTGGGCGAGGGCGTGGAGAGGGTCGATGTCGGGCGGATTTTCGATTTTCGAGTTTCTATTTTCGATGTGATCGGGGCCGGATGCGGTGGGTGGATTTTTGTCCGTTTCTTGGGGCGTGGGTTCGTGGGACGCATCTTCGGGCGGTGGGGCGGAAGCGATCGAAGGGGCCAACTTTTCGGGCAAGAGAGCGAAGCGGTGGGTGATGGGGAGGTCCATGAAACGGACGGGGATGTTTTGCTCGAGGGCGTAGGTGATGGCTTGCCATTCGGGGGAGAAGACGGCGAAGGGGTAGAAGACGGCTTGCTTGGGGTTGTCCAGCGCGTAGAGGAGGAGGGCGACAGGAGGTTTGGTTTGAGCGTGAGTGGCGAGGGGGAGGAGGGAGTCGGCGTCGGGAGGGCCTTCGATGAGAACGACGTTGGGTTTCAATTGTTCGAGAGCGTGGCGGAGAGAGCGCGCGGAGCCCGGGCCGTGGTGTCTTACGCCGAAGATGTGCGTGGCGGTGGGCATCGGACTCAGAGTTGTTCCTTGCAGGCGCGGTAGAGGTCTTTCCAGCCGTCGCGTTCTTTGACGATGGTTTCGAGGTATTCCTGCCAGGCGAGGCGGTCCTGGACGGGGTCTTTGATGACCGCGCCGGTGAGGCCGGAGGCGACGTCGGCGGCGCGGAGGGTGCCGTCGCCGAAGTGGGCGGCGAGGGTGAGGCCGGAGGTGACGACGGAGATGGCCTCGGCGGTGGAGAGGGTGCCGGAGGGGGATTTGAGCTTGGATTTGCCGTCGGTGGTTTTGCCATCGCGCAGCTCACGGAAGACGGTGACGATGCGGCGAATCTGTTCGAGGGCGGGAGGCTCGGCGGGGATTTCCAGGGCGCGGCCGAGGGAGGCGACGCGCTGCTGGACGATGGCGATTTCTTCATCGGCGGTGTCAGGAGTGGGGAGGATGACGGTATTGAAGCGGCGTTTGAGGGCGGAGGAGAGTTCGTTGACGCCGCGATCGCGGTTGTTGGCCGTGGCGATGACGTTGAAGCCTTTGACGGCCTGGGTTTCCAGTCCAAGTTCGGGGATGGGAAGCGTTTTTTCGGAGAGGATGGTGATGAGGGTGTCTTGCACGTCGGCAGGGATACGGGTGAGTTCCTCGACGCGGGCGATTTTGCCTTCGCGCATGGCGACCATCATCGGGGAGGGGACGAGGGCTTTGGCGGAGGGACCTTTGGCGAGAAGCTCGGCGTAGTTCCAGCCGTAGCGGATTTGTTCTTCGGAGGTGCCGGCGGTGCCTTGAATGAGGAGGGTGGAATCGCCGGAGATGGCGGCGGCGAGGTGCTCGGAGACCCACGTTTTCGCGGTGCCGGGGACGCCCAGGAGAAGCAGGGCGCGATCGGTGGCCAGGGTGGCGACGGCGATCTCAATGATGCGTTTACTGCCGATGTACTTGGGAGTGATGATGGCGCCATTGTCGAGTTTTCCGCCGAGAAGATAGGTGGCGACGGCCCAGGGAGAGAGTTTCCACGAGGGAGGTTTCTGGCGGATGTCGGCTGCGGCGAGCGCGGCAAGCTCTCCCGCGAATTGCGTTTCCGCGTGCTGGCGAAGGATCGACGAGCTGTCAGAAGGTGAGTGTTGGGTAGCGGGCGCGGTCATGAAGAGAGCTCCTTGTGCATGGTCTGGCGGAAATGCAGGATCGCGAGAAACTGGTCGAGGTGCTCGGAATGGGTGGGTTCGCTGGCGGAAAGCCTGGCGGTAATTGTGGGAAGAATGCCGGGATGGACATGGAAGGGGAAGCTTTTGACCAGCGCCTGGAGCGCCGCATAGTGGGGCGTTGCCGGCTGCGCCAGGCGCTCGAGAAAGGGAAGGAATTGTCCGGAGAAGGACTTGCTCCACGAGTGTTCGGCGAGGATCAGGAGTTCGACCAAGGCGCCGCCATCGAAGAGATCGCGCGTGGCCAGGAGGGGCGCGAGCGCAGCTTCGCGTTGGGCGGCGGATAGCAGCGCCATCAGTTCGGGGAAGAGCGGTGCGATAAGGCGGTAATGCTTTTCGCACAACTCAAGGGCCGCGGCTTGAAGGACGGCGGCGGCGAGGGCGGCATCTTTTTGCCAGACAGCGCCAGTAGCGAGACCGAGCACGACGGCTTCTTCCCACTCGAGGGCGGAGAGACGTTTGAGCAGGGCAGCGGCGTCGAGGCCAAGCGTGGCGGGCCAGAAGGAGAGCGGCGTGGCGGCGATGATGATAGCGAGGCGTGCGGCTTTATCGCCCAGGGGTGGGCGGGAGGATTTGGCGTCGATGCCGTCGCGGGCCATGGAGGGATCGTGTGATTCAGGGACGCTGATGCTGATCTTCGAGGTGCCAAAGGCCAGCTTGTTGACGGCCACGAGCGGCGCCAGTCGCGCGGTCATGCGGCCGGCAAACCGGGACTCGGGCAGGGCGGCGAGGAGTCTGGCGGCGACAGCGCGGACTTCCTTGCGCCTGTCATCGAGCGCTGATTCCAGGAAGGATTCGTCCTCCATCGAGAGATTCGTTGCGAACGTGCGCGCGAACGCGGCGCGGTCTTCCGGCTGTTCTTCAGACCACGTGGCAGCGACCAGCGAGCGCGATTGCGCGGGGTCCGTGTTCCGAAGACGTTCCAGCAGCGCGAGGCGCTGGGACCGCGTTCCGGTG
The DNA here is from genome assembly GCA_035545015.1 of Phycisphaerae bacterium. Taxonomy (GTDB): domain Bacteria; phylum Planctomycetota; class Phycisphaerae; order WQYP01; family WQYP01; genus CALCHA01. Next base: position 21,778 of record DASZZD010000059.1, read on the forward strand.
TGGTAATGCTCGATCTCCGGCAAAGCGGTGAGATTCGCCCATTCGGGATTCTGCGCCGTGAGCCACCGGCCACGGGAGCCCAGGGTGGAGACGATGCGCGGACGCAGGTGTTCCTTTTGCAACGCGATCGCAAGAAGAGCGGGGAGATGCCGCGCAGGCGGGGACCGGCCGGAAGCGGCGAGGAGGTCGAGATATTCCGGGAGAACCTCGGGGTAGTGTCCGTTGAGTATCAGCGCCAGGTGCTGCGAGGATGTGGCCGAGACCGGAGGCTTGTCGAGAGGAGGGGCTGCGGGTGGAAGCGCGGTGATCGTCGGTGCGAGCTGGCCGGCCTTGGTGTAGAGGGTGGCGATGGCGGCGGCGGAAAGGAGGGCGTCTTCCGCGGGCGCGGCGGCAATGGAGGCGATGATCGGGCCCAGAGAAGCGGCGGGGTCGGTGAGCGGCAGTTGGCCGGCGCGCTCGGTTCCCAGCATGGCGCTGGCGGCGAGTTGATCGGTCCATTCAGGCAAAGGCATGGAAGGCGCCCTCGGAGATGATGCTGAACGGAGAGATGAATCGGCCGTCAAACTCGCCAAAGAGCGAGATCGGCGCACCACCGCTGAGGGCAAGCAATTCCCAGCCATGCGGATATCGCGGGGACAAGGGAAGAACGCGGCGGGCGTTGTCACAGATCGCCCAGCGATTGTGGTGTCGCACGATGGAAACCTGCTGCAGCGGCATGGGACATCGCTCCAGCCAGGGGTGGCGCGCGAGTGCGGTGCCGTAGGCATGGAGGGCGCTGTCGATGTCCGGGTGGCCGGCGCCCGCGTCGAGCGGGACGCTGCCGGAATGGCGCTGCTTGATCAGGGCGCGCAAGGGAAAATTGCTGGGATAGAACACCAGATCGGCATCGAAACGGAGCCCGGGAATCAGCGTGGATTTCAGCGGCTGTCCGGTGTAGGAAAACTCCAGCAGCAGGGCCGCGCGCCCGCTGGCCTGGCCGAGCAGCCAGGTGCGAATGGTGCGGAGTCGGTCTTCCTCCTCGATCTTCTGGCCAAGCACCATCCAGTGTTCGCGGAAAGATTCGCCGGCGAGCACTTCATCTTCCCTGAGCGAAAGGCCCAGGAGCGTGCGGACGTCGGCCTGGGTCCCGGCGGGGAGGTCGTTGAGACGGCCAAAAGCCTCGAGGAGCAGGAAAAGGCTCGCGGCCTGTTCGAGCATGCGCGACGGCCACTCTTCGCCGGCCGAACGAAGGGCAGCGAGTTCCCGGACCATCCGTGCGGCGCCCGGCGCTTGCGCATCGATGAGGCGCGCCGCGCACTGCTCGAACGTGCGGGAATCTGCCGGGACCGAGGCAAAGCCATTCCGGACAAGGTCGCGCAGCCAGGTGCGGAGGTCCTCCATGCCCGCCATAACTTTGGCCACGCGATCCGCCGCGCGTTTCGCTTGCGCGGCGGGGTCGGCGACTTCGGGTGGCTTTTCGGCTTTCTCCTTTTTGGCCTGCTGCTTTTGATCGCGCGAGGCGATCCACTTCGTCACCCATTCGGGAGGAGTCCCTCTGGCGGTTGGCGCCGACGGCCCCAGCAGGAGAAAAAGACCCAGGCCGTGCTTGCAGGGAAATTTTCGAGAGGGACAGGAGCATTTGAACGCGGGCTCGCTTAGGTCGATCTGGGTTTGATAAGGACTGGCGCCGGAGCCCTGGCACTCGCCCCATAAAACGCGATCGCTCTGGCCGAGGGAGACCCACTTGCGCGGGTTGGCAAGCCCTTGGCCTGCCTTCGCAGAAGCGGGGTCGGGAGCCAGGGCAAGAATGCGTTCAGCCGTCCATGGCGAGGTCATCAGATTCGTCCTTCTCGACCAAGGTCGCCGCCGATTACGAGGCTTATGCGGTAGAGTACATCAGCAGCGTCGCGAACGCGATCATGCCGGATGATTCAAAACATTCACTCTGTTGAAATCAACGAGAGGGGGTGATCGGGGCGCCTTGGTCACCAAGGGGGGTGAGGCGCGAAAAAAGGCGACGTCGTGGGCCGTCGTCGCGCTGTCAAGCCATCCGAGCCGATGGAATCGTGCTGCCGGCGATGCGCAGGGTTGGAAAGAGATGGGGCTTCGAGCGTCAGCCGTGGGATTTGGAGAGGAACGATTTGATGCGGGCAAGCGAGAGCGGATATTGCACGATTTCAGCGTCCGCGGGAGGGGTGTCTTCCTGGATGGGAGCGCCGGGCGTAAGGAACAGCAGGGGAAGGCGCTTTCCCGAGCGGCTTGCCACGCGCGGAAGCTCGGATGCCTTGGGCGGCGGATTACACGAAGCGATGATGAGGGCGTGGACGTTGGCAAGTTCGTCGGGCTGCGGCAGGCGGTCGTAGGTCTGCACGGTGCACAGCGTGCTGAGGGCCGCCTCAAGGGGATCGAGGGCCGCGAATCCGGGATGGCGGCTGTACCAGATGACCGCGTCGGCCGGCGAAAGAAGTGGTTTGTTGAGGGCGGCCTCCAGGGGGCCGGAGGCGGCGGACAGCATCCGCGTGACCATGAGGGATTCGGAGGCTACTTCTTTCAGGGAGATCGCCTTGGTTGACATCAGCGCGAGGCGGCAATCGTTTTGCGAGATCGGGGCGACGAGGCACTGGGCCGAGGGCGCTGCGAGGACGGCATGGGCGAGAAAATTGGCGATACATAAGGATCGGGCGAGGATCGAGGGGTGGGCATCGGCGGGGGAGCACGCTGCGGCCTGGAATTCTTTAATCGGCTTCGAGTAGACCAGGGGGAACTTCATGCGGTCGAAGAGGGCTTCGGTGACTTCGGAATAGTTGACGCCGAACACCTGGCGGACGAGTTCCGACGGGGGCACGTCGGCCTGGCGGGAGAAGTCGACCGCGGCGTTGAATTCATCGGGGAAGCGCTGGCGGAGGAGGATTTCGGGAAGGTCATGGCAAAGGCCAAGCATATAAGGAAGGCCCGCGGGGATGGAGTCGGTCTTGGGAGCGATTTTGGCCATGATGGCCGCGGTGGCCAGGGCGTGCTGCCAGCAGCGCAGGAGCTCGATGGTCGCGGGCTTGTTGGCCAGGGCGGTAAGCACGGGGAACGATGCGACAAGCTCGCGCAGGGCGGGAATGCCGACCGAGACGACCGCGTCGTCGAGCAGTGCGGTTCGTGACTTGGGGGCGCAGCAGGGAGCGGCGGCGGCGAGCTGGACGACGCGCGCGGCCAGCAGCGGATCCTGCTTCACCACGGCGGTGATGTCGGCCAGCGACGGTTTTGCCGACCCGGTGATTTCCTTGATCTGCGCGACGACCTCGGGCAGGGTGCGCGTGGCGGGGAGCTGGGCCATGGCCTCGAGGGTGGAATCGCGCTGGACAAGGTTGGGAACGCTGAGTTTATCGAGCGTGGCGGCGCGTGCGGAGCGGACGGGGATGATGGATTTGCCGAGGATGCGGTTGATGCGCATGACCATGTCGGGCATGGAGAGGCGGGCTTTGAGGACGTAGCCGCTGAGCTGGTACTTCGAGGCTTCCAGGATGATTTCCTTGGAGACGGTGGTGGTGAGCATGAGCACGGGGAGGGTCTTCCAGCGGGCGTTGGAGCGGAGGGCTTTGAGGAAGGGGATGCCGGCCATATTGGGCATTTCGTTGTCGAGGATGACGGCGTCGACGGGGTGTTTTTCAAGTTGGGCGAGGCCGGCATAGCCATCGGCGGCATCGAGAATCGAGAGGCCTTCGGCGGCGAGTCCCTTGCGGACCATGTCCCTACAAAGGGGGGAATCGTCGACGACGAGAATGGTCGGGGCAGTGGCAGTAGTGGTCATGCGGTTTCCTCGAAAGAACAGCTTCGTAAAAGTGCGGGGGGGAAGTTCATAGGGACAAATCCCCATACGGATGGAAAAGCGATGGGCCGATGGAAGTGCGGCGACAACGCAGATGGGAAAAGCGACATGACGCAAGACGTAGAGAAGCTGGTGGAGAAATGTGCGGCGGCGGCAGTAACGGCGCAGCCGGGGGAGCTCACGACGCTGGCGCAGTTGCATACGGATTTGCAGGCGATTTGCGATCAATGGCGGGAACGTCCCGAGGCGGTGGCCAGCGCGACGCACGCCGCGGACCTGGTGGAAAAGCTGGTCATCGGAGAAGTGCCGGACGCGGAGGCGGCGCTGCAGCAGGTGAGCGAGCAGATCAGCGAACTCCAGGCGCTGCTGGAAGGCAAGGCGGCGGGAAGCACGGAAAAGAAAAACGAAACAGCCGCGGCATCACCCAAAGAGGGGTCGCATGGCGGCGGGGACGAAATTCCGGACGAGCGGATAATCGTGGAAGACGATGCGCCGCTGGCGCTCGAATTCGTGGGCGAGGCGAATGGGCATCTGGACGCCGCGGAAGCGAGTTTGCTGAAGCTGGAGGAGGATCCGAGCGACCTGGCGGAAGTGAACGCGGTCTTCCGCGCGTTCCACACCATCAAAGGAGTGGCCGGGTTCCTGGAGCTGAAGCAGATCGGAGCGCTGGCCCACATCACCGAGACGCTGCTGGATCTGGCGCGCAAGGGCAAAGTGCAGTTGCACGGGGGGCGGCTGGATGTGGTGCTCGAAGCACGCGATTTGATGAAGCAACTGGTGGGGGCGGTGGAAGCGGCTGCGAAAACGAACAGTGCGCCCGGAAAGCAGGAGGGACTTTCTCGGTTGCTTTCGCGATTGGAGGCCGCAGCGCGGGGACAGGATGTGGAAGGGAAAGCAGCGACGCCGGAAGCTGTGGCCGTGAATGAAACAATGGCCAGTGCGGCGCCGGTCGCAGGTGGAGCTGCGGGGGGCGGCGCCACGGCCGATGCGACGGTGAAGGTGGCGACGGCGCGTCTCGATGCGCTGATCAACACGGTGGGTGAGCTGGTGATCGCCCAGGCGATGGTGTCGCAGGATTTGGGATCGGTAGCCTCGGATCAGCGGCTTGCGCGGAACATCTCGCAGTTGAGCAAAATCACGCGCAGCCTGCAGGACCTGAGCATGTCGATGCGCATGGTGCCGATCGCCGGCGTGTTCCAGAAGATGGCGCGCCTGGCCCGGGACGTGTCGCGCAAGGCGGGCAAGGAAGTGGAATTCGTGCAGATCGGCAGCGAGACGGAACTCGATCGCAACGTGGTCGAGGCGGTCAGCGATCCCCTGGTGCACATGGTGCGCAATGCCATCGATCACGGGATGGAGTTCCCGGAAGACCGGGAGAAGCTCGGGAAGCCTCGTGCCGGGAAACTGACGCTCAAGGCGTGTCACCAGGCGGGGAACGTGGTGATTGAGATTTCGGATGATGGGCGCGGTTTGCCGACGGAAAAAATTCTGAAAAAGGCGATCGCGGCGGGGGTGGTCAAGGAGGGGCAGGAGCTCAGCGAACAGGAAGTCTTCCAGTTGATCTTCCATCCGGGCCTGTCGACGGCGGAAAAAATCACGGACATTTCGGGCCGGGGCGTCGGCATGGACGTGGTGAAGAAAAATGTCGAGGCGCTGCGGGGACGGATCGAAATTTCCTCGACGGCGGGCCAGGGCAGTTTGTTCACGGTGCGCCTGCCGCTGACGTTGGCGGTAATCGACGGCCTGATCGTGAAGGTTGGACGCGAGCGCTACATCATCCCCATCACGAGCATCGAGCAGAGCATCCGGCCCGCGCGGGAACAGCTTTCGACCATGCAGGGCAAGGGGGAGATGTGCGTGGTGCGCGAGAAAATCCTGCCGATCGTGCGGCTGCACGAGCTGTTCAACGTGGAGCCGCGGTGTACGAATCCGGCGGAGGCCCTGGTGGTGATCGTGCATGAGGGAACCCATCGCCGGTGCCTGCTGGTCGACGAACTGGTGGGGCAGCAGCAGGTGGTGATCAAATCTGTGGGGAGCGAGATGGGGAGCCTGCCGGGGATCGCGGGGTGCGCGATCCTGGGTGATGGAAACGTGAGCCTGATTTTGGATGTGGCGGGAATCATTCATTCCGCCTTGCGATGAAAGGAACCAGCGATGGGCGCAGCGGCGACGACGGACAAAGCGGGCGTGGACGGACGCGGAGGCAAGTACCTGACCTTCGCGCTGGGCGCGGAGGAATACGGCCTGGAGATCCTCAAGGTGCGGGAGATCATCGGGTACATGGAGATCACCGCGGTGCCCCATACGCCGCCGCACGTCCGCGGGGTGATCAATCTGCGCGGGCAGGTCATCAGCGTGATCGACCTGCGGACGCGCTTCGGGCTGGCCGGCCGCCAGCGCACGGATGAAACCTGCATCATCGTCGTGGAGATTTCCTCGGAAGGCCGGCGCATCTGCATGGGCATCATCGTGGACCGCGTGTCGGAGGTTCTGAATATCCCGGGCGGAAGCATCGAGGACGCGCCGAGCTTCGGGACGAACATCGATACCAGTTTCATCCTGGGAATGGGCAAGATCGGCAGCAACGTGAAGATTTTACTGGATATCAACAAGGTGCTGACGGCCGTGGACGCGGCGTGTGCTGCGGGGGGCGAGGCGGCTTAATGATGGCGTAACGGCCGCGAACGACACGAAATGCGGATTTGTTCTGGACAGATTTTTCTTTGAAAGCATACGAAAAAGAATTGGAGAACACATGACAATCGGGAAGAAGATCACGTTTGGATTTGCGGCGGCGGTGGCGGTGACGGCGGCGCTGGGCATCTTTTGCTTCAACCGGCTAGGCACGATCGACGCGGCGATGGTGAAGGTGGCGTTTGATTCGTTGCCCAGCGCGGAGCGGATTCACACGCTGGATTCGGACCTTCAGGAACAGCGCGGAGTGATCTTCTCGCGGCTGTCGGAAACGGATGAAACGCGGCGCGCGGCGTCGGAAAAGGAGATCGGGGAGCTGACCGACCGTATCAACAAGGACTTCCAGTTATACGAGGAAGTGGTGGACGCGGGAGAGGACACGCAGAACTTTGACGAGCTCAAGACACGGTGGGCGAAATGGGCGCAAGTGCGCGACCAGATGATCGATCTGGGCAAAAAGGGCCAGGATAAAGATGCGCTCGAGCTTTACAACAAGACGGGTGATGCCCTGTTTGATGCGGTCGGGGACATCAATGACAAGATCGCCAAGTGGAACCATGAGCAGGCCACCGACAATGCAAACGCCGCGGCGCAAGCCCTCAGCAGCAGCCGGTTTGGCATCATCGCCGGCGTCTCGCTGGCCGTGCTGATCGCGGGCGCGATCGGGACCCTGATCGTCCTGGGCACCAAGCGCTCGCTCAAGCGGCTGGCCAACCAGCTCTCGGCGGGCTCCGAACAGGTGGCCGCCGCGTCATCTCAGGTTTCGTCGGCCAGTCAGTCCCTGGCGCAGGGCGCCAGCGAGCAGGCGGCGAGCCTGGAGGAGACCTCGTCGAGCCTGGAAGAAATCAGTTCCATGACCAAGAAGAACGCCGACACGGCGCACCAGGCGAGCATGTTGTCGTCAGAGGCCAAGGCGGTGTCGGACAAGGGCAATGCGTCGATGACGAAGATGAATTCGGCGATCAGCAGCATCGAAAAGAGCGCGGCGGAGACGGCAAAGATCATCAAGACCATCGACGAGATCGCATTCCAGACCAACCTGCTGGCTTTGAACGCCGCGGTGGAAGCGGCGCGGGCGGGCGAAGCCGGCAAGGGCTTCGCGGTGGTGGCCGAGGAAGTGCGGAACCTGGCGATGCGTTCGGCTGATGCGGCGAAGAACACCTCCAGCCTGATCGAAGGTTCCGTGCAGAACGCCAAGAACGGCGTGGCGATCGCGGAAGAAGTGGCCCATACGCTGGCCGAAATCACCGCGTCCAGCGAGAAGGTGAACCTGCTGGTCGCCGAGATCGCCGCTGCGAGCCAGGAACAGAGCCAGGGCGTAGGACAGGTCAATCAGGCCGTGCAGCAGATGGACAAGGTGACGCAGAGCAACGCGGCGGCGGCCGAAGAATCCGCGGCGTCGGCCGAAGAACTCAACAGCCAGAGCGAGCAGCTCCGCGGCGTCGTGTCCGACCTCCTCAAGCTGGTCGATGGCGCGGCGCTCGCCACGGCGCCCGTCCGCCAGCCCCGGAAAAAGATCGCCGCCGCCCATCCGGCGGCCCCGGCGAAATCGAGCAAGCCCTCCGCCAAGCATATCCCGCTCGATGAACCCGAAACTGCTCAGGACTTCTCCGACTTCAACGTTGGCGCGGCCTGATTCCAGCAACGATGAAGCGGCGCCGCCTCAAACCATGGCGGCGCCGCCGGCCCGGACACAACGATCGCGGCGGATTTTCGATGAACGCGCAAGCGGATTACATGCTCACCGATAGCGACTTCCAGATGGTGCGGGAAGTGGTGTACAAGCACTGTGGAATCTCCCTTAGCGAAGAGAAGATCATGCTGGTGCGGGCGCGCATCGCCAAACAGATGCGCGCCGGGGCATATCGTTCGACCAAGCAATATCTCAATCACGTGCTGCAGAACCGCGCCGGCGGCGCGTTCACCAGTTTCATTGACGCGATCAGCACCAACCTCACGAGCTTCTTCCGCGAGGGCCAGCATTTCGATTACCTGACCCGGACCTTTCTGCCGCGCATGCTGGAAAAAAAACGAGCTGCCGGAGATGGACGGCTGCTTGCCTGGAGTGCGGCCTGTTCCAGCGGCGAAGAACCCTACAGCCTGGCGATCACGCTGCTGGACGCGGTGGAACGCACCAAGCCCCGGATGTCCTGCGATTTGCGCCTGCTGGCGACGGACATCTCCACGGCGATGCTGGCCACCGCGCGGGAAGGCGTGTACCCCTCGGCGCGCGTCGCCTCGGTTCCGGCGCATTACCGCGCACGCTTTTTCCTTCCCATGACCGACGAATTGGGACAAGAAATGTATGAGGTGGCGCCGGAGCTCCGGCAGTCCGTGCGCTTCCGTCACCTGAACCTGATGGACCAATGGCCGTTCAAAGGCCCGTTCGATTTCATCTTCTGCCGCAACGTGATGATCTACTTCGACAAGGGCACGCAGCAGCGGCTGGTGGACCGGTTCTGGAACTGCCTGACGCCCGGCGGGCTGTTGTTCACGGGACATTCGGAATCGTTGACGGGAATCGTGACGCGCTTCACTCCGGTGCGGCCGTCAATCTATCAGAAGAGTAGTTCGTAAGAGGCGATTCGGTGCAGATCGTGGTTGGCATATCAGACGCAAAGGTGTCCTCCGACGAGCGCGACGAACTGGTGACCTATTCCCTGGGTTCGTGCATCGCCGTGACGCTGTACGACGCCCAGGCCCGGGTAGGGGGGTTGCTGCATTATCAGTTGCCCAGCTCCGAGGACGATCCCGCCCGTGCGCGGGAGCGGCCGCTGATGTTCGGCGATACCGGCGCGGCGGCGCTGATCGAGGCCATGACCAGCCGCGGCGCCCTCAAGAACCGCATGCAGGTCAAAATGGCCGGCGCCGCACAGATGCTCAACGATGCCACCGCCTTTGACATCGGACGGCGCAATCACGCGGCCATCCGCAAAGTCTTCTGGGAACTCGGCATGTTCATCGATGCCGAGCACGTCGGTGGAACCAAGCCCAGAACCATGCGATTGAACGTGGCTGATGGCGCTGTGACGGTGAAGTGCGACGCGGAAACCTTCATCCTTTGATCGAGGAAAGCATGGGAATCTCCCAAACAACCTTGCCCACGGTGCTGATCGTCGATGACTCCGCGACGACTCGCGCCGTCATCAAGCGGGTGATCGGAATGACCGAATTGGGCGTCGGCGCCGTCCTGGAGGCGGGGGACGGCGCACAGGGCCTGCGGCAGCTCGAGCACGGGAAAGTGGACGTGGTCCTGGCGGATTTGAACATGCCGGCGATGGATGGATTCCAGATGATCGCGCAAATGCGAAACGATCCGCGGTGGCGCTCCCTGCCCGTCGTCGTGATTTCAGCGCAGCCCGACCCGCACAAAATCGAGCAGTTGAAGCAGCAGGGAGTCGAGGCGTACCTCGCCAAGCCGTTCACCGCCGAGAAGCTGCGCGACGTGCTCGTCCCGGCGCTGATCGCCGCGGCGGAACGAAGCATTCCCGGCGGACAGGAAGCGGATTCTTTCAACCTGTCCCTCGCCGAAGCGCTGGCCTCGGCGCTGGAAACGATGGCTTTCATGAGCCCGGAACTCGCCGGACCTGACGAAAGCGACGCGCAACCCGGCAATTGGCGCGTGGCCAGCGTGGATTTCAGCGGCCAGGGAACGAAAGGCTCGCTGGCCCTGGCGGCGCCGACCGAAATGGTCGCCGATATGCTCGCCATGGCCGGCGTCTCAGACCAAGGCGCGGCTGAGGATGCGCTCAAGGAACTCGCGAATGTCACCTGCGGAATGTTCCTGCGCGTGCGTCCCGAGGGCGGGATGGGGTTCAAGCTGTCGCCGCCCCGCGTGGCGGCGGCGAGCGAAACGAGGCTGCGCGAGATGCGGACAGGCAGGGACACCGTGACGCTCCGGGCCGATGGCCGGCTCATCACGGCGCAGGTGCACACCGATTCCGCATTTTACGACATGTGAAGGACCTCAAAATGCCCGCAGTGGCTTTCAAAACCCGGGTCTTGATCGTCGATGACTCCGCCGTCGTGCGACAGTGCCTCATGCGCCAGTTGGCCGGCGATCCCTCGATCGAAGTGGTCGGCACCGCGCCCGATCCCTTCGTCGCCCGCGACAAAATCCTGAATCTCAAGCCCGATGTCGTGACGCTGGATGTCGAAATGCCGCGCATGGACGGCATCACCTTTCTCCGCAAGCTTATGGCGCATCATCCCATCCCCGTCATCGTGCTCAGCTCGCTGACCGCCCATGGAACCGAAACCGCGATCCAGGCAATGGAAGCCGGCGCCGTCGAAGTTCTCTCCAAGCCCACCGCCGCTTATGCGATCGATGAGATGGGGCCCCGCCTGATCAGCAAGATCAAGCTCGCCGCACGAGCGCGCGTCGCCCCCGCGAAGCAATTCTCCACGAGCGCCCCCGCGCCCAAACTCAGCATGGCCGCGACCACCGATAAACTGCTCGCCATCGGCGCCTCCACCGGCGGCGTTCAGGCGCTCACCGAAGTCCTCACCGCCTTCCCGAAGAACGCGCCCGGCACCGTCATCGTTCAGCACATGCCCGCCCATTTCACCACTTCCTTCGCCACGCGCTTGAACACGATGTGCCAGGTCGAAGTCCGCGAGGCCGTTGATGGCGACAGCGTCGTCTCCGGACGCGTGCTGATCGCTCCCGGCGGATCGCACACCCTGCTGCGGCGGTCGGGATCGATGTACTACGTGCAGATCAAAGATGGCCCCGAGGTGCACCACCAGAAGCCCAGCGTGGACATCCTCTTTGATTCCGTGGCCAAATATGCGGGGCAGAACGCGGTGGGGGCGATCCTCACGGGAATGGGAAAAGACGGAGCCATGGGGCTCTTAAAGATGCGGCGGGCGGGGTCCAGGACTATTGCTCAGGATGAAGCGACAAGCATCGTCTACGGAATGCCGATGGAAGCATTCAAGTGCGGCGCGGCGGAGCAGGTTCTGCCGCTGCAGGACATAGCGCCGGCCCTGATTCGACTGGCCCAGAGGAACTGATTGGAGAATGCCATGGAAACGATGGTGAAACAGCAGCCAGCGGCGCCGGCCCTGAATGCCGCATTAATCATGCCCTTCGTACGATCCACGCTGGAAGTCTTCACGCAGATGGTGAAGGTCAGTCCGCAGATCGTCAAACCCAAGCTCAAGGAAGACTCCGGCGCCAGCTACGACGTCTCCGGAATTATCGGGTTCTCCGGCGAGATCATCGGGTCGGTGGTCGTCAGCTTCGAGCTCGAAGCCGCTCGAAAGCTCGTCAGCTCACTGGTGGGAATGGATGTCGATCCCAGCAGCGCGGACTTCGTCGATGCCATCGGCGAACTCGCCAACATGATCGCCGGCAGCGCGAAGAAAGACCTCAGAAAAAAGGCCAGCATCGCCGTGCCCACCGTCATCATCGGCAAAAACCACATGATCGGCCGCCTCAGCGGCGTGCCCTGCGTGCTCATCCCCTGCCACACCTCCGTCGGTGATTTCGCCGTCGAAGTGAACATCAAACCCACGGCCTGAACGGCCCAGAAACAGGAGATTCCCATGAAGATTCTGCTGGTAGATGACTCCCGCACCATGCGCAACATCCAGAAAAAGGTGCTCGAAGCCCTCGGCGCCGTCGAGTTCACCGAGGCCAATGACGGCCTCGAAGCCCTCACCGCCATCGGCGGTAACCCCGACGGCTTCGCGCTCATTCTCATCGATTGGAACATGCCCAATATGGACGGCATCACCCTCGTCGGCAGGATCCGCGCCAATGACAAAAAAACGCCGCTTATCATGGTCACCACCGAATCCGAAAAATCCCGCATCATCGACGCCATCAAAGCCGGCGTGAACAACTACGCACTCAAGCCCTTTACCCCCGAAGTCCTCCTGCAGAAGGTCAAGCAGACCCTCGGCATGGCGGCTTGATGTTGGCAACGGTGGCTACCAGGAAAGATGCCCGATGGTGAACGACAAGACGCCCGTGTTGATCGTCGATGACGACCGGGTGATGCACACGATCCTGAAAAAAATGCTCGAGCCGCTCGGATATGCGCCCATCGCCACCCGCAGCGGCGCCGAAGCGCTCGAGCTTCTCAAGCGCGGCGACGTTCACCTTGTCATCACCGATTGGGAAATGCCGGTCATGGACGGCCTGGAATTGTGCCGGGCCATCCGCAGCGAGGACCTGCCGGGCTACGTCTACGTCATCATGCTCACCGGCCGCGAAGGGGCACAGAGCCGGATCGAAGGGCTCGACGCCGGCGCCGATGATTTTCTCAACAAGCCCCTCAACGCCGGCGAATTGATGGTGTGCCTGAAAACCGCCCACCGGATTCTCGGCCTCGAAACGCGCGACGTGGCGCTCTTCGCGCTGGCGAAGCTTGCCGAGAGCCGGGATCAGGAAACCGGCGACCACATCGAACGCGTGCAGAACTACACGCGCGTACTGGTCAGGCACCTGGCGCCGGACGTAAAAACGCGCCACGGAATCGACGAGCAATTCATCCGCCTCATCTACCAGACCAGCCCCCTTCATGATCTGGGCAAAGTCGCCATTCCCGACGCGATCCTGCTCAAGCCCGGAAAGCTCACGCCCGCCGAATACGAAATCATGAAAGCGCATGCCGAATTGGGCGCACAGACGCTCGATGCCGCACTCCGCCGTTTCCCCCAGGCTCGCTTCCTCCAGATGGCCCGCGACATCGCCGCCACCCATCATGAAAAATTCGACGGCTCCGGCTACCCCAGTGGTCTCTCCGGCGAGCAGATCCCTCTCTGCGGCCGCATTGTCGCGCTCGCCGACGTCTACGACGCCCTCACCAGCCGCCGCGTCTACAAGGAAGCGATGTCCCACGAGCAGGCCAAAAGCATCATCCTCCACAATCGCGGAAAGCATTTTGACCCCGACGTCGTCGACGCCTTCCTCGCCGCCGAATCGCTGCTCGTGGAAGTGCACAAACGCTTCAATCGCGAAGATCCCGTCTGGCCCGCCACCCTCCTGGCGGCCAATGCGGCCAACGCCGGCGGCGAAGAACTCGGCGAAGGGTACAAAATTCTGGTCGTCGAAGATGATCCCTTTATGCGCAAGCAGTTGCTCGCCCTCCTCGCACGCACCGGATGCACCGTCCTCTGCGCGACCAACGTGGATGAAGCGCGCCGCATGGTCGCGGAGGAATCCCCGAAGCTCGTGATCTCCGACTGGGAAATGCCCGGCGAGGATGGCCTCGACTTCTGCAAACACCTCCGCCGCCAGCAAACCCTCTCCTCCGTGCATTTCATCATGCTCACCGTCCACTCCGACCAGCAATTGCTGCTCAACGCCTACAAGGCCGGCGTGGATGACTTCGTTTCCAAGCCCTTCAACGCCGATGAACTGCTCGCACGCGTCCAGGCGGGGCTCCGCCGCGCCACCCTCCACGGCGAGCTGCTCAAAAAAACCAACGACCTCCGCTCCATCAACATGCAGCTCGCCTCCATGAACGCACGCCTCGACCGCCTCGCCGTCACCGACGAGCTCACCGGCCTCTACAACCGTCGCCATGCCATGTTCAAGCTGGAAGAGCACTGGGAATTGTCGCGCCGCACCGGCGAACCGCTCTCCGTCATCATCGCGGACGTCGATTACTTCAAACGCATCAACGATACGCACGGTCACGGTGTCGGAGACATGATGCTCCACCGCCTCGCGACCCTCTTGCGCGAACAGGCCGGAAATTCCGACACCGTCTGCCGCATCGGCGGCGAGGAATTCCTTATCATCCTGCCCGGACACACGATCGAGCAGGCGCACGCCTTCGCCGAGCGCTGCCGTGCCGAAATCGAGCGCCGCGCCTCGGTCACCCGGGATCGTGCGGTTCAGGCGACCATCAGCGCCGGCGTCGCGGCGCGCGTTCCCGCAATGCTGCAATTCTCCGAATTGCTCCGCGCCGCCGACCAGGCGCTCTACGCCGCCAAGCGTGCCGGGCGCAACCGCGTCCACAGCGGCGATGCCGCGCCCGCCCCTCCTCCCCTGCCGATCGACATCCAGCGCGTGCGCGAAAAATGCGGCGGCGACCAGTCCTTCGCCGCCGCCGTCATCCAACGCTTCTGCCAGCAGGCCGGCCATGAAGTCGAACGCATCGCCGAATCGCTCGCCTCCGGCCAGTTGGATGCGCTCCAACGGCGCGCCCAGAACCTCCGCAGCATGACCGCTTATCTCTCTGCTGACCAAGCGTCCGATCTCAGCCGGCGCATCGAACAGCTTGCACGCGACAGGCGCGCCGACGAAATCGGCGCATTGACTGACCAATTACGCCATGAAATCGCCGGCGTTGTCGATTGGATCACGCAGAATGTGGAAGCCATGGCGGCGGGATGAGCGTCCCCATCACGCCGCCTCGGCGATCATCGTCATGCGCGTCAGGTCGGCGATGTTGAGCGCGCCCATTTTCTGCATCAGTTTGGAACGATGGTTCTCGACCGTCTTGGGCGAGATCGCCAGGCGCGCCGCCACCTGCTTGCTGGAAAATCCCTGCACCAGCAAATCCAGCAGTTCGCGTTCGCGCGATGTCAGCGTGCCCAGCTTTTCCACCACCGGCCCCCGCACGGATTCTCGCGCGCGCCGCTGTGCATCAATCTCGAGCGCCTGCTGCACAGTCTGAAGAAGCTCGTCAAAATCCGCGGGCTTTTCGAAAAAATCCACGATCCCCAGCTTCATCGCGCGCACGACCGAACGCACCGTTGCCACGCCGGTCAGAATAATCACCGGAATCTGCGAACCCTGCGCTCGAAGCCGCGACAGGAATTCGATCCCATTCATCCCCGGCATGCTCAGGTCGAGAATGATGCACCCGGGCTGATCGTCACTGTACTGGAGCAGGAAATCAGTGGCACGTTCAAAGGCATCATGGCGAAACCCCGCAGATTGAAGCAGGATGCCCGCGGCACGACGCATCTCGGGGTCGTCATCAATAACGAAAACGACGGGCTGCAAAGTCATCAGAAGTCTCGTGCAATTCTCCCATCAGCGGACGCGCAAAAAGTCGCGGCCGCAGACTTAGGTAATACTCACGAACCTATCGTCCTGCCCAAAAAGAAAACTCAAGCCCTCTTCAGGGGGCCGCCCGCCCGCCGCGGCACGTGGCGATGCGGGTTCGCCGAGGAATTCGCATGATGCAACCGGCCCCGAAGCGAAATCTTCGAGGGGCGGCATTCGTGATATGCGAGAAAAAACTCAGGTTGGCAAAATGGCCGCGAGATAAAAACCAACTATCAGACTTCCAACAAGCAGATTAATGATCGCGGCGACCGAAAGCCATGGACCGTAGGGCAGGACGTTCGGTTTGCCCAGGATCAGCAAGACGACCGCCCAGAGAATGCCAATGAACGGCGCGGTGAGAAACGTCACGATGATCAGGGGCGCTCCAACAATCGCGCCAATGCCGATGAGCAGGTGCGCGTCGCCCATGCCCATGGCCTCCTTGTTGAAAGCCATGGTCCCCGCAATCCGAATGAACCAGACAATGCCGCCGCCAACCAGCGCGCCCAGAAGCGTCCCCAGCAGCCGTTCGAGCGGGTCGGACGCCGGAAGGTGCCAGGGAATGAACGCGGAGGCGATGGCAAGGGCAAGCGGGATTCCCAGAAAAAGCCCTTCCTTCGCGACCTCCTGCCGAACCTGCGGTCCCGAAATTTCCTCCATGACTTCGTCCGTGACGTCGGTCTGCCCCGCATCGCGCGGCAACACGCCGATGAGGAAAATCAGCACCGCCCCGCACAGGCCCACGAGGGTCGAAGCTTTGGCAGGGCAGAATATCCCGCAGATGATCGTGGCCAGAATCACCGCCCCCGTCGCCGCCGCGGAAATGCCGAATCGCGTGAGCTTCGGCGGGGGGGCCACACGGCCGTCGTCGGAAGGCGTGGGGCAATCGGCCTCAGCGGGCGGGCTTTCGGCTGCGGGAGCTGCCGTTGCGCCGGCCGCTCCGATTTGCGGTTCCTCCGCGAAGCTGCGCGGAAGGACTTTCACCGCCATGAGCCCATTGGCGAGCAATACGCCCAGCGTTGCGGCAATCGTTGGATTCGCCAGGGCGGAAGTGGTCTCCATCCGCGGAATCACCGGGCTGTCGATCCACGGGTTTACCAGCAGCGCCAACACGAACAGAAGATAGGGAATCGATGGCGGAATGATGAAATAGTCGGCATCGATCGCGGAGGCCGCGAACAGGGCCGCGATCAAAATGAGATGTTCGACAAGCGCAGGCCAGTCGTGGCCGAGGTCGACAAATCCGGGCCGCCAGTGCGCGCCGAAATACGCAAGGTAGAGCGCCAGGAAAGCCCCGGCAGTGCCGAGTTCCACAAGCGGGTAACGGATCGGAATGCTGGCGCCACAGGTGGCGCACCGCCCACGCAGCGAAAGCCAGGAAACGACCGGGATATTTTGATACCAGCGAATTGGCGCATCGCAGACCGGGCAATGCGAGGGAGGCCAGGAAAGGGTCAGCGGACCGCGCTTCTGCTGATAGAAAATTTCGCGGCCGCGGTGGGGGAGTCGCCAGATGACGACGTTCAGGAAGCTGCCGACGCAACCACCCAACGCGAAAAAGAACACGCCGTAGGCAATGAGGACAGGCGTGGGCATGGGGATGGGCATGGGAGCAATTATCGACAGAACCGTGGGAAATGCGAGAGAATCGACCTTGCCGGGGTCATATCGATTTTTGCAGCTCCGTCAGCCCGCCGCCTCCACCGCCTTGAGGACTTCCACCTGATGCTCATCGACTTTCACCTTCGGGAACACGGTGGCGATTTTGCCCTGTGTGTCGATGACGTACGTGGTCCGCTCGATGCCCATGTAACTTTTCCCGTAGTTGGTCTTCTCCTTCCACACGCCATAGGCCTCGGCGATTTTGTGGTCGGGATCGGCAAGCAGGGGAAACGGCAGATTGAATTTCTTCTTGAAATCATGGTGGCTGGAGACATCGTCGGGTGAAACGCCCAGTATCACGGCGTTGGATTTTTCAAAATCGGCGAAAGCGTCGCGGAAATTACAGGCTTCCTTCGTGCAGCCGGGGGTGTCGTCCTTGGGATAAAAGTACAAGACGACCTTGTTGCCGCGCAGATCCTTCAGGGAGATGGTCCGCCCGGTAGTGGAGTCCAGAGCGAATTCCGGCGCCGCCTGGCCTGCTTCGATACCCATGGTCGTCCTCGCAAAAAATGCGCCGCATCATGATCGGACGCATTCTAGGCGAGGGCTTCGATGCCTATCAAGCGGATCATCCCGCCGGCTTTTCGGCAGGAAGCGCTGATGCCGCCGGCAGGCAGACGGTGGACGTCGCGCCGGCCCCGACTTCGCTGCTGACCTCGATGCGGCCCCCATGCGCTTCAACGATGGATTTGCAGATGGCCAGCCCCAGCCCGTTGCCGCCCACCTCCCGGAAGCATGCGGGGTCGACGCGATAGAAGCGTTCAAACAAGTGCCCGACGTGCTCGGCCGGAATGCCCACGCCCGTGTCCGAAACGCGCACCAGCGCCTCGCCCATACTGGCCGCATGGTTTTCCACGGCGACCGTGAGTTTTATTTTGCCCCCCTCGCGATTGTAGCGAATGGCGTTTGTCAGCAAATTGGTCACGACCTGCTCCATGCGCGCTGCATCGCCGAGCACCACGGCCGGCGAAAGTTCGGTTTCCAGCGTGAACTGCTTTTCGGCGGCCAGCGTGGTCACCATGGCGGCGCAATCCCGCGCCACATCGGCGAGGTTGAAGCGCTGGTGTTCCAGCGACAGGCGGCCCGCGTCGGCGCCGGCCAGCAGCAGCAGGGAGTCGACCAGTCCTTTCATGCGGCCAGACGCCCGGAGACACGTGGCGAGGGTCTTCTGATACTCGACGAGCGTTCGTTCACGCGCGAGCGCAAGCTGGAGCCGCGTGTGAATCACCGCCAGCGGCGTGCGCAGCTCGTGCGAGGCGTCGGCCGTGAAACGCGTCCGCTGGGCGAACGCTTCATCCAAGCGCGAACATGTCGTTGAGCACCCCCGCGAGTTCCTTGAGTTCTCCGGGAACCTCAGCGGGCTCCATGCGCCGGGAAAGATTCGTGGCGGAGATGTCGCCGGCGACGGCGGTCATGCGGCGGATCGGGCGCACCACGCGGCGCGACAGGGCGAAGCCTCTGGCAAGACCCAGAAGCATGACCGCTGCCCCCACGCACAGAAGCAGGATCGCCGCGTGGCGGAGGGACGCTTCTTCCGGCGCCACGCTCTTGCCCACCGCCAGACGCGTGTCGAACGGACCGCGAAGCAACGCTTCACGGAATTCGCCGTGCTGCTGAATGATGGGGGTTTCGGCAGGCGGCGGTCCTCGACGCGGACCATTGATCGGAGGCGGAGCGGCCAGTCCGAGCATGGCCGGATCGCCGCCGAAAGATTGTGTGAGAACGGAGCCATCGGCCCGCCAGACGCTGCGGAACAGGCGGCCCCCGTGGGACACATCGCCGAACAGCGCATCGGCGTTGAGCGGCAGGTCGAGGGCGATGTCGGGAGGGCCTTCTCCGCAGTTGCCGCGCCAGGGATCCCCGCCACGGCCATCGCGCCCATACGCTGGCCCTGCGTCCGGCCAGTCACCGGTCGGGGGCGGCCCGTTCCAATTGTCTGCGCTGCCTCGGGGCCCGGCGCTGCCTCCTGCCCAGTGCGACGGATGATCCTGATCCGCACCCGGGTTGTGTGGATCATCGGGATGCCCGGGCCCCCGGCCGTGGGGATGAACGCCGGACGCCAGAAGCTAGACCGCCTGCTGAAACTGTGCATCCACGCGCTGGTAGGTCATCTGGCGGAAGCCAAAGTATGTGGCCAGGCCGAAACCAATGAGCACGACACCCAGGATTCCCGCATGCCAGATCTGCATTGCGCCGGCGATCGAGCTGCCGCCGACCCAATGCCGGAGGCTTTCGGCGGAAGGATGATGTGGTGCGTGGGTCATGTCATTCCACCACGTACCCTTCGCCGCGCCGCGTAGTAATGAAGTCTTTCCCGAGCTTCCGGCGCACGTTGGCAACATGCACATCGACAAGATTGGAGAGAGTGTCGCCGGATTCATCGAACAGATGGTCATAAATCATGGTGCGCGTGACCAGCTTGCCACGGTGCATCGCGAGAAGCTCGACCAGTGCGTATTCGCGCAGCGTGAGGAAGATGATATTGCCGGCCTAGCGGACGAGATGTTCGGCAGTGTCGATGGCTATGTCGCCGATCTCGATGATGGCGCGGGCCTGTCCGGCACTGCGGCGGATGAGGGCGCGCAGGCGGGCGTGGACTTCGCGCAGCTCAAACGGTTTGCCGAGGTAATCGTCAAGGCCGGCGTCGAGGCCTTTGATGTGGTCGGAGAGCGTGTCGCGGGCCATGAGAATGAGCACTCGGGTTTTCCTCGTTTTGTGGAGGCTCGCGCAGGAGCTCTCAGCCGCTCATGCCGGGAAGCATGAGATCTAGCACGATGGCGTCGCAGTCGACACCAGCTGCTTTGTAGAGGCCGGTTTTGCCTTCCGAGGCATCATCGACGGCGTAGCTTTCCTCGCGCAGCGATTGCACGAGAGCGTCGAGCAAGTTGCGTTCGTCTTCGATCACCAGGACACGCATTTGGTCCTCAATTTTGCGCCGCAGTTGCCGGCAATGGATCGCGCCGAGCGATTTTGCCGCGGCCAAAAATGCCTATGAGCAACGCGGCACCGCCCAGCACCGCGAGAGTACCGCCGAACCAGAAGGATACCGTTGCTCGCTCCGCCCGTGCGGTGCGTACGTCATCCACGACCCATTGCTCGGCTTCCAGAATTCTTCTGTCCTTTCGACCATGGTCCATTGCTTCGAGAAACTCGACACTGTAAGGGCGCATCGGCACTTTAGGGACTGACAGAAAGACGTATAACGCCCCCAGAAGCAGCAGCGCGGCGATAGCACCACATTCGCGCCGGGTTATTCCAAGATTCTTCACGCCACTTGCAGTATCCATCGCAACACCAGCAATACAACGATGCAAACGCCGACGTAGACGCCGATCCAGCCGGCATCCCAGGCGCGGAGTTTACCGCCAAGAAAGTGGAAGCCGCCAGAAAAAGTGTTCAACCTTGGTGTAGTTCACGATCCGGGTAAACCTCCGAGACGTGACCGCGAGGGAGCGTGGGTGGGGGGGAGAACGCCCACCACGGTGGAGTGCTACCCGGAATATGAACTACACCCCTTACCCGAGCTTTCCTGAAGAAAGCGTGAAGGAAGCCCGGAGATAACGCCTTCATCACATGACATGCGCAGCGGCGTTTACGTCGCGGGCACGGGCACTTACGATGCCGGCATGGCGTGGGTTGTTCGATTGCCGCTGTGGGTGCAGACGCTGCTGCTAAAGGCAGCCATTGCCGCACTTGTGATCCTCCCGTTCGTATCGCTCGTGGCCATGGTTTCCATCTGGGCGGAACGAAAAATCGCGGCGCGCATTCAGTCCCGACATGGGCCCATGCGGGTGGGGGGGTTCCACGGCTGGGCGCAGTCCCTTGCGGACGGCCTGAAACTCATCGGAAAAGAAGACCTGCTACCGGCGGGCGCGGACGCCTTCCTCTTTCGCCTCGCGCCCTACCTGGCATTCGCCCCGGCACTGGCGGCGTTCCTCTTCGTTCCGTGGGCGAAAGATCTCTCCGCGCTCACCGCGTCTCTGAACGTGGGGGTGTTCTTTCTGTTGGCGGTGCTGGGGGTGGAAGTGCTGGGCGTGATTCTCGCCGGGTGGGCCTCGAACAATAAATGGTCGGTGTACGGCGCGATGCGCGAAGCGTGCCAGATGGTCTCCTACGAAATCCCGCTCGGGCTCTCCATTCTGTGCGCGGTGCTCGTCGCCGGCTCGCTGAACCTTTACGAAATCTCGCTTCGCCAATCGGGCGGCTTCCCGCACTGGTTCCTCTTTCACGATCCTTTCAACATGCTGGCGTTCGGAATCTACTACATCGCTGCCCTCGCCTCCTGCAAACGGGCCCCCTTCGATTTGCCCGAATCCGAATCGGAACTGGTCGCCGGCTATCACACCGAATACTCAGGCATCCGCTTCAGCTTCTTTTTCTTCGCCGAATACGCCGCCATGTTCGTTGTCTCCGCCATCCAGGTGTCCCTGTGGCTCGGCGCGTGGTACGACCCCTTCGGAATCGTGGCGCACCTGGAAACGCTCCGCTATGACACGGCGGGGGCCATTCACTGGAACGACATGCTGCTGGCCAATGCCCTGGGCGCCGCGGTGTTCATCGCCAAGGCCGCGGTCCTGGTCTTCGTGCAGATGTGGCTGCGCTGGACCTTGCCCCGATTGCGCATCGATCAGGTCCTCCATCTGTGCATCAAAGTGCTGGTGCCCGTGGCCTGTTTCAACCTGCTCGGGGCCGCGGCCTGCCTTTGGCTGATCGATCCGTTGCCCCGCGTCCAGATGATCCTGCAGATCGTGCTCGCGTGTGTCGCCGTGGGAATCGTCGCGCTGCTGGCCCTGGTGGTCCTGCACGCGTTCCTGACCCGCGAGCGCTCCACGTTCAAAGTGCTCTTCACCTCCAGCCGGCCGCTGCCGGATCTGCACGGCTCGTAAGCGGTCCCTCGGTGAGAAGAAGGACAAAAAAATAAAAAATCCTCCCGAGGTTTTTCTTCCGGCCAGCGCCCGCCAATCGTATACTGATCCTGTAGCCACCGTTGGTCGCAATGGCGGGTTCGCCGAAAAAATGGGGTCGAGCACGCTCCCCCAGCTTCAGTGCCGGAATGCCCGTAGCGACTGTCTGACCTGGCTCATGCCCGTATGAACGCGTCCCGGAAGCGGGGGCTTCCTCTTGACGCCGACAGCGGTCGTGAGCCGGTTCACTCTCACACGGTGGCTTTTTTATTTTTGCATGAAACCCAGGTCATGACGCCTGGCCTCGCTGCCGCAGGCGATCGACCAGCACCGCGAGAATGATGATCACGCCCGTCACGATCTGCTGGATATAGGTGCGCAAACCGGTTTCCGAACCCACGAAATGCTGCGCAAATTGCGGAATGTGGATTTGCGAGCAACCGTTCGCGATGACCGTGAGAATCAGCGCGCCCACAAGGGAACCGAAGATCGAACCCTTCCCCCCATTCAGCGATGCGCCGCCGATGACCACCGCCGCGATCACGTCCAACTCGAATCCATCCGCCGCGGTCGGGCTGCCAAGACGGATACGCGAATAGAAAAACAGCCCCGCAATCCCCGAAAAAAGTCCGCCAAGCGTGTACACCAGCAGCTTGGTCCGCGTGACCGGAATCCCGCACAGCCGGGCCGTGTGCTCGCTCGATCCCACGGCGATGACATGCCGGCCGAAGCGGGTGTAATTGAGGATGATCGCCATCATGATCGCCAGCAGCACCGTGATCCAGATCGCCGGGGAAAAAAGCATCCAGTGGATGGATGCGTCCGGTGGGGCGAGCAGCGCGTATAGCCAGTTCGTGTCGGTGTGCACTTCGGTTTCATTGCCGAAGCCCTTCGCCAGCCCGCGCAAAATCATCATGGTGCCCAGCGTGATGATGAACGGCACGATCTCCAGGCCGGTCACCAGCAGCCCGTTGAGCAACCCGGACAGTACGCCCACCAACACGCCCACCGCCGCCGCCACCACCGGCCATGCCACCGGGTGCGCCGCCAGATACGTCCCACTGCCCGCCGTTTTGTCGAGCATCACCGCAACGATCACGCCGGAAAGCGCAGCCAGCGACCCCGCGGAAAGATCGATACCCCCGGCAATGATGATGAACGTCATTCCCAGCGAAGCGACCGCTGTCATCGACGATTGCCGAAGAATGTTGGAAATGTTGTCAAAATTGGCGAAGCGGTCGAGCTGCGCGCAAAAATCCCGGGCGTTGTGGAAATCCGACGCCTGCCACTCCGGCACCGTGAACATGAAAAAAATGAAAATCGCCAGCAGCGCCAGCGCCGGTCCGATGATGTCCAGCCAGCGCCAGAAGAACGCACGGAATGAAAAGGCCTCCTCCGCGAGAGGAGCGGCGGCGGGCTTCTGCGATTCGGCCGTCGGGGCGGTCATGCGACCTCCGTTGAGGGTTTCATCAAGTCCTGGCCCGTCGCGGCGAGCACCAGCGCATGCTCGGTCCATTCCCCAACGGCCTTTGCCGGCCCCAGCACCCCGCGCGACATTACCGCGATGCGGTCGCAGATGCCCAGCAGTTCTGGAAAATACGAGGAAACCACGAGCACCGCCTTCGCCTTTCCCCCGGCGCGCCCCGCCGCCAGATCGTCGATAAGCTGATAAATCGCCGCCTTCGAGCCCACATCAATGCCGCGCGTCGGCTCGTCCAGCAGCAGCACATCCACATCGTGATGCAGCAATCGCGCGATCGCCACCTTCTGCTGGTTGCCCCCGGACAGATCGCCGATCGGTTGGGAGACGTCGCGGCATTTGACGGCCAGCGCCGACGCCCACCGGCGCGCAATCGATCGCTGGCGCATCGGAATGATGAAGCCCGGCGGGCCGAGCGGCTTGAGATCCGAGAGCGTAAGGTTGTCGGCGATCGACATGCTGAGGGCGAGGCCTTCCGTCTTGCGGTCTTCGGAAAGCATCCCGACCGACGCCTTCCACATCGCCGCGGGGGACGATCGGTGAAACGATTGCCGGTTCGTGGCCACTTTCACCCTGCCCGCGCGAATGGGATCGAGCCCGAAAATCGCCCGCAGCAGTTCCGTGCGCCCCGCCCCGATCAGACCCGCAATTCCCAGCACCTCGCCCCGGTGCAACGTGATCGATGCGTCCACCGGTTTCACCGCCCCGGTCACGTTCTGGATTTCCAGCACCGCCTCTCCCGCCGCACGCGCGGAACGCGGATAAAGCTGCTCCACCGAACGCCCCACCATCAGCTCCACCATCTTCTCCGGCGGCGTCGATGGCGCATCGCCCGAGCCGACCGTCTTCCCGTCGCGCAACACCGTGAACCGGTCGGCGATCGTGCGCACTTCCTCCAGGAAATGCGAGATGTAGACGATCGCCTTGCCTTGCGCCTTGAGCCGCTGGATCACATCAAACATCGCCGCAACGTCGGTCCGCGTGAGCGAACTCGTGGGCTCATCCAGCACCAGCACCCGGCATCCGATCGCCAGCGCCCGCGCGATCTCAATGATCTGCTGCGTCGCCGGCGACAACCCCGCCACGGGCCGCGTCGGATTCAAATGCCCATGCCCCAACGCCCCCAGCGCTTCGCGCGCCCGCTTCTTCATTTCCCCCCAATGCAGAAATCCCAGCGTTCCCGGCTCCATCCCCAGCAGCACGTTCTCCAGCACTGACAGATGCGGCGCCAGCGACAGCTCCTGATAAATCATCGCCACCCCGCGCCGCCGCCCCTCCAGCGGATTCCGCGGCGCGTAAACCTCCCCGTCGATCCGCATTTCACCGGAATCGGCCGCATGCGCTCCCGACAGCGTCTTCATCAGCGTCGATTTCCCCGCGCCGTTCTGCCCCACCAGCGCATGCACCTCGCCCGGCATCACCGTCAACGAGACCCCGTCCAGCGCCACCGTCGCGCCGAATCGCTTGCGTATCCCGCGCATCTCCAGGCGCGGCGTTGCTTCTTTCACCGCCACGGCGCCCGCTCACTCTTTCAGGTACTTCGCCACCGGCGGGTCCAGCACTTCCTGCGCCGCCGGATCGTTCATGTTTCCCTTGGTCACCAGCGTCACGCCCGTGTCCACGGTTCGCGCCGGCGTCTTGCCGGTCGCCGCCTCCACCGCCGTCTTCAAACCAAGATATCCCATGTTGATCGGGTTCTGCACCACCAGCGCATTGATCTCGCCCGACTTCAGCGCGTCGACCAGCTCCGGGCTGGAATCGAATCCGACAAATTTGACCTTGCCCGCCACTTTCATGTCCTGCAGAACCACCAGCATGCCATACGTGGTCGTGAGGTTCGGGCAGAATATCCCGTCGATCGACAGCGTGCCGTCCGGGTTCTTATACGCCGCGAGAAGATTCTCCGCCGCCTTCGTGCACTGGTCCTGGGTCGCGCCGCCATACTTGTTGACATCGACCAGGTTGATGCCCGCGCTCTCCTTGAGCGCATCAAGGGCCCCTTGCTCGCGCTCGCTCGTCGAGGCCGAACCCTCCTGGTAACGCAGCATGATCACCTTCCCCTTCCCGCCCAGCTCCTTCGCCAGCTCCTTCCCGCCCATGTAGCCGCCCTTCTTGTTGTCCGTGGCCACAAAGGAGGTGTACTTGTCCGAGGAGACGGCCGAATCAATGATGATCATCGGGATGTGCTTCGCCGCCGCTTCATCCACCACCCCCGCCAGCGCGTCGGCATTGTTGGGCGCCAGCACGATCGCATCGACATGCAGGTTGAACATGTCCTCCACCACCGAAATCTCTTCCGCCGACTGATCCTCACGCAGCGATCCCTTCCAGATGATTTCGATCGGTTGCGTCGCCGCCAGCTCGTCCGCCGCCTTCTGCGCCCCCGCATGCACCGCCTTCCAATAAGGAGACGTCGTCCCCTTCGGAATCACCGCGATCTTCAGCTTCTTCGCCGAGGCCGGCGCCGTGGTGCTCGCGCCCGTCGATGAGTTGTCGCCGCAGCCCGCCAGCATCGTGGTGGCCAGAATGCAGGCCGCCAGCAGGGCGGTCGGAAAAGCCAGACGCATGGTGCCTCCACAAAATCACGCACGAGGGAACTGTCCCTCAGAACTCGATCATCGCTTTCAAAACGCCGCTGCCCGGCGCCGCCCACGTGGGAAATGTTTCTGCCACACCATCCGCGGATGCACGATGGGTGATCCACGGCGCGGTGCTGATCTGCTCCGTCCCCATCATGCCAATGATACGGGAAAAATCCTCCGGCAGCGCGTTCCGCGTCGCCAGCAGCGTCGTTTCCCGGCGGTGGAATTCCGGATCGCTCAGCGTGAAATCCCCCTGAAACAATCCCACGTACACCAGGCGCCCCCCATGCGCGACGTATCGCAGGGCGCCCATCATCGATCCCGCGCTGCCCGTCGCGTCGAACACCGCCGTGGGCATCTCGCCGTGCGTAAGCTCGCGGATCGCCGCCTGCGGTTCCTCCCGCGCGTTGACCGTGTCGGCTATCCCCAGCTTCTCGCGACAAAACGCCAGCCTTTCCTCGGCCATGTCCATCACCATCACCCGCCCCCGAGCCGCAGCGAACTGGATCACCGACAACCCAATGGGCCCCGCGCCGATGACCAGGATATTCTCACCCTGATGCACCTGCGCGCGTTCGACCGCATGCGCCCCGATCGCCAGTGTCTCCACAAGGGCGATCTGGTCATAAGTCAAACCCCCCGCCCGATGCAGCTTCCGCGCCGGCAGCACGAACGCCTCCCTCATCCCTCCATCACTATGCACGCCCAGCACTTTCATGTTCACGCAGCAGTTCCCACGCCCGCGCCGGCACGCGATGCACGCCTCGCAATTCATGTAAGGCTCGACGCTGCAGCGATCCCCTTCCTTCACGTTCGTGACCCCGGTCCCCACGGCAAGCACCTCGACGCCAAGCTCGTGCCCCAGAATGCGCGGATAGCTGAAAAATGGCTGCTTCCCGCCAAAAGCATGCATGTCGGTCCCGCAAACGCCAACGCGATGCACACGCACCAGCGCTTCACCGGTCCGCGGCGCGCTTGGGCGCGGCGCATCGCTCAAAACCAGCCGGCCAGGTTCCTGCAGCGTCAGCGTCTTCATCAGCGCGAGCCCTTTCATGCCAACATGATCACCGGCCGGCACGGCCCGCCGCTGTGACCGCGCAGGTTCAGGGGGAGCGCCGCAAATGACAATGGTTGCGGCAACGAAAAAACGTCCTCCGGAAAATGCAGCTCTTCAACAATAAGCACCGGCTCCCCAGGTGAAGCCGCCCCCAACAGCGTCGCATGCGTCACCGCATCGCCTATCGACCAATGGTCAATCCCCACCCCACTAACGCGCTGATCCACCAGCCATTGCGCCGCCTCATGCGAAAGGACCGGCCCTTCGTGCAGCCATTCCCGCGTGGCCGCACGCTTGTCGCCGAAGCCCGTCGCCAGCAACACCCAGCAATCGAATAGATGCCCAGCCTCCGGAAGCCGGCGAGCAAGCATTTCCACCGTCATCGCCGTGTTCGCCGCGATCCCGCGCAAATCCGCGATATAGGCCGAACCCGTCCAGCGCTCCAGCGGAATGTCATCCAGCGACCGCCCCTTCTCAATCTTGTGCAGCGGCGCATCCACGTGGCTTCCCGTGTGACTCGTGAATGACAGATGCTCCAAATGCCAGCCCTCCGCGCCCGCCTGGGCATGCGATCCAATGACCTCGATCTTCACCGCCGGATGCGCCGGACAGTTCGGACACCCGTGAAACAAAGGTTGGGATAGATCGATCAATCGCATGGAAAACTCGAGACTCACAAAGCGCGCATCAGTTGTTCTCAGACCGGCCGCTCGCCCACGTGCGGTTATGAACCGGCGAGAGAATTCTTTCAACCTCCGCCAGCAGTTCCACATCCATCGGCTCGTCCATCCATTGCACGTTGTTGGCAATGTTCTCCGCGCTGGCCGTCCCCACCAGCGTGGTGGCAATCCGCGGCTCCGCAACCGCAAATTGAATCGCCAGTTTCGCAATGTCCGCCCCCCGCGCTCGCGCGCATCCCGCCGCCGCTGCGCACGCCCGCCGAATCTCTGCCGGCGCCGGATGCCACGCCGGAGGCTCCCGATTGCTCAAAAGCCCCATCGACAGCGGCGACGCCGATATCACGCCCACACCCTTCTCCCTCAAATACGACAGCATCCCGCCCAGCGCACTGTCATTGAGCGAATAATGACAATACGACAGGATCGTATCCACCGCCGCCTGTTCGATGACCTGCCGAAATACCTTCAGCGGCAACCCCGTGATCCCCACGAACCGCGCCTTGCCCGCCGCCACCACCTTCCGCAACGCCGGAATCGTCTCCTCCACGATCTGCCGCAGGTCGCCAAATTCGATGTCATGGCATTGGATGATGTCCACATACTCCACGCCCAGCCGCCCCAACGATTCGTCCACGCTCCGCGCCACGCGCTCCGCTGAAAAATCAGAATCCTTCATCTCCGCCCCGTACCGCCCAACCTTCGTCGCCAGGAAATACCGCTCCCGCTTCACCGTCCGCAACGCCTTGCCCAGAACCGCCTCCGCCCGCGTCAACCCATAGTACGGCGACACATCAATAAAATTGATCCCCAATTCCAGCGCCGTGTGCACCGTGCGAATCCCCTCGCTCTCCACGACGTCACGAAAAACCGATCCCAGCGGCGATGCCCCATAACTAAGGACTGAAACCTCCATTCCCGTCTTGCCCAGCGCCCGATACCGCATGCTCCACCACTCTCCGCGAAAGTCCATCCACGCGCCGGCCCGCACGCTTTTCAACTCCCTGCCCGCCATCGACCAGTAGTCTCCCCGTTGCCCACGCCCCCCGCCATAGCTACGATTGACTGCAACCTGTCAATTCTTGACCACACTGCGAATGGATCGCAATGGCTTTCGCGCGGACAATCCAACGTCGGGCAACTCGGCCTCCAGTTCCGGCCAACTCCGGCTCGGCAAAAACCCTTCTCGCCCCAACAGCCGCCTCCCCCTCGCAAAAAGAGCCCGACTACTTCTCCCTCCAGATCACCGAAGCCCGCCGCTTCTATCTCCCGCCACAACCCCCAGCCCCAACCCGCCAGCGCCCGGGACTCTCCGTCATCTGCTGCGGCGGCGAACACTGCTCCCCCGATTACCGCATCATTCGCCGCGAATTTCCCCAACTCTCCATCGAATTCGTCGCCGGCGGCGAGGGCACGCTCCTCATCGCCGGCCGCTCCCACCGCCTCGTCCCAGGCGCCATCTTCGCCTACGGCCCCGGCGTTCCCCACGAAATCCACGCCGCTGCCGCCGGACGGCCCCTCGTGAAATACTTCCTCGGCCTCCAGGGCCCCGAAGCGCGACGCCTCCTCCACGCCCCCGCCCCGGAACCCGGCCAGATCGTCCAAACCGCCGCTCCCGACGACCTCCTCCACCTCTGGGAAGAATTGATCTCCGCCGGCCTCCGCGAAACCCCCTTCCGCGAGCGAAGCTGCGCCGCACTCGCCGAGCATCTCCTCCTGCGCATCGCGGAATCCGCACTGCCTCTCGGAACCATCGGCACCGAGGCCTTCGGCACCTATCAACGCTGCCGCCATTACATCGAAACCCACTACCCCGCCCTCCGAGGCCTCCACGAAATCGGCGCCGCCTGCGCACTCGATCCCGCCTACATCTGCCGCCTCTTCGCACGCTACGACCACCAAAGCCCCTGGCAATACGCGCTGCGCCTCAAAATGCGCGCCGCACTCGAACGCCTCCAGACCCCCGGAACCCTCGTGCAGGATGTCGCCGCCCAGGTCGGATTCTCCGATCCCTTCCAGTTCTCCCGCACCTTCCGCCGCGTCTTCGGCATCTCCCCCCGCAACTTCGCACGCCGTCACTGGCGCGCCCACGGAACCACAGGCCATTAGCCGCAACTCCCCCTGAACCCTTCCTCACAATGCGCCCGCGTCCGTAAGCCGCTGCCCCCGCGCAATCATCTCGCGCAGCTCTTCTTCGCTGTCCGCCAGCTCAAAAAGGCTGTTCGTCAGCCGCCGCACCTGCCCCCATTCATGGCACGCAGGACACCGATCGTGCGGCGAAAAAAAATGCGTCATGCACCGCTCGCACACATAGCGGTTCGTCAGCAGAAGATGGTAACTCTCTGAGACCACGGCGCGCCTCGCGGCTGATCACCAATTCCCCCGCCGCTCAGTTTAATGTGCCGCGGATCTTTAATCACGTACAAAGTGATCGCCACAAACATCAGCAGACCCGCCACAAGACGCTTCGCAAACACCCCCGGCGCATGCGCCGGCTCAATATGCTCGTGTCCCAGCCGAATCAGCGCCGCCGCCAGCAGGATATTGATGAACCCGCGCGTGCACTGAAGAATCGATCCCAGCAGCACGCCCACCTCCGAAAACGCCATGAACAAAAACACCATCGCGATGTACCACGTGATCCCGAACGGGGCCGCATCCACCCAATCCCGCGGCTTCTTCGTCCCCAGCCACGGCAACAGCGAAATCGCCAGCACGCCCGTCGTGAAATACGAAATCGCCTCCGCCAGCAAGGACGCGTGCAGATTGCTCATCCGCGGCAGCTTCAGCAACGCCCGGATCAGATACCCGATCGACCAGTCAGACCCCGCAAACACCACCGTCGCCAGCACCAACCCAAAGATCGCCCGCTTCTTCAGTTGCCCGCCCGTCAGATTGAGTATGTACGCCGCCCCCACGAAGATCACCACCGCCATCCATTGCCACGCCGTCAGCCCCGGCGCCGTCGCGCCCACCGGCTGCCCCCACAACGACGCCAGCACCGCCGGCACAAACAGCTTGAACGTCAGCAACGGGCTCACACGTGACGGCTCCGCATACTTGAGCGCCATCATCAGCCCGATCTGCCCGCCAATGTAAAACACCGTCGTAAAAAACAGCGGCCACGCCACCGCCGACCAGTCAACCCCGCCCGCCGGCCACACAAATGCCAGCGCCACCACCGACAGCACCCCCATCCACAAATGCCCCAGCACCAAAAGCTGCCGACTCGCCCCCGCTGCCCGCCGCTGCACAAAATGCCGCGTCGAAATATATGAAAACGACTGCCCGAGAGCAGCCCCCAACCCCATCGTCACGCCAAGAATCATCTGCCGCACCACCGCACAGACGCGCCAGATTTACTCGCCCTCACCCAACGTTCCAATTGTTGCGGATGAACGCCTCGTAAGCCGCCAGCACAAAAAAAATCAAGCACCCCCACCGCACGATAAGCCGATCGCCAACGCACAACGCCCCCGGCCTGCGAACAATCACGATTCCGCACGCAATCCAATACGTCGCCAGCGCAATCAAAAACAGACGAACCGCATAACCATCGTCCAGAACGATCGCCGCCAGCATGCAAAGGGCAATCTGCACCAGCGCCGAAAACCGAAGCTGCCGCCGGAATCGATTGGAAAAAAGAATGCATTGGTCGTTCAACCGCACCGATCACCTCGCCATTGCTACGATGATCGGCGAAAAAGGTTCAGGAGCCCGAAGAACCCACCGCGTTCCGCCGCCGCTGCGCCGCGTTCATCTGCTCCGCCGTCGGGCTCCTCCCCGTCTTGATCATCTCGCTGAAGCAGTCAAACAAATACGTCGCATCATGCGGCCCGGGACTCGCCTCCGGGTGATACTGCACCGCAAACACCGGCTCGCTCGTGTGCCGAAAACCTTCCAGCGTGTTGTCGTTCAAATTGATATGCGTCGGCTCCCCGCCCCGCTCCCGCAGCGACTCCGCATCCACCGCAAACCCATGATTCTGTGATGTGATCTCCACCTTCCCCGTATCCGTGTTCTGCACCGGCTGGTTCCCCCCGCGATGCCCGAACTTCAACTTGTACGTCGACGCACCCATCGCCAACGCCAGCAATTGATGCCCCAGGCAAATCCCAAAAATCGGCTTCTTCCCGATCAACTGCTTCAACGTGTCCTGCACATAATGCACCGGCTCCGGATCGCCCGGCCCGTTCGATACAAACACCCCGTCCGGCTTGAGCGCCAGAATCTGCTCCGCCGAAATCCCTGCCGGCACCACCGTCACCCGGCACCCCGACTGCGCCAGATTCCGCAAAATGTTCCGCTTCAACCCGCAATCGATCGCCACCACATTGCAACTCGCCTTCCCCTGTGCATCCGTGAGCTGCGCCCACTCCCCCTTGTTCTCATCCCACGTATACGGCTTCTCCGGCGCGACAATCTTCACCAGATCCAGCCCCGCCATCCCCGGCCACGCCTGCGCCCGCCGCACCAGCTCTGCGTCATCCCCAACCACCCCCGTCTCCGTGCAGATCACCCCCTTCATCGCCCCCTGTATCCGCAGCTTCCTCACCAGCGCCCGCGTGTCGATCCCCGCAATCCCCGGCACCCCGAACCGCTTCAAATACCCATCCAGCGTCTCCACCGACCGAAAATTTGAATCGATCGGCGACAACTCCTTGATGATGAACCCCTCCACCTGCGGCCGCGACGACTCGTAGTCGTTCTGATCCGCGATTCCATAATTCCCGATCTGCGGATACGTCATCGTGACGATCTGCCCCTTGTAAGACGGATCGGTCAAAATCTCCTGGTACCCCACCAGCGACGTATTGAACACCACTTCCCCGGGATTGGTCGCCGCCGCGCCAAAAGCCGTGCCCGTGAAAACGGTGCCATCTTCAAGCGCGAGTTTTGCCAGTGCATTCGCCATCAAACCGCACACTCCTGCAGCAGGAAACGACAATTCCGCTGATTATACCGCCCCCCGCCCACAATTCGACTCGACCCCGCCTGAACGCTGGCGTCCGCACACGCCACGCCTTACGCTGCCCCGGCAACATTCCCCATCGCCAACGGGAGCAGCCATGAAACTCAAAGATTTCGACCACCTCCGCGTCAATCCCGGCGACAAAATCCGCCTGCACAAGTGGTCCACCGATTCCACCAAACACGTCCCCGACCGCGAGGAAGCCGACCAACGCACCCGCGCCGCCGCCGTACGCCTCGGCGAATTCCAGGACCGCCTCTACGCCGGCGCCCGCGAATCCCTCCTCGTCATCCTCCAGGGCATGGATGCCTCCGGTAAAGATGGCGCCGTCCGCAAAGTCTTCGACGCCGTCAATCCCGCCGGCATCCAGGTCACCAGCTTCAAACAGCCCTCCTCCGAAGAACTCCGCCACGACTTCCTCTGGCGCTGCCACGCCAAGGTCCCGCCCCGAGGCTACATCGGCGTCTTCAACCGCTCCTACTACGAAGACGTCCTCGTCGTCCGCGTCCACGCCCCTCGCCTCCTCGCTCCGGAACTGCAAAAAGACAAGCACAT
This sequence comes from Phycisphaerae bacterium, assembly GCA_035545015.1. Lineage (GTDB taxonomy): Bacteria > Planctomycetota > Phycisphaerae > WQYP01 > WQYP01 > CALCHA01. Next base: position 55,170 of record DASZZD010000059.1, read on the forward strand.
CTGGAAGCAGCGCTTCGCCATGATCCGTTCCTTCGAGCAAATCCTCGCCGATTCCTCCACCCGCATCGTCAAGTTCTTTCTCCACATCTCCAAGGATGAACAACGCCGGCGCTTCGAAGCCCGCCAGAAGGAACCCGACAAACACTGGAAACTCGCCGCCGGAGACTTCGAGGAACGCACCTTCTGGCAGGATTACCAGGACGCCTACGAAGACATGCTCGGCCAAACCTCCACCGACCACGCCCCCTGGCACATCATCCCCGCAGACCACAAATGGGTGCGCGACTACTGGATGGTCCACATCCTCGACGCCACCATGAAATCCATGGACATCCCCCTCCCCACCCTCGCCGACCCCTCCCTGGTCAAACGAAAATTCGACTGATCCGCCACGTCATCGCACCGCGCAAAAGTTTAGCCGTCGATCGAAGATCGACGCTTCGCGCCCCATCATTACGCTCGGCGTTCACCCCGGCAAAAACGAATACCGCACCGCCCCGTGCGAAATCAGTCCCACCACCATCCACAACCCCGCCGACAAAATCTCCCCAAGAATCAACCCGATGAAAAATGCCCGCGCACGCCGATACGCCCCCGCCCCGCCATATTTCAGCAGCAAGGACTTCACGCACCACCCGATGAATATCGAAAACCAGAACGCCTGCATCGGCCCTGCGTTCATCAGCACCAGCCCCAGCGGATGCAGCGGCCAACTCACAAATAACGCCCGCCCCACCATCAACCCCGCCACCAGCAGCGCCCCAAACGAAAAGCTCGTCCACTCCGCCCGCGGCGTCGTCTCCGGCCGAATGTGCGAAAACCCATAGGTCTCCCGCAGCGCATCCTGTGGAATGTTGAACGCCGCATACTGATCCGCCAGCGCCGTCCGTCCATACGTATAACTCACCCAGTGCTGCATCACCGCCGCCAGCACCAAACTCACCAGAATCGCCCACCCCAGCCGCCGGAACCACCGCGGCCTTTCCTTCTCGCTGATCTCCTGCCCCATCCGCAGCGAGTTCGTCGCATACGGCATCAGCGTTTCCCGCAAATCCGCAAAAAAAATCCGCGAAATCACCTGCACCCAGTAATAACTCACCGTGTCCACCACGTGCGGACCCAACAGCGACGTGAAAAAATTCGTCGGCCACCACGTCGGCCCCACCCAGAACAACCCCGTCTCCGCCACGATCCGCGCCATCAGCGTCCACAACATCATCCCTACCCCCAGCAGCAGCAGCGCCAGCCCCGCATTCATCCCCACCGCCATCATCCACACCCACGCCACCCCGCCGCAGATCAAAAGCCCCACCACCATCGCCCGATACGTCAACGGCTCATTCTCCTCACGCGGACTCCCGCGCCACGCCGCCACCACCACCCGCCGCAAATGCCCCCGCGCCAGCCACAGCAACCCCACAAAATACCCCACGTAAATCCCCATCGCCCGCGTCTGCTCGTGCTGGTCCAGGTCAATGCTGCTGCCCGAAAACAGCACCCGCGCCAACCCATTCAGCACCAGAAACAGCCACAGCGACAGCGCAATCTCCGACGGTATAAAAAACGTGATCCCCACCACCGACAAAAACAACCGCGAACTCGTCATGTACCCCGGCAGCGCATTCCACGGCCGATCCACAAATGCATCCCCCACGTTGTATTGCAGATCAATCGTCGGCACCGACGGAAACTGCGCGTGCAATCCTCCCAGCAGATACACCCCCGCCGGCACCGCAATCCCCACCCACAAAATCGGATTCCGCCACAGCCGGTTGTACCACCGCCCCGGCTCCGGCGCCGCCATCAACTCCAGCGGAATCGTCGCCAACGGGTACGTCAGCCGCTCGTGATACACCCACTGCTTCCGAAAGATCGCCGCCAGAAACATCGCCGCCCCCAGCAGCGCCGCCACCAGTACCCCCCACAAAATCGCCGGCACGATGAACGCCACCACCGGAATGTGCCCCCCGCTCACCGGATCCACCCCCAGCCAATAGTTGCTCACAATCGGCGACGCCGGGTCCCGCGCCGGCGTCAGCCACCCCGGCATCATCTTCGCAATCGGCTGCAGCCACGGATAATCCCGCCCGATCCACGCCGGCGACACGATCATCGGCTCCAGATACCTCAGCAACCCGCTCGACGGCACCGCACTCGCCACCAGCAGCATCGTCAGGATGACGATCAGTTCCCCGCTCCCAAACGGCCGCAGCTTGATGAGCTGCAACAGCGGATTCACCCCCAGAATCAGCACCGCCAGCAGCGTCATCGCCCCGATCGGCAGGTGATAGCCGATCAGCGGCGAGTTCCTCACCACCAGATCGTTATAAGGCGCCAGCAGCGCGATCACCGCCACCAGCGACAGCCCCGTCCAGAACGCCCGCCGCGTCAACGCCGGTCCCGCCCCCGGCGCACGCCGCGCCGGCCGCCGCTCCGGGCGCCCGCCTCCCTCCCCCGATACCGCACTCGGCCACGTTTCACTCACTGCCGACAGCTCTCCTGCCCCCCAATCGCCCACGCCCGCATGAGCGTACGGCCTGAGCGTCGGGTTATCCATGTCGATCACGGCATCCTGGGCCATGGGGCCTCCTGCCCGTTAAAGGCGACAGGCAGGCCCACATCCGTTATCGACCACACCCGCCGGCGCTAAAAATGGATTCCCCGCCCCGCCCCCACGGAGATGCCAACCCCCTTGCCGACATTCATGCAGGGACCATCCGCACCGGCCGCGATCCTCCGTGACCGCGCCTCCGGCGCCAAACCCCGCACGCCCGGCGCTCTCCGAACACCGTCACCCCCGAAAACGCCCCCCCGCGCCGAAAAGTTTCCTGCAAATCAAATTTTTGAAAAAGATTCCCGCCGACCCCTAAAACTGCCTGATGATCCGGTCATATTTATAATACGGAATTCAATTTATTCTTGTGCTGAAATAAGTTTAGCCCCGGCCCTTGGGCCGGGTTCCACTGGCGCGAATTTCACATGGAAACCGTATTAATCTTTACCGCACCGCGCGAACGTCTCTGCCCCAAAGGGGCCCGCGTCAATAGCCCGGGGTGACCGAAGGGAACCCCGGGTAAACAGCACGAGAGAGATTGCCCAGCCCCAACGGGGCGCCCGAACGCTTCCCCTCTAACTCCGAATCGAGTCCAAGGGGCATCAGCCCGATGCCACTGCCCGCGCACGTGCGCTTACGCGCTCTCCTTGATCGGTATCGGCTTGCGATCGAACAGCCCCACCTCCCCGCGAACCACCTCTTCCGTGATCACATACTTCCCGCGCTGCTGCAAATCCGGCAACTGGTACATCAGCTCCAGCATGATCTCTTCCATCACGCTCCGCAGCGCCCGCGCCCCCGTGTCCCGCTTCAGCGCCCGCTCCGCGATCAGCTTCAACGCCCCCTCCGTATACTCCAGCTCGCATCCCTCCATCTGGAAGAACTTCTGGTACTGCTTCACCAGCGCGTTCTTCGGTTCGGTCAGAATCTGAATCATCGCCGGCACCGTCAGCGGCGCCAGCGGCGCAAACACCGGCAAACGCCCGATGAACTCCGGAATCATCCCGTACTCAATCAAATCATCCGGCGTCACCTTCGCCAGCAGCTTGCCCTTGTCGTCATCGCTCTCCACCCGCCCCGCCGATTCCGACCCATACCCGATCATCTTCCGCCCCAGCCGCTTCCCGATGATCTGGTCCAGCCCCACAAACGTCCCGCCGCAGATGAACAGGATGTTCGTCGTGTCCACCTGAATGTACTGCTGCTCCGGATGCTTCCGCCCGCCCTGTGGCGGCACATTCGCCAGCGTCCCCTCCAGCATCTTGAGCAGCGCCTGCTGCACGCCTTCCCCGCTCACATCCCGCGTGATCGAGACGTTCATGTTCGTCTTGCCGATCTTGTCGATCTCATCAATGTAAATGATCCCGCGCTGCGCCGACTCCAGATCGTAATCCGCGTTCTGCAGCAGCTTCAGCAGCAGGTTCTCCACATCCTCCCCCACATACCCCGCCTCCGTCAGCGTCGTCGCATCCCCGATCGCAAACGGCACGTTCAAACACCGCGCCAACGTCTTCGCCAGCAGCGTCTTGCCTGAGCCCGTCGGTCCGATCAACAGCACGTTGCTCTTATCAATCTCCACCTCTTCCCCGCCCGCCGCATCCGCATGCGCCAGCCGCTTATAATGATTGTGCACCGCCACCGCCATCGCCCGCTTCGCCGCATCCTGTCCGATCACGTACTGATCCATGAACTCCTTGAGCTGCCGCGGACTCGGAATCTGACCGAACATCGGCCGGCTTCCGGAAACCTTCCGCTTCTCCTGCCGAAATATGTTCTGGCACAGCTCCGTGCAGTTCGAACAAATGTAAATGTCGTTCGGCCCCTCCACCATCGGCCCCACCTCCCGCGACGATTTCCCGCAAAACGAGCAGTTCGTCACCTTCCGGCCCCGAAACCCGCCCCCGCCGCCTCCGCCGCCCCCCACGCTCCCCCCGCCCGACCCGCCGATCGATCCGCCGTTCCCCACGCCGCCGCCGCCATTGCCCGGTTGATTCGCCATGAAATCAGCTTCCTATGCCTGCGCAAGATGGACTGTGTGCGCCGACAACGCCTCCCCACACGCCACGATCCGTTCCAATGTTCGCACGTGCAAAAAAGGCAAAGCCAGCGCCACTATCCATTTATCATAGAGTTTGTCGGCATGGCCGTCCAACCGCGGCCATCTTTTCTACCGCTTACCGGTCATCAACGCCTCCACCTTCTCCGCCATCCCTTCCCCCCGCAGCCCCGCCGCGACAATTCGTCCGTGTGGATCGACCAGGTAAATCTGTGGAATCCCCAACGCATACGGCTCCACTTCCGAACTGCCCCACCCCGACGCCGCCGCCTGAACCCACCCCGCCCCCGTCATCCCCTCCTCCTTCACATATTCCCGGGCCTTGTCCAAATCTCTGTCAAACGTCACCCCCATCACCGCCAGCCCCTCCTTCCGCCCCGCCGCCGCCGTCGCTTTAATGTTCGGCGTCTCCTCCACGCACGGCCCGCACCACGTCGCCCAGATATCCACCAACACCCACTTCCCGCGCAACTCCGACAAACTCACCGCCGAGCCATCCAGCGTCCGCACCGTAAAGTCCGGCGCCTCCTTCCCCACCTTCACCTCCCGCACCGCCCCCATCGACAACTCGCCCACATCCACGTTCCCGCCATCCTTCGAAACCACGAGGTGACAAATCGTTTCCCCGACCTGCGACAATCCCTGCAACTCCTCCGTATCCACATTCGCATCCGGCGTCCCCGGCGGCGCCGGAACCGAAATCCGCAGCCGCAACGAATACGTCCCCGGCGGAACATTCGTTACCCGAAACCGCCCATCCGGCTCCATCTCCACCAGCGCCCGAAACTGATGCTCGTCTGGATTGCTCTTGGGCGCCTCCGGATGCCGCACCAGCCACCCCATCTTCTCTCGCTCGCTCCACCGATTGAACTCCGCCGGCACCGCCAGCGCCGCACCCTCCGCACTCAAATGACTGTCCGCCCCGGTCCACTTGTCCGCAATCTCCGCTGGCACATCCAGTTTCCCCGTCACCGTCGCCCCGCCCACCCACTGCACCTCCGTCGTCTTCCCCGACGCAATCGCCACCGGCGCGTCGCCATACCCTAAATCGTCGCGCCACTGAATGTGCCCCTGCTGCACCCGCTGCATACGCCGAACCGTCAGCTTCCCCTCCGGCACCCGATCCAGCGTCGCCACGCCCGCATCGTCGATGGCCACTTGGCTCCAATCCATGCTCACATGCGATGCCGACGCCATGCCGCCCGCGCCGCTCCACAGCACGAACAACGTGCCCCTCGACGGCTTGTCACCCGCCTCGATCTTCAGCCGCAACTTCCCCCACGGACGCAGCCGAATCTCCCCCGCCTCAGACTCGCTCACCCACGCATACCCCTCATCGCCGCTCACCCACAACCAGGTGTTCTGCCCCTGCGGATCAAAAGCAAATCGCCCCGCCGCATCGGTCCGCGTCTGTTCATAGCCGGTCGCCTTGTCATCCCGCACCTCCAAATCCCCGCGCGGATCGGTGCGAGCGACAATCGCCCCCGAAACGGGTTGCCCATCCGGACCGCGCACGATGCCCTTCGTGGGAATACCTGCCTGTAGCGCCGCCGAAGCCGTCAGATCGCCGGTGTCGTCCGCGAATGGCCCGACAATTCTGGCCACATGCCCGGCGGCGCGGATCCGCAGCCAATGCGCGGAACGGTGCATGAAAAACCACGCATTCATGACACCCTGGGAATCCGCCAGCACCGGCAAGCCGCCACTTCCGCCATAAATGTCCGGTCCGCTCACTTCCGTCGCCTGCGCATCCGAAAGTGCCGCCCCGGTCCCCGCGTCCGTTGCCTTGATGGTCACTTTGCTGACCGGTGCGCACATGATTTTGTTCTCCCCCTCCGGCGTGAGCATGACCTTACCCTTAGGCGGAAACATGCCTGGCGCATCGACATACACCTGCACCGCTTCCCCCGGCACTCCCGGCCACACGAACCGCCCGTCCGCATCGGTTTGTGTCGCCCAATCAACACCATTCCATGCGGGCGTCACCCGCGCGCCCCCAATCCCCTTCCCCCACCGATTCACCACCTGCCCCCGCAATGGCTTGGACGCTGCCAGATGCATCGTCATCACGACCGTTTCACCCGCCGCCACGTGCGCCTTGATCACCTGCGCCGCCTGATCGGGGACCTGCACCGCGCCGCTTACCTCCCCCGGCGGCACATCTGTAAGTTCCACCTTGCCTTCACGATCCGTCTTGCCCAGCGACTGTGCGCCGGCCATCCCATAGACGCACACGCGCGCCCCAACCGCCGCCGTTCCATCCGCGCGTGTCACGGCCATCCGAATGCGGCCCGCTTGCTTCGCTACCAGCCGCATCTGCCGCGCCCGAAGCGCCGGCAACGCCTTCTCGCTCATGTCTACCTCAGTGGTCGGCAAATACCACCCATCACCGTGTACCGCCACATAGCAAACCGTCCCCTCTCCGATCGGACAGACGCTATGCCACATGCCTTGACCATCCGTCGTCACCGTCTCGTAGGTTTTGTCCTCCGCAAACGATCCCTCCTCCGCATACCGTCGCGCACGCCGCGCTTGAACGAGCACATGCGCCCCGCCCACCGCCTTTCCCTGCGCATCCACAACAATTCCGCCGATTTGCTCCCCCCGCGAAAGCCGAACCTGCGATTCCGCCGGCAACGCCCGAATGCGCGGGGAATCCATCCACATCGTTTCCTGCTGAAGGTAGCCCGGTGACGAGGTTTCCATATCCCAGTCCGTCGGCTCGCGCGCCGGCAGCGGCACCTCCGCCACCCCGTCCGCCCCCGCAACCACCGATCGCGCCGCCACGCCAAAGCCATACTCCACCGTCGCCCCGCTCACCGCCTTGCCCGTCGCATCATCCACCACCGTCACCCGCATCTCCCGCTGCCCCACATCCGCCGCCCGCCCCGCCGCGCAGAACACCCACACCGCGACCGTCGCAACCGCCAGCATCGCGCCTAAACCCTTCACCGCCAGCGTTTTTCTGCCCATCGTCCGCCTCGCTCCCTTCGCCAATCGTAAAATCGCCGGAGCCGCACGCCCCGTCAGCGTCCCACTTGCCACGCGCCCCGCCAACCCCATCGGCGCCGCCTTCGCGCTCTCCGTCACCGCCGCCAGCCCCGCCATTGACCACGCCATCCCCTTCCTCGCCAGCTTCTTCCGCAGCCGCCCCAGCGCCCGTTCCACCTGCTTGCCCGCCCCATCCTCCGACGTCCCCAGCGCCTCGCCCACCTCCCGCAGCGTCAGCCCCTGATAAAACCGCAGCAGCACCGCCGTGCGATCCCGCGCCGGCAATCCCATCACCAGCACATCGATGATCCGTACGAACTCCGCCTGCTCCACGTGCTCCGCCGCACTGATGTCGCACGACCGCATGGACACCTTCCGTTCATGAATGCTTCGCCGGCGCCGGGCGCGATTGGCCGCCCGGGCCGTGTGGCACGTCGCGCGAAAAAGCCACCCGCTCACGCGCGCCCGCTTCATCCCCCTCGCCACGCGCGCCAGCAGCATGAATACCGCCTGCGTCACATCCTCCGCAGTCGCCGGATCCCCGGTCTGCCGGCGCGCAACGGCATACATCCACCCGCTATGCCGGCGCACCAGCTCATGAAACGCCTCGGCCTCGCCCGCGGCGTAACGGCCCACCAATGTCTCATCATCCATGCCCTGTTTCCCTGTCCCCATCGCCATGCCCGCTGACCCCCAAAATCCGACGCACCTTTTCAAAAATCGCGAAAAATTCCTATTTCAGCGATTTTCAAAGAACGCCCGCACCCACGCCGCGGCCGAATCCATCGCAAACGGTTTGCCCGTCCAGCCCTCGGCAGTGGCAGCCGGAACGCTGATCGCCGCAATTCCCGCCGAACGCGACACCACCACCGCCGTCGCCCCCTCGCCCAGCTCCAAAGCGTAGCGAGCGTACTCCTTTTTGTGCAGACCCGTTGTCGCCCGCCGGGCAAGATCCTGCGCAACGGCCGACCATTGCTCAGCCCACACCACCAGCACGCGCTCCGCACGCCCCGTCGCCAGCAGCCGCCCCGCCGCCGTCAGCGCGCCCGCCACCGCATCCTCGGGCGCAAACGCCAGCGTTTCGCACGGCCCCTTGATGCCAAACGCAATCGCCACCGCCGCCGCGATGCTCGAATACACGCTGCGCGAAAACAACCGCGGCGATGCGAATTTTCCCCCGGCCTCAAACATGCTGTCGAGATACCCCACCGTCGCATCGATCGCCCCCCACGCGCTCACGCAGATCAATCCAATTTCTTCCCCCGAAACCTCCACCGAATCGCTCATCGTCCACGCCTGATGGGCCGCCCGGATCGCCAGCGCCGCCAGACGTTCTTGCGCCGCCACCTTTTCCACGGGCAAAATGTCGCAGCCGGGCGCGTGGGGAGCCACCTCCGCGATCGCCGCCACCTCGTCGGTAACGATCCCCGCCCCCGCAAGATACAAGACCCGCTCCATCACCCTTCCTCCCGCGCGAACACCAGCGCCGTGTTGTTGCCGCCAAACGCAAAATTTGTGGACATCACCGCGCGCAGAGAACGCTCGCCACCCGCGTATATATGGTTGCGCGGCACAGGAAGCCGCATCGCGGGATCGCCATCCCCTTCCTCACTCCCCGCATTCGGTGGGATGCAATTTTCACGGAGGGCCTGAATGCACAGAATCGCCTCCACCGCTCCCGCCGCCCCAAACGTGTGCCCGGTGCAGCGCTTCGTGGAACTCACCATCGGCAGCGGCGAGATGTTGCCGAAAAGCGTCCCCAGGGCGGCGGCTTCCATGGCGTCGTTGTCCTTCGTCCCGGTGCCATGGGCGTTGATGTAACCAATGTCGGCAGCCTGCAACCGGGCCCGTGCCAACGCATCGCGCATGGCGCGAATCGCCTGAACCCCGGCAGGATCGGGAGCGGTGATATGGTAGGCATCGCACGTGACGCCAAAGCCGCGCAAATAGGCAAGGATCGGAGCGTTGCGGGCGCGGGCGTGATCCGGGTGCTCCAGAATCAGCATGCCGGCGCCTTCGCCAACGGTCATGCCCGGACGATGCGCATCGAACGGCCGGCAACCCTCCGGGGCCGTCACTTTGAGCGCGTGAAACCCCGACAACACCACCCGGCAAAGCGCTTCACTGCCCCCCACCAGGGCAATCTCGCATTCGCCCAACGCAATCGCGTCCGCGGCCGCGCCGATCGCCATGGCGCTGCCCACACACGTCGTCAGGCACACCTCCCGCAGCCCGGGCGAACGCGCCATGCGGTGGCGCCGGGCGAGCAGTTCGCCCACTTCGTAAGGCTGAAGCCGGCGCATGAGGCGGATATCGGCGGTGTCCGGGTTCTGCCGATATTGCGCGGCGAAGCGTTCGTTTTTGTCCATGCCGCACACGGTCGTGGCGACAAACAGGCCGATCTCCTCGCCGTCGCCTTCGCGGAAACGCTCGGGGAGGCGGGCGTCGGCGAGGGCTTCGTCGGCCGCGAGGCAGGCGAGCTGCTGCGTGCGCGACAGGGCGTTCCAAAGGCGCGGGGGCAAATCGGCGGGGCAGGGTAGGTCGGCGGCACACCGGGCGACCTTCACGGAGCGCAGCGGATGGCCGGCCTCAATTTCGGGCCACGGTTGCAGGACGTCGCGGGCGGCGGCGACGCCTTGCCATGTCACGGCAACGCCGATGCCCTGGGCGGTGACCGCCCCCATTCCTGTAATGGCCACCGCTGAAGTCATAAGGCGTCACTTCTTGATGCCGTACATGTCGGGCGTGGCGGGGAGGATGGTGATCGATTCGATGACCGGCTTGGGTCCCTTGACGGTGCCGTTGTCGTCGGAGACGGGGGTTTTGGCGATTTCGTCGACGACGGGCATGCCGTCGATGACCTGTCCGAAGGCGGTGTATTGGCCGTCGAGGTTGCTGTTTTTGGCGTGCATGATGAAGAACTGGGAGCCTGCGGAGTTGACGTCCTGGGAGCGCGCCATGGAGAGCACGCCGCGATCGTGTTGTTTGTCGGAGAACTCGGCGGTGATTTCGTAGCCGGGGCCGCCGGTGCCGGCGCGTCCCTCGACGTTGCCGGTCGAATCGCCGCCCTGGATCATGAAACCTTTGATGATGCGATGGAAAACGCTGCCGTCGTAGAACTTCTGGCGGGCAAGATTGATGAAATTGTCATCCGTGTGCGGAGCGACGTCGTAGGCAAACGTGACCTTGATGTCACCTTTATCCGTTTTGATGACGGCATATTGGAGCGGAACGATGTGCAGCACCGTGGGGCTGTAGCGCTGCAGGATGTCTTTTCGCTGGGCGTCCGGCAGGCCGCCGATTTCATTCTTGAATTTTGCGAATTCCTTGGCGCCCTGGCCGGGGTTGTAGAGGTTTTCGATCACGAGGGGCTCGGCATCTTTCCAGACGAGGATGTAAGTGCCGCCGGAGCGGATGTCGGGATAGATGTTGTCGAGATTGATTTTGGTGGGATCGGCGCCGGGCGTTCCCGTTTTCGGATCGACCTTCTGGCCGTCGAAGGTGTAGAGGGTGAAGGCGGGCATGCCTTTGTCGTCGAGCGCATCTTTCGCGGGAGTGTAACCGTCCTTCAGGGCGGAGGCGTCATCGGCGAGGTGCACCGCTTTGGTGGGACCGTTGTAGAAGCCGAGGAGGAGGGGTTCATCGGGTTTGTCGTACCATTTGACGGGAAGGACGACATCGGCGCGGGCGGCGGTGGCGACGGCGCCGAGCAGAAGGGAAGAAAAGGCCGTTGCGAGGAATGCTTTTGTGAATTTATGCCGGGCGAGCATGAGGGTCTCCGGAAAAGAGTTGATGTGAATGGGAGATTGTATGCGGAAAGTTGCGCAAGGGGGAGGCTGGCGACGGCGGAGTGCGTTGTGTGTGACGGTTTTGCGGGAACTCGAGCGACAGACATCCCACAATGCATGAAATCTTACGCAAGCGCTTCTCCTGAGAGGCTGCCACATGTGGTTGATACGAAGACGGAAGCACTTCTTGCGACGTTGCGTTAGTGTGGGGCGGCTGCGGCTTGTTTGGCGGCGGCGCGCTGGTAGTAGGCGTAGCGGTCTTTGCCGCCGAGGGTGGGCAGGTCGATGTCGTTGCCAAATTGTTTGGAGAGGTCGAGGAAGGCCTGGTATTGGCGGCAGAGGAAGGCGGCGTTGAGGAGGGCGCTGCGGTCCTTGAGGTAGAGCGGCCGGTCGTCGGTGAGGCGGGACTTGTCGGAGAGGACGACATTGTAGGCGGCGTGGAGGTCCTGCCAGACCTGGGGGTCCTGGTAGAGGGAACCGGGGGGATCGACGAAGCCGTTGAGGCTTTGATAGACGGAGACGATGGTGAGGGAGATGCGGTTACGGGGGGTTCCGGTTTTGATGCATTGGCGGCCGAAGGTGACGGCGTCGGAGGGGTCGTTGTGCCACTGGGGGGAGAGGTAGAAGGCTTTGTTATCGCAGGCCTGGAAGTCGTCGGGGTCGGCGAGCATGGCGCGTTGGAACCAGGATTCCATGGTGTCGTCGCCGAGCTGGAGGTCCATGGAGAGGCGGACCATGTAGTCGGAGGCGGCGGCGTCGAAGGGGTCTTCGTGCCAGGCGGCCTCGGCGGCGTCGCGGGCTTTTTTGCAGCGTTCGTCGAAGAGTTGCCAGCCCTGGTCGGAGACGGTGTCGGCATATCCGCCGCCGCGGGCGACCCAGCCCCATTCTTCATAGAGGACGGCGAGGGCGACATCGCGTGCGGCGGTATGGGGGAGGACTTGATCGAGAACGGGTGTGAGTCGCGGGATGGCGGCTTCGGGGCCGGGCTGGTGGACGAGGGCGAGGCTGATGGCGAGGACGTTTCGTTCGAGGCGGGCCTGTCCGGGATGCTCGGCGACGAAGGCGGGCAGCAGCGCCAGGACGCGGGCGAGCTCCGAGTCGCTGGTGGCCTTGACGGTGACGTTGGAGGGCCAGTGGACGGAGTTCATGCAGGAGAGCAGCCAGCGGTGGAGGATGAATTTGACGCCGTCGGAGTAGGAGGAGTTGTCGAGCGCGGCGATGGCGGGATCGAGTTGTTTGACGGCGTGGTCAAGGGCCATCTGCTCGGAATTGAGGCCGTCGATGACATAAGCGAGATGGATGGCGGGGTCGCCGGGCTGGATATTGGCGGCGGCCTGAGCATCGATGGCGGCTTTGAGGGTGGGGTAGTCGATTTTGTCTGCGGCGATAACCCGGAGGGCGGGTTCGATTTTGTCGAGGATCTGTCCGCCGGTGGGGCCGTTTTTGTAGGGTGTGAGGAGGTAACGCTGGGTCCAGGCGTCATCGCGTTTTTGGTCACTGGCGGAGCGCGCGGCGCGGAGGTGTTTGGCGAGGTCGGGGAGGTTGGCGGCGAGGACATCGCGGACGGCGGGGCCGGTGTCGGGGCTGGCGGCGGCTTCGACGAGGGGAGCGAAGGCGTCGGCGGGAAGCGAGGGGATACGTGCGGTGGCGCTGTCGCGGGAGTCTGGATTCTGGAGTTGCTGGAGAAAGGCGGGGGCGTCGAAGGAATGGTCATCCGGGGTTTGGGCGTGGGCGAGCAGGGCGAGAAGCGGGGCGAGGGTGAGGGCGAGGGCGGCGGCGGCGAATGGTGGCAGGGGTTTCATGATCTCCTCCCGGGGCGAGAAAAGTGCGCGGAACGTTGGTCCCTTGGGGATGCAGACGTGTTAAAGTATGCCGCGGAAGGGATGGGGAGCAAGAGAATTCAGCAGATGCGTTTGCTGGAGGAGGTGTTGGATGCGACGTGTGCAGTGGGCCTTGGCGGTGGTTGGGATGGCGCTGGCGGCGGGGGCGGTGTTTGCGCGGGGGGCGAAGCGTGCGCCGGCGGGCGACGACGCGCGTGCGGCGGCGGAGGAGGGGATGGTGAGTTTGAAGGGGCATACGGACGGGATTACGGCGCTGGCGTTTTCACCGGATGGGAAGCTGCTGGCGTCGGGGAGCGGGGACCGGACGATCATCATCTGGGACGTGCATTCGGGGAAGCAGTTGCATCGGCTGGAGGGGCATGAGGCGGCGATCACGTCGCTGAATTTTTCGCCGGATGGGAAGTACCTGGTCTCGAGCGCGGCGGAGTCGACGATCGATTTGTGGAATACCAAGACGTGGCAGATCGACAGCTTGTATCAGGATGTGGATCCGGTGCTGACGGTGCGTTTTCTGGGGGCGTCGGACGGGTTCGTGTCGTTTGGGCCGTGGGCGCTGAGCATGTGGCAGGTGGGGAGCGGGGCGGCCAAGGCGCGGCGGATGTCGCCCGATGCGTTGCTGTCGGCGATGACCATCGCGAACGATGAGATTGTTTACGGGGACCGCAACGGGAACCTGGCGGTGTGGGATGGGACGGACCAGGATCCGACGGTGATTCATCGGCGGCCGAAGGCCTCGAAGGGTAGGAACTTCGTGGTGGGGTTGGGGCAGGGACGTGCGGGACATGTGATGGTGACGGATGAGGATGGGTTGTGGGATTGGGATCGGGGGACGGACAAGCTGTCGCTGGTGGCGCAGGATTGGTGGGGGGATCCGGTGGTGATGGATCATGGCAAATATGTGGCGACGGCCTATGGGGCGCGGTTGTGGCTGTGTGAGCCGGAGCTGAAAGAGGGAACGATGGTGTTCAAGACGGGATTTCCGGTGCATGCGGTGGCGGTGTCGCCGACGGGAGAGTATTGGGCGTATGGCGGCCGCGGGGAGTGGTCGAGCATGACGGAGTGGCGTCGGGGGTATGCATCGGAGGTGCGGCTGCTGAAGGTGGGGAATCTGGCGCATGCGTTTGCGTTGGCGGCGGCGCAGGGAGGAGAGGAGGAAGGGACGGGCGCCGGGCCCGCGCGGATGGTGGGGTGGGACGAGGAGGGGGGAGGGGACGCGGGGACGCCGTGAGGCGACCGGTGAGGAGGTGGCCGGTATAATCGGCGCGCGTTGTGGTTGAGGAGTTTTCATGCGCGTGCTTGTGACGGGCGGGGCGGGGTTTATCGGGTCGAATCTGGCGAAGCGGCTGGAGCGGGAGGGGCATGGGGTGACGGTGCTGGATAATTTTTCGTCGGGGAGTTTTGCGAATCTGGTGGATTTCGAGGGGGAGGTGGCGAGCGGGGAACATGGGGCGAATGAGCCATGTACGAAGTGCGAGGTGATTTTTCATGAGGCATCGATCACGGACACGACGGTGACGGATCAGTTGCAGATGATGCGGAACAATGTGGAGGGGTTTCGGCATGTCTTGGGGTGGGCGGCGCGGTGGGGGGCGCGGGTGGTGTGGGCGTCGAGCGCGGCGGTGTATGGGAATCAGCCGGCGCCGAACCGGTTGACGGACAAGCCGGAGCCGTTGAATGTGTACGGGTATTCCAAGCTGGCGATGGAGCGGCTGGCGAAGCGGTGGGCGTCGGAGCATTCGGACGTGCCGATCATTGGGTTGCGGTATTTCAACGTGTATGGTCCCGGGGAGAAGCACAAGGGGAAGTTTGCGAGCATGATTTATCAGTTGGCGCAGCAGATGAAGGGGGGGCATCGGCCACGGATTTTCAAGTTTGGGGAGCAGAAGCGGGATTTTGTGTCGATCGAGGATGTGGTGGCGGCGAATCTGCTGGGGATGAAGGCGGATCATCCGCCGCAGGCGGGGGTATTTAACGTGGGGAGCGGGGCGGCGCATACGTTTAATGAGGTGGTGGCAGGGTTGAACGCGGCGCTGGCGACGGCGTACGAGCCGGAGTACATCGATAATCCGTATGCCTTTTTTCAGGTGCATACGGAGGCGGATATCACCGAGACGCGGCGGGTGCTGGGGTATGCTCCGAAGTATACGGATGTGAAGGAGGGGATACGGGCGTATGCGGAGGCGGGGGGGTTGTAGGGAAAAATTGGAAAAATTGGGTCGATGGGTTCAATTGGGGAGGGCGCGGTGTGGAGGTTTGATGGGATTGGTTGTGCGACAGGGTGTGTGGGTGGCGGTGGTGTTGGTGGTGGGGGGGGGGGCGGTGTTGGGTATGGGGGTGGCGCGGGGGGAGGGTGGGGATGCGGGGGGGGGGGATGCGGTGAAGGTGTTGGGGGAGCGGTTGGGGGAGATGAAGGATGTGCGGACATTGCATGCGCGGTTTGTCTGTGAGAAGGATTTGGCACTATTGGAGACGCCGCTGGTGAGTTCGGGGGAAGTGTGGATTCGGCGGGGCGGGGAGGGGGAGAAGGAGGGCGGCGCGGGCAGCGGGGCGGCGGTGCGATTTTCGACGGAGAAGCCGTATGTGTCAGAGTTGATTCTGGTGGAGGGGAAGGTGTATGCGCGGTCGCAGCATGAGGAGTCGTGGAGCAAGAGCAATCAATCGTCGCGGCCGGGGTTGACGGCGGTGATGGGGCAGTTGGGCGGGTGGGCGACCGGGGACGCGGGGAAGGTGTCGCAGATGTACAGCGTGGCGTTGGCGGCGGGGAAGGAGGCGGAGATACCGGCGGTGCCGAAGGAGGGGGGGGAGTTGCATGTGGAGGCGGGTGGGGGGGGGAAGGGGGTGGATGTGTTCGTGTTGACGCCGACGAATGAGGATTTGGCGAAGGCGGTGAAGAAGATCACGTTGGCGGTGGATCGGGGGACGGGGGGGCTGGAGTATATTTCGATAGAGACGGAGCAGGGGGATGTGACGCGGTATTGGTTTGGGGATGTGGAGCGGAATGGGGAGTTGCCGAAGGATGTGTTTGAGGCGAAGGAGGGGGAGGCCCGGTGATGGCGGTAAATGGCCACGAAAAACACGAAGGGCACGAAAGACGTGGTAATTGCTATGACCTCAGGGGGGCGGGGGCAGCGGGGATTGGGGCTGGGTGAGTAAGACGGGGAAGGCGGCTTCTGCGGGGGAGCGCTTGGTGATGGCTTCGTCGAGGACGCGGCGGAGGGTTTCGAGGTCGATGCCGGGGAGGGCGCCGGTGGGGATGGGGATGAAGGAGTTGACGGAGACAATCAGGAGGAAGCGGGGCTTGAGGAGGGCGGTGGCGAAGTTGTACCAGGGGGTGGTCTGTGCGTGTTGGGCGTGCTCAATATGAAGCGTGTCGGCGGTGAGGCGGAGGCGGACGGGGGTGGAGACGGGAATTTCGGAGCGGCAGCGGACGGTGGCGGCGCGGATGAAGCTGATGAGGAGGGGGAGGAGGGGGGCGGCGAAGAGGGCTGTGCGCAGGAGCATGTCGGGCAGGGGGTCGGGCGCGGCAGTTGTATCCGGAGGGAAGCGGGAGACGAGGATGCTGGCGGATGTGCCGCCCGCGAACAGTAGGAAGAGGAAGATGTAGAGAACGAGGCCGGTGGTGTTGCCCCAGCGGAAACGGCGGATGATCGATTGGGCTTCGGCGAGTTCTTCGGGGGAGAGGGTAAATTCGAGGGGGATGTCCATGGGGGCATTCTAGCGACGGGCGGGAGGGGAGGCGGGGGCGGGAGGGGGAGGGTTGGTTTAGAATGCGGGGGTTGTTTGGCGCGCGTGGTTGATGGAATGTGATGGGCATGGATCGGCGGGTGATGCGGCGTGCGGGGGTGGTGGTGGTGCTGGGGGTGATGGGGGCGGTGTTTTCGTGGCTGTCGGCGGGGGTGCGGTGGAATGGGGATGTGCTGGCGTTTTTTTCGTCGGGGTCGGCGGAGGTGGGGAATGTGCGGGCGGCGGTGGAGGGCGGGGGGAGCGAAGGGCCGGGCGGAGAGTTGCGGATCGATGTGCATGGGGTTGATGGGAAGGCGGCGTCGCGGGCGGCGGTGGAGGCGGGCGCGCGGGAGTTGGCGGAGCGGTTGCGGGGGACGGGGTTGTTTCGGTGGGTGTGGAGCGGAGTGGACCCGGCGCGGGCGGCGGCGGCGTATGGGGAGCTGGTGGGGGAGGCGCCGGTGCTGGAAGATGTGGATGCGAAGGGGTTGGAGGGGCGGATGTCGGCGGGGGCGCTCGAGGCGCGGTTCGCGGCGGTGAAGGGGAAGCTGGCGGATCCGGATGGGGAGCTGTTGCTGCGGCAATTGCAGGGGGACCCCTTGGGACTGGGGAGCGCGGTGGGGGAGCGGCTGAGGGCGCTGGCGCCGGGTGGTGAGGGAAGTGGCGCGAGTTTGGACGATGGGGTGTTGGCGGCGCGGGATTCAGGCGGGGGGTGGCATGCGATGGTGGTGGCGGAGCCGGTGGCGGCGGCGTCGGACATGAAGGGGGCGGAGCAGGTGGTGGCGGCGACGGACGCGGCGGTGGCGGGGTTGAAGGGGCAGGGGTTGGCGGGGTGGGTGGTGGGGGCGCATCGGGGGTATGTGGAGAATGCGCAGCGGGTGAAGCGGGATGTGATGTGGGTGTCGGCGGCGGGCACGGTGGGGGTGGCGTTGCTGATTGCGGGATTTTTTCGGCGGGTGCGGGCGGCGGCGTTGTGCATGATTCCGCCGTCGATCGGGGTGGGGATTGCGCTGGGGATAGCGGGGATTTTTCGCGTGGAGTTGCCGCTGCTGCTGTTGGGGTTTGCGGGGTTGTTGTGCGGGTCGACGACGGATTACGGTATCCAGTTGATCGCGGAGTGCCGGCGGCTGGCGCGGGAGGCGGGGGGCTGGCGGGAGGAGATTCCATGGCGTGCGGCGCGGCGGATGGTGGGGCCGATCTCGATGTCGGTGGCGACGAGCGTGACGGGGTTTGCGGCGTTGGGGCTGTCGGAGGCGCCGGGGCTGCGGGCGATGGGGTTGTTCGTGGCGGGGGCGACAGTGTGCATCTGGGTGGTGACGTTTGCGGTGATTCCGGTGTTTCTTGGGCCGTGGGTGTTGGGTTTCGCAAGCGGGAGGACTTGGCGGGCGCGGCGATGGATTTGGTGGGTGGGTGTGAGCGCGTTCGTGGTGGTGACGGTGGGGGTGTTTTTGCCGGCGGCGGGGCGGGTGCGGTTCAATGCCGATGCGCGGCGATTGGATGGATCGTCGGCGGCGCTGCTTTCAGACGAGGACAGTTTTTACAAGGTGTGGGGGGATATTCGGAATCAGGCGGTGGTGCTGGTGAGCGCGCCGACGGCGGCCGGGGCGCTCGAGGCGCAGGAGCGGGTGGCGGATTACCTGGGGGATTTGCAGCGGGATGGGCGGATTGCGGGGGTGACGTCGGCGGCGGGGATTTTGCCGGATGAGGCGACGGCAGCGGCGCGCGTGGCGGCGTGGAAAAAATTCTGGACCCAGGAGCGGCGCGGGGAATTGCGGGACCGGTTGGCGGCGGCGGCGCGGGCGAATGGGTTTGCGCCGGCGGCGTTCGCGGCATATGCGGATCGGGTGGCGGAGGTGGCGGCGCCGGATGCGGAGCGGGAGTTGAAGGATTCGCCGGCGGCGCTGTTGCCGGGATTTATCAGCAAGGGGGCGGACGGTTCGGTGACCTTGGCGATGGTTGTGCGGATGAATCCGGTGGGGGAGGCGGTGGGGGATGTGTCGTTGCGGCTTGCGACGGCGTGGGCGAAGGAGTTGCGGTTGCGGTTTGAGCAGTTGCCGGGAATAGAGACGCCGCGGATTCTTTCGGGGAACGTGCTGCTGTTTGATGCGACGGATCGGGCGCGGGCGGAGGCGGAGCGTTTTGCGCCGTGGTGCCTGGTGGCGATTTTGGTGCCGCTGTGGATTTACTACCGGTCGCTGCGTCGGGCGTGGCTGGTGACGGGGTGCCTGGTGGTGGGGTTTGTGTGGGTGCTGGGGGCGGCGGGGCTGATGGGGGGCGGATTGAATTTGTTGTCGCTGGTGCCGCTGCTGTTCACGCTGGGGGTGGCGGTGGATTATGGCGTGTATGCGGCGGCGGGGGCGCGCGGGGATTTTTCGGAGGAGGAGGCGGGGCGGAAACGGCGGGCGACGGCGCTGTGCGCGATGACGACGATTGTGGGGTCGGGGGCGCTGGTGCTGGCGGGGCATCCGGCGCTGCGGTGGCTGGGGCTGACGCTGGTGGCGGGGATTGCGGGGGGGTATCTGACGGCGTTGTTTGTGGTGGGGCCGGTGGTGCGGTGGTCGGCGGCGCGCGCGGCGGGGATGCGGCGGTCGGTGGTGCGGCGCGTGGGAGGGTGGGTGTTGACGGCGGGGCTGGCGATGTTGACAGTGCTGGTGGCGTTGCCGCCGTTGGTGGAGTGGCGGTTGTCGGCGGAGAGGCCGGCAGTGATCGAGGCGAAGGGGGATGCGCCGTTGCGGCAGATTGGGAGGCGGCAATTTGCGGTGGGAGATTCGTGGATGCGGTATCGGGCGACCTCCGGCGAGGCGGGGATTTGGGAAATTCGGCTTGCGGGGACGCCGGCGGAGCGCGGGCGGGCGGTGAGTCTGCTGGCGAGCCCGCTGGATTGCCGGATTGAATCGGAGATGCTGGATCAGTTGGATACACTGCTGCCGGCGGAGTGGTCGCGGTGGCTGCTGCTGCGGGCGGTAGGGGTGGATTTTGCGAGCTTGCCGGCGTGGATACCGGCGGAGGACCAGCAGGAGTTGTATGCGGCGGCGACCTCTTATGAGGATCCGCATTCGTATCTGGCCCCGACGTATTCGCGGCTGTTGGCGTATCACGCGCTGCATGATGTGTCGCAGATGCTGATCGACAATCCGCTGATCGTGCCCAACACGTTTGCGTGCACGGGGGTGGTGTCGTTGCCGGGATATACGGGGGGTGGGGGGGGGGATGGGCATCTGCTGCTGGGGCGGGATTTTGATTTTGAGGGGGGGGAATCGTTCGGGCGGCAGAAGTCGGTGACGCTGGTGATACCGCCGGATGGCGAAGGCATTCCGTATGCGCATGTGGCGTGGCCCGGCTTGGAGGGCTGCGTGACGGGGATGAACCGGGAGAAGATTGCGTTGTTCATCAACGCGGCGGCGACAAAGGATTTTCGGCGGATCGGGACACCGACGATTCTGATGGCGCGCGAGGTGCTCGAGCAGGCGCGGTCCATCGCGGATGCGGAGCGGATCATTCGGGGGACGCAGGTTTTCGTGTCGGACATCCTCGTGGTGGCGGATGGAAAGACCGGCCAGGCGCGGGTGTTTGAGAAATCGCCGGGGGCGACGGCGGCTTACGATGTGGACGAATCCGTGGCGGTGACGAATCATCTGGTGACGCCGACGTTTGCGGATGATCCGGTGAACAAGGGGCGGATCAGCGACAGCACGACGATGCAGCGCTATCAGCGTGCGCGCGAGCTGCTGGATGGGATGAAGGGGAGCGTGACCCCGGAGAAATTGGCGGGGCTGCTGCGGGACAAGAAGGGCGTGGGGGGGAAGGACCTGGGGTATGGGAATCGCAATGCGATCGACGGGCTGATCGCGTGTCATTCGGTGATCATGGATGTGACGGCGGGGCGGATGTGGGTGGCGGGCTGGCCGAACGCGGAGGGGGAGTATTTGTGTTTTGATGTGCTGGGGCTGCTGAGCGGGCGGAGTGTGGCGGCGAGTGCGCCGAAGGGGGAGGGGGAGGATGTCTCGCGGGGGGCGATTCCTGCGGATAGGATACTGACCGATGGGCCGCCCTCGACCTGGCAGCGGGTGCTGGAGGGGCGGCGCGCCGGGGAGCGTGCGCAGGCGGCTTTTGCGGCAGGGGATTTGCGAGGGGCGCTGGCGGCGGCGGAGGAAGTGGTGGCGGCGAACCCGGGATTTTACCTGGGGCACGCGCTGCGGGGCCGGGCGCTGTTTGGCCTGGGCCGGTATGAGGAAGCGAAGGCGGCGTTGGAGCGGGCGCTGGATGCCGATCCGCCGTATGCGGCGCGGCGCAAGGGGCTCGAGGAACTTTTGGAGCAGTGCAAGAAACGGTTACACGACGGTAAGACATGAGCAACGATGCGAAGAGATTTGGCCGGGCGATGCTGGTGATGATGTGCGGGGCGGCGGTAACGTGGGGTGGCTGTCAGAGCGCGGGACAGCAGACGGTGGGGGTGTCGGCGCCGACGGCGGAGCAGATGCGCGTGAAGGCGGCGCTGGCGCAATGGCCGCCGGAAGCGCCGGCGGGTTCGCTGACGGGCGTGAAGCGGACGTTTTTTTGCACGATCCGGATTTTGGGGCAACGGACGACGGCATCGGGGGTGCTGAGCTATTACGGGCCGCGGGATTTTCGCATCACGGCGGTGACGGAGCTGGGGGTGATTTTGTTTGATGCGCGGATGAATTGGGCGGGGGTGACGGTGCTGCGCGAGATGCCGGGGTTGCCGGTATCGAGCGTGGAGGCATTGGTGGGGGATTTGTCGGCGGTGTTTCATTTGCCGGAGAATTTGAACGGTTTGTCACCGGCCGGCGGAGATCGGCTCATCCTGAAGCGGACGGAGGCGGACACGCACAAGTACACGTGGACGTTTGACGCGGCGAGCGGGCGGCTGAAACAGATCGATGTGGATATGGGGGCGTTCGATACGCTGCACGTGCAGATCAAGGGCTATGACGGGCGGGGTTGGCCGATGGAACTGGTGATCTCGCGGAAGGCGCGGTTTTACACAGTGAATCTGAGTTTCACGGATGATCCGGTGGTGCGCCGGGACGGGGGCGCGGGCGGGAGCATGAGGGTGGGACCGTGAGTGGGTGGGGCGAGCATTTGTTCTGGGAAGAGGAGCGGTGGCGGGAGTTGCAGGCGCGTCGTGCGGCGGCGCACCTGCGGCAGGCGGCGAAGAGCGGGTTGTATGCGGGGCGCGGGTTGGAGGGCGTGGGGCAGATTGCGGCGCGGGAGTTGGAGAGCGTGTGGGGGCAGCTTCCGCTGACGAGCAAGGATGAACTTTCGGCGGCGGGGCGAAACGCGTGGGCCGTCAGAGCGGAAGATGTACGCGAATGGGTGTGCACGTCGGGGACGACAGGGCGGCCGCTGGATGTGCCGATGACCGCGGGAGATTTGGAGCGATTGGCGGAGAACGAGGCGGCGGCGCTGTCGCTGGCGGGATTGCGTGCGGGGGATTTGTGCGTGCTGGCGGTGGGAATGGATCGGATGTTCGTGGCGGGGCTGGCGTATCACCGGGGAGCGCAGAAGATCGGGGCGGCGAGCGTGCGAGCGGGGGCGATCGTGGCGGCGCAGGGGGGGATGTTGCGGGAAATCGTGGGGCGGGTGGGAGGGCGTGGACAAAGAGTTTTTGTGATTGCGGTGCCTTCGTTTTTGACGGGGGTGGAGCGGCCAGATGGCGGGGTCGAAGCGGTGATTGCAATTGGGGAGCCGGTGCGGAATGAGGATGGCTCGGCGAATGTGTTGGCGCGGCGCGTGGGGGAACGTTTGGGATGCGCGGTGTTCTCGACGTATGCGTTGACGGAGACGTGCACGACGTTTGCGGAGGGGCCGGGATGCGTGGGCGGGCATGTGAATCCGGCGCTGGGGGTGGTGGAGATTGTGGATCCGGAGAGCGGGCGCGCGATGGAGGAGGGAGCGGTGGGGGAGGTGGTGGTGACGCCGCTGGGAGTGGAGGGGATGCCGCTGGTGCGGTTTCGGACGGGGGACATGGCGTGGCTGCGCGGGGGTCGGTGCGCGTGCGGGCGCACGACGCCGCGCGTGGGGCCGATCGTGGGGCGCCGGCAGCAATTGCTCAAGATACGGGGGACATCGGTGTATCCGGCGGCGATTCTGGAGGCGGTGCGCGGGACGGCGGGCGTGGCGGATTGCTGCATCATCGCGGAGAGCGAGCATGCGCTGAGCGACCGGGTGACGGTGGCGGTGGCCGTCGTTGAGGGGAAGGGAGAGGGCGTGCGCGGGGAATTAAGCGGGCGCTTGCGGGCGCTGTTGCGGGTGGCGCCGGAGGTGCGGGTGGTCGGCGCGGGCGAGTTGCAGGAGCTGCAGCTTGCAGGAGGGCGGAAGGTGCAGCGGTTTGTGGATCGGCGGCACGGAATGTGAAAAATCTTGTGAGGTCTGATGGGTGGGATTAAAGTGGAGCGCGGAGGGACATTCTCGGGCGGAGGATTTCCATGCAGAGCAATTGGCGTCGGGAACGGGCGAATCTGGCACTGATTATCACGTGCGGGGCGGTGGGCCTGGCGGTGGCGGTGCCGGCGATCGGGCAGGCGCGCGGCAACGCGCAGCGGACAGCGTGCGCGTCCAATTTGCATCAGTTGGGCATCGCGCTCAATACGTATGCGGCGGAGTTTGATTCATGGATGCCGCTGACGGGGACAAACTCGGCGACGCGCTACAACGTGCGGATGGCGGGAGACAAGGCGCCCAAGGGCGAGGCGCTGACGGACAACGATCCGTCGGCGGCGTTGTGGCTGGTAGTCGCCGACGGGATTGTCCGGCGGACGACGGTGTTTTTGTGTCCGGCGGATCCGTTTGCGGGACCGAATGGCGGCGGGCAGGCGGCGGCGCTGAAGGATGACAGCGGCAAGGCATACGAGACGTTTCAATCCGGCAAACAGTTGAGTTATTCGTCGCGCTATCCATGGACGGAGACGGACAAGGCGGCCAAGGCGGGTCCGTGGATGAGGCTGGTCACCATTCCGAGAGATGAGCCGGTGATGACGGACATGGCGCCTTACCTGAGTGCGAAGGCGCAGGCGGGGGAAGCGGTGACCGGACCGGCGGCGGCCAGTGCGCCGGCCGGGGGCAACGGCGGGCTGGTGCTGGGCGGCGGCTTGGACGCCGGACCCATGGTGAATTCGCCGAACCACAACCAGGAAGGGCAGAACTTGTTGTTCGGAGATGCCCATGTCGAGTGGTCGGACGCGCCGCACTGGCAGGGGACGGGCGATCATTTGTGGACCGAAGTGGTGGATGACAAGCAGGTGGCGATCGATGCGGGGGAACTGCCGGCGGTGATTCCCGGCGGGGCGAAGGGGCCGTATGACATTGTGATGGTGCCCACACGCTCGGCCAAGGGGGAATTGAAGTAACGGCGCGGGAGTTCAGGGAGCCGCGGGTTGAGTGGCGGGGCGGGCTTGGGCGAGTGCGTTGTAGCGTTGGACGGCGTCGTTGCGCTGGGAGATGAGGGACTGGATCGAGGCGGCGGCCTGTTTGAGCTCATCGACGGCTTTGTTGTATTGGGTGGCGAGATCGTTGTAACGGGAGACGGCGGCGTTGCGGTCGGCGGCGAGGGCTTCGACGCGCGCGGCGGAAGCTTTGAGGGCGGCATCCCGGGCATTGACGGCGGCGCTCCATTGGGTGAGGGCTTTTTTCTGTGCGTCGACCGTGGCCTGGAGGTCCTTGCGCTGGCTGGTGAGCCTGGCGACATCCTGGCGCGCGGTGTCAAGGTCTTTTTGGGTGGATTGGAGGGCGTCGTCGGTGCGGTTGATGCGGCTGCGGAATTCATCGAGATCGTCGTGGAGAGCGGCGATGGTTTTGGTCTGATCGTCGAGTTTGGCGGTGAGCGTTTGTTGGGCGGCTTGAGCGCCGAGGAGTTCGAGGTGGAGGGTGCGCGAGGCGGACCACTGGATGGCGCAGAGGCTGGCAAGAGTGAGCACGCCGAGGAAATTGATGCAGGTGAGAACGGTTTTCATGGGGTGGGTGCTCCTGCGGCGACGGGTGTGTTGCCGATTTCGAAGGCGACTTTGTCGATGCCGGCGAGACGCGCCGCATCGAGCGCGCGGATGACGTCGCCGTGATGGGCGTCCTTGTCGGCGCTGATGAAGACGCGAAGGGCGGGGTTGGCCTGCCGGGCGGATTGGAGGGTGGCGGTGAGCTCATTGGTGGCGACGGGTTTCTTGTCCAGGAACAGACCGCCGGTTTTGTCGACAGAGATGTCGGCGTAATCCTTTTTGACATCGGTGGCGGCGGAAACGGCGGTGGGGAGGTTCACCGGGACGCTTTTGAGGTTGACCATGGAGAGGCTCACGAGCATGAAGGAGGCAAGGAGGAAGAACATGATGTCGATGAGGGGGATGATTTCGATGCGCGCTTCGGCGTTGTCCTGATGGAGGGTGGAGGAGAGTTTGAGGGGCATGGGAGGCCTTTCGATTGGTCAGTGGTCAGCGGTCAGGGAGGGGGTGAAGGATTCGAGGTCGTGGCCGTGGTGTTTGGCGGAGTGGGCGAGGAGTTCAGCGTGGTTGATGGTGCGTTCGAGGCGTGAGCGAAGGTGGGCGATGCGGCGGTTGAAGAAGTTGTAGGGCAGGAGGCAGAGGATGGCGATGGAGAGGCCGCAGGCGGTGGCGATGAGAGCTTCGGCGA
Organism: Phycisphaerae bacterium; assembly: GCA_035545015.1. GTDB lineage: Bacteria > Planctomycetota > Phycisphaerae > WQYP01 > WQYP01 > CALCHA01. The sequence goes on from DASZZD010000059.1 coordinate 80,760, forward strand.
TGCCGCCGGAGACTTTGGAGGCGGCGAGTTGCTGGTCGCCGACGAAGCTGAAGGATCGCATGATGCCGGTGACGGTTCCCAGGAGGCCCAGGAGCGGGGAAAGGGTGATGAGGGTTCCAAGGATCCATTGGAGCCGCTCGGCGTGGGTGAGTTCATCGGAGGCTTTGAGCTGCATGGCGCCCAGGAAGGAGGAGCGGGCGTGGAGGAGGCCGGCATGGAGGGTGGAGAGGAAGGGATCGGCGGGGTTGTTGGACAGGCGGAGTGCGTCGGTGAAGCGGCCATCGGCGAGGGCGTCGAAAGTTTGGTCGAGAGTGTCGGCGTGCGTGCGCCGGCGGAGGTTGGCCCACCAGAGGGAGCGTTCGAGGATGACAGTGAGGGCGGCGAGGAGCGCCAGCAGGATGGGCCACATGATGGGGCCGCCCTTGATAAAGTAATCGACGAGGAGGTTTGCGAGCGGGGGGATGTGCATGGGACGTCCTTATGTGTTTGGAGTTAATGAGCGAGTTGGAACTCGATAGGGACTTCGTAAAGGCGGGGCTTTCCGGGGGGAAAATGCCAGGTATGGAGGACGGCGTCGCGCGCGGCCTGGTTGAGGAGTGGCCATGGGGAGGGAGCAATGATGTCGATGTGGGTGACTTTGCCGGCGGGATTGACGGAAAACCGGAGGCGCACGGTGCCTTGCTGGTGTTCCAAGATGGCTTGGCGTGGATAGTCGGGGAGGGGCTGGTTGCCTTCACCTTGGCCGAGAGTGAGCTGCGCGACCTGCGGCGGCGGGGGCGGCGCAGGCGGAGGGGGGCCTGGGGCACCGGCATGACCGTCGCCGGCGGCGCCTGAGGGGGGCATCGCGCCGGAGGCTTGTTCAGGGCTCACGAGGCGTGTAAGGCCGGCGATGGGGACGGCGAAGGAGAGCGCGGGATCCGGGGCGGCGACGGGGATCATGGCGGGGGCGGCGGGCAGGGCGGGAGGCTGGGGCGCGGCGGGGGCAGGGAGAGGGGTGGCGACGGGCGCAGGCTGGGGCGTGGGCGAGGGCGGCGGCGCCGGTTGAGGTTGCGGTGCCAGCGTAGCCTTGATCATCCGGGCCTGGACGGGCAGTGGCGGGGGCGGCTGAGACGTTGGGCGCGGGTAATGCAGGAGGAGGCCAAGCGTTCCCACGGCGGCGGCGAACAGCCAGAGCACGAGGGTAAAGAGCCCTGTGAGCGGGAGGGCATTGGTGTTGTTTTCAGAAGGCATAGGAGAGCCCCAGGAAAAAGCCGCGGCGTTCGCCGTATTGGGCGGCAGAGACGCCAAGGCCGGAGCCATCGCGAAGCTGGTAACGTTCATCGAAGAGGTTGACGATATCGAAGCGGAGCTTGATGGTGTTGCGTCCCCAACTGTCGGCGTGGAAGGTGTGCTCGTAGCCGACGTTGACGGGATAGTAAGCGGGTTGCTGGCCGGTGTTGGCGAAGCCGGAGCGAAGACCGGAGGCGATGAGGATGTCGGCGTAGACGCGGTCGTCTTTCCAGGTATAGGCGGCGCCGGCGGAGACGGTGAATTCGGATTCGTGGTCAAGCTTGATGTTGTGGTTCTGGATATAGGCGAGTTCGTCGTTGTCGAATTCAAACTGCTGGCTGACGATGTTGCTGGCGCTGGTGACGACCCAGCCGAAATTGCCGAAGAGGGAGAGGCCGCCGTCGGTATAGGTGGAACTGACTTCGGCGCCGTAGACCTGTCCCTGGGCATAGTTATAGGGAGAGAGGATGACGGCGCTGCCGAACTGGCCGAGGTCGACGAGGTTACGGGCGTGTTTGTAGAAGGCGTCAAAGCCGACCTGCCAGGGCTTTGTGATCTGGCGGGTAATGCCGGCGTCGAAATAGTGGGAACGTTCAACGCGCGGGGGTCCGTCGAGGAAGTTGGCGGGGGCGTTGGTGGTGTTGGCGAAGAGATTGAGGGTGGAGGCGTGGACATCCTGCACGGGGGGCGGAACGAAGTAGCGGGCATAACCGGCGTGGAGAGTCGTTTTGTCGTCGAGCTTGAAGACGGCGTTGATGCGCGGGCTGATCTGGCCTTCGTGGTCGAAGTTGGCGTCGAAGCGGTCGAGGCGCAGGCCATAGTTGAGTGTGAGCTTGGGGGTGAGCTTCCATTCATCCTGGATGTAGGCGCCGGCTTCCATGGCGCGGTTGGCCGAGTCGTCGCCGATGGTCAGGGGACTGTCGGATATCTGGTTTCCATCGGGATCGGTAGGGAAGACGGCGGTCTGGGTATCGAGGTTCTCGGTGGTGTCGTCGAGGAGGAAGCCGCCGCGGAGGGTGTGCTGGTCGTTGAGGATCAGCGAGCTGTCGAACTGGAGACCGTTGGTGACGAAGTTGTTGTAGACCTGCCCGGCGACGCCCTGGAAGATCAGGTCGTTCTGGAAATCCGGGACGAAATCCAGGAGGCCGTAGCGGCTGAAGGCGGAGGCCTGGAAGGAGAAGTTGTCGAGGGTCTTCTGGAAAGAGAGGACGGTGTAGTATTCCTGCTCGTTCTGGTTTTCGTTGACGAAGCGAGAATCCGCTGCAGCGCCGTTGGCGGGTTGTCCGGCGAGGGAGAAGGCTGGGGCGAGACCGGGGGTATTAGGGAGCTGGAAGTTGGAATAGGAGGAGTTGACGAGGAGGCTGACGCGGGTTTCGCTGTCAATGCGGTAGTTGAGGTAAGAGAAGAATTTTTCCTGGTCGGTGTAATCGTGGAGGGCGTGGTGGGAGGCCGTGGGATTTTCGATGCCCAGGTCATCATGGGTATAGGAGCCGGAGAAGAAGTAGTCGAAGTTTTTGACAGAGCCGCCGGTTTCGAAGGAGGTGATAAGCTGGTCGAAGGAGCCGCCATAGATGGAGAATTCGGAGCCTTGGAGTGTTTGGCCGGACTTGGTTTGGACGTCGATGATGCCCGCGGTTCGGAAGCCGAATTGGGCGGGGAGGGTGCCGTCGATGAGGGAGGCGGAGCTGATGAGGTGGGTATCGAGTTCCTGGCCGAAGCCATTGAGAGGCTCGGGCAGGAGGACGCCGTTGACGCGGTAGGTGAGATTGCCGTGCTCGCCACGGACATGAACTTGCCCCAGAGAATCCTCAACGACGCCCGGAGCGCGGAGGAGGACCTGCTGGAAGGAAGCATTTTGGCCGCCGGGGGTGTTTTGGATTTGATTCTGGCCAAGGGTGTAGGTTTCGGCGCCGAGGCTGGGAGCGATTTGTGAGCGGACGAGATCGAGGTCCGAGGAAACGACGACTTTGTTCAAGGAGGTGGCGGAGGCCGCAGGCTGCTTGGCGGGGGCCGTGACGGCTATGGGCTGGGGGGTGACGGCCATGACGCCAGAAGGCTGAGTGGTTGGCGGAGCTTGGGTAAGGGGCGCTGGGACGGTGGTGGGTGCGGGCGAGGGCGTGAGGACCGGAGCAGGAGTGATTTGAGGGAGAGAAGGAAGAGGCGCCAAGGGTTCGGTGGTTTGTGCCCAGGCGGGGCAGGAAGCAGCGATGGCGGCCATCGCCAGCAGAGGACGGACAGGGATCATAGGAAATCTCCAGTGGCGGCTGCGCGCGTCCGTGGGCACAGGGTCGCGATGACCCGCGCGCAGCGGTACGTGCGAAGGCGCTCGCATTTTTTGGAAAATGGCAGGAAAACGATCAGGCGCCGCCGAAGGCGGCACAGCTCAAGCCGATGCGTTCACATCGATGAGCGCCGGCGGGCCCCGGCACAAAATGATCGTGATGAGAGGGGAGGGGTGCTGGCTGACGGATTGCATGGAAACGAAGGGAAGCCAGTCGCCGGCGATCATGATGTGAAGGGCGCCGGATTGAGAGAAGAGCGGTGCATGAAAGGCAGCGCAGACGGGGCAATTTTGCTCGGAGTGGTGATGCAGGGGCGGGAGGTAGTGAGGAGAACCTGCAGCTTGGATGGCATCTTCATGAGCGTGGTCGAGCTCGTGGTAGTATTGCGGCACGCCGGAAGCAAGTGCGGCAATCACGCCGAAGAGCAGTATGGCCACGAATTTCCACATGCAAGTCATTGTCATGTAGTGGTGGGTCGATGTCAATCCTGACGGGCAGTGTTTGGCAAAAATTTTCCGGCCCTGCGTTTGCGTGTCTGAACGCTTTGCAGTTCCTTTTCAGGAGAACCGATCATGGCTCAACAGGATAAGTTGAAGAACAAGCGGGTCGCCATTCTGGCGACCGATGGGGTGGAGCAGGCGGAGTTGCTCGAACCGAAGAAGGCTCTGGAGGAGGCAGGTGCGCGGGCGGAGGTGATTTCCGTGAAAGCCGGGAAGATCCGCGGGTGGGACATGAAGGACTGGGGGCAGGATATCCCCGTGGACAAGACGCTGGATTCGGTGCGGGCGGAGGATTACGACGCGTTGGTGCTGCCGGGCGGGGCGATGAATCCGGACAAACTGCGGCGTCTGCCGGCGGTTCACAAGTTTGTATTGGCGTTCTTCGATGCGGGCAAACCGGTCGGCGCGATTTGTCACGGCCCATGGATTTTGATCGACACGGGCGTGGCGCGCGGCCGGAAACTGACCAGCTATGAGTCGATCCAGAGCGATTTGAAAAATGCGGGGGCGTTCTGGGTGGATGAGGAGGTCGTCGTGGATCAGGGACTGGTGACGAGCCGGAAGCCTGCGGATCTGCCGGCGTTCAACAGAAAGCTGATCGAGGAGATCGGCGAAGGCATCCACGCCGGGCAGCGAGAGAAGGTGCATGGGTGAGAGCGCGAGCGTATGGAAACGAAAAAGGCCGCTCCGATGGGGCGGCCTTTTTGTTGACGTGAGGGAGGCGGGCGTCAGTGGCCGTTGCGGCGGGATTGGGCGAGGGCGAATGTCGTCACGGCCGCGGTGGCGGCGCCCAGGGCGATCCAGTTGCGGTTTTTGTTGGCCCACACCTGGAGCGAGCGGGGTTTCGATTGCGAATCAAAGGGGCCGTGGGATCCTCGGTCGCCGTGGACGGGCTTCCAGAAGTTGTTGGGTTTGTCGTGGTCGGCGAGCTCGGGACGCTGCGAGCCGTCCCAGGCCGCATTGGCGAGGTAATGATCCAGGGCGGACGAAGCCAGTTTCTGGACCTGTGTGGATTCGATAGTTGGCCAGCCGACGAGAAATTCCTTGCGTTTGTGGTGAGCGGCGAAGTAGATAGCGTCGGCGGCGACTTCGGGCTGGTAGATGGTGCCGACGGGTTTGCTCTCGTGGGGCATTTTATTGAGGGTCCATTCGAATTGCGTGGTGTTCACGCCGGGCAGGTGGACGAGGGTGATGTGGACGTTGGACTTCATGTGGAAGAGTTCGGTGCGGATGGATTCGGAGAATCCGACGATGGCGTGTTTGGCTCCGCAGTAGGCGGATTGCAGGGGGATGGAGCGCTTGGCGAGCGCGGAGCCGATTTGCACGATGGTGCCCTTGTCGCGCGGAAGCATGTTGCGCAGCGCCGCCATGGTGCCGTAGACCTGGCCGAGGTACGTGACTTCGGTGATGTGTGCGAATTCCTGGGGAGAGAGCGCCACGAAGGGGGCGTAGGCGGAGACCATGGCGTTGTTGATCCAGACGTCGATGGGGCCGAATTCCTTGACGACGCGATCGGCGGCGGCGAAGACCTGGTCGGATTTGCTGACGTCGGTGGGAATGACCAGGGCTTTGGCGCCGTGATGCTCCACCTCGCGCTTGGCGGCGAAAAGCGCATCGACGTTGCGCGCGAGCAGCGCGAGCCGGGCGCGCTCCCCGAGACGCTGGGCGAATTGCCGGGCGGTTGCGCGGCCAACGCCGCCGGAGGCGCCCGTGATGACGACGGTTTCAACGGTATCTGCGGACATGGAACAGGCCTTCGAAAGACAAAAGGAACCGGATGCGTCAGGCGCCGTGCGGCACCATGCGATCCACCATCGACTTGATCGATTGCTTGATGATCCCCGCCTCGTTGGGATCGCCCTTGAGGACCGTCTTCGTGAAATTTTTGGCCTCTTCCAGGCTGATATGCGGCGGCAGGATGAACGTGTCCGGATCCGTCATCGCCTCGAAGATCACCGGGCGATCGGCGGCCAGGGCGCGGTCCCACGCGGCGGCGACATCGTCCGGCTTTTCCACCCGAATGCCGGTGAAACCGAGCTGCTCGGCGAAACGGGCGTAGGGGAAATCAGGCAGGTCCTGCGAGGCTTCAAACTTGATGTCGCCGGTCATGATGCGCTGTTCCCAGGTGACCATGTTGAGATCGCGGTTGTTGAGCACCAGGCAGATGAGGCGCGGGTCGGACCATTCTTTCCAGTATTTGGCGGCGGTGATCATGGAATTGAGGCCGTTCATCTGCATCGCGCCGTCACCGGTCAAGGCGATCGAGACGCGGTCGGGGAAGCAGATTTTGGCGGCGACGGCGTAGGGAACGGCGGCGCCCATTGTGGCAAGATTGCCCGAGCCCGAGGCCATCATGCCGTCGCGGATTTTCAGATCGCGCGCATACCAGTTGGCGGCGGTGCCCGAGTCGGCGGAGAGAATGCATTTGTCCGGCAGGCGCGGGGAAAGCTCCCAGAAGATGCGCTCCGGATTGATCGGCGTGGCGGTGTTCATCGACTGGGCTTCCACTTCCTTCCACCACTTGGCGATGCCTTTCTCAATCGTCTCGCGCCAGGAACGATCGGTCTTCTTTTCCAGCAGCGGAAGCAGCGCCTCGATGGTTTCGGCCGAATCGCCTTTGAGGTTCACTTCCATCGGATAGCGCAGCGACAGCATGCGTCCATCGATGTCGATCTGCACCGCCTTCGCCTTGCCAATCTTGGGATAAAATTCGGGGTACGGGAAGGACGACCCGATCACGAGAAGCGTGTCGCAATCCATCATCAGGTCGTAGGAGGGCTTGGTGCCCAGCAGGCCGATGCAGCCGGTCACGTAGCCAAACGTATCCGGCAGGACCGCTTTGCCCAGCCACGCTTTCGCGACGCCGGCGCTTAGTTTTTCCGCGATGGCTTCCACCTGGTTGCGGGCGCGCAGGGCCCCGGCGCCCACGAGGATCGCCACGCGCTTGCCTTTGTTGAGCACCTCGGCGGCGCGCTGGAGGTCCTGCTGCCGCGGAATCATGCGCGGCGTTGGACAGCCCAGACCCGTGTGGATCGAATCGTGCACCTGCGGCGGCTCTTCGACGGCTTTCTCTTCCTGAATGTCCTTGGGAATGATCACGCAGGTGACGCTGCGCTGATCGATGGCGATGCGCAGGGCGCGGTCGATGGCGTGCTTGGCCGCCTTGGGCGAGGAGACCGTCGTGATGTACTCGGAGGCGACATCTTTGAAGAGATTCTGCAGGTCGACTTCCTGCTGGTAGCTGCCCCCCAGGACGGCGGTGGCGGACTGGCCGATGATTGCGACGACCGGCTGGTGGTCCATCCTGGCGTCATACAGGCCGTTGAGCAGGTGGATCGCGCCGGGGCCGGAAGTAGCCATGCAGACCCCGACATCGCCGGTGAATTTGGCGTGCGCGCAGGCCATGAAGGCGGCAAGTTCCTCGTGGCGGGATTGCATGAAGCGGGGTTTGTCGTTCGCCCGGCGCAGCGCTCCCATCAGGCCGTTGATGCCATCACCGGGATACCCATAAATGCGTTCGATGCCCCATTGACTCAGGCGGGAAACGACGAAATCGGAAACAGTTGCCATGGAAAGAGGCCCTCCGCTGCATACGGCAATCCTGTTCGCCTAGCAAAGCGCGTGCGCGAGCTGGCCGGCCGGAGTCAGCCCAAGCGTTGCAAATGTTTTTTAAACCCGCTTCCGCGGGGTATTTCGTGCACTTTGCAAATCTTTAGCGGAGGTATTCCTCTTCCAAGGCATTTCATTTGCTGCCTAACCATGGGAAAAAACCTTGTGAGGAGTGCTTGTGCGTGTCACGTTCGACTATCCCAACTACCAGGGAATCGCTCCGGTCGACGTGCCGGACGAACGGCTGATGGGAGTCTGGGGGGTAAAAATCCTCGAAAATCACGATGAAATGGCGGAAATCCACCGCGGAATGAGTCAGCCCATCGGCAAACGCCGACTCCGCGAAGAGGCCGCGGGGAAGAAAAATGCCCTCATCCTTGTCGATGACGGCACGCGCGGCACGCCCGTGGCCAAGTTGTTGCCTCCGGTCATCGACGAACTCCACGCGGCAGGACTTAAGGATGAGCAGATCCGCATCCTCACCGCTCAGGGCACCCACCGAAAAATGACCGACGATGAACTCAAAAAAAAGCTTGGCTCCTATTTTGGAAAGCTCCAGGTCCATCAGCACAACTGGAAAGATGAGTCCAGCCTGCATGTGTTCGGCAAAACACAGGACGGAACGCTCGTCCGCGCCAACCGCCTGTTGAAGGAATCCGACTTCGTGATGGGCATCGGCGGCATCGTGCCACACCGGGTGAAAGGGTTCTCCGGCGGCGCGAAGATCGCCTTTCCCGGCGCCGCCGGCCCGGAAATCATGGACCGCAACCAGTGGGAAGCCTCCATGCAGATGAGCGAAACGGTCATGGGCGTGCCCGAAAACTCGATGCGCCTGCGCATGGAAGAAGCCGGCGAAATGGCTGGGCTGCGCTATATCGTGAACGTCGTGAGCGACGGCGCGGGCAAGATCGGCGGGTGCTTCTGCGGCGACGTTGTGGCCGCCCATCGTGCCGGATGCAGGTTTTCACGCGAACTCACCGCCGCCAACATGCCCGGACGCGCCGATGTGCTGCTCATCGATTCCTATCCGGCGGACCGCGATTTCTGGCAGTCCGCCAAGGGACTCTATTCCGGAACCATGGCCGTCAAACGCGGCGGCACGATCATCATGGTAAGCCCGAACCCCGAGGGCGTCGCCAGCAACCACAAGAACGTTCTGGAGATTGGTTATAAGCCCCATGCCGAGCTCGTCGCCATGGTGCAGCGGGGCGAGGTCGATGATCTTGTAGGCGTCGCAATTCTTGCCGACGTCGCGCAGATTCTCGACCACGCCCGCTGCGTCCTGGTTTCTCCGGGCATTAAGCCCGAGGAAGCGAAAAAGCTCGGCATGCACTGGGCGCCCGACGGCACGTCGGCCGTGAAAGAAGCGCTTCAACACCATGGGCCATCAGCGAGGATCGCAGTTCTCAAGCATGGAGGCCACATTCTGCCCTTGGCAGATGACAAGGCGATGGCTCGACCATCCTGAATGGGGAGTCACGTTTCATGCACCACCTGGCTCGAATGCTTCAGCGCAAGCCATCCGCACGCCCCTTTCTTTTTGCCACCGGCCTTGAATGCAGTTATCCGACGATCACCGACCACGACGGAAAAAAGATCCGTCGTGACGAGTATGAATCGACGGGCCACTACCGGCGATGGAAGGAGGATTTTGATCTCGTAAAGGACATGGAAATCAGCGTGCTGCGCTACGGGCCGCCCTATTACAAGGTGCACCGGTCGCGTGGACACTACGATTGGGATTTCGTGGATGAAACTTTCAACCGCCTGAAGCATTTGAAAATTTCGCCGATCGCCGACCTGTGTCATTTCGGCGTGCCCGACTGGGTTGAATCGTTTCAGAACCCCGAATGGCCGGAGCATTTCGCGGAGTATGCGCGTGCGTTCGCCAAGCGCTATCCATGGGTCGGGATGTTCACGCCGGTCAATGAAATCTACGTGGCGGCCAGTTTCTCGGCGCTCGAAGGCGCGTGGAACGAACAACTCAAAAGCGATCACGCCTTCGTGAATGCGCTGAAGAATCTGATCAAGGCGACGATTCTGGCCGAGCGGGCGATTCTGGAAGTCAATCCCGATGCCGCATTCATTCAAAGCGAAGCCACCACCTACTATCATGCCTCCGATCCCGCCGCCCTGTCGCGCACCCATTTTTTCAACGAGCGGCGCTTTTTGAGCCTCGATCTTTGCTATGGGGTGGAAGTGAGCTCCATGATGTATCAATATCTCCGGGATCACGGCATGAAACGCGAGGAATATGAGTGGTTCATGTACAACGCGCGCGAGGTGGGGCCGGCCTGCATCATGGGGAACGATTATTACGCCATGAATGAGCATATGGTTCCCCCCGGCGACGGGCCGCCGACCGTGGCGGGGGAAGTTTACGGCTACTACATCCTCACCCGACAATACTACGAACGCTATCGCATGCCCGTCATGCACACCGAAACCAATCAGCTCAGTTGCAACCGGTCCGGGGATATCTGGCTGCGCAACATGTGGCTCAACATGCTGAAGCTCAAGGAAGACGGCGTGCCCCTCGTCGGCTTCACCTGGTATAGCCTCATCGACCAGGTCGATTGGGACAGCGGCCTGCGGCAGAACGCGGGGCACGTGAATCCCGTCGGCCTCTTCGATCTGGATCGCAAGGAGCGCGTGGTGGGCGGCAAGTACCGTGAAATGATCCGGAAATGGGGCCCCATGCTCGCCCGGGAAAGCCGCCGCCTCGATACGCACGTATTGGGGGAAGGAGGTTCCGGCGTCGGAGAAATTTGAGCCCTCTTCTCTAGTTGTGGAATCCCTTGTGATTTTGTGAGTTTTGTTAGCAGCAGGCGTGTTTATGACTGATCTCGTGCATTTGCGGCAACTCGTGGAGCAACCCCGCGTCCAGCGGCAGGATCATGAACAGCGCCGCGCCAAGGGCAAGGGCTTTGAGGTGGATGCCGGCGCGCTCGCGGCGCGCCTGGCGGACGAACTTGAAGGCGAAGTGCGCTTTGACCGCGGAAGCCGGGCGCTCTATTGCACCGATGGTTCCAACTATCGCCAGGTGCCGATCGGCGTGGTGCTGCCGAAACATGCCCGGGATGTGATCCGCACGGTGGCGGCCTGCCGGGACTTTGGGGCGCCGCTCTTCTCGCGCGGCGGCGGCACGAGCCTGGCCGGCCAGTCCTGCAATGTCGCCGTATGCATGGATTTTTCAAAATACATGAACGCCGTGGTGGAGATCGACACCGCCCGCAAACTCGGACGCGTCTTGCCGGGTTGTGTCCTCGATGATTTACGCACCACCGCCAGAAAAAAAGGCCTCATGTTCGGCCCTGATCCCGCCACCCACACGCGCTGCACCCTCGGCGGCATGCTCGGCAACAACTCCTGCGGCAGCCACTCGCACCTCTCGCAATGGAACGGCCTGGGCGTCCGCACCAGCGACAACACCCATGAACTCGAGGTACTCACCTACGATGGCGTGCGGATGAGGGTGGGACCAACCAGCGACGAGGAATTGGAATCCATCATTCGCGCCGGCGGGAGACGCGGCGAAATTTATGCCGGGATGAAGGCCATCCGCGATAAGTATGGCGACCTCATCCGCCAGCGCTATCCCAAAATTCCGCGCCGCGTCAGCGGTTACAACCTCGACGAACTGCTCCCTGAGAAGGGCTTTCACGTGGCGCGGGCGCTCGTGGGAACGGAGTCGACCTGCGTCACCATTCTTGAGGCGACGATGCATCTCGTGCCCAATCCGGAGCATCGCTCGCTGCTGGTGCTGGGATTCGAGGATATTTTCCAGGCCGGGGATCATGCGACGGATGTGCTCGAGTGGAAGCCGCTGACCTGCGAGGGCGTGGATCGGCTGCTCTTTGAATGGGAGCAGCAGCGCGGTGGACATGGCGAGGGACTGAAGCTGCTGCCCAAAGGTCATGCGTGGCTATACCTGGAATTCGGCGGGTCCACCAAGGAAGAGGCCGACGCCAATGCAAAGAAAGCCATGGAGGGCGTGAAAAAGTGGAAAAACGCGCCCAGTATGAAACTATTCGACGACAAGGAACAGGAGGAGACGCTGTGGCAGGTGCGCGAGGGATCGCTGGGGGCGACGGCGTGGGTCCCCGGGCGTAAAGATAGCTGGGAAGGATGGGAGGATTCCGCCGTGCCGCCGGACCGGGTCGGCGACTATCTGCGCGATTTTCGCAAATTGCTCCAGAAGTTTAACTACGACACGAGCATTTACGGCCACCTGGGGCAGGGGTGCGTCCACTGCCGGATTCCCTTCGATTTCTACACCGCGGAGGGCGTGAAAACCTACAAAAACTTCGTCGAGGAAGCCTCCGACCTCGTGATGAAATATGGCGGCAGCTTCTCCGGCGAGCACGGCGACGGGCAATCGCGCGCGGAACTCCTTCCCAAGATGTTCGGCGAAGAACTCATCAACGCCTTCCGCGAGTTCAAACGCCTCTGGGACCCGCAAAGCAAAATGAACCCCGGCAAGGTGGTCGATCCCTATCGCCAGACCGACAACCTGCGCCTCGGCCCCGACTACAACCCGCCTCAGCCCGAAACGCATTTCCACTATCCCACCGACAAGGGGTCGTGGTCGCGCGCCATCCTGCGCTGCGTCGGCATCGGCGCTTGCCGCAATCACGGCGGCCAGACCATGTGTCCCTCTTACATGGTCACGCGCGAGGAAGAACACTCCACACGCGGCCGCGCGCGGCTCCTGTGGGAAATGATGAACGGCGACGTGATCGAAGAAGGATGGAAAAGCGAGGAGGTCAAGGATTCGCTCGATCTCTGCCTCTCCTGCAAAGGTTGCAAGCATGATTGTCCGGTCAACGTGGACATGGCGACTTATAAGGCCGAATTTCTGTCGCACTATTACGAGGGAAAAATTCGCCCGCGCCACGCGTTCGCGTTTGGCTTCATTCATGTCACCAGCGTGCTGGCATCCAAATTCCCAGCCATCGCCAACCTGTTTACCCAAACGCCGCTGCTGAGAAACGTCGCCAAATTCATGGCCGGAATGGAGCAGAAACGGTCCATCCCGCCCTTCGCCCCCCAAAGCTTCAAAGACTGGTTCCGCAAACGCCCGCCCAGGAACGTTGGCAAACCCACCGTCATGCTGTTCGCCGACACCTTCAACAATTACTACAAGCCCGAAACTTCCAAGGCCGCCGTGGAAGTGCTCGAAGATGCCGGTTTCCACGTGCACGTGCCCATGGCCGATATGTGCTGTGGCCGCCCGCTTTATGACTACGGCTTCGTGCCCACCGCCAAGCGCTGGGCGATGGATTTGATGATCAAGATGCAGCGCGAAATCGAAGCGGGCCTCCCGGTGGTCGTGCTGGAGCCAAGCTGCGCCGCCGTTTTCCGCGATGAGATAACCAACCTCTTTCCGCAGCAAAAGCTCGCCCAGCAGCTCGAAAAACAAACCTTCGTGCTCAGCGAATTCCTCGAAAAGCACGCCCCGAACTATCGGCCCCCGCGCCTGCTCCGCAAGGCCCTGCTGCATGGCCACTGCCACCACAAAGCGATCATGCACATGGATGATGAAAAAGCGCTGCTCAAAAAAATGGGCCTGGATTTCCGCGAGCCCGAGGATGGCTGCTGCGGCATGGCCGGCGCGTTCGGCTACGAAAAAGGCGATCACTACAAGGTGAGCATCGGCGCCGGCGAACGCGTGCTGCTGCCCGAAGTGCGCAACGCCGCCCAAGACGAGCTCATCATCACCGACGGCTTCAGTTGCCGCGAGCAAATCGAGCAGGAAACCGACCGCCACGCGCTGCACCTGGCCGACGTGCTGGCCATGGCCATTCGCCATGGCGAGCACGGCGTCCCCGGTTTGCCCGAGCGCGAGCTGGTGCACAAAGAGAAAGCCGCACACCGCCGGGCCAATCTCCGCGCCGCTCTGGCCGCCGGAACCCTCCTGGCCGCCGGCGCCGCCGTCTGGTGGACTCTCAAACAATCGCGCCCAAAACCACCACTTCCCGCCGCGCGCCGGTAGAATCGGCCCCGTCTTTCCGGCGGTGCTCTTTTGGCGGCAGATGGTTCCAAAGTGGTCGTGATCGCGGCGGCGACGGTCAATATCGCCATCGCTATCGCCAAGTTCGTCGCCGCCGCACTCACCGGCTCCCCCTCCATGCTCTCCGAAGCCATCCACTCCGTCGTGGATGCCGGCAATGAACTCCTCCTCATCCTCGGCATGCGCCTCGCACGCCGGCCCCCCGATGACAACCATCCCTTCGGCCACGGTAAGGAAATCTACTTCTGGTCCTTCGTCGTCGGCATGGTCATCTTCGGCGTCGGCGGCGGACTCTCCCTCTATGAAGGCATCCTCCACCTCGTCCATCCCGGAGACCTCGCCGGCGCCGCGTGGAATTTCATCATCCTCGGCGTCGCCTTCGCCCTCGAATCCGTCTCCTGGTCCATCGCCATCCGCGAGTTCTGGCGCCGCAAATCCCGCGCGCAGGTCTCCATCTGGCAGGCCATCCGACGCACCAAAGACCCCACCGTCTTCATCGTGCTCCTCGAAGACACCGCCGACATCCTCGGCCTCCTGGTCGCCGCCGCCGCGCTCCTCCTCGTGCGCCTCACTCACTGGCCCTATTGGGATGGAATCGGCGCCGTGCTCATCGGCCTGATGCTCTGCGCCCTGGCACTCATCATGGTCCGCGAAAGCAAGGGCCTCCTCCTCGGCGAAAGCGCACGCCACGAAATCGTCGCCGCCGTCCAACGCATCGCCGCCGCCGATCCCCTCGTGCTCGAAGCCCGCTGCCCCCTGACCATGCAGCTTTCGCCGCAGCAGGTGCTGGTGAATCTCGAAATCGCCGTCAAGCCGGGCCTGACCGTCGAGGAGCTGCGCGAGGTGGTCGAGCGCATCGAGCGCGCGGTCCAGGCGCAGTTCACCGAGGTCGAACGCCTGTTCATCGAAGCGGTGCCTCCCGAAAAATAATCCACATCATTCGATGCTCACGGCCGGGTGGGGGTATGTCCTTTGCAGGGTTAGCGCGTCGCGGTGCTGTCCATTCCAATTTTGGACAGCATCCACCGTTGCGCGTTCATCGCCCCCGCCGCCACTTCGCGTTTTTGTGGGAAGACCAGTGGCACAACTCTTTCACCCAGCCATGAATACGGTCGCCCGCGTGCTTATCGTGGGAATTCCGCTCCTCTCGATTCTCGCCGGCACCGCCCTCACTTATGGCGTGGGCTGGTCCGACTGGGTGACGTACCGCCAACTTTTCCGCCAGCAAAACGACGGTCCCGCCGAAGGCGGCCCCGGCGGAGTGCCCTTCTCCCACGCACATCACGTCAAAGGCCTCGGCATCGATTGCCGCTACTGCCATGCCACCGTCGAACAATCTCCCTTCGCCGGAATGCCCTCCACCAACACCTGCATGACCTGTCACTCCCAGATGTGGCTCCACGCCCCCATGCTGGCCCCCGTCCGCCAGTCCTGGATCACCAACACGCCTCTCCAATGGACCCGCGTCCACGATCTTCCCGATTACGTCTACTTCGATCACAGCATCCACGTCGCCAAAGGCATCGGCTGCTCCACCTGCCACGGCGATGTTTCCGAGATGCCCCTCATGCGCCGCGTCGTCGATCTGCAAATGCGATGGTGCCTCGATTGCCACCGCGATCCCGCAAAACACCTCCGACCACGCGATCAAATCTTCAACCCAAGCTGGGTCGAGCCCCCCGATCAACTCCAGCGCGGCCGCGCGCTGCTCCAGCAGTACCACATCCAGGTGGACCAACTCACCAATTGTTCCCTCTGTCACAGGTAGCAATGCGCGCCGACGACACGCAAACTCCGCACGACCATGAGGCCGAAGAACCGGTCTGGGAGACCTGGCGCGAAGAATTCGCGCCCGGCGCCACCGACGCCGCTGCCGCCGCCTTCGATCGCCGCACGTTCATGAAGTTGACGGCCGCCAGCGCCGCGCTCGCCGCCGGCGCAGGCGCGCTCGGCGGATGCGAAGAACCCCAGCCCCCCGAAAAAATCGTCCCCTACGTCAACGCCCCCGAAGGCGTTATCCCCGGCGTGCCCGCCTTCTACGCCAGCGCCCTCACTATCGACGGCTGGGGATACGGCGTCATCGTCGAACAGCACGAAGGACGCCCCACCAAGGTCGAAGGCAATCCCGATCACCCCTCCTCCCTCGGCGGCACCAACATCTTCGTGCAGGCCTCCATCCTCCAGCTTTACGATCCCGATCGCTCCCGCACGCTCCTCAAACTCGGCGGCTCCGACACCTGGGGCAATTTCCTCGAAGACCTCCGCCCCCACCTCGCCGACAAGAACGTCCGCATCCGCATCCTCACCCCCACCGTCACCTCCCACACCCTCGCCGACCAGATCGCCACCCTGCAAAAATCATTTCCCAACCTGCGCTGGCACCGCCACGATGGCCTGGGTACCAGCAACCGCTCCGCCGGCCTGCGCCAGATCGCCGGCAACACCCCCCTCACCCCGGTCTACGATTTCACCAGGGCCCGCCGTGTCGTGTCGCTCGACGCCCATTTCCTCTTCGACGAGCCCGGCTCCATCCGCTACGCGCGCGAAGTCGCCCAGCAACGCCGCATCCCCTTCAAAGACTTCGGCCCGCTCCCCACGCACCACGATCCCGCCAAACCCGTGCCGCGAAATCTGCCCAAAGCCGACGATCTGCTCCGCCTGTACGTTGCCGAAAGCGCGATCACCTTCACCGGCGCCCGCGCCGATCACCGCCTGCCGACCAAAGCCGGCGACATCCCCGCCCTCGCCGCCGGTCTCGCCCGCGCGCTGCAAAACCAAGACAGTCATCTCACCGGCGATCAGGCCGACTGGGTGCGCGCCGCTGCCGCGGACCTCCAAAAAGCCGGCGACGCTTCCCTCATTCTCGTCGGCGAAAATCAGCCGCCCGAAGTCCACGCCCTCGCCCACGCGCTCAACGCCCAGCTCCAAAGCAAAGCCGTCCGCTACCTCCAACGCGTCGATTTCTCCGATGCCCGCAACCCCGACGATTCCCTCGCCGCCCTCGCCGACGATATGCACAAAGGCGATGTCGATCTCCTCTTCATCCTCGATTGCAATCCCGTCTACACCTCCCTCGGCGACATCAACTTCGGCGACATGCTCGAACGCTATTCCAAATCCGGCCGCCTCGCCGTTCACCTCGGCCTCTACAGCGACGAAACCGCCGGCTACTGCCACTGGCACGTCCCGCTCTCCCATCCGCTCGAAGCCTGGGGCGATTGCCGCGGACACGACGGCACCGCCTCCATCATCCAGCCGCTCATCCAACCCCTCTGGGCCAGCAAAAGCGCCATCGAATTCCTCGCCGGCCTCATCGCGCTCTCCGGAGGCTCCATCTCCGACCTCTACGCCAACGGCTACGACCTCGTCCGCCGCTACTGGCTCCCCACATGGAACGGTTCCGCCGGCGAGAAAGAGATGCGCTGGCGCAAGGCCCTCCGCGATGGCATCCTCCCCGATACCGCCGCCAAAGAAGTTCCCAACGTTCAAAACGCCCTGCGCAGCGCCCTCGCCCAAACCCTCGCCGCCGTCGATCGCCTCCCTCCCGCGCCCAAGCTTGAAATGAATTTCCGCCCCGATCCCTCCATCGGCGATGGCACGTGGGCCAACCACCCCTGGCTCCAGGAACTCCCCAAGCCCATCAACCGCATCACCTGGGACACGCCCCTCCTCATCAGCCCCAAAACCGCGCGCGATCTCCACCTCGCCGACACCGCCGAGCACAAAAACCGTGAACTCGGACCCATGGCCCGCTTCTCCCTCAACGGCTACGAGCAGGATGTCCCCGTCTGGGTCCAGCCTGGACAGCCCGATGACACCGTCACCGTCTATCTCGGCGGCGGACGCTGGCGCGGCGGACACGTCCAATACAACATCGGCATCAACGTCAACCCCATGCGCACGCGCGACAATGCCTGGTCCGCCCCCATCTCCCTCGCCAAGGGCCCCAATCGTCACTCCGTCGCCTGCGTGCAAAACAGCCAGATCCTCGCCGACCGCGAAATCATCCACACCACTACCGTCGACGATCTCCCCAAAGCCGGCGGCCTCCACGCGCCCGATCTCTACGGCACCCAGACCGACTCCAACGGCCGCAAAGTCCACCTCTCCCTCTACGATGAAGACCGCTACACCGGCTACAAGTGGGGCATGGTCGTCGACCTCGCCGCCTGCATCGGCTGCAACGCCTGCGTCATCGCCTGCCAGGCCGAAAACAACATCCCCACCGTCGGCCGCGAGCAGGTCCTCCGCGCCCGCGAAATGCAATGGCTCCGCATCGACGCCTACTTCGGCAAAAAAGACACCCTCACCGCCGACGAACTGCCCCCCAACCCGCGCATCCTCTTCCAGCCCATGATGTGCCAGCACTGCGAAGACGCCCCCTGCGAGCTCGTCTGCCCCGTCGGCGCCACCACCCACTCCAGCGAAGGCATCAACGAGATGACCTACAACCGCTGCGTCGGCACGCGCTATTGCTCCAACAACTGCCCCTACAAAGTCCGCCGCTTCAATTTCCTCCAGTACAACGCCCACGGCGATCTCACCGAGGAAATGCAGAAGAATCCCAACGTCACGGTGCGCAGCCGTGGCGTCATGGAAAAATGCACCTACTGCATCCAGCGCATCAACATGGCCCGGATCGACGCCAAGCGCGACTGGTCGCGCAACGATGCCGCCGGGAAACCCACCA
The DNA here is from genome assembly GCA_035545015.1 of Phycisphaerae bacterium. Lineage (GTDB taxonomy): Bacteria > Planctomycetota > Phycisphaerae > WQYP01 > WQYP01 > CALCHA01. The sequence goes on from DASZZD010000059.1 coordinate 99,123, forward strand.
CCATGCGCCGCACCGCTGCCGACCCCTGGGCCCCGCCCGTCGCCCTTCCCCAACTCAGCGTCGTGACCGCCTGCCAGCAGGCTTGCCCCGCCGAAGCCATCATCTTCGGCGATCTCAACGACATCGACACCTACGCCGCCATCCTCAAAACTCAGGAACCCTGGGCTGCCGTCAGCTTCGGCGTCTTCACCGAGCTCAATACCCAGCCGCGCACCAGCTATCTCCCGCGCATCGAAAACCCCAACCCCGATTTCCACGCCCCCTCCTCCGCCGCCCAGCAGGGAGGGAGCCTCCAATGACCACCCACCTCGTCCCCGCCTTCCCCGATGAGGATCGCCGCGATCCCGACATCAATCCCCACTTCACCTACGCCACCGCCACCGACAAAATCACCGGCATCGTCCACCAGCCCGTCTCCGCCGCCTGGCTCTTCGGCTTCGGCATCTCCTTCCTCGGCCTCATGCTCTTCAACGTCGCCGTCACCTGGCTCCTCGTCTGGGGCATCGGCGAATGGGGCGTCGATATCCCCGTCGGATGGGGCCTCGCCATCACCAACTTCGTCTGGTGGATCGGCATCGGCCACGCCGGCACCTTCATCTCCGCCTTCCTCCTCCTCCTCCGCCAGGAATGGCGCACCAGCATCAACCGCTTCGCCGAGGCCATGACCCTCTTCGCTGTCATGTGCGCCGGCATGTTCCCGCTCCTCCATCTCGGACGCCCCTGGCTCTTCTACTTCCTCTTCCCCTATCCCAACACCATGGACCTCTGGCCCCAGTTCCGCAGTCCCCTCATCTGGGACGTCTTCGCCGTCTCCACCTATTTCACCGTCTCCCTGGTCTTCTGGTATGTCGGCCTCATCCCCGATCTCGCCACCCTCCGCGATCAGAAAACCCGCTCCCTCCTCTCACGCAAAGTCTACGGCTTCCTCTCCCTCGGCTGGCGCGGCGCTTCCCGACACTGGCACCGCTATCACAAGGCCTACATCCTCCTCGCCGGCCTCGCCGCCCCGCTCGTCGTCTCCGTCCACTCCGTCGTCGGTATGGATTTCGCCGGCGGTATCGTCCCCGGCTGGCATTCCACCATCTTCCCTCCTTACTTCGTCGCCGGGGCCATTTACTCCGGCTTCGCCATGGTCGTCACCCTCGCCGTCCCCATGCGCGCCTTCTTCGGCCTCCAGGGCATGATCACCACCAAGCACCTCGATAACTGCGCCAAGCTCATGCTCGTCACCGGTCTCATCGTCTGTTACGGCTACTACACCGAAACCTTCCAGGGCTGGTACTCCGGCTCCCCTTACGAAATCGGCATGATGCGCGACCGCTGGTTCGGTCCCTACTGGCCCGCCTGGTGGCTCATCGTCTTTTGCAACTGCGTCGTCCCCCAGTTCTTCTGGTCCTATCGCATCCGCCGCTCCCCCTGGATCCTCTTCCTGTTGTCCAATCTGATTCAATTAGGCATGTGGCTCGAACGCTTCGTCATCGTCTGCCAGTCCCTCCACCACGAATACCTCCCCTCCAAGTGGGCCATGTACTACCCCACCTTCTGGGATTGGGCCACCCTCGCCGGTACCCTCGGCCTCTTCTTCACCCTCTTCTTCCTCTTCTGCCGCTACCTCCCCGTCATCGCCGTCGCCGAAATCCGCGAGCTCGTCCACCGCAAAGCCGCCGGTGAAGGCACCGCCGCCGCCGTCCGACAGGTCGGCATGGCGCCTCCCTGGAACGATCCCCAGCGGGAGGTGAACGCCCGTGAGTAAGCATGTCCCCAAAATCTACGGCATCGTCGGCGAATTCTCCTCCGCCGACGCCATCCTCGATGCCGCCAAACACGCCACCGAGGCCGGATACACCCACGCCGAAGCCTATACCCCCTTCCCCGTCGAAGGCCTCGCCGAAGCCCTCGATTTTCATCACTCCCCCGTCGCCTTCCTGACGCTCATCGCCGGAATCCTCGGCGGCGCCACCGGCTTCTTCATGTGCTGGTACGCCAACGTCATCAGCTACGCCTGGGATGTCGGCGGACGCCCGCGCAACTCCTGGCCCGCCTGGATCCCCATCACCTTCGAACTCACCGTCCTCTTCGCCGCCCTCACCGCCGCCATCTCCATGATCGCCCTCAACGGCCTCCCGCGCCTCCACCACCCCATCTTCGAAACCCCCCACTTCACCGACGCCTCCCGCGACCGCTTCTTCCTCTGCATCGAAGCCAAAGACCCCAAATTCACCCCCGAATCCGCTACCACCTTCCTCCACCACCAGGGCGCCCTCGCCGTCTCGGAGGTGATGGAATGAGGCTGGAAAAATACAAAAACCAAATCCTCTTGCCCCCGCACCTCCATTGCTGCTCTTCGTGGCCCTTCGTGTTCCTCGTGTTCTTCGTGCTGAACGTCGTCGGCTGCAAGCGCCAGGACATGGCCGACCAGGCCCGCTTCAAACCCTTCGCACCCAGCAGCTTCTATCCCGATGGCGCTTCCGCCCGCCTCCCCGTCCCCCACACCGTCTCCCGCAGTACCCCCGACATCAACCTCGACGAAGGCCAGCTCTGGCAAACCGCTCTCCCCCTCACCACCCCCGCTCCCTTCCCCATCACCCCCGCCGATCTCCGCCGCGGACAGCAGGTCTTCACCATCTACTGCACCCCTTGCCACGGCCAGCTTGGCGACGGCAACGGCATGATCCCCCAGCGCGGCTTCCTCCACCCGCCCACCTACCACTCCGACCGTCTCCGCAACGCCCCCGACGCCTACTTCTACAACGTCATCACCAACGGCATCGGCGCCATGTACCCCTACGCCGACCGCGTCGCCCCCGATGACCGCTGGCGCGTCGTCGCCTACATCCGCGCCCTGCAACTCAGCCAGTACGCCCCTCCCCAGGACGCCCCCGGCGCCGCCCCAACCGCAACCGCCCCAGCAACCGGCAACGGTAGGGGGGCTACGCCATGATGCGCCGCAACCCCATCGCCATCTTCCTCCCCCTCCTCATCGGCATCGCCGCCGGCATCGCCTGCCTCATCGCCGCGCTCAATCCCGCCACCCGCACCGATTTCTTCGTCGCCTATCTCTTCGCCTGCTGGTTCTGGCTCGGCATCTCCCTGGGCGCGCTGGTCATGCCCATGCTCCACACCCTCACCGGCGGCGAGTGGGGCCGCGCCGTCCGACGCATCGGCGAAGCCGCCTCCCTCGTCACACCCCTCATGCTCATCCTCTGGATCCCCCTCGCCTTCGGCCTCCCGCACCTCTTCGTCTGGGCCAACCCCGATATCGTCGCTAAAGAAACCGTCCTCCAGCACCGCACCCCCTACCTCAACGTCCCCTTCTTCCTCCTCCGCACCGCCGGCTACTTCGCCATCTGGATCGCCCTGGTCTTCATCCAGTTCACACTCTCCCGCAAGGTCGAACGCACCGGCAATGAGCACACCCGCTCCGCCCTCCGCGGTTGGTCCGCCGCCGGCCTCATCATCTACCTCATGACCATGACCCACGCCTCCTACGACTGGCTCATGTCCCGCGACATCGACTTCTACTCCACCACCTACGGCTTCGTCATCACCACCGGACAAACCCTCGCTGGCCTCGCCTTCATCACCCTCATCCTCGCCTTCGTCGGCCGCCACGAAAAACCCCACCCCCTCGCCCTCTCCACCAAACGAGGCATCCTCATCGACGTCGGCAACATCCTCCTCACCCTCGTCATCCTCTGGACCTACGTCACCTTCATGCAGCTCCTCGTCATCTGGATGGGAAACACCGGCGAAGACAACAACTACTTCCTCCAACGCGGCCTCGGCCAGCCCTCCCCCTGGCGCTGGATCGGCCTGGCCATCATCCTCCTCCATTTCTTTGTCCCCTTCTTCCTCCTGCTCTTCCGCGGCGCCAAGGGATATCTCCCCGCCCTCACCTCCATCGCCGCCGTCCTCTTCCTGATCCACTTCGTCGAAGTCTTCTGGCTCATCGCTCCCTCCGGCGAGCACAAAGGCCCCGTCTTCCATCTCGCCTGGGTAGATTTCGTCGCGCCCGTCGCCGTCGGAGGCCTCTGGCTTGCACTCTTCTTCTTCCTCCTCCCCGAACGACTCGCCGCCGCCGCCGCCGCTATCAACAATCCGCCTCCCGCCGAAAGCGAGGTGGCCCATGCCTGACGCCCCACGCCCCGCCCCCGCCTCCATCCACGCAGGTCACGAACTCAAAGGCGTCGCCCACCGCGGCATCGGTATCTTCATCCTCTGGTTCTTCGGCACCGCCGTCGCCCTCTTCATCCTCCTCTGGCTCTTCCTCGCCTACGAAGTCCACCGCGAATCTCGCAATGAGGCCGGCCCCTTCGCCCTCGGAACCGACCGCCCCACCACCCTCCCTCAGCCCCTCCAGCCCAGTATCGCCCGCAACGTCCTCCCCTGGCAGGACCTCCCCCCGCTCCGTGACGGCCAGCTCCAACACCTTAATTCCGCCGGCCCCATCCCCGGTGACCCCGCCCACGTCCACATCCCTATCGACCACGCCATGCAGCTCTTCCTCCAACACGGCGGCCTGAGCACCAAACCCAACCCCGCCGCCACCACCCCCGCCTCCCCCCCCCGCTCCGCCGAAACCCAACCCTGGATCATCCCCAACCAGGACCGCCCACGCACTGTGGAGAACCGCACATGACCCGCGTCAGCGCAATTACCCATTACCATTTACCAATTACCAAAACGCTCCTCGCGCTGACCCTCCTCCTCGCCGCCGCCCTCCCCCTGCGCGCCGAAGTCCCCACCGCCTCCACCCGCCCCGCCCAGCTCGACGGCGTCAAAATCATCCAGCTCCTCGGCCACAAAGTCCCCGGCGATATCCAGTTCCACGACGAACACGGCAACACCGTCACCCTCGCACAACTCCAGTCCGGACGCCCCGTCGTCCTCGCCCTCGTCTACTTCTCCTGCCCCGCCCTCTGCACCGTCATCCTCAACGACATGCTCTCCACCCTCAAGGTCATGCCCCTCACCCTCGGCAAAGATTACGACGTCTGGACCATCAGCTTCGATCCCCGCGAAACCCCCGCCGTCGCCTCCGCCAAGCACGACGAATACGTCCGCGCCTACGACCACACCAAATACTTCGGCAACGCCGCACCCCTCGGCAACACCGGCGCCAACTGGCATTTCCTCACCGGCGACCAGGCCAACATCACACGCCTCACCCAGGCCGTCGGCTTCCATTACAAATGGGACAACGCCTCCCAGCAGTTCTATCATCCCGCCGGCCTCACCATCCTCTCCCCCGACCGCACCATCTCCCGCTATTTCTTCGGCGTCAATTTCGAACCCACCGATCTCCGCCTCTCCCTCGACGAAGCCGCCCACGGAAAAGTCGGCTCCATCACCGACACCATCCTCCTCTGCTGCTATCACTACGATCCCACCACCGGCCGCTACGGCCTCGCCGTCGTACGCCTCCTCCAGATCTTCGGCGCGCTGACCATCCTCGTCATCGGCGGCGGCCTCGCTTACCTCTTCCACATCGACCGCCGACGCACCAGGGCGCTCCTCCCAGCCTCCACACGCTCCGCCCGCACCTCCGTCAGCCTCGGATCGCCCGCGCCGGGGAGGCCCTATGAATAACGGCTTCCATCTCGTCCCCCCGCGCGCCTCCACGATGGCTTACCACATCGACAGCCTCGTGCTGTTCCTCCTCTGCGTCACCGCCTTCTTCACCATCCTCATCTTCACCCTCATCATCGTCTTCGTCGTCAAGTACCGCCGCAAACACCCCTCCGACATCGGCAAAAATATCGGCGACCACCACTGGCTCGAATGGACCTGGATCATCATCCCCTCCCTCATCGAAGTCGTTATGTTCGTCTGGGGCGCAGCTCTCTACATCCGCATGTCACGACCCCCCGCCAACGCGCTCGAAATCCAGGTCATCGGCAAACAGTGGATGTGGAAAATCCAGCACCCCTCAGGCCGCAAGGAAATCGACGAACTCCACGTCCCCGTCGGTCGCCCCATCAAGCTCGTCATGACCTCCCAGGATGTCATCCACTCCTTCTTCATCCCCGACTTCCGCATCAAACAGGATGTCGTCCCCGGACGCTATTCCACCGAGTGGTTCACCCCTACCCAGATTGGACAGTACCACCTCTTCTGCTCCGAATACTGCGGCACCGGCCACGCCAGCATGGCCGGCCGCGTCGTCGTCATGTCCCCCGGCGACTACGCCAAGTGGGAAGCCGACGTCCCCCTCGACCAGTCCCCCGAAGCCTCCGGCGCCAAGCTCTTCCTCCAGTACGGCTGCATGACCTGCCACGGCCAGCAGGCCCCCTCCCTCGCCGGCATCTACGGCCGCCAGCAAACCATGTCCACCGGCGAAGTCGTCACCGTCGATGACAACTACCTCCGCGAATCCATCCTCAACTCCCGCGCCAAAATCGTCGCCGGATACCCCCCCGTCATGCCCGGCTATCAAGGCCAACTCTCCGAAGAACAGGTCATGGACCTCATCTCCTACATCAAATCCCTCAAAGGCGCCGCCACCCCCCCCGCCCCCAACCTCCCCCAAAACGGAGGAAGCCCGCCATGATCCGCCCAAGCGCATCGAAGTCCCAATTACCAATTACCAATTACTCAATTACTTCGAGCCTGCTATGACTCTCATCGCCCCCGAAACCTCCTCCCCCCTCCCCCTCGAGCACAGTCCCAACTACCTCGAGGACGGTTTCAGCGTCAAATCCTGGCTCCTCACCACCGACCACAAACGCATTGCGCTCCTCTACCTCGTCTCCATCACCTTCTTCTTCGTCCTCGGCGGTATCGCCGCCACACTCATCCGCCTCGACCTCGCCACCCCCGAAGGCGACCTCCTCAAGGCCGGCACCTACAACCGCATGTTCACGCTCCACGGCGTCATCATGGTCTGGTTCTTCCTCATCCCCTCCATCCCCACCGTCTTCGGAAACTTCGTCCTCCCCATGATGCTCGGCGCACGCGACCTCGCCTTCCCAAAACTCAACCTCCTCTCCTGGTACCTCTTCATCTTCGGTGGATCCTTCACCGTCCTCGCCATGCTCCTCGGCGGCGTCGATACCGGCTGGACCTTCTATGCCCCCCTCTCCACCGGCTTCTCCAACTCCCACGTCATCCTCGTCGTCACCGGCGTCTTCATCACCGGCTTCTCCTCCATCCTCACCGGCCTCAACTTCATCGTCACCACCCACACCATGCGCGCCCCCGGCCTCACCTGGTTCCGCCTCCCGCTCTTCGTCTGGTCCACCTACGCCACCTCCATCATCCTCGTCCTCGCCACACCCGTCCTCGCCATCACCCTCGCTCTCGTCGCCGTCGAACGCATCTTCCACATCGGCATCTTCGATCCCGCACTCGGCGGAGACCCCATCCTCTTCCAGCACCTCTTCTGGTTCTATTCCCACCCCGCCGTCTACATCATGATCCTCCCCGGTATGGCCGTCGTCTCCGAAATCGTCACCTGCTTCTCCCGCAAACAAATCTTCGGCTACTCCTTCGTCGCCTATGCCTCCATCTCCATCGCCATCGTCAGCTTCCTCGTCTGGGGACACCACATGTTCGTCTCCGGTCAATCCGTCTACGCCGGCCTCGTCTTCTCCCTCCTCTCCTACATCGTCGCCGTCCCCTCCGCCATCAAGGTCTTCAACTGGACCGCCACCCTCTACAAAGGCTCCATCCAGCTCGATACACCCATGCTCTACATCCTCGGCTTCATCGGCCTCTTCACCATCGGCGGCCTCACGGGCCTCTTCCTCGCCGCCCTCGCCGTCGACGTCCACGTCACCGATACCTACTTCGTCGTCGCCCACTTCCACTACATCATGGTCGGCGGCATGGTCATGGCTTACATGGCCGCCATCCACTACTGGTTCCCCAAAATGTTCGGACGCCTCTACCCCGAATGGTGGGGACGCTTCTCCGCCTTCACCATCTTCATCGGCTTTAACCTCACCTTCTTCCCCCAGTTCATCCTCGGTTACCTCGGCATGCCCCGCCGCTACCACGCCTACCCCCCCGAATTCCAGCTCCTCAACGTCCTCTCCACCGCTGGCGCTTCCATCCTCGCCGTCGGTTACGTCCTCCCTCTTATCTATCTCACCTGGTCCATGAAGTACGGACCCAAATCCCCGCCCAACCCCTGGCACGCCACCGGACTCGAATGGCAAACCACCTCCCCGCCCCCAAAGGACAACTTCGAAGTCACCCCCATCGTCACCCGCGGCCCCTACGATTACCCCTCCCTCAAAGCCCAGAACGACGCCCCCCTCAACCTCTCCCCCCATCTCTTGGAAGAGGCCCCCGCATGACCCAATTGCCAATTACCAATTACCAATTACTTCCCTCGAACGGTGCAAAATGACCAGCACCCCCTTCATCCACCACCAGTTCGACGACGCGCTCCAGCAACGCGAAGCCGCCACCCTCGGCATGTGGACCTTCCTCGCCACCGAAGTCCTCTTCTTCGGCGGTCTCATGATGTCCTACGTCATCTACCGCTACACCTGGCCCGAAGCCTGGGTCGAAGGCTCCCACCACCTCAAGGAATACCTCGGGGCCACCAACACCGGCGTCCTCCTCACCTCCTCCCTCACCGTCGCACTCGCCGTCCACTTCACCCAGCTCAAAGCCCGCATCCCCACCCTCGTCTGCCTCATCCTCACCCTCATCCTCGGCCTCTGCTTCCTCGGCATCAAAGGCACCGAATACGTCATCGAATATCACGAGCACCTCATCCCCGCCATCGACTACCACCCCACCGACGTCATCGACATCCGTCACGTCCAGCTCTTCATGCTCTTCTACTTCCTCATGACCCTCCTCCACGCCACCCACATGACCGTCGGCATTGGCCTGCTCGTCTTCCTCATCATCCAGGTCTCCCGCGGCCGCTACGTCGACGGCAACCCCAACCACGTCGAAATCATCGGCCTCTACTGGCACTTCGTCGACCTCGTCTGGATCTTCCTCTTCCCACTCCTCTATCTGGTGAGATGATGTCCGAGGAATCCCACAAAATCATCACCATACCCTGGATGTTCATCGTCTACATCGCCCTCATGATCCTCCTCGGATCCACCATCCTCGCCGCACATTTCACCATCGGCGCCCTCGGCCTCCTCATCGCCCTCATCATCGCCGCCACCAAGGCCTTCCTCGTCATCCTCTATTACATGCACATCCGCGTCGAATCCCGAACCACCTGGATCTTCGTCGGCGCCGGATTCATCTGGCTCACCATCATGATCTGCCTCACCGCCGGCGACTACGTCACACGCCCCTGGCTCGCACGCACCGACGAAGTCAACCCCCACGAATCCATGATCATCCCCCCGCCCCCTGGCATGCGCCGCCAACCCCCCCAATCCCCCACCATCATCCCCTTCCAAAACCGCTGAATCTAAAACTATTCATTCGTGTCAATGTGTATGACTATCTCAAAACTCCTCCCTTCGCCCACAAGATCGTCCCGCCGCAATCCCATCATCGGCGTCCATCGGTCGTCCCTCGCCAGCCACATCCCGCTCCCTCCAATCCTCCCACCTCCATTCGTGTAAATTCGTGCACATTCGTGGACACTTCCCGTCGTCGTCCCCTTTCGTGTTCTTCGTGCCTTTCGTGGCCATTTACGTCGTCGTCGGGGGAGGTGGGGGGGACCCGCCGTCGTCCTCCGTGCCCTCCGTGCGCTCCGTGGTTAACTTTTAATTGCCGCCTCGCCCCGACATGAACTTTCGTGGAGCGGTTATGCCCGAAACCTCCCAGCAAACCCAGGCCAAGGTCGATAAACGCAAGTCTCCTTCCGGCAAAATTCTCTACGGCGCCATCGTCGCCGAAGCCGAGGAAGAACTAGACCGCCCCTCCTCAGGCCTCTTCTGGTCCGGCCTCGCCGCCGGACTCTCCATGGGCTTCTCCATCTTCACCATGGCCCTTATCCACTCCCACCTCCCCCACGAAAAATGGGCCCCGCTCCTCGTCAGCTTCGGCTACTCCCTCGGTTTCCTCGTCGTCATCCTCGGCCGCCAGCAGCTCTTCACCGAAAACACCCTCACCCCCATCCTCCCCCTCCTCCGTCGCCCCTCCGTCTTCGTCTTCTTCAACGTCCTCCGCCTCTGGATCGTCGTCTTCGTCGCCAACATGATCGGTGCCTGCGCCATGGCCCTCGTCCTCGCCAAATGCCCCGTCCTCCCCGAAGAAGCCCGCAAAAGCCTCATCGAGCTCTCCATGCAGGGCATGCACAAACCCTTCGGCACCATGGTCCTCCGCGCCATCTACGCCGGCTGGCTCATCGCTCTCATCGTCTGGCTCTTGCCCTTCGCCGAGGCCGCACGCATCTGGGTCATCATCATCATCACCTACGTCGTCTCCCTCGCCGAGCTCCCCCACTCCGTCGCCGGTGCCGTCGAAGCCTTCATCACCTCCTGGCACGGCGATGCCTCCTGGCCCGATGCCCTCTTCGGCTACATCGCCCCCACCCTCATCGGCAACGCCATCGGCGGCGTCACCCTCGTCGCCGCCCTCAACCACGCCCAGGTCCTCGCCTCCGGCGAATCCCTCGACACCGCCCACCAACAATCCCAACAATCTCAACAATCCCAACCCAAAGACACCGGCCTCCCCTGACCCCCTCGAAGTAATTGAGTAATGAAGTTAATTGAGTAACTGAGACCCGCGATCCCAACCCCCGCATCGCTAGTCCCAATTACTCAATTAACCCAATTAACTCAATTACTTCGTCCCCCTCCTCCTCCCCACCATCACCACCGCCCCCATCACCAGCACCCCCACCGTCGCCGGCTCCGGCACCTCCGGCGCCGTCGCAAACACCGTCCCCGAATCCGCCGTATAACTCGCCAACGGATCATCCGAAAACACCACAAATTGCGCCGTGTTCCCCGCATCGATCACCGCCTGACCGTCCCCCAGATTCGCAAACGCATCCGCCTGCAACGTCGCATCCACGGAAATCGCCACGCCTCCGCCCCCCGGCACGAAAAACGTCACCGCCTCCGTCGGCGCTGTCGAATCGTTGATCACCGTCCCGTCCGCGTGCAGCGATTTCGTCACCCCCAACCCCAGCGTCGTCAGCGGCATGTTCGGAAGACCGTGAATCACCGCCGACGCCGATACCTCACCCGTGAAAAAACCCCCAAATACCGCATCCCCCGTCGTAAAATTTCCCTCCGGCGTCACCGCCACCTCCAGCGACAACTCCAGCGTGAACTTCGACCCCACCGGATTGCTCGACGTGAAACGCAAAACATCCCCCCACTTCACCGTGTCCGCCGCATGCGCGTTCGCCACCCCGTCCGCATCGATCGAATCCGCCCCCCCAGCATCCGAAAACGCCGAAATCGTCGAATGCAACGCCCCGATCTCCGCCTCATCCTCCACATTTCCCCCCGCCGCCTGGGGCTCCAGCAACATCTTGTCCGGTATCCACGCCGTCCCCGACGTGTTCGCAAACGTCGTCCCCGTGATCCTCGTCTTCGCCACCTCCCCGTCGCTCGAAAAATTGTGGCTATCCATCCCCTGATTCCCCATCTCCGTCCCATCCACCACCACCCCAACCCCCGCCGACGCCGTCACCGCCCCGTTATCCTGCACATAAAAACCCTCTGCCCCCGTCCCCCCCGCCATCACCGCCGCCCCCGCCACAACCACCCACAAAAAACCGCGCTGCCGCCTCATACCCAGCTCCTTCTTTCCGACCACACCTCAATCCACAAACCCACAACCCACCACCATACTCCCCGCCACCCCTCTTGTCATCCATATTTCTACGCCTTTCGATACAAAGCATGCCGCCCCAAAGGTGGCATCGGCGTCCCGCCGATGTTCATCCACCGACCAACCGCAACCCCCTCATATAGCCCCCGGCTTGCCGGGGATCACGCCCCGCCGCCAAACCTGTATACGCAGCATCGCCCGTGAGTATCTATGGGATAGTCCAACGACGTTCACACCACCACCATCACCCCCCACCGCCACAAAAATCCCCGCGGCTTTCCATGAAGCCCGACAGCCACCCCGCGACCGCCGGCCAAGCCCGCTTTGTTTTCCACAGGTCCTTCATTACCTCGACCTCAACATCGCGCTCCGCCAGCAGCCGCTTGAGCCGGACGTTCTCTTTCTCTAGCTCGCGCAGCCGCTCGACCTCCGGCTGCTCCATCCGCCGAACTTACGCCGCCACGCATGGACACTCGACTCCGACACGCCCTGCCCCCCGCGCCAGCTCCACCACCGTGACCTGCCCCGACTCGGCCTCCGGCAGCAGCGCCGCCATCTGCTCTTCGCTGAACCGCTTCTTCATACGACTTCCTGCCTTTCTTGGCTGGAAAGTCTATCCACCCGGTGGCGTCATTTTAGGGCGCACGGCAATGATCAGCGGCTGCTTGCTTCCTTGACCACCATGCAATTATCATGAACGTCTTCGCTGCAACGCTGACCACACCGACGGTCGACCGTCTCACAACTCCACGGCGCTTCAGCGGGTGTGGCACGACTATCCGATTGAACCGGCGAAGTGAACAAAATTTCCGCTCTTTTGATTTCCCTTGAATCGGGTCCTTGGGAAAAGTTCTTTAACGTTGAGGACTCGCAGATGGGTATATACGAATCGCGAATTCCGTCGCTGGCATTAGCCTCGCTCGTCATCCTTGGAATCAACTTGGCAGCGGGCGCCGATGAGCCGCCCAAGCCCGTCACATCTGTTGCCGGGGCGGCATGGGCGCAATATGAGGAGCTGAAACTTGCGCAGCAGAAGTATCCGACATTCGCTTTACCTACGGCGAAAGAGACAAGCAACGCGATGAATTTAGGCTGGCTTTCGGCGAACTACACCGCGCGCTTTGCCGCGGCGCGATTCATCTGGGAATCATTCCCGAACGATGCTCGGAAATGGGATGCGGCTTTCGAGGTGGTCTCCCTGGGTAGTTTCCTGGGAGACCGCGGCATCCTTTCGCCGGAAGAAAAGCAGTTGGCAGAAAGACTGCAAGCACTGCTGCTAAGCGATCCCACTGTGCCTGCGGATACAAGAGGCCGTGCCGCCGTCGTGGATTTCAGCCAGCGGTTGAAATCTGCAGCGAAAGACGGCACAGGACGCAACATGGCCCTCTTGGCAACCCAGCTCGACGAGTTGGGCCAGCAGTATCCAAAGGCGGATGGGCTGGACATGCTCGCTTATGACGCTTATCGAGCGTTGCAGCACACCGATCCCGCCGCCGCCGAGGAGTGGGCCCGAAAAACTCAGGCTAATCCAAACCAGTCTTTGGCTGGCTACGCCAAGGGTATTGTCGCGAAAATCGACTCCGCTCGCCGCCCGATGGAAATGAAATTCACCGCGTTCGATGGCCGGGAAGTGGACCTGAGCAAACTGCGCGGCAAAGTGGTGTTGCTCGATTTCTGGGGCACGTGGTGCGGCCCGTGTGTCGAGGAACTTCCCTTCATCCGGAAGCTCCACGCCTCGTATGGTAGCCAGGGTTTGGAGATAATCGGCATTCTGGCGGATGGCGCATCCCGGGAAAAGCTCACCAGTTTTTTGGAGAAAAACGAAATCACTTGGCCGCAGGATTACGACGGGAAAGTCACTGACAATGAATTTGCGAAAAAATACGCCGTGAAGGAGTTTCCGACAATCATGCTCCTGAACAAGGAGGGCGTCGTCGTTTCCAACGCGCGAGGAGAAGCGCTTGAAAAACAAATCCGGGAACTCCTCGGATTGTGAACAGTTAAGCGAACACGACGGATCCAGAAAAGACTGCTATTTATAAATCGGGGCTAATAAGGGAGTCAGGAGTCATTTCAACGGGGGGGGGGGGAAACATGCGACGCCGCCAACTCCAAATATCGCGAAAAACCCGCAAGATATAAAAATGTAAACATCATGCCATGCGACACGCCCAGCGCTTCCTCGCACCCGCCCTCACCCCGCACCGCCTCACTCGCCACTCTACCCCCGCCATCCCGCCCGCGTCCATAAAAATCGCCCTCATCCCTCTTCCCGGATGTGGCCATCTTTTTGTGACATCGGCGTCCCGCCGATGTTCGGCCGAAGGCCGATGGCTGAGGGCGCGCGGATGCTTATTTTCGGACACCGGCCCTCTGCGGGCTGGACTCACCCCGCGGAGGGGGGGGTGGGCGTGTGGAGTTGGCGGTTGGTGGGGTGGTTTGCGGAGGCACAAGGGACCCACCCCGCGGTGGGGGTGGGCTTGGGTGCGTGGGGGGTTAGGGAGAGGTGAGGGCGGTGCGCATGTTTTGGAGGGTGTCTTTGGGGGGGATGTGGGGGAGGTCGCGGTAGGGGTCGGTGGAGGGGTCGAAGGGACAGAGGGAGGAGAATTGGCAGTCGGTGCAGGGGGCTTGGCCGCGGGAGCGGTAGGGGGAGGGGGCGATTTTTCCGGAGACGAGTTCGGCGGCGAGGGAGGCGACTTTCCAGCGGGCGAAGTCGAGGAGGAGCTGGAAGTCCTGGTGGGGGAGCATGTCGGAGTTTTTGGGGATGCCGCCGTCTTTTTTGTAGCCGATGTTGAACCAGTTGCTTTTGTCGCCGGCGTCTTCGGAGGGGAGGATGGCGTGGTCGAGGAGGTGGGCGGCGGATTCATCGACGATGCCGCGGGGTTTTTGGAATTGCTGGTAGAAGGCGTCGGAGTTTTGGTCGGGGGCGTCTTCGGGGGCGGGGACGCTTTTCTGGCGGATGCCCAGGGGGATGTAGAGCGCGGCGCGGGGTTGTTTGTGGGCGAGGTCGCGCATGACGAGGCCGTAGACGGGGAGTTGGAGGGAGAGACCCCAGAAGACCATGGCGAGGTCGAGATCGCGTTTGGCGGCGCTTTTGTAGTCCATGACGGAGACGTCGGGGACGGAGACGTTGGGAGCGGGAGCGTTGCCGTGCGCGGGAGTGGCGTCGACGCGGTCGATTTTTCCGGTGACGGCGACGGAGCGGCCGTTGTTCATGGGGATGCGGAGGACGGGGAGTCGTCGGAGGGTGCCGGGGGGCGGATTTGGGGGCGGGTCGGGGTCGCGGGTTTTGCCGAAGGTGACTTCGACGCCGATGGGCCGCATGTCGCCCTGGCAGGCGCGGCGCCGGTCGGCTTCGAGGACGATGCCGAGGGAGCGTGTGGTGCGTTGGCGTTGTTTGTCGTAGCTGGGGAGTTTTTCCTGGAGCTCTGCGTGGAGTTCGCGGGCAGCGGCGTCGACTTCGTGTTCGAGGGCGCGGCGGAGGTCATGCTCGTGGCAATCGGGCCAGAGGAAGTCGCCGGCGATGACGCGGGCGTAGAAGCGTTCGAGGATGCGGTGGTAGAGGGTGCCGAGGTTGAGGGCGTCGAGGGCGAGGAGCTGGCGGGGCTTGAGGCCGAGGGTGTAGTGCATGAAGTATTGGAGGGGGCAGGCGGCGAATTTTTCGAGCTGGCTGACGGACATGCGGAGTTCGTCGGCGGGGGGGTAGAAGCGCTGGGCGAGGGGGAGTGCGAGGCGGATTTCCTGGCGGTCGCGGACGCTGGGCCAGACGGCATTGCGGGCGGCGGCGACTTTGGGATCGGTGGTGGTGACGACCCAGTCGTAGAGCGGGATGAGGGGATCGGCGGGATTCACGGTGTTGCGGTCGATGGCGCGGCGGACCCAGGAGACGGTGGCGGCGAGGAGATCATCGACGGTGGAGAGGCGGTCGATGCTGGTGCGGGTGGCGGCGTCGAAGGAGCGTTTGACGGGGCGGAGGTGGTGGCGTTCGAGGGAGCGTTCGATGTGGGCGATGTAGCGGCTGCGGACGACGGCTTTGCCGGCGCGATCGGCGAGGGGGTAGCTGATGATGAGGGATTGAGAGGCGCGGGTGAGGGCGAGGTAATCGAAGAGGATTTCGTCGCTGAGAGTTTCGGGTTCGGGCTCGCCGTCGAGGAGGGCGCGCTGGGTGGCGGAGAGGAGTGCGTCTTCATCGAGGACGCGGGGGAAGGCACCTTCGAGAGCGCCCAGGAGGAGGACGAGTTTCATTTCGGGGACGCCGCCGCCCCAGGCGCGGGAGACGGTGCTGACGACGACCTGATCGACGGTGGCGGGGATGAGGCCGAGGGTGAGGCGTTCGAGAGCGGTGGCGAGGACTTCGGCGAAGCGCGGCCAGGAGATGGGGCGGTTGAGGAGGAGATTTTCGAGGGCGCCGGAAGGGCCGAGGATTTCGGCGATACCGTTCCAGGCCTGCTGGTGGAGCATGGCGTCTTCGTTGCGTGCGGAGCGGCGGGCGGTGTCGACCCAGGCGGCGAGCTGGTCTTCGGCGTGGAGGGTGCGGAGGAGTTGCCAGAGCCAGCGGACTTTGGCGGCGCCATCGTCGGAGAGCACGGCGTCGGGGTCTGCATGTTGCGTCGGGGAAGGCGGGGCGAGGAGCTGGTGGGTGTGTTGGCGGAGGGTGTTGAGGCGGGCGAGGAGGGCGGGAGCTTCGGGGTCGTTGGGGTCGGCCCATTGCCAGGGGGCGGACCAGTCGCCGCGGAGGAGACCGTGGGCGAGGACGTAGTTTTCGAGTTCGGCGACGGCGTCTTCGGATGCGCCGGCGAGGCCGGTTTTGAGGAAGAGGAGGAGGTCTTCGCCAGCGGGGGAGGCGGCGGCGGTGTGGACGCGGACGGCGACGGCGGCGCGGAGGAGTTCGACGAGGGGGTGGTGGCTGACGCTGCGGCGCTGGTCGATAAAGAAGGGGATGTCGTGCTGGGCGAAGATGCGGCGGACGGCGTCACCGTAGCCGGAGGGGCCGTCGAGGCGGGGGACGATGAGGGCGATGTTGCGGTAGCGGAGGGCGGCGGAGAGTGCGCGTTCGCGGATGGTTTGGGCGGCGGCGCGGACTTCGGTTTCGGGGTCGCTGGATTGCCAGAGTTCGACGGCGGGGGAATCGGCGGGCGGAGGGGTGAGGGTGGAGAAGAGGTCGGGGGTTTCGGTGCGGGGGGCGGTGCGCACGGGGGAGGGTTCGTCGAAAAGGGATTCGACGGCGCGGAGTTCGGGGGCGGCGAGTCGCCATGGGTCGCGCATGGGGGCGATGCCTTCGATGGGGAGGGAGTGGCGGCGGAGTTCGTCGCGCAAGCGCCAGTACATGCGCGTGGTGCGGGCGAAGGGGGAGGCGTCGGCGGGCGGTTTGCGGGTGGGGTGGTGGGTTTGGGCGGCGAGGGAGGGATCGGCGAGGATGGTGATGGTGGTGTGGAGGGCGCGTTTGGCGAGGGCGACGAGGAGGCGGATTTCGAGATAGGACATGGTGGTGAAGCCATCGACCCAGAGTTGGGGTTGCTCTTCGGGGGCGCCAATGATGGCGGCGAGGGCGGGGGCGTGGGGGTTGGGGTCGGGGCGTTCGAGATCGAGGGCGGCGCGGTGGAGGACTTTTTCGAAATCCCAGGCGTCGGCGCGTTCGATTTTGTCGGACCAACCTTCGAGGATGATGGCGAGGTCGAGGAGTTTGCGGATGGCGAGGTCGCCGCCGAGACGGTCGGGAGGTGACTGCGCGATGAGGTCCCGGAGGCTGGCGCCGGTGTGGCCGGCCTGGCGGAGTTCGCGGAGGAGGGAGTCGAGTTTTTCGATGAAGCCGCGGCGATGGGCGACGGAACGGAAGGCGTGGAGTTGGGAGCGGTGTTCGCGGAGGACTTCGTCGAGGAGGACGGCGCGGGCGACGTCGTCGAGGATTTTTTTGCCGGCGGGGGCGGCGCCGTGGGTGTCAGCGAGCCAGCCGGCGTCGCGGGCGATGAGGGTGGCGAGGCGTCGGAAGCTGACGACTTTTGCGCGGAAGGAGCCGATGGGCCTTTCGTTGGCGCCGCCGCCAGTGAGGAGGAGGCGTTCGGCGGTGAAGGTGCCTTGTTCGGGGACGATCCACCAGAGGGGTCCGCCGCCTTGGCCCGGTGCGGTCCCGGCGCCGAGGGGATCGCGCTGGAGTTCCTGGCGGAGTTGCCGGGCGCAGAGCCAGGTTTTGCCGGTACCTGCGCGGCCGATGAGGAAGCGGATGCCCACGAGCGTGCTCCGATGATGCTGATCCCTGCGCCCCCAATTTTGTGAATTAAAGATCTTGCGGTCTCAACCCGGTGCTACGTGCGATGCGTGCCATCATGTGCGGTCCGATCTCGACTCCATCGTGAAAGGCCCACACCTAATCTGGCCATCCATGTCGCGACAGAACCCGATGAGAGCCTCCCGCGCCCCGCTTGATCGTCCACTCGATTCGGAATAGCGCGGCGAGTACGCGCTTGGCCTTGTGACTGCCCCACGCGCTCAAGCGGCCTCCACGAAATGCTGGGCGATGGATGGGATTTTTTCTCCGTGCTCGATCCGGTCCGCCAGCACGCGCAGAGCCAGTGCCTGGGCTTTCATCGTCGCCTGCTTGCGCGTGCGGCCGTAGACGAGGACTCCTGGCAGATCTCGCACCTCGGCGATCCAGCGTTTATCTGTCTCTCGTTCAACTTCCACGGTAAAGTGCGTCATCGTCAACCTCGTTGTTGCAAAAATCACTTCGCGCTTCGAGTCAGGCGCGGCGAGCGACGTTCGGCGATTGTATCCCTTCGCTTCACTGGTTGCCTACCATCGTCATCGTTGTGCGGTCCTTTGCACCTGCTTGATGGGAGTTCTCATGCAATACACGCGGCTTGGCAATACGGGGCTTCATGTTTCGCGGGTGTGTCTGGGGTGCATGTCGTATGGGGCGCCGGGGCGGGGGACGCATCCGTGGTCGTTGGATCTGGAGGCGTCGCGGCCGTTTATTCGAAGGGCGCTGGAACTTGGCATTACGTTTTTTGATACGGCGAATGTGTACTCGGATGGGACGTCGGAGGAGTTTCTGGGGACGCTGGTGAAGGAGGTGGCGAGGACGTATCCGCGGGAGTCGCTGGTGATCGCGACGAAGGTGCATGGGCGGATGCGGCCGGATGCGAATGGGCGCGGGCTTTCGCGGAAGGCGATTTTGCAGGAGATCGATGCGTCCTTGCGGCGGTTGGGAATGGAGTATGTGGATCTGTATCAGATTCACCGGCTGGATGCGGAGACGCCGATCGAGGAGACGCTCGAGGCGCTGCATGATGTGGTGAAGGCGGGCAAGGCGCGGTATGTGGGGGCGTCGTCGATGTATGCGTGGCAGTTTGCCAAGGCGCTTTTTGCGGCGGATCGGTTGGGGCTGACGCGGTTTGTGTCGATGCAGAATCATTACAATCTGCTGTATCGGGAGGAGGAGCGGGAGATGAATCCGCTGTGCCGGGATCAGGGGGTGGGGATTATTCCGTGGAGTCCGCTGGCGCGCGGGCGGCTGACGCGGGCGTGGCAGACGCAGACAGAGCGGACGGCTTCGGATGTGTTTGGGGGGAAGTTGTATGGGCAGACGCAGGAGGCGGATCGGGCGGTGGTGGAGCGGCTGGGGGAGGTTGCGGAGCAGGTGCAGCGGCCGCGGGCGCAGGTGGCGCTGGCGTGGCTGTTGGCGCAGCCGGGGGTGACTGCGCCGATCATTGGGGCGACGAAGATGGGGCACCTGGAGGATGCGGCGGCGGCGGTGGATTTGCGGTTGTCAGCGGAGCAGGTGGCGGCGCTGGAGGAGCG
Source organism: Phycisphaerae bacterium (assembly GCA_035545015.1). Taxonomy (GTDB): domain Bacteria; phylum Planctomycetota; class Phycisphaerae; order WQYP01; family WQYP01; genus CALCHA01. The sequence goes on from DASZZD010000059.1 coordinate 118,638, forward strand.
GTATGTGCCGCATCCGGTGCTGGGGATTTCCTAAAGTAGCCCATTGGTGCGTCACTGCCCACGGGTTACAATCGCTGGCGTGACACTTGCGATCAAACAAAACGTGACCATTCAACCGGGTGGTGTCGTTCATCTGGCATCACCGGAGCTTCGGGAGGGGGCGCAGGCGGAGGTTATCGTGCTGGTCACCGATGCGGCCGACGCGGGGAGTCGGCTTGATGCGTTCCGTGCGTTGCAGGAAAGCCTGGATCTTACGCCGGCCGGCGCCGAGAAGTGGGCCGCCGATGCCGCGGCTGAGCGACAAGCGTTCGGCGCGCAATGATCCATCTCGACACCAATTTTCTGATTGCAAGCTTGCTCCCCCGGAACATCGGAAAACCAGCGACTTTCGCAATGGCTTGCCTCCGGGCAGGCCGTAGGTCTGGATGTGATCGTCTGGGCAGAATTTCTGTGCGGTCCGGTGGTACCGCAGCAAGCTGCGCTGGCGGCGGGCGCAATCGCGGTCACGTCCAGCGAAAACCTTGTGAATGACAAGGTCCTCGGCGGAGCACGTCGTGATGCCAACGCTTGGCGCCATTTCCCATAGCGTGGCACGATCTACGGTTTGCTCTTCAAAGGGAAACGCACCGAGCGCCATGTCGATGTCGATGCCGGCGCTGCTTCTGACAAGCAACACGCGGTGTTCCAGGGCAAATTTTCGCGCGTCGCGCAACCGTCCCGGGAAATGCTCCAGGACCGGATCCACGTAAGCGGCTTCTGCCCCGAGCCCCGTCAGCAGCGTCAGGTCGACATCCTGCGTGTACGCGGCATTCCCCAGCGTTGCACGGCCAAACCGCCGATGAAACAGAATCGCCAGCTTCGCTGCCGGCAAAACGCTTCCACTTCCACGGCCGCTGCCAGAACCCCCGAAAGTTCACTCACGACTTTCTCGGACGCATGAAGAGGGCTTGCTGTTCCACCAGGCCGGACCAGTTTGGCCGGTCGCGCCATGCATTTTGTATCGTTCCCAGCGAGTGCAGTTTGCGAAGGGCTTCCTCGTCGGTCATCGCGGCGGCTTCCTGGACGCGGATGCGCTCCAAGGCTTCCGCGGCTTCGAGGTATTTCCTGGTCGGGAATTCCGTGGGTGGATGCTTCATGCGTTTAGTATACCGCGCGGGAACGGGCATTCTCTCCCCGCTCCGCCCATGGTCGCCGGCACCAGTGCCACACCCCCAGTTCTCCCGCGAGCACTGCGGCCAGGACCACTCCGGTGACGATTCCGCCCAGCATCCACTGCGCTTCCGATGCGGTGATGGCTCCGCCCAGTGCCAGGTCCCCGAGCCCCGGTCCGGCGGCGAGGGTTCCCTCGAACCCAGCGGCCGCGGTTCCCAGCAGGACAAATGTCCACCAGCGCGGCAGAAAACGCGTCACGTGAAACGCTCCCACCATCATCACCAACATGCCCAGCAGCTCCCGGCCGTCATATCCGCGCTGCAACGGCGCGGTACCACTTCCCGCTACCGCCATCGTGAGCAGCATCAATATCCCGTAGACCAGCATCAATGCCACGCCCGCCACGATCCGCGGCAGCGGCCTGTCTAGCATGCGTTGGGCAGCCATGGGCGGCTTCCTTCAACCGTACTTTCCATCCCTCCTACGGCTGCGGGGGCCTCCAGGTTCGGATGCTTCTCGGTGCTGGCGGGCCAAGGTGATCGCATCTGAAGGGTTCAGATTGTGCCTATCCGGTTTGATCGACGACCTTTAGTGCTGCGGGGCTATCCCCGGCAAGCCGGGGGCTATATGGGATTGAAAATCAACCTTCGCCCGCACTTGGCTGGCCTTTGCCGTCGTCGGCGTCGTAGGCGCCGGCCTGTTCGGTGCCTTTGAGGTCGAGGCGTTCGACGCTGAGGGCGTGGCCGCCGATGTCGTCGATGGAGGCGAGGATGCCGCACATGCGGGGGTCGCCGGTGGCGACTTCGAAGAACTGGGGCATGCCGGTGGTCATGAATTTGAGGATGCGTTCCTTGCGGCGGCCGAGGATGCTGTCATAGGGGCCGCACATGCCGAGGTCGGTGACGAGGGCGGTGGTGGCGCCGTTGTCGCCGCGGACGATGCGGGCGTCGGCGGTGGGGACGTGAACGTGGGTGCCGAAGCAGACGGAGACGCGGCCGGCGACGTACCACCCCATGGCGACTTTTTCGCTGCTAACCTCGGCGTGGAAATCGAGGACTTTGATCTTCACCTCTGGCGGGATTTTGGCGAGAAGGGCGTCGACGGTGCGGAAGGGATCGTCCATCGGGGGCTGCATGTGAAGGCGGCCCATGACGCTCATGACGGCGACCTTTGTGCCGTTTTTGGCGGCGACGATGGTAAGGCCCTTGCCGACGGCGGTGGGGGGGAAGTTGCCGGGGCGGACGAGGCGGTCGCTGGTTTCGAGGAGGGGGAGGACCTCGCGTTTGCGGTAGGTGTGGTCGCCGAGGGTGCAGCAATCGACGCCGGTGCGGAGGATTTTTTCGAAGAGGAGGGGGGTAAGCCCGCTGCCTCCGGCGGCATTTTCGGCATTGGCGACGACGAAGTCGATGCCGCGTTCGGTGATGATTTTGGGGAGGAGTTCGGCGACGACCAGTCGGCCGGGCTTTCCGACGATGTCCCCGATGCAGAGGATTTTGATGGACATGGGAGCACTGTACCGGCGCGCTGCCGGGCCGCCAAACGGCGGGGGTGGGAGCTTAAGTTTCGTCCGTGCGGAGAGGACGGGACATTCGTCTTGAAGGCTCCAGACTCAAGCACGAAGAGATAAAGGGATGAAGGGCACGAAGGCGCTGGGGAGAATCGGAAAAAGAACGCCCCGCACATGCCTGCGAGCAGTGTGCGGGGCGTAGCCAGTTGTAACGTTGGATGGGGGCTGGGGTCTGGGTTGTGAGCTCAGAAATTTTTAAAAAATCGCGTTGGCGTAAAGTATGAGATTGGCGGGAATGTCCGCCAAAGTGTCCGAAGACCCACATTATGTCGGTGTTAAGATGCCGCACACATGGGCGTTCGGTGTCAAAACAACAGGTAAAGACCCCTAAGTACGTTTCCTATCTTCACAAGTAAGGGCTTTACGAGCCTTTACGGACGTTATACACAGGTTATCCGCAAGAGATGTGCCAATCTCCTACCGAACACAGGGGGATACAGGGGAGTCACAAGTCGGTTTGTTGGCTGTAGTTAGGGGTGGTGAGAACGTGTTGCAACGAGGACTGGCGGGGGTGGCGGGGGGGAGCGGATGACTTTTCCCCAGAGATGCGGAAAGAGGGACGGGCAAGGAACGTTCGGCGCATGGGCGGGCGCGGGGCGGGAAAGCGGATAGAATGGTGTTCTTATGACCGCTGATGCCCCATCGTCTGAGTCCGCCTTTCCGGAGCCGGCGCCTGTGGAGGGCGCGGGGGAAGCCTTGCCGGTGGGGGCGGAGGAATCGGCGGGCGGCACGGAAGAGGCACCGCTGCGGCCGGACCCGGCGCAGATTCACCAGTTGCGCTTTGCGCTCAAGCACGATTTGCAGAAACGGATCGATGTGTATTTGCGCGATCGGCTGCCGGCGTATTCGCGGGCGATGATCCAGAAGCTGATTCGGACGGGGGCGGTGATTGTGAACGGGCGGGCGGCGAAGAGTTCGACGGTGTTGCGGAACGGGGACACGCTGGAGGTGCTGCTGCCCAAGGCGCGGCCGGACCGGCTGTTTCCGGAAGACATCCCGCTCAACATTGTGTATGAAGACGACCAGCTCATCGCACTCAACAAGCAGGCGAATCTGATCGTGCATCCGGCGCGGGGCCATTGGTCGGGGACGCTGATCAACGCGCTGCTGCATCATGCGCAGCAGACGCACTCGACGCTTTCGAGCGGATCGGATCCGTGGCGGCCGGGGATCATTCATCGGCTGGACCGGGACACGACGGGGCTGATTCTGATCGCCAAGACGGACGAGGCGCACTGGCGGCTGGCGGGGCAGTTCGAGCGGCGGACGATCAAGAAGACGTACCTGGCGATCGTGCATGGGAACGTGGAGCTGGATTCGGATCTGATCGATGCGCCGCTGGCGGTGCATGCGAAAACGCGCGAGAAATATGGGGTGCGGCCGGACATCGGCAAAGCGGCGCAGACGGTGTACACGGTGCGGGAGCGGTTCCAGATTTCGAGCCATGCGCATTACACGCTGGTGGAGCTGGCGCCCAGGACGGGGCGGACGCACCAGTTGCGGGTGCACATGGCGCACATCGGGCATCCGATCGTGGGGGATTCGATGTATGGGGGGCGGCAGATCACGGAGGCGGACATTGTGGGGCGCGGGGCGAACGGTTCGGGTGGGAGCGGGCTGAAGGCGGGAGATTCGCCGGCGTTGATCACGCGGCAGGCGCTGCATGCGTATCGGTTGCAGTTCGTGCATCCGACGCTGTTCACGCGGGTGCATCTGGAAGCGCCGGTGCCGGGGGATATGAACCGGATCATGGAGCTGTTGCGGGCGCATGCGCGGTGAGAGGGCGAACGGGCGGCATGAGCGAATGGGCGAAAATTCTTGCCATTGAGACGTCCTCGCGGGCGGGGTCGGTGGCGCTGGGGGTGGGCGGGGACTTGGTGATGGAGCGGGTGTTGCCGGCGGGGTCGCGGCATGCGAATGCGTTGATGCCGATGGTGGCGGGGATGATGGCGGAGGCGGGATGGAAGGCGGGGGAGTTGGAGCAGGTGTATGTGTCGATTGGGCCGGGGTCGTTCACGGGGTTGCGGATTGCGGTGGCGGTGGCACGGGCGTTGGCGCAGGCGATTGGCGGGGGGGAGGGAGGGGTGCGGCTGGTGGCGGTGCCGACGCTGGAGGTCATTGCGGAGAATGCGCCGGGGGAGTTTGGGATGGTGTTGCCGGTGCTGGATGCGAAGCGGGGGCAGGTTTTTGCGGGGGTGTATGGGCGGGATGCGGCGGGGGGGCTTTCGGCGATCGAGTTGCCGCAGGTGGCGGCGCCGGAGGCGATTGTGGAGCTGGCGTTGGGGCGGGCGGGGCGGATTGCGCTGCTGGGCGAGGGGGTGGATTATCACCGGGAGCGTTTTGCGGCGGCGGTGGGGGGGGGGCGGGTGGTGGAGGCGGCGCGGGAGTTGTGGGTGCCGCGGGCGGGGGTGGTGCACAAGCTGGGGTATGCGCGGGCGGTGCGTGGGGAGTTTACGGAGGCGGGGGCGTTGGTGCCGGCGTACATTCGGTTGCCGGAGGCGGAGGAGGTGTATCGGCGGAAGCATGGGGGGGGTAGTGGTCAGTGGTCAGTAGTCAGTAGTCAGAAATGAGGACGGCCGCTCCTTGCGGGGCGGCCGGTGGTTGCGATCGTCGTGTGCCTCGTGGGGGTTACTTGGCTTCGCGGAGATGGACGTCGAAGTCTGCGGCCATGGGGGACATGCTTGTGAAGTCGAACTGGTCGATGCCTTTGCGGGCGACGGTGAAATCCATCCAGGGGCTGATGGGCTCGACCATCGCGCCCTGCTGGTTCTTGAAGTAGTATTGGTATTGGAGGTGCAGGTCGCGGTCCCATTTGTTGCGGACGGTGATGGCGACGTGCAACTGTCCGGCGCCGACGCGATTGACGATTGGGGGTTGCACAACGATAGCCTCGTGGAGGGAGTATGCGTCCTCGTGCACCTGGGGATATTGGGTGAGATCATCCTGGCGGGCGGCGATGGGGCCGGCGCATCCGGCCATGAGGGTTGCGCCCACGAATCCTGCCGCCGCGATCATCCGCATTCCAGACATTCCTTCGCTCTCCAAAAAAAGACGGTGCTTTCCACAACGCGAGTCCCGCCGTCCCCCATGGAGCCGGTTGAACCGATTTTTCCAATATTACTCGTTATTGGGTCGCGCCGCCTGTGGTCTGGGGCACGTCGGCGGTGCCGGTGTTGGGGGTGGTGGGCAGGGCGGGGTTGATGGGTTCGACATGGCGTTCTTCGGTGGTGGTGGAGGTGGTGATGGTTTCGGTTTTGCGGGTGGTGGTGACGAGGTTGAGCTGGCCGGTGACTTCGAGGTCGATGGTGGTGTTCTGGAGGTCGACGGCCTTGATACCCTGGCTTTGGCCGATGGCGTCTTTGAGGTCGGCGTAGAGGTCTTCGGGTGCGCCGGCATATTGGACGGCAAAGTCAGCGTAGCTGGTGGTGCCGCCGCCGGTGGCGCCGCGGCTGACGACGGAATTCACGCCGTGGGTTTTCTGGAGCCAGGTGCGGATTTTGAGGGAATCATCGACGGAGGCGGCCTTGTAGATGCGGACGTCGACGACGTCACTACCGTTGGACCATTTTTTGGCCATGTCGCCCATGAGTTCGCTGGAGAGATAGCCGGTGTAGAGGTTGATGTTGGTCTTGGACATGGGCAGGGGCATATCGACGAAGGCGGTGCCGAGCATGCGGCCGTCGGCGGTGCTGACGGCTTTGGCGAGGAGTCGGACGGCGGTGCCGATGGAGGCGTGGGCGGTGGGGGTGGCGGTGACGCGGATAAGGATATCCTGCTGGAGCTCGGTGTTGAGGAGACGGACGGCATTGGCGTCGCCGTTCTCGATGCGGAGGACTTTTTCGCGGTCGAGCTTGGCACGGGCAGCGTCGGCGTCTTCGATGGTGACTTTGCCGGAATCGTCGAAGTATTTGACGATGGAATCTTCGAGCATGGCGTAATCGGCGGCGGAGGCGCCGATGTTGTCGTATTTGTCGGCGGCTTTTTTGACGGTGGTGGTGTGGGAGTAATCGGCGGGGCCGTTGGAGCTGAAGGAGTTGCTGTTGACGGAATTGGAGTTGGAGTTGCTGACAGAGGAGCCGCCGTAGCCGGCGCTGGAGCTCTGGCTGTTGGAGTTGGTGGTTTTATTGGATTGGACGTTGACGGCGCCGGTGGCGGTCTGGTGCTCTTCGACGCGGAGGAGTTCTTCGAGGCCGTCCTTGGGGAGGGGATCGCCGGTGATGGTGCGGTTGACGAAGACCATGATGCGCGGGGAGCGGTGGGCGACGTAGGCCTGGACGAAGGCGTCTTCGTTGCGAATGGAGGTGCTGCCCTGGGCGGGTTGCACGGGGATGAAGGAACCCTGCATCGGCTGGCCGGGCGCGATTTGGCCGGGTTGGACGGGCGGAGGGGTGACGCCGCCGGGGATGTAGTTGTCGGGCGGGAGGGGCTTGGGAGCGATCTGGGGCTGATAGGCGTTCTGATCGGTGGGGGGAGGGACGACGACCCGCTGGACGTCATCGGCGAAGACCGCACCCGCGGCCGCCACACTCACGATTGCCGCCGCCATTGCCCAGAGCGCTTTCATGGTTTCTCTCCTTGATTGTGCGAAGGGTGGCAGTGCTGCCAGCTCGCCTGCAGAGTTACCGTTTTCGACCATCGTAACCGGGGGGGGATGGTAATTGGTAACTGGTAAATGGTAATTCGCTGGCGCGGGAAAATGGTGCCCCCCGCGGCCAGCGCCGGCGAATTACCAGTTCCAATTACGATCGACCTCGCCGTCCCACAATTCGCGTTATTGGGGAGAAGCGCCCGCAATCGTGGCAGAGGGGGCGGGAGTCGCGATTGTGAAAATTGGGGTTCAAGGTTCAGGGGTGGGGCTGCCGATAATAATTGCATCGGCAGTGGTCCTACGCCCGGGCTGAGCCAGACCGTGGAAGCGGTCATGCCCCACCCCCCGGCCGGATCCGCCGTGAATTGACCCACCTGGTGGGTTTGGTTATCGTGAACGCCCGGTTAACCCATGGACCGGGTTTTCCGCCCATCGTTGAATGCTGCCGCTCCCCCCCACTCCCCCGGCCCCCGCCCTCCTCGCCCGGTTGCACAGGCATTCGCGGTCGGCAACGCCGGCGAGGTTTTTTCCGATCCGCGGCTCCTCGCCGTTCAGGGCTTTGGCCCTGTACTTCTCAGGCCGGCGCAATGAGGCGCTCCCTGAAAGGCGCAACCCCGCATAAAGGATTACGAGCCTATGGCCACGCTGCATAACGCTTCGGTTCCGGCCTCTTCCTGGGAAAATCCCGCACCTTCCGTTTCTCCTCCCCCTGTGCGAAAAAACGTCGTCGTGCCCGAGGGCCTGTGGCTGAAGTGCCCGGAGTGCGCGGCGATGATTTATCGCAAGGCGATGGAGGAGCAGCTTCATACCTGCCCCGAGTGCCGGCATCATTTCCGGGTGAACGCCCAGCAGCGGATTGAGACGCTGGTGGATCGAGGGTCGTTTGAGGAGATGGACGGGGAGCTTTCGCCGACGGACCCTCTGAAATTCACGGATAAGAAATCGTACGCGAAGCGGCTGGGGGAGGAGCAGACGAAGACGGGGGCGAAGGACGGGTTGCGGGCGGGGCGGGCGTTCATCAAAGGCCGGCCGGTGATTGTGGCGGTGATGGATTTCGCGTTTATGGCGGGGTCGATGGGGTCGGTGGTGGGGGAGAAGATCACGCGGGCGGTGGAGCGGGCGTTGCGGGAAAATTTGCCGCTGTTGATCGTGTCGTGCTCGGGCGGGGCGCGGATGCAGGAATCGACGTTGTCGCTGATGCAGATGGCCAAGACGTCGGCGGCGTTGGCGCGATTTCATGGCAAGGGCGGGCTGTTCATTTCGCTCCTGGCGGATCCGACGTATGGCGGGGTGACGGCGTCGTTTGCGATGCTGGGGGATGTGATCTTCGCGGAGCCCCAGGCGATGATCGGGTTTGCGGGGCCGCGGGTGATCGCGAACACGATTCGGGCGGAGTTGCCGGAGGGATTCCAGACGGCGGAGTTTCTGCAGGAGAAGGGGTTCATCGACAAGATCGTTCCGCGGGCGGAGATGCGGTCGCAGATTGCGCGGGTGATTGATTATTGCGGGAAGTGAGGGGGCCAAAGGGGGGGTTGGGTGGGGAAGCGGGGAT
>DASZZD010000060.1:0-64877 GCA_035545015.1 Phycisphaerae bacterium
ATCTCCCCCCATCCCTTTCACAACCCCCTGCCTCCCAACACCCTGCAACACATTCGCAGGAACGTACAAATGCGCACCTGCTCAAAATCCCCCTGTCAAGTCCCAACTTGCAAAAATCCGTCCCCCATTTCCGCCGTTTCCTGCTACCATGCTGATTCCCACCCCCAACCCTCGAGGTGCCTCATGTCCACCGCCCGCAGCAGCCTTACCGCCAAAGGCCTCTGGCTCATCGGCCTTGGCCTCCTCGCCAACGCCGGCGTCGGCCTCTACACCCACGCCACCAACCGCTCCCCAGACCTCTCCATCGACCAGAAAGCACTCGCCCAAGCCCTCGAATCCCCCAACCCCCAGGCCATGCTCGGCGCCCGCGGCATCTACATGATGCCCGCCCAGATCGGCCCCTCCTCCTACGGCGCCTACCTCATGGACCTCGACTCCGGAACTCTCGTCGTCTATCAGGTCGGCCTCGACGCCAACAACCTCCCCCGACGCCTCCACCTCCTCGCCGCTCGCAGCTTCCGCAACGATCGCTTCCTCGAAGACTGGAACACCGACACCCCCAACCCCACCGAAGTCCAGGCCCTCGTCGCACAGCAACGCCAACGCAAAGCCCTCCAAAGCCAGACCGCTCAGCCCACCGTCGATCAATCCCCACCCCCCGGCGACCAAACTCCGCCGCCGCCTCCCATCAACGCCCCCGATCTCCCCAAATAACGCAAATTTCAACTGGCCAACTCGCCTCCGCCCGGGTACAACTAACAGAAGCCTCTTCTCCAAAACATCATCTCTCGAGGAGTTCGCGTCATGGCAAAAATGTTCTACACAAGCGATGAAGCCGCCCAAAAGCTCGGCATGTCCCAGGATGGCCTTAAAGACCTCGTCACCCAGAACCGCCTCCGCGAATTCCGTGACGGCAACCGCGTCATGTTCAAAGTCGACCAGGTCGACAAAGTCGTCTCCGAACGACAGGCCGCTGAACAAAAGAAAACCGGCGATACCGGCATGTCCGACTCCGGCATCGCACTCGCACCCTCCGATTCCGCCGCCGGCGACGCCATCTCCCTCTCCGATACCGCCCACCCCACCGCCAAGGATGACACCGTCGCCGCCGCCCCCGGCCAGTCCGACTCCGGCGTCAAAGTCTTCGAGAGCGGCGAAATGAAAGCCGTCGACGCTTCCGCTCAAACCCAGATCCAGCCCCCCGCCTCCGACTCCAGCGACCAGCTCTCCCTCGAAGGCGTCGGCTCCGGCTCCGGCCTCCTCGACCTCACCCGCGAATCCGACGACACCTCCCTGGGCGCCGAACTCCTCGACGAAATTTATCCCGGCGGCGACGCCAAGGGTGAATCCGGCATCGCTTCCGCCTCCGGTATCTTCGAACAGGCCGGCGCCGGCGACGTCGGCAGCTCCACGGGCCTCGAAAATGTCGCCTCCTCCGCCCCCGTCGCCGCCAGCCCCATGGTCGCAGAAGTCGAAGCCGCCGATCCCTCCGCCGAAGCCTTCGGTGGGATGGCCTTCGCCTCCCTCCTCATCATGATCGTCGGCATCATCGTCGTCGGCTCCTTCTTCCGCGGCTACAGCCCCCAATGGGTCGAAACCGTCACCGCCAACACCACCAACCTCTTCATCTTCGCAGGCGCTCTCGTCCTCGTCTCCGCCATCCTCACCGGCATCGGCATGTTCATCGGCAAGGCGTCCCGCTAACCCGCGACGCCCTTCCCCCGCAGCGCACGCATCGCCTCGAGCAACTGCTCCACCTGCCCGTCGCTGTGCGTCGCCATCAAACTCACCCGCAACCGCGCCGCCCCCGGCCCCACCGTCGGCGGCCGAATCGCCGGAACGTAAATCCCCCGCTCCCGTAAAAACGCCGCCGCCTCCAGCGCCTTCTCCGCCTCGCCCAAAATCACCGGCACGATCGGCGTCCGCGTATCCCCGCAGTCAAACCCCATCCCCCGCAGCTCCTCCCGCACCCGCTCCGCCAGCCCCAGCACCCGCTCCCGCCGCGCCGGCTCGCGCTCGACAATCCGCAGCGCCACCAGCGCCGCCCCCGCGCACGCCGGCGGCAACGCCGTCGTGTAAATAAACGGCCGCCCCGCATTCACCAGCGTCTCAATCACCGCCCGCCGCCCCGCCACAAAACCCCCCAGCGACCCCAGCGCCTTCGACAACGTCCCCACCGTCACCGCCACCCGCTCCTCCACGCCCTGCGCCTCCGCCAGCCCCGCCCCGCGCGCCCCGAGCACCCCCGTCGCATGCGCTTCATCAATCACCACGAGCGCCGCATGCCGCTCGGCCGCATCGCACGCCGCCGGCAAATCCGCGACATCGCCGTCCATGGAGAACACCGAATCGCTCACCAGAAATCGCCGCGACGCCGGAGCGCAGGCGTGAAAGCGCGCCAGCAATTCCGCGGCCCGGGAATAACGCCGATGCGGAAACGCGCGATGCGCCGCCCCCGAAAATTTCGCCGCGTCGAGCAAACTCGCATGGTTCAGTTTGTCGGAGACGATCGCATCATGTTCGCCCGCGAAAGTCGTGAGCACCGCGAGATTCGCCATGAACCCGGTGGGAAAGACCAGCGCCGCCTCGGCGTGCTTGAGGCGTGCGAGCGCGGATTCGAGTTCGTGATGAAGCTCGAGCGAGCCGGCGACGAGGCGCGACGCGCCGCTGCCTGCGCCCAGGCGTGCGGTGGCGTCGCGAGCGGCGTCGATGACTTCCGGATCGGTCGCAAGGCCGAGATAATTGTTGGTGCAGAACTGGACGAATTGACGCCCATCGATGGTGACGGTCGGGCCGGTGGCCGAGGAGAGCGGCCGGAGTTCGCGCAACAAGTGCGCATCCCGGCGCCGCTGGAGCGATTCTTCAAGCGCGGCGAGCCACGCCGGGAAAGCGGCGCCGGCCGGCGGCGGGGGGGATGCGCTTTCGGGAACATTCATGGGAGCGGCGGAAAACTCGGGCAAAAAAACACCCCGGCACGCGCCGGGGCGGGTCTGTGTCACGCAAATGCAGCGGGGACAGGAAGTTCAGGCCTTGGCGCCAGCGGCTTCGGGCTGTCCGTCACGGGAGGCGGCCTGGGCGTTGGCGATTTCCTGCATCTTCAGCTTCATGAGCCGGCCGACCTTGAACTTGACGGTCCGCTTGGAAGGCACCGGAACCCGCTCCATGGTCTTGGGATTCTGGGCGATGCGGGCGGCGCGTTGCTTGCACTCGAAGACGCCGAAGTCCCGGAATTCCAAGCGGTTGCCGCGACCGAGTTCGCGAATCACCTCGTCGAGGAACTGCTGGGTCACGCGTTTGACGGTCACGCGCTTCACATCGAGTTGTTCCGCAATGCGATCCACCAGTTCCTTTTTGGTCACCGTTGCCATGTTCTTCCTTTTCCTGCCCCCGGGGCAGGCAGAGAGATGCCTATTCGCACGAAGCGGGTCAGACTCTCAGTCCCACGAGCGTCCGTGACCCGTCCGATGTGCAATAGTCTCCGGGGATGGAAGTATCATCCTCTTTCGCCGTGCGGTCGTCAAGATGTGACCGGACAATCGGTTCTGGCGGTGCTCCGCCGGGGGGAGGGGGGGCGGCCAAAAGGGGGCGGGCGGCGGCGGGTCAGGGGAATTGCACGCCCTGGCGGACGACCCAGCGGTAGCGGAAGCCGGTGCCATAGGGGCTGGAGATGTTCTGGGCGTCGTAGTCAAAGATGGTGAAAGCGGAGGTTTGATAGAGGGTTTCCGGGCCGTAAACGACCTTTTCGGGACGGGGGAAGAAGAGGTCTTCGTCGGCGTCGGCGAGCACGGCGAAGGGGTTGATGGGGCGGGAGTCCGCGGTGCGGGCGAGGGCGGTGGCGGGTACGTAGAAGGGCGGCGCCGGCGGCGCGGCGGGGGCGTGTTGCGCGGCGGTTTGAGGACGCGACGGCTGAGCCGCACAACCGGCGACGGTCAGCAGCAGGGCGGGCAAAAAGAGGTAACGCATGACACCAGTCTCCGCTGGAGCCAGCGCAAGGGTTGTGCCGGGAAATGTCCGAGAATCACGCGGGAATCAGCGTTGGAAAGGGCAGGATGTAGCGGCGTGCGGTGGAAAAGCCACACAGCAGCGAAACGCGTGGTGTCGTTGCATCACGCCGGGACAGGATGGCTGGGCGGCGCGGGAGGGCGGGGGGGGTCAGGCTTCGCTGGCGTGTTTGACGGGGCCGTCGATGGGGTCCTGTTTGGGAAGAAATTCCGCGTTGACGGCGCGTTCGGCGAGCTGATCGAGGATGGCCAGAAGGGGCTCGCGATCAAGTTCGTAATCGTCGAACTTCGCATGGCGTGTTTGTCCGGCGGCGTCGGTGTAGGTGATGTCGACGATGCCGGTGGATTTCCAGCGGGAGTTGTCGACGATGGTGATTTTCTCCCAGGGGATGGTGACGTCGGGGGCGGGGGAGACGGTGTCGGGCTGGGCGATGGCGCGGCGAGCCTGGCAGCGGAAGAACCACCAGATGGCGGCGATGACGGCGACGCCCAGGCCGGCGACGATGGCTTTCTGGGTGGCGATATCGCTGGCGCTGCGCCAGCCATCGACTTTGGCGATGGAGGCGATGTCGGTCATTTTGGCGCGGGCCTCGGAAGTTTCGTGGGCCCAGCCTTTCCAGGAGTCGAGGTCGGATTGATAAACGGAGACGAGGTTGTTGGTGGGGCCCATGTTTTTCATGACTTCGACGAGGCGGTCATCGTCCTGGGGATAGCGTACGAAGGCGTCGTAGGTGAACCAGCAGAAGAACGCGAGGCACATGAGGATGATGAGGATGTTTTTGTTGCGGACGGTATTCGACGCGCGGGCGACCAGCGGGAAGGAGGGCGGGGCGGGAACGGCGGAGATCGGCGAGGCGGCGGGAGGGGGCGGTTGATCGGACATGCGGAGTGCTCCGTGAGAGGGCGAGGAAGAAGAAAGATCGGCGTGATGGGGGAGGGCTCTTTCGGGAAAACCCGGGGGCGCGGGGGTTTATTGCGGGATCATTCGGGGAATTGGGCGTTGTTGAAGACGAGGCCCCAGAAGATGTTTTTGACACGTTCGGAGAACTGGCCCCTGCCGACCTGATGGATGGGGATCCACTCAACGCGTTCAGGATTGCGGAGGCCCCACTCGATGAAGCGGGAGGTGTCGTCGAGCATCTGCTGGCGCCACTGCTCGTGGTTGATGTAAACGGGTCGACGGCGTGCCATGAAATCCCCAGGAACGTTGGGGAGATTATAGGCGGCGGGCGGGCATCGGGGGAATGGCGATGGGGAGTGAAAATGGATGGGAAAGAGTTCGCGGTGATGAACCGCGGACGCCGCGGGTTCGCGGGGGGGGAGAGCGTTGCGTTCCACGAGGGGATATGTCGCGGATATGATGGAGGGTGGGAGTGTTGGGGCGCCGGGTGCCGCGCGAGAGGTTTGTATGGAATCGCCGTTGGTTGGCAAGGTGTTGGTGGCGTCGCCGCAGTTGCTGGATCCGAATTTTGCGAGGTCGGTGGTGTTGGTGGTGCAGCATGATGCGAAGGGGGCGATGGGGCTGGTATTGAATCGGCCGCTGGAGACGAGCGTGGGGGAGGCGTGGTCGCAGGTATCGGCGGTGCCGTATGACAATGGGGACCCGCTGTTTCAGGGCGGTCCGGTGGAGGGGCCGCTGATGGTGATCCATCATGATGCGGCGCGTGGGCAGATCGAGGTATTGCCGGAGGTGTATTTGTCGTCGGATGCGGATGCGGTGCGGGGGCTGGTGGCGGACGCGACGGAGCCGATGAAATTTTTCGTGGGGTACTCGGGGTGGACGGCGATGCAGTTGGAGTCGGAGCTGGCGGAGGGGGCGTGGCACGTGGCGCTGATCGAGGCGGAGCATGTGCTGGCGACGCCGCCGGCGTTGTGGGAGCAGTTGGTGCGGCATGCGCGCAAGGCGGTGGGGCCGGCGGTGGATCCGAAGCTGATCCCGCCGGATCCGTCGGTGAACTAGCGACGACGTAAATGGCCACGAAAAACACGAAAGGCACGAAAGACGACGGGAATTGTCCACAAATGGACCCTAATGCGCACGAATGGGTCGGGGCTGGGCGGGGGCGTGTGTCGCCGATAGGTGAGGATTCAGAAGTCAGCAGTCAGTCGACGAAGTTTTCAACTTGATCTTGAAACGATCCTGGGTGGATCACGCTGCGCGTGTCTGTTATTTGTGTTGATTTGTGTGCATTTGTGGATAGTTCTGTCGCGATTTCGTGATTTTCGTGCTTTTCGTGATTTTCGTGGTCAATTTATCGTAAGCGGGGAGTTTCTTGGGCGGGGGGGATGGGGTATCTTGGGGGGATGGCTGAGATTTCTGCTGAGGAATTGCTGGCGGGGGCGCGGGAGGTGGTGCGGTCGGAGGCGGCATCGATTGCGGCGGTGGCCGAGACGCTGACGGAGGCGGCGGCGCGGGCGATTGTGCTGATTCATGAGCGGACGCGCGGGGACGGCGGGGGAGGGGCGCATGGAGGGGGGACGGTGGTGTTGTCGGGGATTGGCAAGTCGGGGTTGGTGGGGCAGCGGATTTCGGCGTCGTTTGCGTCGACGGGGACGCCTTCGCATTTTCTGCATCCGGTGGAAGCGCTGCATGGGGATCTGGGGCGCGTGCGGCGGAATGATGTGGCGCTGCTGCTCTCTTACAGCGGGGAGACGGATGAAGTGGTGCGGCTGCTGGATCATTTGAAGCGGCAGGAAATTCCGGTGGTGGCGATCACGTCGTCGGGGCAATCGACGCTGGGGCGGGTGGCGGATATTGCGATCACGATCGGGCGGATCGAGGAAGTGTGCCCGCATGGGCTGGCGCCGACGACGACGGTGAATTGCATCTCTGCGGTGGGCGATGCGCTGGTGCTGGGGGTGATGAGCCTGAGGAAATTTTCGCGGGAGGAGTTCGCGGCGTTTCATCCGGGGGGCTCGCTGGGGCGGAAGTTGCTGCGGGTGGAGCAGGTGATGGAGTTTCGGGTGGGGGAGAATTTTGCGGCGGTGGGGGAGGGCGTGACGCTGCGCGAGGTGCTGGAGCGCGATCCGGTGAGCGGGCGTCGCGCGGGGGCGGTGGTGGTGGTGGATGGGTCGGGGAAGCTGAGCGGGGTGTTCACGGATGGGGACTTGCGGAGGCACCTGCGGAATCGGCCGGCGGCGGAGTTGTTGGAGACGCCGATCGGGGTGGTGATGACGCGTTCGCCGAAGCGGATCGGGAAGGAGTCGCTGGCGTCGGAGGCGCTGGGGCTGCTGAACCGGTATCGGATTGATGAGTTGCCCGTGGTGGACGGGGAAGGGCGGCCGGTGGGGCTGGTGGATGTGCAGGATCTGGTGCGGGTGAGGGTGGTGGAGTGAGATATTTGAATTGTGTAGGCCGGCGGCGGGTGATAGTGCGGGGATATGGTGGACAGCAAACTTATTGACAAGATTGTCGCGTTATCTCGTGCCGATCGCGAGGAGCTTCTGGGGAGCTTCTGGACATCGTTTTGGCAAGTTTGGAAAAAGACGTGGCCCCAAATCTGACGCCCGAGGAGCAGGCCGAACTCTCGCGGAGCCTTGAGGCATTCCGCCAAAATCCTGAAACGTTTATGACTTGGGAGCAGGTAAAGGAACTATTTGCGCAGCAACGAGCGAGGCGATCGGCGTGAATGGGACTGATCCGCTTCGCAGTAGATGAAACATTTCATGTGGTCTGGGCTGTACGGCTACGGGGACACGCCTGCTATATACACGCGATTGGTGACGGGGCGAAGGGCAATCGGGTGACCTCAGACTTTGTGGAGCAGCGGTTCTTCTACTTTTGACCACTCGGCAAGTTGCTTTCCTTTTCCGGTCGCCTGCGACACAATCCGGTTCTGATCTTTCCCCCCTTGCTGTGGAGTTGTCATGGCCCTCGCCAATATTCAACTGCTCATTCTCGATGTCGATGGCGTGCTCACGGATGGGGGGATTATTCGGGATGACAACGGGCAGCAGATCAAGCGATTTCATGTGCGGGATGGGGCGGGGATCGTGTTGTGGCGGCGGCTGGGGAAGGATGTGGCGATCATCACGGGGAAGGAGTCGGACGTGGTGAGCCACCGGGCGGAGGAGCTGGGGATTCGGCATGTGTATCAGAACGTGGGGAACAAACTGGAGGCGTATGACCAGGTGAAGGATGAACTGGGGGTGTCGGATTCGCAGGTGGCGTATGTGGGGGATGATCTGCCGGATTTGCCGGTGATGCGGAAGGTGGGGGCGGCGATCGCGGTGGCGGATGCGGTGGAGGAGGTGCGGGCGGTCGCGAAATATGTGACGAAGTTTCCGGGGGGATATGGGGCGGTGCGGGATGCGATCGAGTATTTGTGCAAGGAGATGGGGTTGTGGGAGCAGGTGTTGGAGCGGTATCGGTGAGGGGGCGGTCAGTGGTCAGTGGTCAGTGGTCAGAAGGCAGTAGTCAGTAGTCAGTAGTCAGAAGTCAGAAGGGTTGGGGGGCGGGGATTTTGCTGGGGGGCCAACGGATGGGGGTGGGGGTTGTCTAGTGGGGGGCGTGAGTGGGCACAAACACGGGCGGACATTGCGGATGATGGATCGCGTGCGGCTTGTTGCGCCGGGCCGCGGCGGGGTACACTTTCCGATCTATGCTGAAACGAGTTGCACTTTTTGTCATCGGCCTGATGGTCGCGGTGGGCGCGCTGCTGTTGTATGAGTACTTCAGCGGTGCGAGCATCAATGGGAACCGGGTGGAGTCTGACGCGGGGCCGACGGCGGCGCCGCGGGGGGACCAGCCGTTCGAGTACGAAGGTCGCCGGCCGGAGAACGCGGACCTCGAGTACGTGTTGACGGCCAAGAAATTCAAGCAGGCGACGAAGGAGGATGGGACGCCGATTCCGGGGGAGTTCCTGCTGACCGAGCCGTCGGCGCGTTATTACACGACGGACGGGCGGCTGGTGACGATCCGCAGCGACAGCGGCGTGGTGTTCGTGGACACGGTGGCAAGCGGGCCGGGGGGAACCCGGACGAAATTCATGCCGCGGGGCGGAAGGTTGTCGGGGCACGTGCTGCTGACGTTTGGGCCGCAGGATGCGGATACGAATCCGGCGTCGGCGGCGAGCACGATCAAGGTGAAGCTGTCGAAGGATTTGGAATTCGACAACGTGGCGCGGACGCTGCACAGCGCGGGCGACATCAATGTGCGGTCGAACCAGGTGGCGTTCGACGGGTCGGATGTGACCATTGCGTTCAACCCGGACCAGAAGCGGCTGGAGTTTTTCCGGATCAACCAGGGCAACAAGATCATTCTGCATGATGTGGATCCCCAGACGCTGGCGCTCAGCGATATGACGGCGCCCGGGGCGGGGGGGAAGGGGAACGCCGCCACGGCACGGACGACTGCTCCGGCGGCGGCGGCGGTGACGACAGCGCCGGCGACGGCGCCGGGTCAGGCAGTGGCATCGGCGACGCAGCCGGCGTCGGGGGGCAAGGCTTCCAGCGTGCCGACGACGTACAAGCTGGCGTTCGGTCAGAACGTGGAGGCGACGGTGGGGCAAGGGAAGCTGAGCAGCGAGCAGTTGTTCGTGTTGTTCATGGCGGCGCCGGCGGATGTGGAAAAGGCCAAACCGCAGGCGGTGACGGAACCGGGAACGGCCGGAGGGGCGGCGAGCGGGGCGGGCAACGCGACAGGCGGCGGTGGCGCGACGGCCGGCGCGGCGACGCAGGATGCGGCACTGACCGGAACCACGCTGCCGGCGGCGACCGAGCCGCTGCCCAAGGCGAATTCGACGGATCTGGTGATCACCTGGACGGGGCCGATGGAAATGCGGCCGACGGGTCCGGAAGACATGAAGCTGGCGGGACCTAAGGATAAAGCGCTGGAGGCGGTGGGGACGGCGGAGCATCCGGTGGTGGTTCAGGATGGGACGATCACGGTGACCGGCGGGCGGCTGTGGGTGCATGCGGCGGAGCGGCGGCTGGAGATCGAGCCGGGGGATGTGGGGCAGGTGCGGATGGCGGATGCGACGCGGGGCAGCGGGACGTGCCAGGGGATTTCGTTCGATCGGGCGGCGAATCATCTGCGGCTGGCGGGGCCGGGGGTTGTGGATGTGCCGCAGACGTTGCTGCGGAAGTCGGCGACGGCGACGGGCCGGCCACTGGAAATCTCGTGGAAAACGGCGCTGGACCTGGACCTGATCGACATTCCGGATCCGAAAAAGCCGGGCAAGAAGAGCACGGAGCCGGCGGTGCGGCGGGCGATTCTGACGGGCCTGGCGAAGATCGACGATCCGACGTTCCAGCTTGCGGGCGACACGATCGACGCGCTGATCGCCAACACGGCGGACCCGATCAATCCGCAGACGCTCGAGCATCTGCTGGCGACGGGGAACGTGACGGTGAAATCGTCGCGCGGGGCGGGCAGGGGGGCGAAGAATGTGCAGGCGGCGGCGGAGCCGGATGGGATCAGCGGGCAGCGGCTGGAGCTGCTGACGGCGGTGCCGGACGACGGCCGGAGCAAAGCGCCCGTGCCAACGCGGCTGCTGGTGGATGGCGATGTGACGGCGTGGAGCTATCGCACGGAGAAAGAAACGAAGGATGCGGGCGAAACGGCGTCGAGCAAGCAGAAGGAGCGGGGCAAGGAGACGATTTACGGGCAGCACCTGGACATCGCGCTGGCGTCGAAGCCGAAGAACAGCGGTGCGGCGGGGGGCGGCGGGGAGGAGATGGCCGGCGGCGTGGGGCTGGGCGATTACCAGGCGGTGGCGTTTACGGCGGACGGCGGGAACACGGACCGCGGGGTGAAAATCGAGCTGGAGAATTATGCGGCGCACGTGATCACGGCGACGGCGCATGTGCTGCACGCGACGCCGCTGGATAATCGGGCGACGCTGGAGGGCGTGAGCGGGAATCCGGCGCGGGTGTCGTTTGCGGAGGATGCGATCTCCGGCGACAGGATTTTGCTGGACCAGAACAAGAAGACATTTGAGATTCCGGGCGCGGGGGAGTTTTTGTTCACGCTGCCGGCGAGCAAGGCGCGCAAGGAAGCGGCGCCGATGCGCGTGACGTGGACGGACCGGATGGTGTTCGACAGCGATGCGCTGCTGGCGACGTTCGATGGCCACACGGTGTCGCGGATGCTGTCGGTGAAGACTGCCGATACGAGCCAGCTTACGGCCGATCATCTGCGGGTGCGGTTGAAGCATGTAAAGCCGGTGGATGCGGCGGCGACCGCCCCGGGCGATTCGGAGCTGGCGAATCTCGCGGGGTCGTCGGACCTGACGCTCGACACGATCGACGCCGAGGGAAGAGTGGTTGCGACGGGCAGCCAGACGGGGCCGGGCGGCGTGCTGCTGACGCAGATGCTGCTGATGACCGAGAAGCTGACGTATGCGGATGAGACGCACCAGCTCACGATTCCCGTGCCCGGCAGGATGGTGCTGATCGACAATCGGCCGGAGAAGGAGAAGACCGGCGGCGCGGGGGCGACGGGCGGGGTAACCGGCGGCAGCGCTCGGGGTCAGACGGCGTTCGAGTGGGCGGGAAAACTGGTGTACAACCAGCAGGACAACACTGTGGAGCTCACGAAGGATGTGTGGATGGTGCATGTCCCGGCGAAGGCGATCCGGGTGAGCGGGGCCGCGGCGACGTCGAGGGTCGACCTGCGGACGCAGCATCTGGTGGCGAAGCTGTCGGCGGCCAGGGATGTGGGGGAAACGACCGATCTGGCGAGCCCGGTGGGGGTGGGCGCGGGTGGGAACCAGCGGCTGGAAAGCGTGCGTGCGGATGGCGGAGCGACGCTGACGCTGGACAACAAACAGGAATGCCGGGCGGATGCGCTGACGTATGACGACAACACGCACCTGGCGACAGCGACCAGCGCGACGCGGGAAGGCGGAACGTACATTGATCCGGAGAAGCAACAGTTGCTACATTTCTCGTCGCTGCAATGGAATATGCACGACAACGCGGTGACGACGAGCAATCTGGGGGGGAATATCCAACTCTCGCCGCCGTGACGGTAAATTGGCCACGAAACGCACGAAAAACACGAAGAACGGGGGGGGACGGTCCACAAATGTTCACAAATTGGCACGAATGCGGCTGAGTGGCTCGGGGGGACTTGAGGCGCAAGGCGCTATTTTATTTAGGGTTACGGTGGGATCCTTGGTGACGGCGCGGGGGGTTGTTCCGTTTCTAATCTACCTATTTGTGAAAATTTGTGTTTATTTGTGGACAATTTATCCCCCGTGATTCACGTTTCGGATTATTTGCGGATTGCCAACTATCTTGACGCGATATTGTCGGAGCATGTAGGTGAGGCCGATTGCCCCGGTTCAGCCCGGCGGATTTCACCGATGTTCGTGGAGTTGAGCCATGTTGACGATGTTTGGAAGCCTGGTGGGTAAAGCGAAAGTTCTTGGTTTGGCGGGAGTTGCGACGGGTGCGCTGGCGTTGGCGCCCCAGGCGGCAAGTGCCCATGACCGGTTCAGTTTCGGCATCACGATCGCCGCCCCGGCGCGTGTGTACGCGGCTCCGGTGGTGGTGGCTCCCGCCCCGGTGTACGCACCGGCCCCGGTGGTGGTGACGACGCCCGCTTACGTGCCGGCACCGGTCTACACGCCCGCCCCGGTGGTGGTGGCGGCTCCGGCTTGCCCGGCACCGGTGGTGGTTGCCGCCCCGGTGTATGCGGCGCCAGTGGTGGTGGAGACCCCTCGCTACTATCGCCCCCGGCCGGTGTTCGTCGGCGGCTGGCATCATGATTTCGGATGGCATCATCGGTAAGGCTCTGGAGGCGGCAGGACCGGCAGGGGGGGATGGGGGGGGCCAAGCTTCTACCTAATGGCGCGGCGGCGCGGTGGAGACCCACCGGCCGCCGCGATTTTTTTGCGCGCCCGCGCGCGAACGGGGCGGAGAGGCGGGACGTAGAGGCGGAGAGGGAGCCGCATGGTAATAGACGTCGTCGTCAGGCCGCGCGGGTCACGGGGTTGGTGCGGCTTCGGAGGCGGGAACCGGGGATGTTGGGGCGGCCCAGGGGTTGTAGTGATCATCCTCGTGGGGGAGAGAGGCGTTGAGGGGAATTTCGTGAAGGGCGAAGAGGCGGATGCCGGAGAGATTGTCGGCGCGCCATTGCCATTCGAAGCGGAGGAAGCGACGGGCGGTGGCGGTGGGGCGGACCTCCATGTAGTCGCCGGATTCGGGACCGCCGGGCGTGGGCGGCACGCGGATGGTGCGTTCGGGGATGATCGTGAAGAGGCTCATGAAGAAGGTGAGGGGGGAGTCGATGTGTTGGTAAAGTTGATTGTCGATCTCCAGCCACACGTGCATGGGGGTTTCGGACGCGAGCAGGTTGAGGGGAAAGCGAAGGGGTGGCGGTGGTGGACTGGTGTCGTTGGGATCTCGGTCGGGAGGCGCATCGGGGCGGAAGCCAAAGAGCAGGGCGGTCGCCTTCGCACTGAGGGCGACTTCCAATGTTGTGATCAGGAGACGAGCGCCGAGGTCGTCGAAGTTGATATCGGCGGCACGCTTCCGAGGGGGAGGAATCGAACGTTTGCGGAGTCGAAACATGGTTCTCCGTTGGGAGATGTATCTTTATTGTAACACGATGGAGAACCGCTCCGCGGAATTAGCTCCGATCGATCATCGCGGCGTGACTTCCAGCAGGATGATCGCTGCTCGCTCGGTTGGTGGGAGCGACATATTGTTGCTGATCGTTAAAATCCCGCCGGACAGCGCGACGGGAGGAAAAAAGAAGTACGGGGACGATGCTGTAGACCGCCAGACCGATGAGCCAATCCAAGGTGCGGGCGTGGTCATCCCAGCGAAACTCGTGGATGGCCCAGAAAAAATAGAGCGGGATGAAGAGGAGGCTGGAACGTGCTCCCAGTCGCGTGAGGCGAAGGGCGAAGGGGAGTGCGCCGGCATCGCTTTTCCAGAGGGCAATGGCCGTTCGAGCAGCGCTGCCTCCCCAGATGATCAGCGAGAGGCCGATCAGACCGAACGGGATGGCGTAGAAAAGGTGGAATCGCTCCATTTCGTGAATTCCTACTACGAACGAAATCACGGTTCCCACCAAAAACAATGACCCCCAGAAAAGCGCGAGGCAGGCCCAAAAGAGGAGAATGAGAAAGCTGTTGCGGCAGCGGGTTCGCTCTGGGACGTGGTACGACAGCGGAGCCGGTGTCACTGGTGGATCGATGGCGGGTGGAGGGGACGGTCCTGTTGGTTGATTGCTCATCGCGCGGTGGCCTCCAGTAGGATTGGCGTTGCGGGGCGGAGGGTGATGGCGGGGTGGAGTTTTAGCGGGGGGGATTTTTGGGAGAGGGTGAAGCGGAAGTGTTGGAGGAGGAGGGGGAGGACGAGTTGCATTTCGAGGGAGGCGAAGGATTCGCCGATGCAGTTGCGCGGGCCGGTGGAGAAGGGGAGGTAGGCGTGGCGCGGGTGGGTGGGGTTTTGCCAGCGGTCGGGGGTGAAGGCGAGGGGATTGGGGAAGAAGCGTGGGTCGCGGTGGAGGGTCCATTGGGGGATGAGGAGGGTGGATCGGTTCGGGATGCGGTAGCCGGCGAGGGTGAGGGAGCGCTGGTTCTGCCGGCCGAGGGTCCAGGCGGGGGGGTAGAGGCGGAGGGATTCGGCGATCACATTGTGGGTGTATGGCAGCGCGTGCAAGTCGGCCACGGTGGGGGGGCGATCGGCGAGGACGGAGCGGATTTCGTCGGCGAGTTTTTGCTGTTCGTCGGGGTGGGTGGCAAGGAGATAGAGGGTGAAGGTGAAGGCGTTGGCGGTGGTTTCGTGGCCGGCGGTGAGGAGGGTGATGGCCTGGTCGCGGAGTTGTTGGTCGGTGAGGCGGACGGCGGCTTTGGCGGCGTGGGGGCATTCGGTGTCGGTGGCGGCGATGAGGGTGGAGAGGAGATCGGCGTAGGGAGTTCCTGGCGACGCAGACTGGGTGCGGCGGTTGGCGATGAGGCGGTCGATGAGGGCGAAGAGGTCGGTGCGGGCTTTTTTGATGCGGCGGGTGGAGGGCAGGGGGAGGGCGTTGAGGAGTTTGCCCCAGGGCACGACGGTGCGGATGTAGTTGGACATGAGGGTGTGCATGGAGCGGCCGACGAGATCGGTGTCGGCGGCATTGAGGCCGGCGGCGTCGATGCCGAAGAGGGTTTGCACGGCGATGCGCAGGGTGAGGCGGGTCATGAAATCGCGGATGTCGACAGGGCTTTGCGCGGCGGCGAGTTCCTGGATGGTGCGCTGTGTGCAGGCGAGGATGTCGGGGGCGTAGGTTTCGACGCGCTTGGCGTGGAAGGCGGGGGTCATGAGGCGGCGCTGGGATTTATGGGTGTCGCCTTCGGCGGTGAGCAGGCCATCGCCGAGGAGATGGCGGGAGTTTTGCAGGGCGGGTCCTTTGAAGAAAGCGTCGGCCTGGGTGAGAAGGACATCGCGGGCGAGATCGGGGTGGTTGAGGATGATGTAGCGCTGGCCGAGGGCGGAGAAGGAGGAGATGTCGCCGAAGGTGCGTGTGAGGTGGGAGATGAAGGCGAGGGGGTCGCGGCGGAGGTGGAGGAAAGTTTTGGCCGGGAGGAGGGAGCGCGGGCCGGGGGGGAGGGGGGCGGTGATTTTCGATTTTCGATAGAGGGGGGCCATGGTGGATCCGATCACCAGAGCGATGAGACGGGGTACACACGAATGGCGGCGTCGGGGGTGAGGATGGTGGCGTTGGCGTCGAGCGCCTGGCAAATGAGGAGACGGTCGAAAGGGTCGCGATGAACGGGAGGCAGGGAGGGGAGGTGGAGGACAGCGGACTCGGCGAGCGGCCACGGAACGAACGCGCGAGAGGCGCGGGCACGGGCGAGCACATCCTGGATGGGCTCCGTAACTTTGAGCTTGCCGATAGTGTGTTTAACGAGCAGTTCCCAGACGACGACCGGACTGAGCAGCAACTCGTTTACGGGATCGTCAAATACCTGGAGAGCAGTCGTGGAAAGCTTTTGGGATTCCAGCGCCAGCCACCAGAAGGCCGCGGTGTCGACAAGAACCTTCACTCGTTTTCGCCCTCGAAGAGGCGAAGGACTTCTTCGGGCAACGGATCGAAGAAGACGCTGTCCGGCACGTCGGGGATGAGCCCCTTGGCCCATCCTGGGCGGCGCATTTCGACGGGGGCGGTGAGCTGCGCGCGGTAGGTTTGGATGGCGGCTTCGAGGGCGTCTACGAAGGGCTTGGGGAGGTCGCTGACATCAAGAAGTTGTTGTGACATGCGGGCATTATAGCACAAGCCGAAGGGGGGAAAGGAGAGCGAGCCGGGAGGGACATTGGCAGTTTTAGATGGACGCAATTACATACTAAAGCATGAATTCCGGACGTGTCATGACGCTCTTTCGGGAGACTCCTTGTCCGCGTAGGCCTGCACGATGTTTTGTACGAGGCGGTGGCGGACGATGTCGGTTTTGTCGAGTTTGACGAAGGCGATGCCTTTGATGCCGCGGAGGGTGCGGTGGGCGTCGGTGAGGCCGGAGGATTGGCCGGCTTCGAGATCGACTTGCGAGGGGTCGCCGGTGACGATCATTTTGGAACGTTCGCCGAGGCGTGTGAGGAACATGAGCATCTGGGAGGGGGTGGTGTTCTGGGCTTCATCGAGGATGACGACGGCTTCGTTGAGCGTGCGGCCGCGCATGTAGGCGAGGGGGGCGACCTCGATGATGTCGTTGGCCATGTAGCGGCGGATCTGTTCGAAGGTCATCATGTCGGATAGGGCGTCGAGGAGCGGGCGGAGGTAGGGGTTCACTTTTTCCTCGATGCCGCCGGGGAGGAAGCCGAGTTTTTCGCCGGCTTCGACGGCGGGGCGGACGAGGACGATGCGGCGGGTGATGGAGCGGCGGAGGAGGGAGACGGCCATGGCGACGGCGAGGAAGGTTTTGCCCGTGCCGGCGGGACCTTCGCAGAAGACCAGGTCGTGATGGGCGATGGCGTTGAGGTAGCGTTTCTGGCCTTCGGTTTTGGCGTGAACGAGCTGGCCGCGGGCGAGGACGTCGAGGGCGCCGGATTCATCGGGTCCGACGGCGGAGGCGTCGCCGGAAATCTCGGATTCGGTGCGGCGGACGAGGGCGACGAGCTGGTCGCGATCGACGGAGGGATGGTGGCGGAGGTAGCGCTGCAATTCGGCGATGACGGCGGCGGCGCGGGAGACGGCGGCGGGTTCGCCGGAGATGCGGAGGGTGTCGTTGCGCGCGGAGAGGTGGACATCGAGGAGTTCGCGCAGCAGCTTGAGGTTGCGGTCGGCGTGGCCGAAGAAGGCGGAAGCGTCGATGGAGGGATCGAGGGAGAGGTTGAGATTCATGCGGGCTCCGGAGTGCGGCGGTGGGGGAATTATAGGCATAGGGTAGCTTTGGGAAATGAATCGCAGGCTTGCTATGATGTCACGCGGAGCGGATCACACGGCAGGGAGCAGTGAATGGCCACCATGGAAGTTGCACGGAAAAAAGCGGGACGGGCTCCGGCGCGCAAAAAGCGTCGGGCGGGAGCGGGCACACGGGGCAGGAATGAGAGTCTCAAGCAGGTGAAGGCTCGTTTCAAGGCGAACCGGAAGACGATGATCGAGCGGGCGGCGGCGAATGCCATGGCCCTGTTTGGAAAACCCGCAGTTTAATTGAACGGAAATCATGGCCGCCCCGCAACGCCTCAGAATGGGGCAAATCTTCTGGCTCCGCGACTGTCCTGCGCTGGAGGGGGAGGGCGTGAAAGATCGCCCGGTGATTTTGATCGTGCCGCCCGGGGTGGACGATGTCGTCCTGGTGGTGGTGGCGTGTACGACCCGATTCAGCCCGAATCACGCCGATGCGGTCGAAATTCCAAATGCCCAGACGCATCCGCGGTCGACCAGTGGATTGCGCCGGCATACGTGGGCCATTCCCAAGTGGTACTTTCCGGTAAGGGTGGAACGATTGGGCGAGCAGATCGGGAGTATCTCGGGGAATATTTTGAAAAGAGTGGCGTTGGCAGTTGAAGCGCGCATGCGGGCAAGCGGAGATTGATCGAACCCGTTGACGTTCCTCACGCGCGACGGCGGCGGCGGGTGGCCCCGAGTTGGGAGAGGTCCGAGAGGAAGGCGAGGGCGATGAAGATGATTGCCAGGGGATGCGCGGCATTGGGCGGCATTCCGTAAAAGACGCAGAGCTCGTAGACCAGGGTGGTGGCGGGAAGGAAGATGAATCCGAGCAGCGGCAAGAGAACCGTGTGAAACGCGCGCTGGGGAATCTGGTGGGCGAAAAAGTAGATCAGCACCAGCAGCACGCGCGGCCAGAGCGCTCCGATGATGGCAATCAGACAGCAGCCCATGGAAGTTCCTTTGCAAACCTGGAATGCGCCTGGCGCGGTGGATGCGGCGGTAAGGCGTCCTGACGTGCGTATTGTAGGCACGCAGCGTTCGGGTGATGATGAGTCCCGTCGCGAGGTGCTGGATGCCGCCGTCTTCTGAAATCCTCGGTTATGCCCGCCACCGTGGTTCGGTGGTTGGACGCTGGGCGGGCGCGGGCATGTTGACCATGGGAACGGGGGCGCTGCTGGCGGAGCTGTTTGTGCTTCGCTGGGAAGCATCACCGGGGTTCGAGGTACCGCTGGCGGTCACGGCCTTTTTCTGGAGCGGGACGCTGGCGGGATTCGGAGCGCTGGCGGTGGCGTGCCTTCCGGAGACTCGCCTTTATCAGCGGCTGCTGCTGTTTTTCGTGGGGACTCTGCTGCTGGTGATGGGGCTGTTGCAGGCGTTTGATGTGATGTGGGAATTGAAAGTGGCGCTGTGGGGGTGGTGAGCGCGTTGGCGGTTGTGGCGGAATTGGCCGAACGGTCTCGGGGCCCGAATCGTATACAGAGCGGCGGGCCTTCGAGGGATGGACCATGGAAGATGGAACCCTGAGCTATCGCCGGTTTGTGGCGCGGGAGCGCCTATGCCCGATGGGGTTTTTTACATGGATATGGCTGGTGTGCGGGCTCACCGTTGGGGTCCTGCATGTGGCCTGCGAGTTCGCGTATAGATTCACAGATCCTCACACGCCAACGCGTTGGAGCCGCTGGCTTGAGGAAGCATGCCTGGGATTTATGCTTGGCGACCTGATGTGGGGGATCTTCAGTGTTTCACTCATCTTCATTCTGCTGGCATGGACGGATGGTTCTGAGCGTGGAAGACTGGTGATGTGCGCGGTGATCTGCTTGACATTGCTTATGTATGAATCGCGGCATTTCGTGGTGTGAGGACCGGCGTGAGGGACCGTTACGTCAAGCGTTCGGCGGAGGGGGCAGGGGTTCGTTCTGGAGTTCGCGGCCGTAGAGCACGGAGTATTTGAGCGTTGCTCCGATCGTGGATTTGTAGGCGATCACCAAGCCGAAGCGGCCGTCCAGAAATGCTCCTTTGAGGATGTAATACTTGAGGAAGGTCAGGGGCGGGCGTGTGAGCAGGTGGAGCAGGGTGGCGCGTTTGCCGCGCGCCTGCATCGCGTTGGCGAGGATGGTGGCGTGTTCCTGCATGCGTGGGCCGTCGCAGAAGTCGGCGGGCGTGAAGGGGGTGAGGCGGTTGTGGAGGAGCGGGTATTTGAGTTTGTGCTGGGTGAAGCCGTATTTGGGGGTGCGGATTTCCGGGGCGGAGTGTTCGCCCCAGAGGGTGCGGTTTTTGTGGATCAGGCGCGTCTGGTAGTCCGGGGACCAGCAGCGGATGTAGCGGCGGTCGAGGTAGTTTTTTCGCGGCATTTCGAAGATGGCGGCTTTTTCGAGGCGGTCGGGCGAGAGCGCCTGAATTTCCTGGCGCAGGCCGTCGGAAACTTCTTCGTCGGCATCGAGAAGAAGCACCCAGTCGGTGGGGCAGAGGGAGGCGGCGAACTGGCGTTGCTGGTTGTATCCGCGGAAGGGCTCGTAGACGGCGTGGACTTTGCCGGAGGGATGGTTGTTGCAGAGGGCCATGGTGCCGTCGGTGGAGCCGGAATCGACCACGATGATGCGCATGCACCAGTCGAGCGAATCGAGGGCGAGGCGGATGCGGTGGGCCTGGTTTTTGGCGATGATGCAGGCGGAAATGGGCAGCATGCGGGTCGTCAGCGGTCCTTCGTGGGGAGATCAGAGGGGCGTTTTGAGGCCCATGGCCCGCAGGACGCACCAGCGTTTCCTGGCCTCGAAGAGGGCGAAAGCGCCCGCGCCGGCAGCGGCGGCGACCACCAGCCAGAGCCACCACACCTGCGCCCAGACGGCGAGGCCCGTGAGCATGGCGGCTGTGAGCAGGGCCATGATTCCATAGACCAACCGAAGGCGCGCTCCCTGGGCGTCGATGTTGCATTTCATGGCGCCCATCGTACGGAGAAAAGTCGAAACGCAAAACTCAAAAAGCAAAAACGACTGCACTTCCACCCTGCCCCCGCAACGGCCTTCCCACGCACCTCATGCGCTCCTTGTGCGGCGGCGGCGATTCAGCAGGCCTATCCCTGGGGCAACAAATCCGAGGCGACGGTGTCGCCGCCGTCGCCGAGTTGTTTGGCGACGTAGCCTGGCTGCTGGGAGCGTTGGAACTCGGCGTGATAGGCGTTGAGGATTTCCTTTTCGACCATATGGCGGCACTCGGCGTTGATGGGGTGGGCGACGTCGCAGTGCATTTTGACGCGTTCGCCGGTGGGCACCATTGCGGGGAGCTGGGCGCCGCACTGGTTGCAGAAGCGCGCGTGGAGGTGGTTTTTTCCGCGGCATTGGGCGCAGGAGGCCATGATTTTGCGGGAGGGCATGGCGACGAACAGGCCGTTGGGTCCATGGATGATTTTGATATCGCGGACGACGAAACAGCCGTCGATGGTGATGCAGCAGAAGCCGCGGAGCCGGTCCTGGCCATGGGGGGCGAGTTGGATGGCCACATCGGTGATTTTCACAATGCACTCCTGTGTGCGAGAGAAGCGGGACGTGGCCCGTAAAAGGCGCAGGGATAGCGGAAGCGGTGAAAATCGAGGTGGCTAGCAGGGCTGAGCTTCAGCATAACGATGGCGGATAGTCAAAAAATGGCGCTGAGCTACAGCGCGAGGTCGCTGCCCGAAAGCCGCGGAAAACACAGGAACTATCCAGAAGAAGCGTCAGGGGTGGCGGGAAACCGCAATTCGCAAGCGGGTAGATTTGTGCATCATGCGTTGCTGCGCGGCGAATTGCAAGCGCACCTGTGAAGGCGGTTGGAAGGAGAGATAGGATGGTTCCGGGAATGCCGGCGCCGGCGCAAGGCGACGCCGGAAAGGCGTTCGGAAAACGGTCGCGAACGCCGGCGCTGGCCGCGGGGAGCGCGTGCGCGCGTGCCTGCGGGGACGTTCATCCCCCGTAGTGGGGCCCTGCGCCGATGGCATCGCCCTCCCAAGAGGAGTATGCTCACGGCTCATGCAAATGCTCGCGGCCGATCTTCTCTGGGGCATGACGCCCACCCAGATGGCCCTCCTGGCCAGCGGCGCCGCGCTGATCTTCGCCCTCAAGCGGTGGCGTCAGGTGGCGGTTCATCAGCGGGCGGGGGCGGCTGGGGCACGGTCGCTGGCAGAGCGGGCGCGGGCGAGCGGGCGGTCAGCGGAAACAGCCGAGGCGCTGGCGGTGGGGTTGAATCATCCGATGGCCGTGCAGAGCGGTGGAGGGGGGGGCGGACGATCGCCGTTGAGCGTGCGGGAGCTGACGGTGGAAATTCAGGCGTTGTTGGGGGAGGTGGAGGAGACGGCGCGGCGGGCGGCGGCGCAGGTGGACAACCGGTATCGCAAGCTCGAGCAACTGGTGCTTGAGGCCGACGACAAGATTCAGCGGCTTGAGGCACTGATGGCGGCGGCCCAGCGCACGGGCGCTCGGGGCGACGTGCTGGCGGCAACTGGAGGCGCGGAACTGCTCTCGCGCCTCCGCCAGGAACGCGGGGCTCCCTCGGCGATCGAAGACCCGGCGTATCAACCGATCTATCGCCTTGCCGATGCCGGCCGCACGCCGCGCGAGATCGCCCAGGAGCTTGGGCGGCAACCGGGTGAAGTGGAGCTGATTCTGGCCCTGCGGAAGCGGGCCGGCGTCTGAGAAGCCATTTCAAAAATGCGGCATGGGTGGGCCGCCGATGTTTCTGATCGGAATGGCCAGCGTCCTTAGAACATGGGCAGGATGACCATGCCAGCATGATTCGAACATGGGCAGGATGCCCATGCCACGTTTGACATGGACGTTATGCGCCCGCCATGGTGCGGTCGATGCGTGCCAGTGTTTTTTCGCGGCCGAGGAGCGCGATGGTTTCGAGCATGGGCGGGGTGACGGTGTTGCCGGAGAGGGCGACGCGGAGCGGTTGTGCCGCGGCGCCGCGCTTGCCGCCGGTGTCCACGCCCAGGGCAAGAATCCGTTCCATCGGTTCGGTCAAGCCGGTTTTGGTCCAATCCGTTACCGGTTCGAGGATCGCCCGGATGTGGCGCAGGAATTCCATGCCGCCGTTGTTGCGCACGAATTTTTCAAGCGCCTTGGCGTCGGTCGCCGGCTCTTCAAAAAAGAACCGGGAATTTTCGGCCATTTCGGCGAGCGTCACCATCCGCTCCTGATACATCGCCAGCAACTCCAGGAGCATGTCGCGGTTGGCCTGCTTGAGCGGGAAATCGGTGACG
Organism: Phycisphaerae bacterium; assembly: GCA_035545015.1. Classification (GTDB taxonomy): domain Bacteria; phylum Planctomycetota; class Phycisphaerae; order WQYP01; family WQYP01; genus CALCHA01. Next base: position 22,559 of record DASZZD010000060.1, read on the forward strand.
GCGTTGAAGGATTCCACGGCGTCGGCGAGGCGTTCGAGCGACGACTTGCGGATGTATTCGCCGTTCATCCAGGCGAGCTTTTTGCGGTCGAAGCGTCCCGGCGTTTTCTGAATGCCGTCCAGCGAGAACAGCTCGAGCATCTCGTCGGGCGTGACGATTTCCCGATCGCCGCCGGGAGACCAGCCCACGAGGGCGATGAAATTGCGGAGCGCTTCGGGCAGGTAGCCGCTTTTGCGGAAGTCCTGGACGTCGATTTCCGGCAAGCGCGTGCCGGTGACCGCCGCCAGTTTCACGGCGATCTCGACGGCGTCGGTCTTTTTCGCCATGAAATCCTGCACGTCTTTGAGCGGGACGCCCGACTTTTCCCCGAGCGGCGCGAAATCTTTGGTCCCGCTTTTCTGAATGTCCGCGCGCACCGCCTTGGCCTTTTCGCGCTTGGACATCTTCGTGTTGTCCATGTTGAAGACCAGCGGCAAATGGCCGTGCGCCGGCGGCGACCAGCCCAGCGCCTCGTACAGGCCCAGGTGCTTGAACGTGTTCATCAGATGTTCCTGCGCCCGCAGCACATGGGTGATGCCCATGTGGTGGTCGTCGATCACCACCGCGAAGTGGTAGGTGGGAAAGCCGTCGGATTTGCGGATGACGATGTCATCGTGCTCATCGGCCTTTACGGTGACATCGCCGAGGATCAAATCGTGGACGGTGATGTCTTTGTAGGGCATGGCGAAGCGCACGACCGACTTCACACCCTCTTGAGGCGCAAGCTGTCGGCCGGGCATGTCGCGGCGGTAGCGGAACGGCCGCTTGGCCTTCTCTGCCGCCTGGCGCATGGCGGCGAGCTGCGCGGGCGATTCATAGGCCTCATAGGCGGCGCCCCTGGCGAGAAGCTCATCGAGATGCTTTTGATACAGCGGCAGGCGTTCGGACTGGAAGTAGTCATTCTTCGCCCCGCCGACGACCGGCCCCTCATCCCAGTTCAGGCCGAGCCAGAGGAGATCGTTGAGGATGCCTGCCGCGGATTCGGCGGTGGAGCGAACCTGGTCAGTGTCTTCGATGCGCAGGACGAAGGTTCCGCCCGGCCCGCCATGGACCTGATGCTTGTGGGCGAAGAGCCACGAGTACAGGGCGGTGCGTGCCCCGCCGACATGCAGGAACCCGGTGGGCGAAGGAGCAAAGCGAGTTTTAACCATGAAGGAAACTCCGGAGCGGAAAGCAGAGTTCCGTATTAAAGGCGAAACGTTCGCCGAAAAAAAGCGGCGAGCAGAGATAATGAATCCCTGACCGCCGTAGTTGCGTAAGCGCGAGGCTGCGTACATAATGTGCGCAAGGAGGACGATTGCACCTGATTGACTTGCGCACGCTCCGGGAGTTTTGGCGCCGCTATCCCGAAGCGGAGACCCCGTTGCGTCGCTGGTATGGCGTTGCCCGAAGGGCGAATTGGGCCAGCCTTCAGGAGGTTCGCACCGCCTTTCCACACGCCGATGCGACCGTCGTGAAGAGCGGTAGTGTTGCGACGATCTTCAACATCTGCGGCAACAAATTTCGGTTGATCACCGCGATCCACTACAATCGACAAAAGATCTTCCTGATGATGGTTCTTACCCATCATGAATACGACAAGGACTCCTGGAAGGCGAAGTTATGAAAGTTACTGGCCGTCACCGTGCGCGCGACAGTTATCTGCAACTCGTCCAGCAATTTCCGCTGGTGGCGATTCGTGATGATGCGCACCTGGCTGCGGCGGTGCGGGTCGCCAAGAAACTGGGGATTCGTGATGAGGTGACGCTTGACGCGGGCGAAAGCGACTATCTCGACGCCCTTTGCGTTCTCATTGAAGCGTACGAACAAAGCCATCACGCCATCGAGGATCGTGATTTGCCGCCATTGGAGGCTTTGCGGTACCTCATGGAGGAAAGCGGGATGGGAACCGCCGATCTGGGGCGGCTGCTGGGGAACCGGAGCCTCGCCAGCCAAATACTTCTTGGCAAACGGCAACTCAGCAAGTCGCATGTGCTCGCGCTGTCGCGCCATTTTCACGTGGATGCCGGATTGTTCCTTGGGGAATGATCGCGCACCGTTGTCGGCACACGCGCCGCCGTATACCATGCACCTACCATGAACGAATCCGAAACGTCCACAGCCCTTGGCGATCACCAGCAAACGCTTCTCTATCAGCCCGGTACGCGCGTGCGCATCACCCAGCAGATCCCCCGCCGGACGGACACCCTGGTCACCGTCACGGAGGGCAAGGTGATTCGGCAGGAGCGCCAGCGGTCGGGTTCCTGGTATGCGCGGAACAAAAACGCCAAGGTGTGGCTCGATCGCCTGATCATCCAAAAGCCCGACGGCGAGGTATCGATCCTGAACCTGGATGAATACAGCGTGGTGGAGGTGCTCGACGGCCCCGAAGGTCTTCGCGCCAGCCCGCCGTTGATCCTGCCTTCTCAGGACCCCACGGCCGGGGTCACCTGACCTTTTACAGTGCGGCGGGGGGGAGGTTCCCGAGTTTTTCCCTAACGCCGGGCGGCGGCGCGTGCGCCAGCCTTGTGGTGCGAAACTGGGGAATCTGCGGGGTTTCGTCTTTGCGGGAAGGAATGCGGTCGAGCGTGCGCGGTGCGGGGGGCAGCCCCTTCTCGGCCGTACAGGGGCCAGTTGGTCCGATTTCGTATCTATTTTCGCGTGAGTTTGCGCCGATAGAAATGGCAGACGGGCGTTGGACTTCCCCTCTTCCCAACGCTAGATTTCTGTCAAGGAGAGAAGGTTATAGGGGTTTTTAAAGGATCTCTTATGATCGCTGACACGGCCAAGAAGGCCGATACCACCAACAGCCCGGCGACTTCGGCGGAAGCGAGAATACATTGGGCGGCGGCGCCGACGGGGGCCAACCCGGAACTCGAAGCACGCTTTGAAGCGATGCGCGCCCGCAACTGGATCACCGACCGCATGGTCGAGCAATACCAGAAGCACTGGCACTGCTCCCGCGAACAGGCGCTTGAACGCCTGCTGCCAAAAGCCGGCGAATAATTCTCGCCGGTAAATAGCTGCGCTCCGGGAATATGCACGCGGCGCTGACCCCGCGCCTTGATCCCAAGCCCTCCTGGTGTCCGCTCCGGCCATAGCCGACTGCCTCCTCCTCATTCCGGTTTTCGCGCCGCGGCCGCATGAAACGTCCGGCCCTCCGTGATGTACTTCCTTTCAAAATTCGTTCCCACAATCGACCCCGCCGGGGCGTTCGCTTTCAGCGGCGCCGGCGAGTCGAATTCGACCACGTCCAGGTACGTCTGTTCCTTGAGCACCTGCTGCATGTGCGCAAAGTAATCCGCGTGGTCGGTCACGAGGCGCAGCTTGCCGCCGGGGACGAGGATGCGATGCACTTCCTTGATGAAGGGCACCTGCACGAGCCGCCGCTTGTGATGGCGCGCTTTGGGCCAGGGATCGGGAAAGTAGACATGGACGGCGGCGATGGAGCTATCGGGAATGTGGCAGCGCACCCACCACGAAGCCTCGGCATGCACCATGCGCGCGTTGCGCGTGTCGTGGCGGCGCAGGCGATCCGCGGCGAACTCGGCATAGGCCCTGGCATACTCGATGCCGATGTAATTGTGCTCGGGCTTGGACTCCGCTATCGCGAGGAGGAACGTTCCCTTTCCCGATCCGATCTCCAGCTCCACCGGATGTTCGTTGCCGAAGATCGTTTGCCAGGAGAGCTTCCCGGCTTCATCGGGCGCATCAAGGAGAAATTCAGCGGGTTGCAGGTTGGGGCGAAGGGCCATGAAAGATCCTGGGCGATATGACGGGGATATGCGCACGGCGTGCGGGAGGGCCGCAGGATATGTCAAATGCCGGCGTTTCGCCACGCGGGCGGTGCGATGGCTGGGATCGTCTGGCTCACAAGCACTCCTTCCGTTTGGCAGGCGTTCCTGTGACGGGAGCATAGCGATACGCAAGATCAGGGGTTTGATACTGCCACGACATGCGGCGCGACCCGCTCGAGGATGGCGGGAAGGTCGTAAAAAAACAGAGTGTGGTTTTCGACATCGACGACGATTTGGTTGTTGGCGAGGAGCCCGAGGCCGTAACACTGACCGCCGGACCCCGGCGTATCGAGGATTACTTCCTGCCGTCCTGTGGTGGTGTTCCAGAGGAAAAGACCGTCGCCTCCGGCGAGGAGGTGGCAACTGTCCGGGGACCAGAGGAGGGTATCGAGGTGCTCGAAGGAGCCAATGTCACCGGCGCGGAGCTGGTGAAGCGGAGCACCATCCGTGGTGCGGAAGAGCAGGAGATCCAAGCCTCGTCCTTCCGCAGTGTTCTCGCGGGGCAAATAGGCAAGCGCGAGAATTCGCCCATCGGGGGAAAACGCGTCGATCCAGCGGTGTGTGCCGGCGTAGAGGGGAGCGATTATCTTGTGGGTGTGAAGGTTCCAGAGTGAGAGGTTGCGGTCTTTCGTCTGGATTACTGCGAAGGATCCGTTGGGAGAGGGATGGAAGGCCACGGCGCCGGGAGGAACAAGATCCGGGAGTGGAAGGCCGGCAAAGGTATGCGCGTCGAAGGCAGCCAGATGATCGTCGCCCCAGCGAAGCAGCAGGTGCTGGCCGTCGGGGGTGAAAATCGGGTCGTAGTAGTAATAACCGACGTTGTCGCCGGCGGACGGGCGAGCGAAAGTGAAGAGGGGCTCCCAGGAGGAGGTATTGAAGACGGTGCAGGGAGATTCTCCGGCGACAAGTTGGGAACCGTTGGGGCTGAAAGCGATTTCATTGCGCAGTCCCGACAGGCGATGCCGATCGATCAGGCGGTGAGTGGCGGCATCCCAGACAGCGATTGGTTGGGCATTGGCAACCGTAGCGAAGTGCTTGCGATCGGGCGAGACGGCCAGGCCGCCTTCGACCTCGTCGTCGCCGGCGGGAATGGAAGATGCGGGTGCGATCGTGGGAATGAACGAACCCATTCCTGAGCCGGATTCGCGCAAGACATCCAAAACGGGCTGGGGCAGATTCTGGCGATCATAGACGCGGGAAAACGAGCGGCCGTTCCACTGGAACTGCAGCAGGAGCCTGTGGGCAGGCGGAGGGAGCCGCTGGTGATCGTCTGGAAGCGTCGCGAAGAGCAGTTGGAGGAGCGGGATTTCAAAGGGAAGGAAGCGTTTGGCGGCATCGCCGCCGCGATGGCCAAAGGAATTGGAAGACTCCCATGATGTACGGCCGTCGGCGCTGACAGTGTAGCTTGCATGGTAGTCGGTATCGCCGTGGGGTGGAGGATCGTCGACGGGAGTAATGATGAGAATGGCGAGCGGGTCGGCGCTTGCGGCGTGGGTTGCCACCCAATGTGTGTAAGTTTCAGGTGGAGGCGTGGCGCCGGTGGCGGCAAGGGCAAACAGCGGGAGAAAAGCGATGCAATGGAAGCGCGACATCTAAACCCTCCCAGCAGTCTCCCCGCCACCCTCCAGCAGTATACCGCTTGCCCTGACCGGTCTGGGGCCTCTTTCAAATGCGGGGTCCTGAGCGGACGCGGGATGGAACACCGGGCGGCCTTTTCACGACATTTTTCTGCCCGTCACTGAAGTTGCTGGGAGCACTGCGAAAAATGATCCAGCTCCGCGCCGCGCCGGCGTGCCACCGTGTTATACTCGCTGGTCTGTCGCACACCCACCACGGATCCGTCATGAACGCCTGGAACTCTTCCGCTTCCTCGTCCGCCGCATCGCCCGAACGTGCTCTGGAAGGACTCACTCCGCCGCAGCGCGAGGCCGCTTCGTGGATTGATGGACCGCTGCTGGTGCTGGCCGGGGCGGGCTCGGGAAAGACGCGCACCATCACGCGGCGGATCGCTTACATGGTTGCCTGCGGGATTCCGGCGTGGAACATTCTGGCCATCACGTTCACGAATAAAGCCGCCGGGGAAATGCGGGAACGGGTGAATCATCTGCTCAGGGAGATGGGCACCGGGATGCGCACGGAGCGGGCGTGGGGTCCGCAGGGTCGGGGCGTAACGGTGGCCACGTTTCATGCGCTGTGTGCGCGTCTGCTGCGCGAATTCGCCGAGGCGGCGGGACTCTCGAAGACGTTCACGATTTTCGACACCAGCGACCAGGGCAAGGCCGTCAAGCAGGCGATCAAGGATGTGAACATCTCGCCGGAGAATTTCCAGCCCGCCGCCGTGCTCAACGCAATCAGCAACGCGAAGAACAAGCTGCAATCCGCGGCCGCCTATACGAAACAGGCGGGCGCGTTTTTCGAGAAAAACGTCGCGCGCGCCTACACCCGCTACGAGCAGATTCTCACGGAGAACAAGGCTGTCGATTTCGACGACCTGCTGCTCAAAATGGCGATTCTCCTGCGCGACAACGCCGACGTGCGCACGCAGCTCCAGGAGCGCTATCAGTACATCCTCATCGACGAATACCAGGACACCAACCACGCCCAGTTCATGCTCGCCCACATGCTCGCCATGGGGCACAAGAACATCTGCGCCACCGGCGATCCCGACCAATCCATCTACGGCTGGCGCGGCGCGAATCTCAACAACATCCTGGAATTCGAGCAGTTTTATCCCAACGCCAAGGTTGTGCTGCTCGAACAGAATTACCGCAGCACGAAGGTGATTCTCCAGGCCGCCAGCGCGCTGATTTCCAAAAATACGAAGCGCAAGAAGAAGGACCTCTGGACCGAGAACGAAAGCGGTCCGAAGATTCAGGTTCTGTCCTGCAACGATGAGCACCAGGAGGCTTCGGAGATCGTGCGCCGCCTGAAGGAGCAGCACGACAGGAACGGTCTTGCCTGGGAAAAAATGGCCGTTTTTTACCGGGTGAACTCGCTCTCGCGCGTGCTCGAAGACGCGCTGATGAAGCAGGCCGTGCCTTATCAGATCGCCCGCGGCACGGAATTTTACGCGCGCAAGGAAGTGAAGGACGTGCTGGCGTATCTGCGGGTGATCGCCAATCCCGGGGACAGCGTGTCGCTGGAGCGCATCATCAACGTGCCGACGCGCGGTCTTGGCGACACCAGCCTGCTGAAAATCCAGGCCTTCGCCTCGCAGCAGCGTCTGACGCTTCTGGAGGCGTGCGCCCGCGCCGATGAAGTGCCGGATCTTGCCACGCGCGCCGTCAACTCCGCCAAAAAGGTGGCCGGCCTGTTCGATGCGTGGCAGCGCTTCGTCGCCGGCCAGTCGCCGCTCGATGCGGCCGAAAAATCGAACTCCGGCGAACAGTCCGGTGCCGCCGGCGATCCGCTTTTTGATCCCTCGCTCCTGGAAGCCGCGCAGGAAGAACTCGCCGAATCGGCCGCCGAGGGAGGCGCCGAACGTCCCGTTTTTCTCATTCCCGGCGGCATCCGGGGCCTCATGGAAAAGGTCGTCCGCGAGTCGGGCCTCGAAGCGGATGTCAAAAAATCCGACTCCGATGAAGGCGCCGCCGACACCGGCAACGCGCGCTCGGCGAACGTCGCCGAACTCATCTCCGTCGCCGCCGAATTCGATGTGCAGAATCCCGAAGGCACCCTGCAGGATTACCTCGAGCAAGTCACGCTGGTTTCCGATGCCGACAAGCTCAAAGAGGCGGGCGGCAAAGGCGAGGGGGCGGTGACGCTGATGACGCTTCACGCGGCCAAGGGTCTGGAGTTTCCCTTTGTTGCGATGGTGGGCGTGGAAGATGGCCTGATCCCGCACGCCCGGGCCGTCGGTTTCGCCGCCAATCCCGACGAGATGGAAGAAGAGCGCCGCCTCGCCTTCGTCGGGATCACGCGCGCGATGAAGCAGCTCGTGCTCTCCCACGCCCGCTACCGGATGATCCGCGGCCAGACCGAACGCACCGTCGAAAGCCAGTTCCTCAACGAGATGCCCGCCGAATGCTTCGAGGAAATCGATCTCACGGGCGACGATGAAGGCGTCGGCAGCCTCGGATACCGCGATGAGGCGTCCTATGCTCGCCGCGCGCAGCAGCAACGCGGCGCGGGCGGGGCTGGTTCCGGCTTTGGCGGCTATGGAGGCGGGAGCGGTGGAGGAGCACGGCGCGAAGCCGAAGCCGCCAGCCAGCGCCGCCAAGCGGACGCCGTCGCCGGGGAATTCCGCAAAGGCGTTCTCGTGCGCCACCCGCAGTTTGGCCTGGGGCGCATCGAATCCATCGAGCCCTCCGGCGCCACCACCAAGGCCGTCGTGCACTTCCAGGGCTCGGGCAAGAAAACGCTCATCCTGCAATATGCGCGGCTGGAAAAGGTCGACGCCTGACGCCCGGTGTGAACAGCGCTAACCCTCACGCGATCGCGCAGCGTTGGCCGCCTCCCGCCGGATTTCTGTGGACGCCCGAGCGCCCCGGGTTACACTTGCGGCACCTTTTCATGCGAAAGGATGCCGATGTCTCAATTGCCTGGCGCCTCCGGTCCCACCACCTACGTCCAGCCGCGATCCAACGGCCTCGCCATCGCCGGCTTCGTCACCTCGCTCGTGGGCATTGTCACCTGCGGACTTCTGTGTCCGATCGGCCTGATCCTCTCGTTCATCGCGCTCTTTCGCCGCCCACGCGGTTTCGCCGTCGCCGGATTCATCATCGGCATCGTTGGCACCCTCATCCCGCTGGTCATCTTCCTGATCTGGGGCGCGGCTGTGTTTGCCATATTCGGCCTTGCCGTCGCCGCGAGCGGCGGTCTGCAGACCCTTCAATCCATGACCACCGCCGAAACTCGCATCCACACCGCTTACGCCGAGCACACGTCCCTCCCGACTGACGACGACGGCGATGCCCTCATCGACGATCTGCCCGATCAATGGCATCACACCTTGCGCTACCACCGCCTCAGCCCCACCCGCTACGAGCTTCGCAGCGCCGGCGCCGACGGCACCTTCGATACCCCCGATGACATCACCAAAACCTTCACAGGCACCGACACCGGCAGCGAATAACGGGCGGTCGCCTCACTCGACCTTCGGCGAAAACGCCTCCGCGAACACCTCCAGCATCAACAGCGCAAAGAGCCGATGCGTGTGATCGCGGTTCGCCGACTCATGCTCCGCCAGCAACTGCTCCACCGCCGGCGCCCGCAAATGGGTCCGCACGAACGATCCCGCCCCCAGCAACCGCTCCCGCAACGGCTCGCGCAACTTCCCCCGAAACCACGCTCCCACCGGCACCGCAAATCCCTTCTTTCCCCGCCCGCGCACCTCCGCCGGCAGCTCCGCCGCAAACGCCTCCCGCAGAATCCGCTTGCCGCGCGCCCCCGCAAACAACGCCTCCTCCGGCAACCCGTTGGCAAATCCCACCACCCGATGATCCAGAAACGGCGAGCGCACCTCCAACGCCACCTGCATCGCCGCCGTGTCCACTTTCCACAGCACATCGCCCGGCAGATATTCCTGCTGATCCCGCACCCGCGCCAACTTTGCCGCCGGAACATCGTCCGCCAGCCCATATTCCTCCGGCAGCGGAAAATAATCCAACACCGGCTCGCCCAGCAGTTCCTCGATCCCCCCCCCCCCCCGCCCCCGCCCCCGCCCTCCGGCGAAAAAATTTCCACCAGCCGCGTGTAGCGCTCGGACGCAATTCCCGCCCGCGCCGCCGCCGCCAGCCGCCGGTACCGCTCCCGCTTCGCCAGCGATCCCAAGGGCATCGTCCGCGGCACAAAGCGCGATAGCGGCGACCACCGCGCCAGCATGCGCATCGCCCGATAGCGGTCATATCCGCCGAACAATTCATCCGCCCCATCCCCCGAAAGCGCCACCGGCGCGATCGACCGCACCGCCTTGCTCAATTGATACGTCGGCAACAGCGACGAATCCGCAAACGGCTGGCCCAACCCCGCATGCATCAACGCCGCCAAGTCTCCCAGCACGTCCCCGTCCGCCGACACCTCCAGCCGCGTGTGCACGCTGCCGATTTTCCGCGCGACCTGCTCGGCGAATTCCGTTTCGTCAAAGCCCGCCTCCGCAAACCCCACCGATACCGTGCGAATACTTTCGCCACCCCCGCGCCGCGCCGCCGCCTGCATCAACGCCGCCACGATCGACGAATCAATCCCCCCCGACAAAAAGCACGCCACCGGCACATCCGATACCAGTTGAGATCGCACCGCCTCCTCCATCAACCCGTGCAGCTCTCCGCGCGCCCGCTCAACCTCCCGCTCCGCCGCTCGCTCCTCCGGCCGAACATCCCCCATCGGCGTCCAGTACCGCTTTCCATCCAGCACCTCCCCGCGCAGCCGCACCCATGCCCCCGGCAACACCTGATGCACATCCCGCCACACCGTCTGCGGCGCCGGAAAATATCCCAGCAGCAAATACAAGCCGATCTGTTCCCGTGGCAACCTCCGCGGCACCTCCGGCCACGCCAGCACGCTCGGTATCGTGCTCCCAAACGCCACCCCATCTTCCAGGCTCGCATAAAACAGCGGCTTCTGCCCCATCCGATCGCGCGCCAGAAAAAGCGTGTCCACTTCGCGGCCGTTTTCCCCCCGCCGAAAATCCCACACCGCAAACGCAAACATCCCCAGCAATTTCCCCGGCAACTCCTCCCCCCATTCCTCCCACCCATGCACCAGCACCTCCGTGTCCGAATGATCCGTCGCGAACCGATGCCCCGCACGCATCAGCGCCGCGCGCAGCTCCGCGTGATTGTAAATCTCCCCGTTGAAGACCACCTGCACGCGGCCATCTTCGTTGCCCATCGGCTGCGCGCCGCACGGCAGATCAATTACTGCCAGCCGCCGATGCACCAGCGCCGCCACCTTCCCCGCACGCGGATCCACAAATTCCCCCCGCCCGTCCGGCCCCCGGTGCGCCAGCGCTTCCGACATGCCCCGTATTCCTCCCGCCATCGCCGGATCTTTCCACGGATTGCCCGCCCCCGCCGCCGTCCATTTCACCACGCCCGCGATCCCGCACATGAAAAAACCTCAGCCCGAGGCCCGATCGGCGTCCGAAGAATCCGCCCCGGCAAACCCCGCCCGCATTTCTCCATCCGCCACCCGCAACGTCACCGCCAATTTTCCCCCTACGAACGCCGCCAGCTTTTCCCCAAGACACTCCCGATGCCAACCGGTCATCAAAGCATGCTTCTCCAGCGGCTTTTTCCGATGCACCAGCCGCGCCAAACTCAACACCTCATTCTGACTCGTCACCAGCCCCGGCGCAATGCTCTGGCCCAGGCATATCCCCTGCGCCGCCACCCACAGCATCTCCCCGAGCCGCTTCACTTCCGCCGAATCCTCCCCCGGAATGTGAATGTGTGGCTGCTCATTCTCCGGCACCGCCCGCCCACGCCGCACCGCATCCAGAAATGGCTCCGCGTACGTGTCCAATTGCTCCTGCGGCATCTCCCGCAGCCCGCGCAACGCCTTCTCATCCTTCGGCATCCGCGTCGCTATCTCCAGCAACGCCTCATCCTTCATCACCGACCGCGATGGCACATCATGCTCGTACGCGATCTGCTCCCGCAACGCCGTCGCCTCGCGCAGCACCGACAACTGCATCCCGCTCAACCCCGCCGCCCCGCGAATTTTCACGAACAGTTTCCGCGCCTGCACCGGCGCCGCCGAGGCCGCGCACATCTCGTTGCACGCCGCCCGCATCCAGTCCAGATGCCCCAGCTCCCCGATCCGCCGCTTCATCGCCTCATGCACCGCCGGCAAATAGCGCACGTCGTCGATCGCATACTGAAACTGCGCCCTGGAAAGCGGCCGCCGGTCCCACGCCGAATACGTGTGCGCCTTCTCCAGCGTCACGCCCGTGAAATGCTCCACCGCCCGCCACAGCGCCGTCGGATAGGACAGCCCCATCATCCCCGCGCCGATCTGCGTATCGAACACGTTCTGCGCCACCCGCGCGCTGTGCTGCCACACGATCTCGACATCCTGGTCTCCCGCGTGGCAAATCTTCTCGATCGCCGGATCGCCAATCAGCGCCCACAACGGCGACAGCGCCTCCTCCCGCAGCGCGAACGGATCGATCAGCTCCACCCGCTTCGCCGTCGCCACCTGCACCAGGCACAGCACCGGCTGATACGTGTTCTCCCCAATGAACTCCGTATCGAACGCAAACCTCCCCGCCGCGCGAAGCTCATCACAAACCCCCGCCAGCTCCTCAGGTGTTTGAATCAGGTGCGTCGGAACAGCCGGTAAATCATCAGGTGCTTCCATGCGCCTATTGTGGGGCACCCCACCCAAAAACTCAAAATTCGGTTCATGCTCGCTGTTCTCGGCCGGGGGAGGAAGGGGGGATGGGCGCACCTCAATGCCGTTGATACCATATCTGCCGTGGAGGTGCCGCATGAAATGGGAAGGACGCTGGAAATGGGTTGCCGCCGGGGCCGCCACGGCGGTGCTCATTGTCGTGGAACTGGCCAGCACAGGCCCGGGCGCCACTCGCGCGACTGACCTCCTCCGCCGCATTGTGTACGTGAACGCCTATGCCCTCTGGATCGTCCTCGTTCTCTGGCGACCGCTCTGCTGGTTCATCGCCCATTGGACCTTCGGCTCCCGCAGTCCCTGGCGGCCGCGCGGAATCCTCTGGTGGACCACCGCCTTCTCCATCGCCACTTTCGCGACGCTCCTCGCCATCGCCGGCAACCACGGCCTGCGCGCCCTCCTCATCATCTTCGACGACGATGCCGCCGCGCTGGGCACCCTCATGACCGCCATCAGTGCCCTCATGCTTGTTCTCGCCGCCTGGCGCGAACACCGCGAACTTCGTGCCCAACCACTGCCCGCCTTCCCCCTCCAGGAATCATGAAGTACCTATATAAATTGTTAAATGTTACCGGTCCCAGCCACCCGCCGTCCCTTCCGTGCTCGCCGCGTCCTCTGTGGTTCAAACCGTCTCCAGCTTTCGTGCCTTTGGTGCCTTTCGTGGCTAATTTACGTCGTCGTCGGCGGGGGTGGCGTCGTTCCTCCGTGCCCCTTCGCGTGCTCCGTGTTTTTTTGGTGCGGCTTCGCCGCGCTATGTTTTTCGTGGCCATTTACGTCAATGATCACACCGGATTTGCCCGAAACATTCCCCGCTGCTCCTCCCGATGCATCTTCGATAGCCGCTTCCTGAACACCTCCAGCCCCGGCTCATACTTCCCAAATCGCCGCACCGTCTCCATCAGCAACCGCACCATCCCCGCAAAATCCCCCGCATGAATCGTCTCGCTGGCGATCGCCTTGCCCGCCTTCGTCCCATCGCCCCAGCCCACCTCGCCCTTCACCGTCATATTGTGATAATTCCCGAGCGCCAGACACAGCCCCGCCGAATCGTACCCATATGCCAGAAACGCCGTCGAATTGCACGTGCCCCCGTCCATCAACTTCCGCTGATACTTAAAAGAAGCATCCTCATCCGCAATATGCCCCGCCGTCTGCGACAGAAAATACGAAAGCCCCGGCGAAAAAATCCCCGTCCGGTCTCCCACGCGAATGATCGGCCCCGCGCCCTGCGGCGAACCCGCCGACGCCTTGCTCGTCTCCAGCCCGATCACCGAACTTCCCCGGGGAATCCACCCGTTCTCGCACACCGCCAGCACCCCCGCGAATCCCACCTCCTCCGCCCGCGTGCACAGCCCGATCACATGCCCCTCCACCTGCTTCTCCACCAACTCCTTGAGCAAACACGCGATCGCCGCCACGCCGCCGATGTCATCACACACCCGCGCCGCAAAAATCCCTTTTGTCACCCGCGCGTCGGGCAAATCCCACATGCCGATCGCCCCCGCCGGCAACTTCTCCCGCACCCCCGCCAGCGTCACCCGCAGCGTCCGCTTCCCGCGCACCTGCTTCACCCTCAGCACGCGCGTCCGCACCCACCGCCCCCCGCCCTCACCCTCCTCCCAAAACCCCACCCGCGCCCCCGCAAAACACGATGGCCGCACGCCCCCGCGAAACTCCGCCCGCAAGTCCCCCGCGCGCGATCGCCCCATCAGCACAAACCCCGGATGATCCATGTGCGCTTCAATCACCACAGGCCGCCCCCCCCGTGCGCTTGCCCGCCCCCGCCGATACTCCAGATACACATTCCCCACCCCATCCCGCCGCACCCGCACCGCCTTCTCCAACGACCGTGCAAACGCGAGCAGCCACGCAATCACATGCTGCTCCCGATACGGCGCCGTCGGCAAATTGCACAATGAAGTAAGGATCTCCACTGAATTCACATCCGTCCTCCGTGCTTTTCGTGTGCTCCGTGGTTTTGAATCGCCATCATCTCACGTCGAAGTCTGCGAACTCCCCGCCCGCGCCGCCCCTTCTCCCGGCGGTGACAGAAACTTCAACCCCACCGCCCCCGTGATAATCAGCGTCAAACACCCCAGCCGCACCCAATCATGCGGCTCATGAAACAGCAGCATCCCCAGCACCACCGTCCCCGCCGCCCCCAGCCCCGTCCACACCGCATACGTCGTCCCGATCGGAATGCCCCCCTTGGTCGCCTGCGACATCAGATACAGCGACAAAACCATGATTCCAAACGTGATCCCCACCGCCCAATACCGCATCGTGAACCCGTGCGTGTACTTGAACCCCAGCGGCCAGATCATCTCGCAAACCCCCGCCAGCACCAGCCACACCCACGCCATGCACACCTCCATCGATTCGCCTCAAAGCATAGGCGATCCATCGGAAATGTGCAGCCCGTGAATGGGTCCGCCCCCGTTCACCCCCGCGCCCGCCGCCGCCCCAACAGCACCATCGCCCCCGCCGCCAGCAGCGCCACGCTCGCGGGCTCCGGCACGTTATTCGCCGCCGCCAGCGCCGCCACCTCGTCCGCCGTCAGCGCCCCGTCATACAACCGAATTCTCGCCACATCCCCGGACTGCGATTCCGGATCGATGTTGTCTCCCACGATCCCCACATTGTCATTCATGAAAAAATGCAGCGCCTGCGTGGTCGGATCGCCCGGCGCCGCGATCAGCGCCAGATCCGACGAATCCACAAACGAAAACGCCTCCGCTCCCCCCACATATGCCGTCACCACTGGATTCGCCGGATCCGTCGCCGCATCCCGCGTCAGCACGATCTGCGCATACTGGTCCACGCTCGTCAGCCCCTGCGCGCTCGTCCCCACCGCCGTCGGCACATCAAAAAAATCCAGCGCGTTCGACAAATTGTACAGCCCCGTGTCCGCCAGCAAATTGTTGAAATCGATCAGCTTCGCCGCCGGCGACGCCCCGCTCCCCGTCGCCAGCGGCACCAGTTTCGCATCCATCACGATCGAATAATTCGCCGGCGAAATCACTCCGCTCGTTATCGCGCCCAACCCGTAGTTGTTGCTGAACGCGTACACCGTCCGCGTCTGCCCATACACCGTATCCGTCGTGAACGCGTTGGTGTTCGTCCCGTTCCCCGTCGCCGCCACCGTCAGGTCCGGCGCCGTCCCGCCGTTCACCGACGATGCAAACGTGTTCTGAAACTGATAGTCCGCCTCCAGCGTTGCCCCGCGCAACCCCAGCGGCGCGGCGCTCAACATCACGGCGGCAATCACGCAAAAACGAGCGGCAGACATGTTGTATCTCCCGGCGAATCAGATCTCCGCCGGAAGAATACCCCCGCCCCGCGACCTCGCAAGCACTGCTGGAGCATGTCTCGAGCGCTATCGTGCCACAATACCCAGCTTACCGTCACGCCAGCGACGTCACCCCCATCAGATACCGATCGCACTCCCGCGCCGCCCCGCGACCCTCGTTGATCGCCCACACCACCAGCGACTGCCCGCGCCGGCAATCCCCCGCCGCGAACACCCCCGGCACGTTGGTCGCAAACTTCCCGTGCTCCGCCTTGTAATTGCTCCGCGCATCATGCTCCACCCCCAGTTGCTGAGACACCGCGTTCTCCGGCCCAAGGAACCCCATCGCCAGGAACACCAGGTCCGCCTTCCACTCCTGCTCCGTACCCGCCATCTCCTTCATCTTGAACTGCCCGTTCTCCTTCACCCACTCCACCCGAATCGTCTTGAGCGCCCGCAGGTTGCCCTCCGCATCGCCTAGGAATTCCTTCGTCAAAATCGCATACTCACGCGGATCGCGTCCGAACTTCGTCGCGCTTTCCTCGTGCCCGTAATCCGTCCGCAATATCCGCGGCCACTGCGGCCAGGGATTGTCCGGCGCACGACTCTCCGGCGGCTGCGGCAGCAATTCAAAATTCGTCAGACTCCGGCACCCATGCCGCATCGACGTCCCGATGCAATCGTTCCCCGTGTCCCCGCCGCCAATCACGATCACATGCTTATCCAGCGCCGAGATGAATTTCTTGTCCGCATGCCCGCTATCCAGCAAACTCTTCGTGTTCGCCGTCAAAAACTCCATCGCAAAATGCACCCCCTTCAAATTCCGCCCCGGCGCCGGCAGATCGCGCGGCTTCGTCGCTCCCGTCGCCAGCATGATCGCATCAAAATCCTTCCGTAACTGCTCCACGCCCGGACCGCTCGCGACGCCGATATGCGCCCCGGTCACAAACGTCACCCCCTCCTCCTCCATCAGCTTCACCCGCCGCTGCACAATCTCCTTCTTATCCAGCTTCATGTTCGGAATCCCATACATCAGCAACCCGCCGATGCGGTCCGCGCGCTCGAACACCGTCACCAGATGCCCGGCTTTATTCAACTGATCCGCCGCGGCCAGCCCCGCCGGCCCAGACCCGATCACCGCCACCTTCTTCCCCGTCCGTTTCTCCGGCGGCTGCGGCTTCACTAGCCCATGCTCCCACGCATGGTCGATGATCGCCGCCTCCATCTGCTTGATCGTCACCGGCGGCTCGTTGATCCCCAGTACGCAACTCCCCTCGCACGGCGCGGGACACACCCGCCCCGTGAACTCCGGAAAGTTGTTCGTCTTCCACAGCCGCAGGATCGCATCCTCCCACTGTCCCCGATACACCAGGTCATTCCACTCCGGAATCAGGTTGTTCACCGGACATCCGCCCGTGTGATCGCTATGGCAAAAAGGCACGCCGCAGTCCATGCACCGCGCCCCTTGCTGCCGCAACCGTTCCTCCGGCAGATGCTCGTGAAACTCCTTCCAATCCAGGATGCGCAGCGACGCCATCCGATACGGCGCCAGCTCCCGCGCGTATTCCATGAAGCCGGTGGGTTTACCCATGCCCCACCTCCTCACCCGCAAGAGCCATCTGGGCCAACGCCCGCTTGTAATCCGTCGGCATCACTTTGTGGAACTTATTCAAGGATTCTTCCCAATGCGAAAGGATATGCTCGGCAACCGTCGAGCCGGTGTGCTGCCGATGCTGGGTAATCAATTCCTTCAGCAACTCGACATCCGAGCGCTCCGTCGGCTTCTCCAACTCCACCATCGCCAGGTTGCAGCGCGCCAGAAATTCATCGTTCGGGTCATACACATACGCGATCCCCCCCGACATGCCGGCGGCAAAATTCCGCCCCGTCGGCCCGAGAATCACCGCCCGCCCGTTCGTCATGTATTCGCAGCCGTGATCGCCCACCCCTTCGACCACCGCATACGCGCCCGAGTTGCGCACGCAGAACCGCTCGCCGGCCACGCCGCGGAAAAACGCCCGCCCGCTCGTCGCCCCATACAGCACCACGTTGCCCACGACGATGTTTTCCTCAGCCTTGAAACCGGCCGCCACCGCCGCCTTGTCCGGATACACGATGATCTTCCCGCCCGACAGGCCCTTGCCCACATAATCGTTGGCATCGCCTTCGAGCTCGATCGTCACGCCGCGCGCCAGCCACGCCCCCAGCGACTGTCCCGCATGCCCTTTCAGCTTGATCGCCACCGTATCATCCGGCAGCCCCTTCTCGCCATAACGTTTGGCAATCTCGTTCGACAACATCGTCCCCACCGTCCGATGCGTGTTCTTGATCGCCCGCTCGATCGTCACCTTCTCACCGCGTTCCAGCGCAGGCGCCGCCTCCACAATGATCTCATTGTCCAGCGCCTTCTCCAGGCCGTGATCCTGCGGAATGCTCTTGATCACCTGCACACGCTCGTGCGGCTTATGTGCCGGCATCAAAATCGGCGACAAATCCAGCCCCTGCGCCTTCCAATGCCTGATCGCATCCGACACGTCCAGCAGATCCACTCGACCCACCATCTCCTCAAATTTCCGGAACCCAAGCTGCGCCATCAGCGCCCGCACTTCCTCCGCCAAAAGGAAGAAGAAGTTGATCACATACTCCGGCTTGCCCGCGAACTTCGCCCGCAGCGCCGGATCCTGCGTCGCAATCCCCACCGGGCACGTGTTCAAATGACACGCCCGCATCATGATGCACCCCAGCGTCACCAGCGGCGCCGTCGAGAAACCAAACTCCTCCGCCCCCAGCAGCGCCCCGATCACCACATCCCGACCCGTCTTGAGCTGCCCATCCACCTGCACCGTCACCCGGCTCCGCAGGTCGTTGAGCACCAGCGTCTGATGCGTCTCGGCCAGCCCAATCTCCCACGGACCGCCCGCATGCTTGATGCTCGTCAGCGGCGACGCCCCCGTCCCGCCATCATGCCCCGCGATCAATATATGATCCGCATGCGCCTTGGCGACACCCGCCGCCACCGTCCCCACCCCTACCTCCGCCACCAGCTTCACGCTCACGCGCGCCGCCCGGTTGGCGTTCTTCAAATCATGAATAAGCTGCGCCAAATCCTCGATCGAATAAATGTCATGGTGCGGCGGCGGCGAAATCAACTGCACCCCAGGCGTCGAGTGCCGCAGCCAGCCGATGTACTTATCGACCTTGTGCCCCGGCAACTGCCCCCCTTCGCCCGGCTTCGCCCCCTGCGCCATCTTGATCTGCAATTCATCCGCGTTCGTCAGGTAGTTGATCGTGACGCCAAAACGCCCCGACGCCACCTGCTTGATCGCCGACCGACGCACCCGCGGCTTGCCGTCCGGCCACAATCCCAGCGGCTCATTGGGATCCACGTGGAACCGCCGCGCGTCCTCCCCGCCCTCCCCGGTGTTGCTCTTGCCGCCCAGCCGGTTCATCGCCATCGCCAGCGTCTCGTGCGCCTCCGGCGAAATCGACCCCAGCGACATCGCCCCCGTGCAGAACCGCTTCACGATCTCCTTCGCCGGCTCCACTTCCTCCAGCGGAACCGCCGTCGATGGCTTGAACTTGAACATCCCGCGCAGCGTGCACAACGCCCCCGCCTGCTCATTGATCGCCTTGGCATACCGCGCATACGCCGCCCGGCTCCCTTCCGAACCCTGCCCCGCCCACGTCGCCTGCTGCAAGCTCGAAATCACCTCCGGGCTGAACAGGTGCCGCTCGCCCTCGCGCCGCCAGTGATACTGCCCGCCATTGGGCAGCACCGGCAGCGGCTTCGATTCCTTCCGCGTCGGGAAGCCGATCTCATGCCGCCGCACCGCTTCCTTCGCCAGCACGTCAAAACCCACCCCCTCCACGCGCGACGCCGTCCCCACAAAGCTCTTGTCCACAACGGCGCTATTCAGCCCCACCGCCTCAAAAATCTGCGCGCCCTTATAGGATTGCAGCGTGGAGATGCCCATCTTCGACATCACCTTCAGCAGCCCCTTGTCCACCGCCTTGATGTAATTCTTGACGATCGTCTTTTCATCTTTGACGTCGATCTTCTTCTGCGCCCGCAGGTCCCACAGCGTCTCAAACGCCAGGTACGGGTTGATCGCATCCGCACCATACCCGATCAGCATCGCGTGGTGATGCACCTCCCGCGCCTCGCCCGTCTCCAGCACCAGCCCGATCGCCGTGCGCTTGTTCGCCTTCACCAGGTGATGATGCACCGTCCCGATCGCCAGCAGCGACGGCAACGCCACCTTGTCATAATCCATCGCCCGGTCCGACAGGATCACCAGGCTGTATCCATCCTTGATCGCCTGCATCGTCTCGGCGCAAATCCGCTCCAGCGCCGCCAGCATCCCCTTCTCGCCGGCCTCCCGCTCAAACACGCTGTCGATCACCTTCGTCTTCCACCCCCGGTGATGCATCTCCTTGATCTTCGCCAACTGCTCGTTGGTCAGAATCGGATGCTCGATCCGCAGCCGATGCGCATGCTCCGGCGTCGCCTCCAGCAGGTTCCGCTCCGGACCGATGTACGCCTCCAGCGACATCACGATGTATTCCTTGTCCGAATCCAAGGGCGGATTCGTCACCTGCGCAAAGGTCTGCTTGAAATAGTCGTACAGCATCCGCGGCTGATCGCTCAGACACGCCAGCGCCGCGTCATTCCCCATCGACCCCAGCGCCTCCTGCCCCTGTGTCCCCATCGGCGCCAGCAGCTTGTTCACATCTTCCGTCGTGTATCCCAGGCACTGCTGCCGCGTGATCAGCGTCTCGCTCACGAACCCGCCCACATACGTCGGCGTCGGCAGGTCGTCCAGCGTGATCCGCTGCTCCTGCACCCACTGCCCATACGGATGCTCCTCCGACAGCTTCTTCTTCAATTCCAAATCATCAACGATCCGCCCCTCCTGGAAATCCACCAGGAACATCCGCCCGGGCTGCAAACGCCCCTTCTTCGCAACATTCTCCGGCGGCACCGGCAACACCCCCACCTCCGACGCCATGATCACCAGGTCGTCCTTTGTCACGTAATAACGCGACGGCCGCAGCCCGTTCCGATCCAGCACCGCCCCGATGAAATGCCCGTCCGTGAACGCCACCGACGCCGGCCCGTCCCACGGCTCCATCAGGCACGAGTGATACTCGTAAAACGCACGCCGCCGCGGATCCATCGATTCGTGGTTCTGCCACGCCTCCGGAATCATCATCATCACCGCGTGCGGCAAACTCCGCCCGCTCTGCAGCAAAAGCTCCAGGCAGTTGTCAAATTCCCACGAGTCCGACCCCTCCGGTTCGATCACCGGCTTGATCCCCTCGATCTCCTTCCCCGGAAACAGCTCGCTCTTGAACATGCCTTCCCGCGCCCGCATCCAGTTGATGTTCCCCCGACGCGTGTTGATCTCGCCGTTGTGCGCCATGAACCTGAACGGCTGCGCCCGGTCCCAGCTCGGAAACGTGTTCGTCGAAAAACGCGAATGCACCAGCGCCAAATGGCTCGTGTAATCCTTGTCCGAAATGTCCGCCCGGAAATATTCCGTCACCTGCGCAGGCGTCAACTGCCCCTTGTAAATCATCACCTTCGTCGACAGCGAGCACACGTAAAAATACCCCGCCATCGTCATGTCCATCGCCCGGCACGCATACGTCGCACGCTTCCGCACGATGTACAGCTCCCGCTCCAGCGAATCCCCCGTCTTTCCCGTCTTCCCCCCGCCAATAAACACCTGCTTCATCCGCGGCTCAATCTGCTTCGCCGTCATCCCCAGCGTCGAATTGTCCGTCGGCACGTCCCGCCACCCCAACAGGCTCAGCCCCTGCTCCTCCACGATCTCCGCAACCTTCGCCTCGCACACCACCCGCTGCTCGTTATCCGTCGGCAAAAATACGACCCCCGCCCCATACTCCCCCTTCGCCGGCAACTCGATCCCCGCGTCCCGCTTCGCCGCCTTCACCAGAAATTCGTGCGGCAACGCCGTCAGAATCCCCGCTCCGTCCCCCGTGTTCTGCTCGCACCCGCACGCACCTCGATGGTCCATGTGCTCCAGCATCGTCAACGCATTGGTCACGATCTCATGCGACTTCTTCCCCTTGATGTGCGCCACAAACCCCACGCCGCACGAATCATGCTCGAACGCCGGATCGTACAACCCGATTTTTTGCGGCATCCCGGCCGACGAGCCCAATGGTGTGGTACCCAACTGAAAACCTCCGAGTCAGGGCCTCTCGCCCCAGCCTCCGCGCGCAGCATAACCAACGGTTTCGCCAATGCGTTGAGAGTCACTTACTTTAGCATTCTCCCCCGACCTCATCAAGAATTTCCTTCCCTTTCCCCACCCCCATTTTCACCCTCCCCACTCTCCCGCCCCTTTCACCATTCACGATTCACCAGTCACAATTTTTCGCACCAATCCATTCAACGCCCGCACCGCCATCTCCAGATGCTCCTCCTTCGTGTCCTCAATCCTGTTGTGCGAGATCCCCCGCAAACTCTGCACGAACAGCATCACCGTCGGGATCCCCGTCCGGCATACCTCCGCCGCGTCATGCAGCGGCCCGCTCGGCAATCGATGGCTCGCCCCGCACACCCCCCGCACCGCCGCATCCGCCATCTCGATCAGCTTCCCATCAAACGGAAACGGCTGAATCGCCCACAACTTCTTCCATTCGACCCCAATCTTCTCCTCCGCCGCAATCCGCTCGCTCGCCTCCCGCGCCTCCGCATGCATCTTCGCCAGCGCCCCCGCATCCAGGTGCCGCTGATCCAGCGTCATCACCGCCCCACCCACCACCGCCGTCACGATCCCCGGCTTCGTCACCACGCTCCCCACCGTGCACACGCCCCCATGCCGCACCGCAATTTCCCGCACCGCCAGGTGCAGCTTGCTCACACCGCCCAGCGCATCCCGCCGATGCCCCATCGGTGTCGACCCCGAATGCGCCGCCTGCCCCGTAAACGTCACCTCGTGCCGCTCCACCCCAAACGTCCCCAGCACCACCCCCAGCGGCAACCCCAGACTCTCCAACACCGGCCCCTGCTCAATATGCAACTCCACATACGCCGCCGCCCCCGCGCGTTCTGCCCCCGCCTCCAGCACCCGCTCAAATTCAATCCCCTGCGAAGCCAGTGCCTCCGGAAGCCCAACCCCCGCCTTATCCTTCAACCCCCGCACTTCCTCCAGCACCAGCGCCCCCGAAAACGCCGACGACCCAAACAGCGATCTCCCAAACCGCGCCCCCTCCTCATCCGCCCAATCCACCACCCGCACCGTCATCGGCGGACCCTCTGGAAACGCCGCCGCAATCCCCCGCAAAATCTCCACCCCCGCCAGCGTATTCAAACACCCATCCAGCCACCCCCCATTCGGCACCGAATCTATATGCCCCCCAATCAACACCGCCTTCTCACTCTTCCCCCGCAACGTCCCCCACAAATTCCCCGCCGCATCCCGATGCACCTCCACCCCCGGCACCCCTTCCAACTTCCCCCGCAACCACCCCCGCGCCTTCGCCCACACCTCCGTAAACGCCACCCGCTGCGCCCCCTCAGAATCCCCCGTCAACGCCCGCAACTCCTTCAACTCCTCCACCGTTCGTTCCGGTCGTAATGTCATGCATCACCTGAATCGCGCCATTCCCTCTGAACCGCCGCCACCGCCCGCCAGAACTCATAATCCCCGTCCGCTGATCCTTCTCAACCAAACAGACTGTCGAATTCATTGTGCGTTCCGATCCACGACCAGTAAATCGTGTCGCCGTCACGTTCTCCAATCGCCCGATACTGCTCGTTGATCCGCACCGACCACACCCGCTCATACCCGCCCAGCTTCTTGAATCGCAGCGATGGATGCTCCGGCGACTTCGCGAACAATGCATACGCCCGCCGCGCAGCCTCTCTTGTCCGCCCGTCTAGCTTCTCATACGACCGCCAGAAACTGGGCCGTACACGCGACTTCACAACCGGCCCTGATCCAGCGGCTCATCACCCTCCGCCGCCGATGACCGCAAAAACGCCTCCAGCCGTGGCCGCGCCTTCGCCGTTTCCAATTCCCTCTCCCACGCCTCCTCCCCCTCCCGCGCCAGCAGAAACCGCGCAAAATCCATCACCTCCGCACGCCTGCTCTCCGGCAGCGACTCGCATATCGCCACGATTTCTTCCGTCGCTCGTGTCATAACCCCCTTCATAACGCTACGCCCGCCAGCAATCAACAAATTTCCGCCTCGCCCCCCATGCGTCGCCTTCACGTCAACGCCGCCCCCGTCCGCGTCGGCTCTATCCGCTCCACCTTCCCCTCGCTCAACATCTTCTGATACTCATTCCAACTCATCTTCCCCTTCACCGTCGGTACCTCATCCATCGTGATGCACCCCTCCACCGGACACGCCAGCGCGCACATGTTGCACCCCACGCACACGTCCGTCTTCACCGTAAACACATCCACCGGGGTCGCCGTCTTCCCCACAACTCCCCCAGCAATCCCTTCCAGCGCCAGCGCCGGCGCCGCCTGATCCGCCCGCGTCTTCTTCGGCTCCCCGAATTTCTCCACGTACTCCCCCCGAGGCACCTTGTCCCACGCGATCGCCTGGTAACATCCGTCCTCGCACGCCGCATAACAAATCCCACAGTGAATGCACTTCTCCTCGTGAATGTGCGCAATCACTTTATAGTTCAAATCCAGGTCTCCCCACTTCCGAATACGCCCCACCGCCTTCCCTCGCAAATCCCCAATCGTCCCAAACCCCTTCTCCGCCATGTACCCCTCCAGCCCGCGAATCATGGCCTTCACGATCCCAAACCCCTTATGCATCACCGCTGTGCAAACCTGCACGCTCGTCGCCCCCAACAGCATGAATTCCACCGCATCATTCCAACTCTTAATCCCCCCAATCCCCGACAGCGGCATTCCCGCCAATTCCGCATCCCCCGCCAAACTAGCAACCATGTGCAACGCCACCGGCTTCACCGCAGGTCCGCTATACCCCCCGTGCGGCCCCCATCCCCCCCCCCATGGCCGCGGCGCAAATGAATCGATGTCCACCCCCATGATCGAATTGATCGTGTTGATCAGCGATATCCCGTCCGCACCTCCGCGCTTCGCCGCTCGCCCCACCGCCACAATGTCCGTCACGTTCGGCGTAAGCTTCACCAGCACCGGCAGCCGCGACGCTTCCTTCGCCCACCCCACGATCCGCTCGCAATACTCCGGCACCTGTCCCACCGCGCTGCCCTGCCCCCGCTCGTTCATCCCGTGCGGACACCCGAAATTCAGCTCAAACCCATCCACCCCCGAATCCCCAATCCGCTTGATCGCTTCATGCCACGCCTCCCGCGTGCTCGCCACCATCACCGACGCAATCACCGCACGATCCGGAAACTCCCGCTTCACCTCCGCAATCTCCCGCAGATTGTCCTCCAGCGGCCGATCCGAAATCAGCTCGATGTTGTTCAGCCCCATCAACCGCTGATTCCCCAGCGAAATCCCCCCATACCGCGACGCCACGTTCACCACTTGCTCCGTCGTCACCGTCTTCCACACCACTCCGCCCCACCCCGCCAAAAACGCGTTCCGCACCTGATGCGCCGTATTCGTCGGCGGCCCACTCGACAACCAAAACGGATTCGGCGCCTTAATCCCCCCAACATTCACAGAAAGATCCGCCATCAAAAAACTCCCGGATACGAGTAGTCAGAAGTCAGTAGTCAGAATACAGAAATTTCATTGCCACCACATTCCTCTGTTCATTGGGTCTACTGACTACTGACTACTCGCATCAAAAATGCGAAGGCTCCCGCCGCAAAAACTTCCCGCGCTTGTGATCCCCCACAAACTTCCCCTCCCGCACCGCCACCGCCCCACGCACCGTCACCACGCTCGGCCGCCCCCCAATCTCCCACCCCTCAAACGCGTTGTAATCCACATTCTGCTTCTGCCTCTTCGCGCTCAGCACCCCCTGATAGTTCGGATCATACACCACCAGATCCGCATCGCTCCCCAGCGCAATCGTCCCCTTCCTCGGAAACAGCCCAAACAACTTCGCCGCATGTGTGCTGCACGCATCCACAAACCGATTCAATCCGATCCGCCCCGTCTTCACCCCCTGCGTGAAAAACAGGTTCACCCGATCCTCAATCGCCGGTATCCCGTTCGGAATCTTCGTGAAATCCCCCTTCCCCATCACCTTCTGCGTCGCAAAATCAAACGGCGCATGATCCGTCGCCAGCGTCGAAATAAGCCCGCTCGCCAGCCCATCCCACAACACCTTCTGGTTCTTCTTATCCCGCAGCGGCGGACTCATCACATACTTCGCCCCCTCAAAATTCTCCTCCCGCTCTGCATAGCTCTTATCGATCAGCAAATACTGTATCAATGTCTCCACCCACGCATGCACTCCCCGAAACTTTGCATCCGCCGCCACCCGCAGCGCCTCCTCGCAGCTCAAATGCACCACGTACACATGCGCATCATGCATCGCCGCGAACGTCATCAAGTGATGCGTCCCCTCCGCCTCGATCAGCGGCGGCCGGCTCTCATGGTGATACCCCTGCCCCGTCTTCCCCGCCGCCAACAACTCCGCCTGCTTCTCCGCCACCGCCGTCGCATTCTCGCAATGCGCTGTCGTGATCACCCCCAGACTCTTCGCCAGTTTCAGCGTATTCCACAACTCCCCATCATCAATCCCCAGCGCCCCCTTGTACGCCAGAAATACCTTGAAACTCGAAACCCCCGCCTTCACGATCTCCCGTAACTGCGATTCCGCCCCGCTGTCATATCGCGTCACCCCCATGTGAAACGTGAAATCGCACGCGCTCTTCCCCTCCCCCTTCCCCTTCCACAACGCAAACGCCTCCAGCGGCTCCTCCGCCTTCCCCGGACAAATCATCTCAATGATCGTCGTCGTCCCCCCAACCAGCGCCGCTTCGCTCGCCGTCACGTAATCGTCCTTCGCATACGTCCCCATGAACGGCAAATAAATATGTGTATGCGGATCGATAAATCCCGGAAATACATACTTCCCCGCCGCATCAATCACCTCCGCGCCCGGCGGCGCCTCCAGCCCCTTCCCGATCTTCGCAATCACCTCCCCCTCGCACAAAATATCCGCGACATACCGCTCCGTCGCCGTCACAATCTCGCCATTCCGTATCAACAACGCCATCGCGCAAACTCCTGTCGCCGATCCCCGCACCGCCTCCAGCCGGCCCGCGCCCACCGCGCGCCGCCACGCCGCACACGCCTTACGCTTCCGCTGGAATCACGCCATACCGCAAAAAGTATATCCCCCGCCCCCACCCCCATCCACCCGCCCGCCTCCATCCCTCAATCTCGCCGCAACGCCGCGACCTCACACACCCTGTGCGCCCATCCCCACCGTACCCCCTCCCCGCCCCCTTACAGCGGCACATCCCCAATCGCCTTGTCCGTCAACTTCTCATACCCCCACTGCGCCTCCGCTATCAGCAAATCCCGACCCACCGACGCCCACTCCCCCGTCACCCCCGCCGTGATCGGCACCAGCGCAATGTCCGAAAACGACAACGCCAGCTCGAAAATCGAAAACCCCTTCCCACGCTCCTCCTCAATCTTCTTATACCTGGCAATCACAGGCTTCAACGCCGCCTCCATCGCCTGCACACGCTTCTGCAAATCCCCGATCTTCCCGATCAACTCCATCACCTTGTTATTCAGCGGCATGATCGTCGTGTTCAGCCGGCTCTTGATCTGCGACAAATACGCGTTCACCTTCCCGTCCGGTATCCCCCGCTTGTGCAATACCTCCGCCGCCTTCGCCACAATCTCGTTCTCCGCCACCTCCGATTGCTTCAGCACCTTGTTCAGCGTCTGCGCAAGCGCATGCGACTTCACATCGATCCCCTGCGTCTTCGCCTTCACCGTCTTCACCTGGTCGCTCGTGTTCTTGATGTTCGGCCCCGCTATCCCGATGAACTGATTCAACACGATCGACGCCGCCTCGTTCACCTTCCCCAGCGCCGTGATCTTCCCCTTCGCGTCCAGAAACGCCTTCTCCATCGCCGCCATCTGCACCTGCAGGACCTTGAACGCCTCCTCCACCTCCAATAGCGCGCTGGCAATCTCCTTCGTCAGCACGATCGCGCTCTTGATCAACCCGATGATCCCCATCACCGTCGTGAAGCCCCCCGTGAACGCCCCCGTCGCCGCCGACGCAATGCTCGCCGCCAGCCCCGCGACCGCTCCCGTGATCGTCGCCCCCACCTTGATCTTGTACTTCTTATACTCCGCATGCGACTGCAGATATTTGTCATAGCACCCCAGCGCATCCTTCGTCGCATTCTCCTTCGCGATCCCCATCTGCTGCTCCACCATCGTCTTCATCTTCCCCGGTATCTGCTTCACCAGGTCGATGTGCCCCTCATCCCGCTGCGCCCGCCCGATCACCTCGAATTTCTTGAAATCATCCGCCAGCGACGCCACCAGCTTCTTATACGTCGGCCCAATCTGGTCGTGCATCTTCTGCAACAGCAGCGGGTCCTTCGTCAACGCCTTCTCCAGCTCCGGAGGCATCTCCACCTCCACATGAAAATCCAGCCCCTCCGGCAACACCAGCACCTGCAACGTCCCCACCGCCGCCGCCAAATCCGACTTCATCTTCCCGTTGTCATCAAACACCACATGCTTCGACATGCCGCACCTTCCTCATCAACCCGCCCCGCCCACACCGCGCAACCATATCACATTCACGAAATTCCAGCCACTCCTTCCACCATATCTACACGCACGCGCCGCCCCCATCATCCCTCATCCGTCGCGCTCCTCCAGCGCCCCAAAGATCCCCTGTCAACCACTCCGAACATTCTGGATGCTCGCCCACCTCATGCCGAAAAAGCGCTCATCCATCACCAGCCCTGTCGCCATCGTTCATCGCCTTTCATCTGGCTGTACAACGATCATAGATCATCCACGGGAAAGTCCGGAATTTGCGTGAAACCAATGCGCGTTGGGGCGACTTCCTGCATGCCGTGCATGTCCGCGAAATACACAGTGTCGCCGCCAAATCTGTCGTTCAGGGAATCCAGCGCGTACGACAGCGCCAGGCGATGCTGGTCGGCGGGAAACAGCGACAGCGTCGTCGAGCGCGGGTTCGTCAGCTTGTACAGCGTGACCGCCACCTGCGTCGGATGATCGCCCGGCGGCGGTGATTGCCACAGGATATTGAACGCCTCCAGCATGCTCAGCGTGTCCTGGCATTGCTGCAACGGAATGGCCGCTTTCCACCCCTCTTCACGGAAGGTGAACGAAATGTACACTTCGAGCAGGCTGGCGCAATGGTTCAGGCGGCGCAATCGCGCGGCAACTTTGTGAATCAGCCGGATCAGCACCGCCCGCGCGCCTTCCCTCGTCCGCAGCTCCGGCGGCAGTACGTGGGAATGGCCGACGCTCGATCGCCGCGTCGGGGCTTCTGGCACGTTGAAGCCCCGCAGCCAATACCACCACCGCTGCCCCACCACGCCACCCCAGATGTTCTTAAGCTGCAATTCCGAAAGTCCGCAGAGTTCTTCTACCGTGGTGATCCCCGCGGTCGCCAGACGCAGCAGCATCCGGGATCCGATGCCCGGCAAATCATTCAGATGCAACGGATGCAGGGCGCGGGGAAGGTCGGAGTCGTTCAACACCACGAGCCCATCGGGTTTCTGCATGTCCGCCGCCACCTTGGCCAGCAAACGGTTGGGCGCCAAGCCGATCGAGCATTTCAAACACGGCCCGACATGGTTGTAAATCGCGCACTTCACCCGCTGCGCAAGGGCCAGGGCAGCGTCAGGATCGATCTGCCGCGCATCAAGCAGGCAGGACATTTCATCAATCGAATGCACCCCGTGGACAGGAATGCACGTTTCCACCGCTTTGATGATTTTGTGATGGACGCGCACGTACATCTCCGGCCGCGCTTCAATCACGCGGACCTCCTTATGCAACCGTGCCTGCCAGACCGGCGTCCCCGTGCGCAGACCCAGCCGCTTCGCTTCATAACTCGCCGCTATACAGCACGTGGAATCCACATCCAGCGCGGCAACCACCACCGGATGTCCGCGCAATTCCGGCCGCAGGTGCTGCTCGACCGACGCGAAATAGGAATTCATGTCCAAAAAAAGCACACGCAGTGGCATAACGCTTCTCCAGGAAAAACGCGTGCTGTTCAAAACAACCGCATCTGCCCCCCCACATCCGGCCGCCGAAAATTCGCCGTCGACAGCGGCCGCACATCCCGATTCAACCCATACTTCCGCGTGAACACGTCAAACGTCTGCGCAATGCTCTCCACCAGCGCCCCGCGCCCGTGCCGCCGCTCGCGCGATGCCTGGTACAGCTTCCCCCCGCGCGCCTGCCGGATCAGCGACTCCACCTTCTTCGCCCGCTCCGGATGCACCGACCGCTGCAACCATTCCAGAAACAAATCCTTCAACTGGTACGGCAGCCGCAGCAACACCCACGCCGCCCGCTGCGCACCCGCGTGCGCTACCGCCTCCAAGATCCGCGGCAACTCCGTGTCCGTCAGCCCCGGGATGATCGGCGCCACGTTCACCGACACCGGCACCCCCGCCGCCGTCAATTCCCGGATCACCCGCAGCCGCCCCGCCGGCGACGACGCCCGCGGCTCCAGTTTCTCCGCCAATTCCGCATCCAGCGTCACCAGCGTCACCACCACCCGCCCCGCGTTCATCGCCGCCAGCCGCTGCCACAAATCCACATCCCGCAGCACCAGCGCGCTCTTCGTCATCGTTGTCACCGCCTGCCCGCACTCCGCCATCACCTCCAGGCATCCCCGCGCAATCCGCATCTTGTGTTCCAGCGGCTGATAAATGTCCGTGATCGCCGACATCACGATCGGCTCCCCCTTCCACCGCGCCTCCGCCAGCTCCTTCCGCAACAGCTCCGGCGCGTCCGGCTTCGCCAGAATCTTCGTCTCAAAATCCAGCCCGCAACTGAACCCCAGGAATTCATGGAACGGCCGCGCAAAACAATAAATGCACCCGTGCTCGCACCCCCGATACGGATTCACCGTCCAATCGAAAGGCACATCGGACGTCTTGGCCACCTCATTGATAATCCGCTGCGTCCGATCGAAAAACACCTGCCGCTCCACCCGCCGCAACCCCGCCCCTCCCTCCTCCGCCCGCTCCACCATCTGCCGATCGATCTCCTCCCCCAGCACGTGCAGCCGCACCCGCTCAAACCGATTCCCCGGATTCAACCCCGCCCCACGCCGATGCGCCGGCCCCTGTGCCAGCGCGTCCCGATACAAAAACTCATCCTCGCTCATAACCGCCTCCGCCAACGAAACAGCGCCTGCCGCCAGATATAACAAATACCTAACAAAATACAACCACCAAATTCTCCGCCCCGCCGTGCAGCCGCCCCACGAATTTCCGCGCTTGTCCACAGTTCCCGCCCCCCCTTATAGTTACAACCGTCATGGATGGACGCCACTACCGTGAATCGCTGCGCCGCCTGCGCCTCTTCGCGCAGGAAGCTCCCCTCACCCCCGACGCCGTCTCCAAAATCGTCCAGCCCTTCATCGACCAGTGGAAGCCCATCGCCGTCCCCAACCTCAAAGACGCGCGTGCCCCCATGCAACCCTTCCTCTCACCCGCCTCCCTCGACGATCTCACCGCGCGCATCCGCGCCATCGGCATGAACCTCCACAAGTCCGGCCTCAAGGGCATCCACTACCACAACGCCTTCCAGAAACAACTCGCCGCCCTCGCCGAAGTCTTCGACGCCCGCGGTTGGAACGAATCCCCCGCCCTCTTCGACGACCCCGACCTCGCCCCCGCGCCTGCCGATCACCCCACCCAACGCGCCGGCCGCGTCGACGTCGTCTGGTCCGCCCCCGACCGCACCCCCGTCCTCATCATGGAAATCGATTCCACCGTCAAAGCCCGCTCCTTCCAGAAACTCAAGGAAGCCGCCGCGCCCCACAAACTCTGGATCTACTTCGGCCGCGATATCTGGGCCTTCCGCATGTTCCTCGCCGCCAACGACCCCGACCGCCGCATCACCCCCATCCTCATCCCCCACACCTTCGTCCCCACCTTCGACGACGTCGTGTGAATTCCTTCCCACCCACACCGCCTGCCTTCACTTGCCCACGCTGACCACCAGGTCATCCGCCTTCCCCCCATCATCCTTCCCGTTGACCCCCACCGACTTCAACGTATACCCCCCATCCGCCGGATAATAAATCAGCCCCTTCCCCGACAGCGGATCGCTCGTATCCACCCCCGCCCCCAACTCCTGCAGCCCCATCGGAAACGCCCCATTCTTCCGCCGATACTGCTCCAGCCGCACCGCCAGCAGCACCAACTTCCGCTGCACCTCCCGCGCCTCCAGCAAACGGTCATAGCTCCTCACCTGCTCCGGCAGAAGCCCAAACATATCCGACACCCGCACGCTGTAAGCCTCCACGCTCTCCCCCGGTTTCCTCTTCAAAAACGCCTCCACCGCCTCCTTCCTCTTTCCCGTCCCTGTTCCCATCTCAATCTCATCCAGCGTCGCCGCATCGAAAGGATGCGCTGGCCCCGGCAGCTTCTCCAACGCCGCCTGCCGCTCCGCAAACGTCGGCAGCCCCTCCGCCGCCTCGATCGCCGCCGTCTTCGCATGCACCGTCTTGAGCACCGTGTCCCAGTCTGCGCTCGCAAGGTCCCCCGGATCCACCTGATCGCCCGGCAGAATCCCCATTGCCTCGATCCGCAAAAATGTCTCCCTGCCCCCCAATGCACGACATCACCGTCCCCGGCGCCAGCAGATACTCCACATCAATCACCGGCCGCTCTGGCAGATCAATCGTCCGATCCTCCAACTCCCGCCCCACCGCCGCCAATTGCTCATCCGTCAAATCCATCTTCGTCACCATCCCCGCATACGCCGTCCACGCCGCCCTCGCCGCCGCCGCCCCCTCCAGCACCGCCAGTTCCGTCCGCCCCTGCACCTGCAGCGCCCCCAGCTTCCTCACCTCCCGCAACTCCGACAGCGCCCCCGCCACATCCTTCGCCCCCGCCAGACGCATCGCCTCGCACATCAGCGCATCCCGCTCCATCGACACATCCGCCTGCAGCGGTATGGCGCTCAGTACATCCCCACGCCCATGCTCCGCCACCCACGGCAAATAAAACCGCGGCCGCTCCGCCCCAACCCTGATCCTCGCCAGCCCCGCCTTGTTCGCATCCAGCCACGCCGCAATCACCGGAAATTCCTTCTCCGTCCACGGCCGCCGCCGCGCCTCCATCTCCCGATCCCCCAGCACATCGACATCGATATCCAGATGCTGCTCCAGCGCAAAGTCCTCCAGGCTCTTCATCGCCGGCACCAGCGCCCCACCCTTCACCCCCAGCGCCGCCAACTCCTCCTTCGTCTTGCCCACCGGCGCAAACACCCCCAGCAAAACCACCGCCGCATTATTCTCCGCCGTCACCCCCTTCGACAGCCGCTCATTGATCGCCCCCACATAATCCAGCGTCCCATCATCCCACATCGGCCCATTGATCACCGTCGTCTCCGCCCCCACCGTATACGGCCGCGCCGCCGGCCCCGCCGCGTACACCACTCCCGCTCCCGACACCATCACCGCCGCACAAACAAAACTGGCAACCCGCATATACGCTCCTCATCATCCAGCCACCAGCCCCACACCTCCGTCCCCAGCCTCGACGTCGTGGTGGAAGCGATGGTCCTCTTGACACAGGATTGCGGACTTTCACGCTGATGGCTGTGCCTGCACCGGAAATCCGATGGGAACGTTGCCCACGTGAGCTTGGGCAAACGCGCGGAACTCATTGAGTTCCGCAGGCGAAGTGAAAGCCCGTTTCGGAAGTATATGCGCCCCCCGCGGAATCGTGAATAACAGAAAAGATGAGCGCGTTTCGATGAAGCGCATGAAATAATTCCACTGAAAGACCGACGTGGCGCCGGGCTCCTGCACCGTGAGTTGACCGTCCGTAATCTCCGCCGTCTTCGGTTCGCCGACCCTCAACACCTGCGGCGCAAACCGGCGATAAAGAAACTTCGATCGCCCCACCCAGATCACGAGCCCCGCAACCATGATGAAAAAAACCGGAAAGGGCAGCATCTCAAGGATCGCCTGGCCCGGCGGGATGGGTGGGGGCGCAGGCGCCGCCGCCGCGCCGGGTGCCGAGGGAGGTGTCACCAGCACCATGAAGCAGATAAAGATCACCATGATCAGGACCAGGGCTCCCCAGAAAATCAGCCGGGGCGACCGCATCCCGCGCGCATTGCGCGGTGTGAGCGAGCGCCGGTGCTTCATGTACGCAAACTGAAAGTCGCAATAGTCGTCAGGCGTCAGCGTGAATTGCAGCCGGATGTCCATACACCGCGTCTCCCTTGGGAATCACACCCCCCCATCCTTCCACCAGCTCGCCGTCCAATGATGCCGCGCATACGCCTCCGGGTACTGATCCCACTCCCGCTGCGGCTCCGTGTAGTAATACGGATAAAACACCCGCCAATCAAACCCATACACCTGCCGCGAACCATCCGCCGACGACACCCGCAGCCGCCGCCTCATCCCCCAATCCCACTCATACCGCCGCTTCTCCCCGAGATACGCCTCAAGCTCCCGCTTCAAAAACCGCGGCCCCGTCTTGTCCACGATGTCCCCCTCCCCTCTGAACGACTCCGGCAACTTCTTCACCAGGTGCTCGAAAAACCCATCCCCCGCCGCACACCCCAAGATCGCATTGCACGGCGTGTCCGGCCGCTCGTCCCCATAAAACGCATTCACCCCCTCCAGCAACTCCCCAATCGGCCGCAGCGGCTCCACATCCGAATCCACATAGATCCCCCCGTGCTTCCAGCAAATCTCATATCTCAAGATGTCACTCTTCGCCGCCATCTTGTCCGCCCCCTCAAACTCCTTCCGATTCACCAGCGCCGGCAACCGCTCATCCCTCCACCACTCCACCCGCCATCCCGGATTCAAGGCAACCCAGCGCTCCGCCCACTCCCGAAACTTCCCCGGTATCGGCTTCGATCCCAGCCAGATCTGATGAAACACCTTCGGTATCAACAACGCCATCACGCTCTCCACTCTCCCCCACCCGCTGCACGCCGCCTCACTCCCGCTTCCCCGCCCGAATAACAATGTCGTCTTTCTCATTCAAAATATCATCCGACCCCCCATCGTCCTTCCCGTTAAACCCGACGGAATACAGCAGGAACCCGTCAGAAGTCCTACGATAAATCAAAGCCTTCCCGGAAAACGGATCGGAAGCATCGATCGGCGAAGCGAGCGCGGCGAGCGTCTCCGGATACTCCCTGTGCCCGAGCCGATAAGTCGCCATATCGACCGCAAGCTCCGCCAGCCGCCGATAGACATGCTCGCGCTCCACCAGTTTGTCCACCCGCGCACCCACCGCCGGATCAGGACCAAACAACATCGCCAGCCGCCGTGAGTACGCCTCCCGCGATTCCTCCGGGCCCATCTTCAAAAACGCCTCCACCGCCGCTTTGCCAACCTCCGGCCGCGAAGAACCCTCCGCCACCATGCTCAGTGGCGCCTTCGCCTCCTCGAACGCCGGCTCGCGCTTCGCATATGCCGCCTGCCGCTCTGCATACGTCGGCAACTTCTCAATGTCTCCATACGCCGCCGCCGCCCCGTTCAACGCGCGCAAAAGCACGTCCCAATCCGCCTTTGCCAAATCCCCTTCATCCACCGTTTCCCCCGGATTAATTATCGCCGCCGGATCAAGCACCTTCGTCCCCTCCCCGCGAATGCACATCATCACGGAATCCAGCGACAGGTATTTTTCCATATCAACCTCGAACGTCATCGCATTCCGTGGATCCGCCAAATCCCCCCGAATCTCCTGCAACTGCGCCCCCGTGATCTTCGGCGCCGTCGCCAGCCCCGCCGCCGCCTGATCCGCCACATTCGCCAGGGCCAACGCAATCAATTCATCGATCTCCGTCCCCTCCTGGGTGGTCAGCCGCGCCAACCGCCACATACGCCCAATATCCTCCCGCGCCCCCTTTCGTCACCCCCTTCGACAGCTCCCCATTGATCACCGCCACATAATCAATCGTCCCATCTGCCCGCACCGGGCCACTGACCACCGTCGTCTCCGCCCCCACCGTATACGGCCGCGCCGCCGGCCCCGCCCCCTCGCAAACCGCCACCGCCCCAACCCCCAGAACCACCGCCCAACCCACAATCCACCGCATCACAACACTCCTCCTCATCCCCCAACCTCCCCATCCCCATCAACCCCACCTCGCACCCTTCATACCGTCATCCCCAACCCAACAACCCCCCCTAAAAAAAACCATCGCCGTCCATCCGCATCCATCGGCGGCTCCTACCCGTCCACTCAACAGCCCCCCGCACTATTCGTGTCAATTTGTGAACATTCGTGGACAACTCCCGTCGTCGTCTTTCGTGCCTTTCGTGTTTTTCGTGGCCATTTACCGTCCTCCCTCCATCCCCCGGTTTAACGCCTCCAGATGCTTCGCAAAATGCTCCGTCAACACCTCCGTAAACGTCTCCGGATGCGCCCGCAAAACCTCCTTGATCCGCCGCGCCAGCTCCCCATTCGTCAGCGTGCTCCCAAACGTGCAATGCAGAATCTGCCGCCCCGGCTCCGTGAATCCCGCCCCCGCCTTCACATCCGGCCACATCTCCAAATACAGCCGCTCCAGCTCCCGCCCATCCTTCACATCCTTGGGCGCCGGCACCTTGCTCACTTCCGCCGACACGTGATACGTCGCCTTGTCCACGTCATACCGCCCCCGCGCAAAATCGATCAGCTCCCGGAACAGCTTCTCATCATGCCGCGCCACCACCCGCAGCATCTCCAGATACGACGTCCCCGCCGTCTTCACATGCCACTTCCCCTTCGTGACCCGCGCGAACGGCGTGTAAATCGACAGCTTGTCCGACCCCGAATGCAGCGACAATTTATACGGCCCCAAATCCTCCATCACCGCCACATGATCCGCCAGCGACTTCTCAAACGCCTTCACGTCCCCCTTGTAATCCACCCCCTTCTCAAAATCCCCAATGTACCGCGGCGCCAGCGACACCAGCTTCATCCCCTTCGACAGCACCTGCTGCGCAATGATCCAATGCTCCGCCAGCGTCGTCGGCTGCGGCGTCTCATCCACCGACAACTCAATCTCATAATCCTTCCCCGATTTCTGATGCACCCCTGCAATGTGCTTCGCCATCCGCGTCGCACGGTTGATCGCCCGCCCATACTTCACCGCCGCTCGCTTCACCGCCTGCTCGTTCAAATCGATTGTCGTCCCCGTCTTCAATTTCACCGTCTTCCCCCGATACTGCTCCACCCAATCCACCTCCGCCTTCACCGCCTCAAACTTCTCCGCCAGCCTCCCCCCATCGTAATTGTCCGCCTGCGGATCCACATCATCCGACGGATCGATCGTGAAAAACGTGAACCCCGCCGCCGCCGTCCGATCCACATCCTCCGGCGTCTTCAAATGGTCCGCATCCGCCCCATGCTGCCCCGTATACCCCGCCGCCTCCATCGCCCGCAACGCATCCCCCATCACCTGCTCCGGCGTCCGATTCGTCCGCGTCATCTCCCGAATCGACTGCTGCGCAAAAATCGGCTTGATCCCCCCGCCCGCCTTCCGCAACGCCGCAATATGCCCCGCCGTCGCCAACCCCGTCCGATCCCCAAACCCAAACGAAGCCGCCAACCCCAAAGGTGTCGGTGCCGGAACTTTCGAATTCGCCATAACCATTCCTCGCCAATCCAAGTGCACGATACAACCCACCCCCAAACCCGCATCCTACCCGAACCCCGCCCCCGCGCCTCCCCTCCACGCCAAGTAACCCCGATTCCAAAAGGACTCCCCCAAATTCTCCCAGCGCCTTCGTATGACTATCTCGAAACCTCTTCCTTTGCCGACAAGATTTTCCCGCGCAATCCAATCATCGGTGTCCATCGGCGTCCATCGGCGGCCCCTTCCCGTTGCACGCAATCCCACGCCCCAAATTCGTGTAAATTCGTGTCCATCCGTGGACAAATTCCCGTCGTCTTCTTTCGTGTCCTTCGTGCCTTTCGTGGCCATTTACGTCGTCGCGGGGGGGTCGTCGTCGTCGTTGCTCCCTGCCCTCCATGTCCTTCGTGGTTAATTTTCGGTTACCCCCGCCGCGACGTGGCCCTTCGCCTCCTCGCCCCTTCTTCAGTCTGGACCCCCGAGGAAAGACGCTTCCGCTCCCCGCAAAAAAATCCCTCCCGCAATTGAACCGCCCCCGCCTCCGCCCAGACTATATCCCCATCAGGAGCCCCCTTGCCTAGCGAAACCGAAAAACTCCGCACCCAACTCCTCGTCCTCCGCTGCATGCGCGACGACCCCTCCGCCTGGCCCGAACTCGTCGCCGCCTGGGAACGAAAAATGCTCTACTACATCTCCCGCCTCGTCCCACGCCACCACGACGCCTACGACATCCTCCAGCAAGTCTGGTTTGCCGCCTATCGCGGCATCGGTCGCCTCGACGACCCCCGCGACTTCTCCCCCTGGATCTACCGCATCGCCCGCAACAAGGCCATCGACCACCGCCAGCTCCGCCTCCTCAAAACCACCGACGCCGCCGACGACCTGCCCACCTCCGACGACCACGCCCAGGACCGCTTCGACAACGCCGAGGCCCTCCACCTCGCCCTCGATCGCCTCTCCATCGCCCACCGCGAAGTCCTCACCCTCTACTTCCTCGAAGATTTTTCCGTCGACCAGATCGCCCGCGTCCTCGAGGTTCCCCCCGGCACCGTCAAATCCCGCCTCCACCACGCCAAACGCGATCTGCGCCAGCTCTTGGAAAATCAGGAGAACCCATGACCCGCGACCACCAGACTCTCCAATCCCGCCTCGTCGCGCAACAACCCATCGACGAAGCTTCGTTCCAGAACTACCGCCACGCCGTTGACCAAATGTTCATCGAAAAGCTCGGCCCCGCCCGCCGCACCCATCTGGCGATTCGCATTCTCTTCGGCCTCGCCATTGCCGGCTATATCGTCTATGACCTTGCGGCAAATCGAACCCAGCCCCTGCATCACCTCATCATCGACGCCGTCATTGTGCTCGTGGCGATTGTCTGGAGCGCCTACCTCCTGCGAGACTTTCTCAATGCCTCTATGGACCGCCGCAAACGTGGAAAGATCCAGGCATTCCTCCAGCTCGGCCTGATCGTCATCATCGCGGCCGCCACCTTCATCGCCGCCGCCGCTGCACCTGACACCCTCCAATCCATCCGCGTCCTCACCGCCGGGGCCGTGTTCCTTGTGATCGTCTCCGTCCTTCACCTCCGCGGCCAGATCCGCAACGCCCGCATGGACCTCGAACAGCGCAACCTCGAACTGCAACTCCGCATCGCCGCCCTCACCGAATCACTCACCCGAAAGGAATCCCATGAAAGCCTTTGATCGCGCCACGCTGCTTGTCTCGGCGATGTTCGCATGCAGTCTCTTCACGTCGCCGCCACTTTTCGCGAACGCAGCCGCACCGGCCTCGCAGCCAACCCCCGCCGCTACCCAGCCCGACATCTCCCCCGAGGCCCGGGCTCAACTCGCCGCCCTTCGCGCCGCCTACAGCAACCTCCACGCTATCCAATTCACCGGCACCCTCTCCGGCAACCTTACTGCCGGCGGAAAACAACAGCCGCTCCACTACCCATTCGACACCACCTTCCTCTCCCCCAGCCAGTTCCGGCACACCCCCAAGGCCGGTGCCGACGGCTCCGCCAACATCTCCTTCGGTGGCACCGGCGCTTTCGCCTACATGCTGCTCACCGGTCCAAAAGGATCCGGTTACCTCTCTGAAAGCCCCGCCGTCGCCGCCGACCAGATCGCCGACCACCGCGGCCAACTCGCCACGGCCATGTGGCGCCTTGATCCGGCCCTCGCCCTGTGCATCGCACCCGGCAGCGGCGTATCTCTCGCCCCCGACGCCCGACGGATCCACACCGCGCCCGATGTGCTCATCGACGGCCATCCCTTCAGCGCCGTTATCTACGACTGCCCCGCCAGCCAGGTCGTGCTCCTGCTCGATCAGAAAACTCATCTCGTCCGACGCATCTCCACGACCATCCCGCCGCGTCCCGGCGCCACGGGAGTTGCCGCCGTCGCCGGCGTCATTGTCTGCGACTACCCCAGCACCACCCTCAACGCCGCGCCCCTTCATCAATCCTTCGACTGGACCCCGCCCCCCGGCGCCCAGCAACTCCTCCAGCCCGCCGAGGTCGCCGACAAATTCCAGGGCCGGCCCGCCCCCGATCTCACCTTCACCTGCCTCGACGGCACCCGCGTCACTCTCTCCGCCCTCAAGGGCCACGTCGTCGTCCTCGATTTCTGGGCCACCTGGTGCGTCCCCTGCATCGCGAGCATGCCGGCCCTCCACAAACTCCACGAGGAAAACCAATCAAAGGGACTCGAAATGTTCGCACTCGACGCCGGCGAAAAGCCCGACGCGGTAAAAGACTTCATCGCCAACAAACAGATGACCCTGCCCGTGGCCATCGACGACGGAACCGCCGCCAAAGCCTACGCCGCCGACGCTCTCCCCGAAACCGTCGTCATCGGCAAGGACGGCAGGGTCGAGCAAGTCTTCGTCGGATTCTCCGCCGATTCTGAAACGCGCCTTCGCACCGCCATCCAACATGCCCTCGCACAACCCTGAACCAACCGAATCAGCTTGAACTCCCGGTATCCCTCCAAAGCGTTCCCCCGGTCGTGGCTCCATGCCCGCCGTGTTTATTTAAAAGCCCCTCCCCGAACGGAACGCCCGCAAACCCACCACCATTTATGCAAATTTGTGCCTATTTGTGGGCAATTCCGTCTGTCCCCGCCCCCGCCCCCCCCTCCGCCCTCACGGCATCCCCCGCACCCCCTCCCGCATCTTCTCGCTCATGTCTGTCACCTTCACCTTCTCCCCGCCCGCCGGCGCACTCGCCGCATCATGCACCGTCCCATCCGCATCAATCACCCGCCACCCCGCCTTCCCCGCCGGCTTATACCACAGCACCGCCTTCCCCTTCGTCCCCACCGCCACCCCATGCCCATCATACGTCCACCCCGTCCCATACTTCGTACCCCCCATCACCATCCAGGCCCGCGCCAGCGGCGCAATCTCCGCCGCCACCGCCTGCCGCGCCTCCGGCGTCTGACCCGCCGCCCCCTTCGCCTGCACCGAATCCTTCATCATCTCCATCACCGACTCCATATCCACCCGCGCCGGCAACACGCCCCCATTCACTTCCCCCACCACCCGCAGCATCTCCACCACATCCTTCTCCCCCATCCCCGCCACATCTAGCGCCGACTTCGTCACCGTATACCCCGCCGGCGCACGAAACTCCGCCAACCCCGCCGGCACCACCGGATTCCAGTCAAAATCGCTGTACGTGTACCGCGCCCCCACCCCCATCGCCTGCGTCGCCATCGTCACCAGCACCGGCTTCTCCGTCTTCTCGTCCGCCCAGATCTCATACGTCTGCCCCCCCCCCGCCCCCGCCTTTACCGAAAATCCCCGCGCCTTCACCCCCTCCACCTCCTTCTCCCCAAGCGCCTCCTCCCCCTTCGTCCCCAACCCCTGAAACATCGTCAACAAATTCGGCACCTGCTCCGCCCCCGCCGCCGCCCCGCCCACCATCCCCGAATCCTTCGAATCAATAATGATCGCCTTCTTCGCCTCATCATCCAGCATCATCATCTCGATATGCCCCGGCGACGCCTTCAACACCGTCCGCTTCGTCCCATTCTGCGTGATCGACCACCCCTCCTCCGACATCACCACGTTGCTCGTCACCGTCCGCGTCCCCTTCTCCCCCAGATCCATCTCCATCTTCACCTTGCACCCCACCACCTTCGCCGCCTTCACCTGCTCCACCACATCCGCAAACGCCACCCGTCCCCCGCCCCACGGCGCCATCACCACCCCGACTCCCACCGCCGCCGCCAATGCCGCCGCCACCGCCGTCCGTCGCACCATCTTCATACTCCACCAACCTTTCTGCTTGGATCCCATCGCGGACCCGGCCCTCGCCGCGCCCGCGCCTCCAGAACCGGCCCCGGCACGCGCCGAAGCTATCGTCTTTTCCATCAGCCCCCCCGGCGCCCCCGGCACGCGCATCCCGCGCATCGCCGCCGCCGCCCGATCCACCACATCCTCCCCGCCGCCCTCCCCGCGAATCACATCTCGTTCACTGTCCATGTCGCACCTCGCTCTCCATCAACTCCCGCAACTTCCCCTTCACCCGATGCACCAGCACCCCAACCGCATTCGCCGTCATCCCCACCTGCTCCCCAATCTCCTCATAACTCATCCCCTCCACGTGCCGCAGGCAAAACACCTCCGCCTGTTCCATCGGCAACTGCCCCAACGCCCCCCGCAACTGCTCCACCAGCTCCCCCCGCTCCGCCACCTCCGCCGGCCCCGCCGCCCCCCGGTCCACCAGATTCTCCACCTCCCCCTCCCCGCGCCGCTCCCGCTCCCGCACCCGACGCCGCAACACATCCAACCCCTTCACCGTCGCCAACCGCCGCAGCATCCCCTCCCAACTCAACACCTCCTCCCGCCTCCCCACCTCCACCGCCGCCGCAAACACCTCCTGATAACAATCCCCCGCCTCCACTCCGTTCCCCACCAACCGATACACCGTCCCCCACACCATCCCCCCGTACGTCCTCACCATCTCACCCACATCTTCCATCGCTCACGCCTCACATCATCACCCCGCCCCTTCACCAGTCGCCCAACCCCGCGTTCCATTACAACGAATCAAAAAAGAATCCGCCTCATCCACGTGAATCATGAACCACAATCTCCGCATTCCCCTCACCGCCTCCGTACTT